>JBGPKL010000001.1:0-211401 GCA_041485885.1 Sulfurifustaceae bacterium
GTCTTCACCTCGGTGCCCGATCTCAAGCGAAAGCTCATGCGCTACATCCGTCACTACAACAAACAGCCCAAGCCCGTGAAGTGGAAGTACTTCGATTCATCGCGTCGAATCACTCCCGAATCAATTGTTACGGGCCACTAGTGGCCATGGCTTCCAGCAAAAAAGAGACCTCGCTCAATCCAATCGTCAAATCGAGCAAGCTCGCGAACGTCGCCTACGACATCCGCGGCCCGGTGCTGGAAAAGGCGCGACAAATGGAGGAAGAGGGCCAGCGCATCATCCGGCTGAACATCGGCAACATCGCCGCGTTCGGCCTCGAACCGCCGGATGAGATCGTGCAAGACATGATCCGCAACTTGCCGCATGCGGCCGGCTACACCGATTCGAAGGGTCTGTTCGCGCCGCGCAAAGCGGTGGTGCACTACACGCAGGAGAAGGGCGTGCGCGGCGTCACCGTCGATGACGTCTACCTCGGCAACGGTGCGTCCGAGTTGATCGCGATCAGCATGAACGCGCTGCTCGACGACGGCGATGAGGTGTTGATCCCGGCACCCGACTACCCACTGTGGACCGCCGTGGTCGGTCTGTCCGGCGGCCGGCCGGTGCATTATCTCTGCGACGAACAGGCCGGCTGGTCGCCCGACCTCGCCGATATCCGTGCGCGCATCACACCTCGCACCAAGGGCATCGTCGTCATCAATCCGAACAACCCGACCGGCGCGCTGTACCCGGACGACTTACTGCGGCAGCTCGTTGAGATCGCGCGCCAACATCAGCTGACAGTGTTCGCGGACGAAATCTACGACAAGATGCTGTACGACGGCCACACGCATACGAGCATCGCGTCGCTCGCCGACGATGTGCTCTTCGTCACCTTCAACGGACTCTCGAAGAACTACCGCGCGTGCGGTTACCGCGCTGGCTGGATGGTGGTGTCGGGCGAGAAGCGCCATGCGCGCGACTACATCGAGGGCCTCAATATGCTCGTCTCGTTGCGGTTGTGCGCCAACACGCCTGGGCAGCTCGCGATTCAAACAGCGCTCGGCGGCTATCAGAGCATCAAGGATCTGGTCGCGCCGACCGGCCGGCTATGCCGGCAGCGCGATCTCGCGTACGAGCTGCTCACGCAGATCCCCGGTGTGAGCGTGGTAAAGCCGAAAGCCGCGTTGTACATGTTCCCGCGGCTCGATGCGAAGCTGTACCCCATCGCCGACGACCAGCAATTCGCTTACGACCTATTGGTGGAAGAGAAGGTGCTGATCGTGCAGGGGAGCGGTTTTAACTGGGGCAAACCGGACCACTTCCGGTTCGTGTTCCTGCCGAATGCAGACGACCTCAGCGAAGCGATCGGCCGCATCGCGCGTTTCCTCGAACACTATCGCAAGCGCACTGGCTCTGACCGGGCGTGATGGGCGGGTTGCAAACGGCGAATCAATCGCGGGTAGTCTTCTAGTCTTCCAAGTACGTATACCCTTCCATCCCGGCCGCGAGCTCTCGCAGAAACGCCTCGCGACGCCCGCTATCGAGCCCGCTCGCACGCTCGACCTTATCTTTGTACGCCGCAAGTAGATCCCGCGGCTCGAAGTGCACATAACGCAACACCGAATCGACGGTGTCGCCGCGGCGCGGCGCGACGAGCTGGTGACGACCGTCGGGCAACAGCTCAACGTGCACCGAATCGGTGTCGCCGAAGAGATTGTGCATGTCGCCCAAGATTTCCTGATATGCGCCGACGAGAAAGATGCCGAGCAGGTACGTTTCGTTTTCTCGCGGTGCATGTAGCGGCAATGTGGAGTCGACCCCGTCGGCGTTGACGTACAAGTCCACGCGCCCGTCCGAATCGCAGGTGATGTCCTGCAATACCGTGCGGCGCGTCGGCACTTCATCGAGTCGATTCAACGGCATCACCGGAAAGACCTGATCGATCGCCCAGTGATCGGGCATCGACTGAAAGAGCGAGAAATTGCAGAAGTACTTGTCGGCGAGCTTGTCGTTCAACTCATCCAGTATTTCACGGTGCGCCTTGGCGGCCGGCTCTAGTAACTCGCGCACTTTCCAGCAGGTGGCGAAATAAATCTGCTCCGCGCGACCGCGTTCGGCGAGCGACAGCACGCCGTGATTGAACATGCCTTGCGCCTGCGAGAGATAGTACACCGCGTCGTGATACGCCTCGATCGCGGAGCGATTGGAAATGTTGACGTAGGACTTATACATGTCCCGTATCAGCGGTTGCTCCTTCGCGCGCGCCGGCGGCAACTTGCCGACACCCGGCGCCTGCTCGCATTCGACGACATTGGTGATCAGCACGGCATGGTGCGCGGTAAGCGCGCGTCCCGATTCGCTCACGATGTCCGGATGCGGGAGATTCTTCTCTTCGCAAATCTCCGCGAGCGCGTAAACGATGTTGTTCGCGTATTCGCGCACCGAATAGTTGATCGAGCAGAAGCTGCGCGAGCGCGTGCCTTCGTAATCGACGCCGAGGCCACCGCCGACGTTCACGGTGTTGATATCCGCCCCGACCGCGCGCAACTCCGCGTAATAGCGCGCCGCCTCGCGCATGCCGGACTGGATGTGCTGCACGTTCGCGATCTGCGAGCCCATGTGAAAATGAATCATCTGTAGCGCGCCGAGCGCGTCGGCCTCGCGCAGCCGTTCACAGGCGCGCAACGCCTCCGCGGCGGTAAGGCCGAATTTCGATTTCTCGCCGCCGCTGTTTTGCCATTTGCCCGCGCCGATCGAGGCGAGGCGCACGCGCACGCCGAGTAGCGGCGCGATGTCCAAGCTCTTCGATTCGCGCAGCACGAGCTCGAGCTCGGAGAGCTTCTCGACGACGATGTACACGCGATGGCCGAGCGCTTTGCCGATCAGCGCGAGACGCACGTACTCGCGGTCCTTGTAGCCGTTGCAAACGATGACGCCGTTCGAGCGCGAGCGCGCGAGCACCGCGAGCAGCTCGGGCTTGGAGCCGGCTTCGAGCCCGAACCGATCGCCGCCGTGTTCGAGGAGCGCGTCTACGACGCTGCGCTGCTGGTTGACCTTGATCGGATACACGGCGGTGTAGCGGCCGCGAAACCCCCGTTCGGCGGCGGCGGCGTCGAACGCTTCGCACAACTCCCGTACTCGGTGGTGCAAAATGCCCGAGAACCGCACCAGCACGGGCGGCGTCAAATCGTGCGCGGCGAACTCGCGGGTCAATTCGTACAGGTCGACGGCGTGCGATGAAGCCGGGTCCGGTCGGACTATCACGTGCCCGAGCTCATTGATGTCGAAATAACCGTTGCCCCAGTGAGCGATGTTATAGAGGTCGCGTGCCTTACTGATGCTCCAGCTCATGGATGAACGCGGACTTTGAAGGAGACCGAATTATGGAGTAATCGCAACGAGAAGAAAACGAAACGGCGATCTTTTGCTTCCTCGGGCGGTTCGGTATCGTGGCGGCTTCATTCGATCCGAGAACGAAAAAATGGCACTCGACCACACGTGGTACACCGAGCAGTGGGCGGAGCAAGGTGCGGCGATCTCCCTCAAGATTCGCGAGAAGGTGCATGAAGAACAATCGCCGTATCAGCGCATCGAGATTTACGAGACGGAAACGTTCGGCACCCTGATGACGCTCGACGGGCTCGTCATGGTCACCGATCGCGATAATTTCATTTACCACGAGATGATGTCGCATCCGGCGCTATTCGCGCACCCCAACCCGCGCCGCGTGCTGATCATCGGCGGCGGAGACTGCGGCACGCTGCGGGAGGTGTTGAAGCACCCGACCGTCGAGCGCGCCGACCAGGTGGAGCTGGATGAACGGGTCACGCGCGTCGCTGAAAAATTCTTTCCCGAGCTGTGCGCTTCGAACCACGATCCGCGAGCGCATTTTCATTTCGCCGACGGCATCGAGTGGGTCGCGCGCGCCGCGCCGGGCTCGTACGACGTGATTATTGTCGATTCGACCGATCCCGTTGGGCCGGCGGCGGGGTTATTCTCCGAGCCGTTCTACCGCAATTGCCTGCGCGCGCTCGCGAAAAACGGCGTGGTCGTCGGGCAGAGCGAATCGCCGCTTTTCCACGCGGAATTAATCCGCTCGGTGCAGAGGGCGCTGCGTTCCGCGGGTTTTCAAGATGTCGCAACGCTCAACTTCCCGCAATGCACCTACCCGTCGGGCTGGTGGAGCGCAACGCTCGCGTGCAAGGATGGCGCGCTGTCTTCGTTTCGCGAAAGCGATGTCGCGACGAAGAAGGTTCCCACCCGCTATTACAGCCGAGCGATTCACGCCGCTGCGCGCGTTGCACCGCAGTTTCTCGAAGACCTTTTGCGTTGATGCGTGGGATAACGAACCCGTAAAAAAAACGGGCGCCCGTAGGGCGCCCGCACCAGCTTGCTTGCTTTTTAACTGCCCATCACATTAGAGGTTGTAACCGCGCTCGTCGTGCAACGCGAGATCCAGACCTTCCGTCTCTTGCTCCTCGGTCACACGCAGGCCGATCACCCATTGCACGATCTTGACGATGATGAAAGTCATGACGCCGTCGTAAACGATGGTGGTGATCACGCCCATGCCCTGGGTCCATACTTGTTTACCCATCGTGAAACCCTCGGCAAATCCGATACCGCCGAGTTCCTTGGCGACGAACACGCCGGTCAGCATCGCGCCTATGGCACCACCGACCGCATGAACGCCGAAGGCATCGAGCGAGTCGTCATAGCCGAACGCACGCTTGACCTTGGCGGCGGCGATGTAGCAAAGGACACCGGCGACAGCGCCGATAACAATCGACCCCATGGGTCCGACAAAACCCGAGGCTGGCGTAATGGCTACCAAGCCGGCGACGGCTCCCGAGGCGATGCCCAGTATCGTAGGCTTACCGTGCGAGAGCCATTCCGCGAACATCCACCCCAGCGCCGCCGTAGCCGTGGCGATTTGCGTCACCGCCATAGCCATACCGGCGGTGCCGTTGGCGGCGACCGCGCTGCCGGCGTTAAACCCGAACCAGCCGACCCATAGCAGCGAGGCGCCCACCAGCGTATAGCCGGTGTTGTTCGGCGCCATCGGGACCTTCGGATAGCCCTTGCGCGGACCGAGCACCAGCGCCACGACCAGGCCTGCGATACCCGCGTTGATATGCACCACGGTACCGCCGGCGAAGTCGAGCACGCCGCGACCGCCCAGGAACGAACCCGCACCGCCCCAAACCATGTGCGCGATCGGCGCGTACACGAAGGTCGACCACAGCGCCATGAACAGCAGCATCGCCGAGAACTTCATACGCTCGACGAACGCGCCGACGATGAGCGCCGGGGTGATGATCGCGAAGGTCATTTGAAACGCCATGAACACGGTCTCGGGAATGGCATTCGCCTTCGTGGCGTCAACCTGCCACAAGGCATCGACCGTCACTCCCTTGAGGAACGCCTTGGAGAGACTGCCGACGAACGAGTACAGATTGGTGACACCGTCCTTCATGCCGGTGGTATCGAACGCCATGCTATAACCCCAGAGCGCCCACAGCACCGTGACCACGCAGGTGACGGCGAAGCAGTTCATCAGGGTGGATAGCACGTTCTTGGTCCGCACCATACCTCCATAGAACAAGGCTAGGCCCGGTATCGTCATCATCAGCACCAAGGCCATGGAGGTGAGCATCCATGCGGTGTCGCCCGTATTCAGCACGGGTTGAGGCGGCGTTGGCGCTGCCGCCGCGGCGGCTGGCGCCGTAGCGGCAGGCGCCGCCGGTTGATCGGCGGCTGAACTGACGCTCGGCAGCCACGTGAGCACGCCGCCGAACAGGACCGCCGCGATTAGCAGCTTTGAAATTAGTGTTCTCATTAGTGGATTCCCCCTAGAGCGCATCTTTGCCGGTTTCGCCGGTGCGAATGCGCACGACTTGTTCGAGATCGAACACGAAGATTTTTCCGTCGCCGATCTTATCGGTGCGAGCGGATTTGGTGATCGCCTCGATCACCCGATCGAGCATCTTCGCCTCAATGGCAACCTCGATTTTAACTTTCGGCAAAAAGTCGACCACGTACTCCGCGCCGCGATAGAGCTCGGTGTGACCCTTCTGCCGCCCGAAACCTTTCACCTCGGTGACGGTGACGCCTTGCACTCCGACTTCCGAGAGTGCGTCGCGCACGTCATCGAGCTTGAAGGGCTTGACGATTGCGGTAACGAGTTTCATACGATTATCTCCTGAAGAGTGGGACGAAGCGGCCTTCCACCGCGTCGTCCCAACTGCATCGAACGGGAATTCTCAGAACTTGTACAGTGCTTCCACTCCCAAGAACGTCTGCTTATCTGTAGCGCTACCGCTCTTGGTGAAAACTTGCTTGTCGGAATCGTCCATACGCACCTCACCGCGCACCTCGAATCCCTTGGCGATCATGTAACCGAGGGTCACAGTCGTTTCCTGAAGTTTTTGCGAACCGGTCCCGCAGAACGTGCGGAAGCATTGCTTGTCATCGAACGACTCGACGCGCAACGAACCGCGGAACTTGTCAGTGAAGGAGTAATTCGCGTAGGCCGCGACCCCGTTCCACTTGGCCTTCCCGCCAGTGGCGGATGCTTTTTCCTGATCGGCCGCGTCGACATTGAGGACGAAAGCTAATGCATCGGTAACGTTGAACGTGCCAACGACATCCAGCAGCTGCCGATTGCCAATCTGATTGGAAAGAGAACTGAACTCTTCGCCGCTATAGAGCGCGGCAGTCAGACCGATTTGCTTGCTTGGCGTGGCCGCTACACCCAACTCAATCGTCTTACCATCGGCGCAGCTGCCGGCTGCCGTACAATTCGACACCGGCCCACCGGTAAACGATTCTTTCATGATGTCCCAGCCGTTGTTCAATCCGACCGTGAACTTCAACGCGTCGCTCGGCGCAAACGTACCGCGCAGACCCGTGTGCGTGGTTGCAATCGCATTGGTATAGAGCAACGAATGCGAGATGTTCGGGTTGGTAGTGTTCTGCGGAACTTCAGCCCCGGCGAGAGTAAGGAACTTACCCGCCATCAGCGTGAGCCCGCTAAAGGCGTACTGAGTGTAAATCTGCAACAGGTCGACGTCGTTCGTCTGCCAACCGCGAGAATGGTGAAACCCAACATCGTTCCCGGCCATGACTTCGACCAGACCGCCGGCGCCGCTCGCCGGCAGCGACGAAACAGCGACATCCAGAGCATTTATGTTGAAGGAGTTTTTCTCGGTAATGTTGCCCGATGTGAAAGCGGGAACGGAATCGGTATCGAAATTGCTGTACGTGACGTCGATATAACCGCTGACATCGATGCCCGATGCCTTGAGCACGTCACTCAGGGTCGGGACCTTGTCGGCCGCATCCGCCGCCGAGCAAACGCAGGCGACCAGGATCCCCGCCAGCAATTTCTTTCTTCTCAATTGGTTCATGTCAGTCTCCAGAATTCTCTGTTGTTGATGCGAGCAGCCGTGAGGCCGATTGATGCTGAAACACTACGCGCGACAACCTTGTCGCAAACGCGCTGGTCCGTCAGCGCGCACCCCCCGGGAGCAGTTTCTATGCCACGCAATCTTCGCCTTGAGAAACAGACTATTACTGGAAAAGAGCGGACCGATCCGCAGTTCAACGCACCAACATGGATTGTGTGGTCCGGATCTACGCACCAATTTCACGCGCGCCGACGTGGGCTGGGAGAAGCTGTACGGGCGGCGAAGAGAAGCCGCACACGTAGCGTCCGTTCGCCGATACCCGTTGTGGGCTTCGCGCGCGACGGCCTAGGTGCCGTGGTTTCCTAAGCGGTGACGTGAAAGTGCACCAACGACCAAGGCACGGAGCATACGGGGACACGGCATTGAGATGCGAAGCGTCCGTCGCGATTCGTGCGTTAGCGCCGTGCTCCTTGGAGGTCGAGCTACCAAAGCGCTACAGACAGAGCGCGCGATGGCTATCGCCAAACAAGGACATGATGACTTCGAGCAGCGCTCGATATAATGTCCGCTCTCGTTCCGCTGGCGACTTTCATGATCTCTAAAACGTTCGAGGACATCGTCGAATCCGTCGTGCGGCTGCTGCCGCGCGCACCGGCGGATCTGGAGCGCAACGTACGCACCGCGCTGGCCGCGGCGTTCGATCGACTCGATGTCGTCACGCGCGAGGAGCTGGAAGTTCAAGAGGCGGTGTTGCAGCGTACGCGCGCGCGCCTGAAGGAGCTGGAAGAGAGAATCGCAGCGCTGGAACGCGCGTCCGAAAAAAAATAACTCCGCCGGACGCGAAAGGGGAGGCAGAGAATGACGCTCGCTGTAGTGCACAGCCGCGCGCAGGTCGGAATCGAGGCGCCGCCGGTAACCGTTGAGGTCCACCTCGCGAACGGGCTGCCGGCGCTCTCCATCGTGGGACTACCCGAGGCAGCGGTGAAGGAGAGCAAGGACCGCGTGCGCGCGGCGCTCCTCAACGCTCGCTTCGAGTTTCCGGCCCGCCGAATCACTATCAACCTTGCGCCCGCCGATTTACCGAAGGAGGGCGGCCGCTTCGATTTGCCGATCGCCCTCGGTATCCTCGCCGCCTCCGATCAGATTCCGGCGTCCGAGCTCGATGGCTACGAATTCCTCGGCGAGCTGGCGCTGACCGGGAAGCTGCGGCCGGTGCGCGGCGCGTTGACTGCGGCGCTTGCGGCGCGTGCCGTCGGACGCGCGCTCATCGTGCCCGCCGCGAACGGGCCGGAAGCGGCGCTGGTGGAAGGCGTCAACGTGCTTGGCGCGCGTCACTTGCTCGACGTCACGGCGCATCTCGCCAACGATAGGCGCCTCGAGCCCCTGCCGCTGCAGCGCGCCGTCGCTCGAACTTCCGACGCACCCGATCTGAGCGATATCCGCGGACAGCATCGCGCGAAGCGCGCGCTTGAAATCGCCGCGGCCGGCGGCCACAGCATGCTGCTCGTCGGTCCGCCCGGCGCGGGCAAGACAATGCTGGCGCTGCGCCTGCCTGGGATTCTCCCGGCGCTCACCGATGACGAGGCGCTGGAGGTGGCGGCGATTCAATCGGCGCATCGCGGTTTTTCCGTGGACGACTGGCGCCGCCGTCCGTTTCGGGCACCCCACCATACCGCGTCCGGTGTCGCTTTGGTCGGCGGCGGCAGTCACCCGCGGGCCGGCGAAATTTCGCTCGCGCATCGTGGTGTCTTGTTTCTCGATGAGCTTCCCGAATTCGATCGCGCGGTATTAGAAGTCCTGCGTGAGCCGCTCGAGTCGGGCACGATCACCATATCGCGCGCGGCCCGGCAGGCCGATTTCCCGGCGCGCTTCCAACTCATCAGTGCGATGAATCCCTGCCCGTGCGGATTTCTCGGAGATGCGAGCGGACGGTGCCGTTGCACCGAGGATCGCGTGCGCAGCTATCGCGCCCGTGTTTCGGGGCCGTTGCTCGATCGGATCGATTTACATGTAGACGTGCCGGCGGTTCCGCGCGATTTATTGCTCGCGCGCGAGCCGCATGGGGCGGAAACCTCGGCGGTCGTGCGCCAACGGGTAGAAGCAGCGCGCGGCCGCCAGCACGCGCGCAGCCGCTGCACGAATCACGCGCTGACCAACAAGCAGGTGGAAGAATCGTGCAAGCTCGACGCCGATTCGCAGCGCCTGCTCGAGCAAGCGATCGCTCGGCTCGGCTTGAGCGCTCGCGGCTACCATCGGGTTCTGAAGGTTGCTTTGACGATCGCCGATCTCGCCGCCACGGACGCGATATCGTCGGCGCACGTCGCCGAGGCGATACAATACCGTTCCCTCGATCGTCCTAGCGCAAACTGAAAAAGAAAAAAGCGGCCCTTGGCCGCTTTTTTCCTCGCTTTGCCGCAATTCGCGTTACTTGGACTTGGATACCACGTAATCGACGGCCGCCTTAACATCGCCGTCCGGCAAGGCGGTGTTTCCGCCCTTGGGCGGCATGAAACCGGCCTTGCCTTGGAAGCCGGTGAGCGCGTGCTCATAGAGCTTCGCGTTACCCTGAGCGATGCGATCCTTCCACGCCGCCTTGTCGCCGAACTTCGGCGCTCCCGCCACACCCGCGCCGTGACATGCGACGCAAGTGCTGTCGTACACCGCCTTCCCCTTGTCGTCGCCCGCGGCGTTCGCCGTCGCGATCAGGTTGATGCCACCCGAACTCGGCGCTTGGCCGATGTTTACTTCGCCGATGGGCCTAATGCGATCGGCCACTGCGGTATCCGGATGCGGGCGCACATGCTTGCCGGCGACGACATTGGCCAATACTAAGAGTACGACGGTAAGCGCCGCCAGCGCGCCGATGAGGCCAGAGAACAATTTCAGAAATTCGCGATCACTCATTGCTTAACCTTTTCTCGAAAATTCGTTGAGTTGAATTCCCACCGGTGAGGCAGGCCCCGAAATCTCACGTAGTATAACCCGCCTCGTGGACGCCTAGGCAGACCCCGGGTATGCTGGCGCCTGCTCGACGAGCAGTGGTACTCGGGACAGCGGGCACCCAATTCACATCGTATTCGCGCCCTTAGCTCAGCTGGATAGAGCGTCAGCCTCCGGAGCTGAAGGTCAGAGGTTCGAATCCTCTAGGGCGCGCCATGTTCAACACTCTTCCTGCCGTCCATGGCGTAACGCCGGTAATTTCGATTCACCCCGGCCCGCACTTCCGTGTGCGTGCGCTCAGCGGCGCGAACACACGTTAAGTGTGTTCGCGACATCTCCGCTTCGCCCTCTAGGGCGCGCCATGTTCAACACGGTTCCTGCCGTCCATGGCGTAACACCGGTAACCTCGATTCACCCCGACCCGCACTTCATACGATACATTTCACTGCTGCCGAGCAAAGCTTCTCGATGCGGAGCCGTCGCCGGTCAGCCGTCCGCACCTCCGGCAACGCTGCGAGCGACGCGGACGGCGCGCGCGACATGCAGCGGTCGCCCCAGAACCGAAAGCGCCGCTTCATGGAACGACTCGGACAAGCTCGGGTGCGCGAACATCGTGAGCGCGATATCCTCGCTCGACGCGCCGAACTCCATCGCCATTACCCCCAGAGCGATTAGCTCGGAACACTGCGGGCCGATCATATGCACGCCGAGAACACGATCGGTCGAAGCGTCGGACAGTATCTTGATGAAGCCACCCGTGGCGCCGAGCGCTTTGGCTCGCGCGTTCGCGACAAATGGAAAATTTCCGGCGCGATAATTAACTTGAGCCGATTTGAGCGCCTCTTCGGTCTTGCCGGCCCAGGCAATTTCCGGCGACGTATAAATTACGGAAGGAACGATGTCGTAGTTCACTTCGGCGTAGTGTCCGGCGATGGTCTCCGCCGCCATGACACCTTCCTCCATTCCTTTATGCGCGAGCATCGGCCCGCGCACCACGTCGCCCACCGCGTAAACCCCGGGGACGTTGGTATGGCAGCGCTCATCGACATGAACAAAGCCCCATTCGTCGAGCAGTAGCTGCGACTCTGGAGCGTATAGGCCATCCGTATTCGGCCGACGCCCGACCGCCACAACCAGACGATCGCATTCCACCTGTTGCAGTCCGCTTTTATCCTCGTAGTCGACGATAACGCCGTTTTCGGTGAGCTTCGAACCGCGCACCCGCGCGCCCAGGCGGATGTCGAGCCCTTGGGCGCGGAACTGCTTGTGCGCCTCGCGCGCGACTTGACCGTCGGCCATGCTTAGAAAGTGCTCGAGTGCTTCGAGCAGTACTACCTTCGAACCCAGCCGCTGCCAAACGCTGCCCAGCTCGAGACCGATCACACCCGCCCCGATCACCCCGAGACGCTCCGGCACCTTGTCGAAAGCCAATGCACCGGCCGAGTCGACGATGCGATTGTCTTGAAGCGGAGCAACGCCCAATTCGACGGGTATGGATCCGCTCGCGAGGATGACGTTCTGCGCTTCGAGAACGCGCACGCCGCCGCCGTGTTCAATCGCTTCCACGCGGTGGTTGGCGAGTAACTTGCCACGACCGGCGACCCACGTGATTCCATGCGCGCGGAACAACTGCGCCACGCCGCCGGTGAGATCGGCGACGACCTTTTCCTTGTGCCGCATCATGCCCGGAAGATCAAGCGTCACGCCTTGAGCGCGTATGCCGTACGCGCTGCCGTGGGTCGCTTCGACATATAGCTCCGAGGCTTCGAGCAAGGCCTTCGATGGAATGCAGCCGACGTTGAGACACGTCCCGCCGAGCGACGGCTGATTGGAGGTGGAGAGCCAGCGATCCACGCAGGCGACGCGCATCCCAAGCTGCGCACAGCGGATAGCGGCGACGTACCCGGCCGGACCGGCACCGATAACGATCACATCGTAACGATCAGCCATACGTCAATTCCTCATTTGCCTGTTACGCCGAGCCGTTACACACCGAGCAGGAGGCGCGCTGGATCCTCGATCATCTCTTTGATCGTGACGAGGAAACGCACGGCCTCGCGACCGTCGATCAACCGGTGATCGTAGGACAGCGCGAGATACATCATCGGCCGTATGACCACAACACCGTTCTCCGCCACCGGCCGGTCTTGAATCTTGTGCATGCCGAGAATGGCGCTCTGCGGCGGGTTCAAAATGGGTGTGGAGACAAGCGAGCCGAACACACCGCCATTGGTGATGGTAAACGTTCCGCCGGTGATGTCGGCGATCGCCAGCGCGCCGGTCTGCGCTTTTTCGCCGTACTCCTTGATGCGCACCTCGATCGTGGCCATATCCATACGATCGGCGTCGCGCAGTATCGGCACGACCAGCCCGCGCGGCGTGCTGACCGCGATGCCGATGTCCTGGTAGCCGTGATAAATGACGTCGGTCCCGTCGATCGACGCGTTCACCTCGGGAAAGCGCTTGAGCGCTTCAACCGACGCCTTGACGAAGAACGACATGAAACCGAGCTTGATCTTGTGCTCGCGCTCGAACGCGTCGCGATAGCGATTGCGCAGCTCCATCACCGGCTGCATGTTCACTTCGTTGAAGGTCGTGAGAATCGCCGCGGTCTGTTGCGCTTCGAGCAGCCGCTCGGCGATGCGCGCGCGCAGGCGCGTCATGGGCACGCGTTTTTCGGGTCGGCCGGCGGCGCCGACCGGCGTCGGCTCGACGACCGCAGCGGGCGCGGGCGCTGGCTCCGCGACACGCGCTGGCTCTGGCTGCTTAATAACGTCTTCCTTCAGTACGCGTCCGCCCTTGCCGCTGCCGACAACGGACTCGCGGCCAATGCCGCGCTCGGCCATCGCGCGTCGTGCCGCGGGCATGACGGCGCCCTCGGCCCGGGTGGTAGATGCGATCGGGGGCGTGGCCGGCGGCGCGGGTCGCGGTTTTATTTCAGCGGCTGGCTTCGACGCAGCGACCGCTGATTTCGCACCCACGTTTATGCGCCCGATGATCTGACCGGATGTCACGGTCGTTCCCTCCGGCACCACGATCTCCTCTAACACGCCATCGGCGGTGGCGGGGACCTCGAACACCACTTTGTCGGTTTCGATCTCCGCCAGCACCTCCCCGCGCTTGACGGCTTCGCCCGCGTGCTTGCGCCACGCGACCAAGGTGCCGTCGCTCACGGATTCGGGGAATGCGGGAACCGCTACATCTGCCATGCTGTCTCCTTCTTTTTGATATCACCTGCCACGCATCCTTCGCTTGCGGCGTTCGTAAAACTCCGCCTCACCCTAGCGCCGCATCGAGCAATTCCTGCAGTTGTTTCAAGTGCAAATGGTGATCGCCGACGGCGGGCGCCGCGAGCGTTGGACGTCCGGCGTATTCGACCTCGCGCCCCGGCGGCGACGCACGCTGGAGTCGGTGGCGCGTGGTGTACCACGCGCCCTGATTCTTCGGCTCTTCTTGGCACCACACGAACGTCGATGCGTTCGGGTAGCGACGCAGTTCTTCTCCGAGCCGTTGCTCCGGGAAGGGATAAAGCTGCTCCACCCGAACGATCGCGACATGGGCGCGTTTACGGCTGCGCCGCTGCTCGAGAAGATCGTAGTAAACCTTGCCGCTGCACATGACCACGCGCTTCACTTGCGCCTCATCGAGAGCGTCCGCCTCGGGCAATACCGTGCGGAACGATTGCTGCGTGAGATCCTCGAGCGCGCTGAACGACAGTCGGAACCGCAGCAAGCTCTTCGGCGTCATCACGATCAAGGGCTTGCGGCAACTCCAGTGCATCTGCCGACGCAACAGATGAAACATTTGCGCGGGCGTCGTCGGCACTGCCACGATCATATTCTCTTGTGCGCAAAGCTGGAGAAACCGCTCAAGCCGCGCCGAGGAGTGTTCGGGGCCTTGACCTTCGTATCCGTGCGGCAAGAACAGCGTGAGTCCCGAGAGTCGGTTCCATTTCTGCTCGCCCGCGCTGATGAATTGGTCGATCACCACCTGCGCGCCGTTCGCGAAATCGCCGAACTGCGCTTCCCAGATCACGAGCGAGCGTGGATCCATGGTAGCGAAGCCATACTCGAACGCCAGTACCGCCTCTTCGGATAAGAGCGAATTGATGACGATGAAATTGGGCTGGCCTTCGTAGAGATTGCGCAGCGGCACGTACGCGGTTCCGTTCTTGGCGTCGTAGACGATCGCATGGCGATGGGCGAACGTGCCTCGCCCCGAGTCCTGGCCTGAAATTCGTACCGCGAATGCATCCTTGAGCAACGTGGCGTAGGCCATCGTCTCAGCGAAGCCCCAGTCGATAGGAAGCGCGCCGGCGGCCATTTTGCGACGTGCCTCGTACACTTTTTGCACTTGCGGGTGCAACTCGAACCCCTCGGGCAGATGATCGAGCCGTTCGGCGAGCGCTCGGATCGTCTCGATCGGCACGCGCGTGTCGAGTGTCTCCGGGCAACCCTTGCCGATGTACGGCGTCCAGTCGTCGTAGGAATGTCTTGCCTTCTCGCGCGGGAGAAAATTCGGTACCACGCTCGCGCTCGCGTCGAGCGCTTGCTGATACGTGCTGATACGCGCCTCGGCGTCGTCGGCGTCGATCAGTCCTTCGGCGATGAGTTTGCGCGCGTAGAGCTCGCGCGTCGTTGGCAGCTCGCGAATCGCCCGATACATTATCGGTTGCGTGACCGACGGCTCGTCCGCTTCGTTATGGCCGTGACGGCGATAGCAAACGAGATCGATCACGACGTCCTTGCGAAACGTCACGCGGTAATCGAGCGCGATCTGGGTGATGAACATGACCGCCTCGGGGTCGTCGCCGTTCACGTGGAAGATCGGCGCGCCGACCATCTTGGCGACGTCGGCGGCGTACATCGTCGAGCGCGCGTCTTGTTGCGCGCTCGTCGTAAACCCGATTTGGTTGTTCACGACGATATGCACGGTTCCCTTCGTCGAATAACCGCGCGCCTGCGACATGTTAAACGTCTCGGCCACCACCCCTTGCCCCGCGAACGCGGCGTCGCCGTGGATTACGACCGGGATCACGCGCGCACCGACTTTATCGCGCACCCGCTGCTGGCGCGCGCGCACCGACCCTTGCACGACCGGACCGACGATTTCGAGATGCGAGGGATTGAACGCCAACGCGAGATGCACCGGACCGCCCGGCGTTTGCATATCGGATGAATAGCCCAGGTGATATTTCACGTCGCCGGTGCCATCGTTGGTGGTCTTCGCCGCGCCGTCGAATTCGGCGAAAAGATCCGCGGGCTTCTTGCCCATGATGTTGATCAACACGTTCAAACGCCCGCGGTGCGCCATGCCGATCACTATCTCCTTAACGCCATAGGGGCCGCCGCGCTGAATCAACTCATCGAGCAACGGAATCAACGTCTCGCCGCCTTCGAGCGAGAAGCGCTTTTGTCCGACGTACTTGGTATGCAAGTAGCGCTCGAGTCCCTCGGCGGCCGTGAGCCGATCAAGGAGACGAAGCTTCACTTCCGGCGGATACGTCGGCACGCCGCGCACACTTTCGAGACAGCTTTGAATCCAGCGCTTCTCGGCCGTGTCCGTGATGTGCATATACTCGGCGCCGATCGTTGCACCGTAGGTGCGCTTGAGAATGTCGAGAATTTCCTTCAGCGACGCGCGGCGCGGGCCGGCCAGGGACCCCGTGTCGAAAACCGTATCGAGGTCGTACGGTGTGAGCCCGTGGAAGTGCAGGTCCAAATCCGGCGCGGGGGGCCGCTCGTCGAGTCCCAGCGGATCGAGGCGCGCGCGCTGATGGCCGCGCACGCGATGCGCGTTGATGAGTTGAAGCACGCGGATTTGTTTGCGTTCTTTATCGGACGCGGCGGCGCTCGTTTCCGGCGCCGGACTGACGGCGACCGCGCCGGTGCGAGCGAGACGACGGAACGCCGCGCGCACCGGCGAGTGCGGCGTGTCGGACCCATGATCGTCCACGCGCGGCAAGCCGTCGAAATAGGCGCGCCACGCCGGATCGACCGCTGCCGGATCGCTCAAATAGGTTTCATAGAGCCCCTCCAAATAGGAGGCATTGCCCGGTAGTGGCGAAGCGGCAGCGAGTGCTGGGGGGCGGCGATCTTTGGCGGTATCTGGCATTGGCGAAGAGTAGTGTTCAGGGCCGAAAGCTCTATATGCGGGTCAGTGATCCAAACAACAACGGAACGGTAGCGCGAGTCTTACCACGAATCATTTGGCGCTTTGCTTGGGTGCCGATGCACCCCGCTCCCTCGTCGCCTGCTGCACCAGTTGATCAAGCGCTTTTATCATGCCTTCTTCGCTACCGACCATGCTCGCGCTCGTCAGGTATTTGCCATCCACGGCGACCATCGGCACCGACGTCACCTGGTAGGCGGCACTGAGGCGTTTCGCTTTTTCCACGTTGGTGCGCACGCCGAATGAGTTAAACGCCTCGGAAAATTTGGTGGCATCGATCCCCTGTTCGGTGGCGAACTGCGCCAGCGCCGGCTCGGTGTTGAGCTGGCGATTTTGTTGGTGGATGGCGCGGAACAGAGCGGGATGCGTCTTCTCCGTCGCGCCAAGCGCGGCGAACGCATAATATGCCTGAGCGTGGATGAGCCAATTAGGCGCCGTAGCCGGGGTGCGGATGAATTCGACGTTGGCGGGCTTGCGTTTGAGCCAATTCATCAGGGCCGGCTCGAGCGTGTAGCAGTGCGGGCAACCGTACCAAAAAAATTCCCGCACCTCTATTTTCTTACCGGTCTCGACGGGCTGGGGCGGGGCAAGTGCGACGAAGTCGCGGCCCTTTTCCAATGCCGTTACCGCAGTAAACGGAGCTAGCGAGAGAGCGAAAATCCAGGCGTATAGGCGGCGGTTCTTCATGTGGCGTTATACCTCGTTCCAGTAATCAGCGTAGTTAAGCCGGCTCACGATGTCAGCCGTCCGCCGGGCGGCGGCGGAAAGAACTCCGCCAAGACATCGAGGCGCATGCCGATGTCATCGAGCTCCAGCAGTGCTTGTTTAAGACCCAGGGGCAGGGGGAGCAGTTCCGCCAAGCGCCCGCTGACCCAAGCGGCGTCGTCCCATTGGGGCGGCGGAAAGTAGCTATTCTCGCCCGCTTGCTCGAGCACGTGACGCAATGCCTCGACTAAGCGGCTGTGGCGTTCCGGCATCGGCCCGCCGACCTCAGGCAGCGATTCGACGTCGCCCATCACCAACTGATCTTTCTGCAGGGCAGTCCCCCGCACGCGAAAGCGGCCAGCGCCTTTGATGACAATTTGCAGGATACCGGGTTGCTCCATATCGCATTGCACAATGTTTGCGAGTGTGCCCACTTCTTGCGGTTCGGCGGCGACGCCCACTTCGTTCCCGCGTTTGATCAGACAGACTCCGAAGGGGCGGTTCGTCTTGAGACACGTCGTTGCCATATCGAAATAACGCTTCTCGAAGACCCGCACGGTCAATCGCCCCGCCGGGAACAGCACGGTGTGCAACAAAAAAAGTGGAAGCTCAGCCACGGGCGTCGACGCGCAGGCAATCGAGCAGCCGCGCGTGCAGATTGTCGAAACTGCCGTTGCTCATGATAAGCACGTGATCCCCCGGGCGCAGGGTCTCACGCATCGCCTGAAGCAACGCCTCGGTCGTGTCGTGCACGGCGCCCCGCCCGTCGAGCTTGGCAACGATGGCGCCCATGTCCCAAGAGAGCCCCGCCGGCCGCAACAACAACACCGCATCCGCCGCTTTCAACGAATCGGCAAGCGTATCGCGGTGTACGCCAAGGCGCATCGTGTTCGAACGCAGCTCGAGCACGGCGACGATTCGCTGCCGCCCGACGCGAGCGCGCAGCGCGGCGAGCGTGGCTTCAATCGCCGTCGGATGATGCGCGAAGTCGTCGTAGACGGTGATCCCACCGACTTGTCCGCGAATCTCCAAACGCCGCTTCGTGTTTTGAAAAGCGGTCAGCGCCGCTAACGCGCGATCGACGGAAACGCCGACATGATGCGCGGCCGCGATCGCGGCGAGCGCGTTCTCCATGTTGTGCAATCCGTACAGACCCCAGCGGACCTCGCCCATTTCTTTACCGCGCAATTGCACGCGAAATCGCGCGGCGTCGACCGAAGTCGGCCGCGCGGTCCATTCACCGTTCGTGCCGAATTTTTCTATGGGCGTCCAACTGCCCATGGCGAGAACGGCGGCGAGATTCGCGTCCGCGGCGTTGACGATTAGTCGACCCGTTGCTGGCACGATGCGCACGAAGTGATGGAACTGCCGTTTGATCGCGTCGAGGTCGGGGAAAATATCGGCGTGATCGTATTCGAGATTATTGAGCACGGCCGTGCGCGCGCGGTAATGCACGAACTTCGAGCGCTTGTCGAAGAACGCGGTGTCGTACTCATCGGCCTCGATGACGAAGAAGCGCGAATCGGTGAGGCGCGCCGACAGACCGAAGTTAGCCGGGACGCCGCCGATCAAAAATCCCGGCTTCAAGCCGGCGTATTCGAGAATCCAGGCAAGCATCGAAGCGGTCGTCGTTTTTCCATGCGTGCCGGCGACGGCGAGCACCCAACGATCGCGAAGCACGTTTTCCGCCACCCATTGCGCGCCGGAGATGTAAGGGAGATCGCGATCGAGTACCGCTTCCACCAATGCATTGCCGCGCGAGAGCGCATTGCCGATGATCACCATATCCGGCGCCGGTGCGAGATGCGCGGGATCGTAACCTTCGCGCAGCGCGATCCCTTGCTCGGCGAGCTGCGTGCTCATCGGCGGATACACCCCGACGTCGCACCCGGCGACCTGATGACCCAGCGAACGCGCGAGCAGCGCGACGCCCGCCATGAACGTTCCGCCGATTCCGGCGATGTGCAGGTGCATGCGTCAGCGACTCCCGAGCATGAGCCGATGCGTCACGAGCAATGCATACACCGGAAGAAGATCCATTGAAGTAAAAGAAACGCGGTCGTAAGCCCGCCGAATTTAGCGGTGCTCGCATTCTAGCAGTCGCGAACGGCCGGAACAGAGGCCGCGAGTTGGGCAGCGACCCTTGAAACACTTAAACTGGGGCTATGCAGATTCCGCTGGTGCAGGAACGCGCCGCCCTTGCCGAGTTGTGCGACCGTTTCGCGTCGAGCCAATGGATAGCGCTCGACACGGAGTTCACGCGCGAGAGCACGTACTACGCGAAGCTCGGTCTGCTACAGCTGGCAACCGAGGAGACGATCGCGTGTATCGATCCGCTGGCGGTCGACCTCCTGCCGGTGCTGGAACTGCTCTACCAACCGACGATCATAAAAGTTCTGCATTCCGGGCGGCAGGATCTCGAAGTGCTTTACGACTTGCGCCGCGACGTTCCCCGGCCGTTGTTCGATACGCAGATCGCCGCCGCGCTCCTCGGCCACCCGGCGCAAATCGGCTACGCCGCGTTGGTGGAATCGATAACCGGCGTGAAACTGGCGAAGCTTCATACTCGCACGAATTGGGAAGCGCGTCCGTTGAGCGCCGAGCAACTCCGCTACGCCGGCGACGACGTGCGCTATCTGAGAGACGTGTACCACGAGCTGGATGGACAGCTTCGCAGTCGCGGCCGTTTGGCTTGGCTCACCGAGGAGTGCGAGGCGCTCGCCGATCCGGCGCTTTATCGCAATGATCCGGAGACCGCTTACCTTCGGTTGAATCCGGGTCACTCCATCGCCCCAGCGGCGCAGCCGCTACTCAGGGCGCTCGCGGCTTGGCGCGAGCGGACCGCGCAGGCGCGCGACCGGCCGCGCGGGTGGATCGTTTCCGATGCCGTGCTGATCGAGATAGCGCGCGCGATGCCATCGGACCGCGAAGCACTCGGCCGATTGCCGCAGGTGACGGCCGCGGTCGTGCGTACCTATGGCGATGAGCTGCTCGACGTTGTGCGCGCTGCGCGCACCGCGTCGGCCGAGCGCATCTGGTCGGACTCTCGGCCCATGACCTCGACGGAACAAAATCTCACCCGCCGTATGCTCGAGCGCGTCAACGCCGTCGCCCAGGCCGAGAACATTCGCCCTGAAATCGTCGCCACCCGGCGCGCCGTGCACGCACTAATGCGCGATCGAGCGGGGGCGCTTTCCAAGGGATGGCGACGCGAGCTGGTCGGCGGCGAATTGATCGCGATGATCGAGAGCGACGCGGCGAAAGGCTAGAAGGTCGTGCACCCGAGCGCGCCGCTTACGGAGCGCGCGGAACACGAGCCGGCAGCAGCACGTAAAGTCTACCCGGCGCGCGTATGCGCCCCGCGTAAGCCTCCGCCTCGGGTCCATAGCCGAAGAAGAGATCGGCACGCAGCGCGCCTTTGATTGCTCCGCCCGCGTCCTGTGCGAAGACGAGCTGACGGTACGGCGCATCCTGATCCGGCAACGTCGTGTCGAGCCATACGGGCAACCCGAGCGGAATATGAGTAGGATCGACGGCGATGGCGCGTTGCGCTAACAATGGGACGCCTAATGCGCCGAGCGGGCCGGGCAGATTCGGATCGCGCAGTGTAAAGAAGACATAACTCGCGTTCGTGTTCATCGCGGCCTGCGCTTCGTCGGGATGCGAAGCGAGCCAAGCACGGATCGTCGGCGCGTCGATGTCGTCAAGTTTGAACCCGGCCTGTTCCACGAGCGTCCGCCCGATCGCGGTGTAGGGGTGGCCGTTTTGTTCGGCGTAGCCGACCATCAGCATCTCGCCGGAAGTTAGTCGCACGCGACCGGACCCCTGTATTTGAAGAAAGAAAAGCGCCACCGGATCGTCTACCCATACGATCTCGTTTCCCGTGAGCGGCGCGGAACTGCTCTCGATCTCCCCACGCGAAAAGTACGGCACCACGCGCCGACCGGTGAGACGTCCACGCACGCGCTTGTTGTTCAACTCAGGATAGAGCGCGCCGAGCTCGACCATGACGAGATCATCGGGCGCGCGATAGAGCGGATAGCGATAACGCTCGGTGCGGACGCGACTGCCGTTCAGTAGCGGCTCGTAGTACCCGGTGACGAGACCCTTCGACTGAAGAAAAGCGGCTCGCTGCAGATGTGGCTCGAAACGGGTTTCAAAAAAAGCGCGCGCGGTTGCTTCATTGGGCGCAGAGACCGCCGCCGCGTCGTCGCAAATCGATTTCCATGAGCTACTCGCCGACGCAAGCTTACGGCAGGAGTTGAGCAACGCGGGCCAGGCAGACGCAAGGGACGTCTCATGCCAGCCCGGGAGATCCGACCACGAGAGAACGGGTCCAGGACCCGGCGCGAAGGTCATACAGGCGCCAAGCGCGAGAGTCAGCAACAGGATGGGTGCGGCGCGTTCGGTTCCGCAAAAAAAAGACGGCCGACCTCGACACGCGCGCGATCGCCGCACCGGGGAGACCAATCGCTTCAGTTGGACAACGCTTCTTCGTGCGGCACCGCGTAACCGCATTCTTTTTGCGGGCAAACTTTTTCGGTGCCGCGGCGCTTCGTCGTCTTTATCGTGAGAATCGGATGACCGCACTTCGGACACGCCTCCGCGACCGGCGGATTCCAGACTGCGTACTTGCAATCCGGGTAACGCGCGCACGAATAGAAAATTTTCCCATAGCGCGACTTGCGCTTGAGCATGCTTCCCTGCTTGCATTCGGGGCACTGCACGCCCATGTCCTCGGGCTTCTCGAGCGGCTCCATGTGTCGACAATTGGGATAGTTGCCGCAGCCGATGAACTTGCCGTAGCGACCGCGCTTGATGACGAGATTCGACCCGCATTTGGGACACATGCGTCCTTCGATAACCTCCGGCTCATTCGAGCTGCCGGCGGCATCATCGACGTTGCGCGTGTAGTCGCAGTCGGGATAGCCGGTGCAACCGATGAAGTAGCCGTTGCGACCGAGCCGCTTCGCCAGGCGTTTGCCGCACTTCGGGCAGTTCTCTTCGAGCATTTCAACGCCGGGTCGTTCCACGCTTTCTTTCTCCTTCACTTGAACTTTGAACTCGCCCCAGAATTCCTGCAGCACCGGCCGCCACTCCTTATCGCCGCGCGAGATCGCGTCAAGATCGTCCTCCATGCGCGCCGTGAACTCGTAATCGACGTACTGCCGGAAGTGCTCCGACAAAAATTTGTTCACCACCCGACCGACGTCCGTGGGCGTGAAGCGACGCTTGTCGAGGAGGACATAGCCGCGCCGCTGCAGCGTCTCGATAATGCTCGCGTAGGTCGAGGGTCGGCCGATGCCGTACGCTTCGAGCGTCTTCACTAGGCTCGCCTCGCTGTAGCGCGGCGGCGGTTCGGTGAAGTGCTGTTCCTTGCGGATCGCCTTGAGCTCGACGGTCTCGCCTTCCTGGAGCGGCGGCAAAATCTTCTCGTCTTCGTCCTCGGGCAGCGCCTCATCGCTGCCCTCCTGGTAAACCGCCATGAAGCCCGGCTTTACAACGTGCGAGCCGGTCGCGCGGAACATATTGCCGGCTCCCGCTTCGAGGTCCACGGAAACGGTATCGAGCAGCGCGGGGACCATTTGACAGGCGACCGTACGCTTCCAGATCAACTCATAGAGCTTGTACTGCTCCGGCTTCAAATACTGCTTGACGTCGTCCGGCGCGCGCGCGGCGGAAGTCGGGCGGATCGCTTCGTGCGCCTCCTGGGCGTTTTTCGATTTGCTCTTGTAGACCTGCGGCTCATCCGGCAAGTTGTCAGCGCCGAACCGCGTCTTCACCACTTCCCGAATCTCGCTAACCGCCTCGGCGGCGAGATTCACCGAGTCCGTGCGCATGTAGCTGATGAGGCCGGTCACCTCGCCGCCGATGTCGAAGCCTTCGTAAAGTTGTTGCGCGAGGCGCATGGTGCGGCTGGCGGAATAACCGAGCTTACGCGCCGACTCTTGTTGCAGCGTCGACGTCGTGAACGGGGGAGACGGGTTGCGCCGGCGCTGCTTCTTCTCCACCGTCGCCACTCGCAGCCGCCCTTGAGCCGCGGCGTGCAGCGCCGTTTCGACCTCGGTTGCCCGCGCCGCGTCCCCAATCGAGAACTGCTCGAGTTTCTCGGCGCTGA
The DNA here is from genome assembly GCA_041485885.1 of Sulfurifustaceae bacterium. GTDB lineage: Bacteria > Pseudomonadota > Gammaproteobacteria > Acidiferrobacterales > Sulfurifustaceae > JACQFZ01. The sequence continues at coordinate 23,326 of JBGPKL010000001.1, forward strand.
AATGCGTGAGACGGGCGGCGAATCCCTTATCGTGTGCGGCGCAATCGGATTCGATCGTCCAATACTCGCGCGCGATGAACCGTTCGATCTCCTCCTCGCGCTCGACAATGAGCCGCAACGCCGGGCTCTGCACGCGCCCGGCTGAAAGCCCCCGTCGTACCTTCTTCCAAAGAAGCGGCGAGAGGTTAAACCCGACGAGGTAATCGAGCGCACGCCGCGCCTGTTGCGCGTTCACGAGATTTTGCGACAGCTCGCGCGGTTGCTGGATCGCCAGCTGAATCGCGGTCTTGGTGATCTCATAGAACTCCACGCGGTGCACCGGCTTCGAATCGAGCACGCCGTGCTCCCGCAAAATTTCGTAAAGATGCCAGGAAATCGCCTCGCCCTCGCGATCCGGGTCGGTCGCGAGATAAAGCGCGTCGGCGCCGTTCATCGCCTTGATGATCGCATCGAGGTGTTTCTTGTTCTTCTCGATCAGCTGGTACTTCATAGCGAACGCGTTTTCGGTGTCGACCGCGCCTTGCTTGGGCACCAAATCGCGCACGTGCCCGTATGAGGCGAGCGCGACGAATTCCTTGCCCAAATACTTGGACATGGTCTTCGCCTTCGCGGGCGACTCCACAACGATCAGGTTCTTAGCCATTTGGCCTCGTGTTGCGACTTGGATCGACGATCGTGGCGCGGGTTCGCGATTAGACGCGCCGTCCGCTTAGTAAGCGTATGGGTTAACGGCGTTGCGGGTGCGGTAGTCACGCCCGCATTGTTGACGATAGATGCCAGGACTTGTCAAGCAGCAACCGCGGCAGGGGTACCGCCGGCGCGCTCAGTGGAGCAGTCCTTGCCCCTGAAGATCGTCGAACACCATGTCTTCGAGCAACGCGTGGGCGTGCTCCTGACCCGGCTGGTGATTCAGCACCATGAGGACGACCCATTTCAATTGCTCGAGCGAAATTTCATCGAGATCGAGCGCCATCGCGCGCTCGATGACGAGCTCGCGCGTGCGCCCTTCGAGCGCGCCATTTTGCTCCATGGTGAGCAGGAACCCGCGGCACTGCGAATCGAGCTTGCGCGCTTCGAGCAGGGTGTAATGCCGCATCGCGCCCGGATCGCCGCGCAATGCCTGGCTCGCGGCGCGCTGCCGCTGGGCGGAAAGACCATCGAGCCAACGGAATGCTTTGCGGATCTCGCCGCGCCGGAACCCGGCCTCGCTCAGCTCGAGCGCGAGCTGTTTTTGATCGGGATGAAATTCCGGGTTCTCGTCCATGTAATTTTCGAACAGGTACAACAATACATCGAACACGGTCTCTTTCATCTTTCCCCATCTTTCAGGGTGCGCGCTGATAACCGCTCGGTCCCGCCAACACCAGTCCACGCAACTCCAACTGCAACAGAATGGAGGAAACGGTATCGGCCGTCAATCCACTGCGATCGATCACGGCGTCGACGTGCATCGGATCGTAACCGAGACAATCGAGCAATTGACGCTCAAGCGGCGCAAGCGCGGGAGCATTCGTCGATATTACTGGGCGCGGCTGGCCTTGAGCGATCTGCGCGAGTGGGCCGAGTTCTTCCAAAATGTGCACAGCCGTTTCGACCAACTTCGCGCCTTGACGGATCAGCGCATGACATCCCCGCGCGAGCGGCGAATGAATCGAGCCCGGCAGCGCGAATACTTCGCGGCCTTGCTCGCCGGCCAAGCGCGCGGTGATGAGCGAGCCGCTTTGAACAGCCGCCTCGACCACCAACACGCCGAGACTTAAACCACTGATGAGACGATTTCGCACCGGAAAGTTCCCCGCGCGTGCCGGCGTGCCGATCGGGAACTCCGAGACCAGCGCGCCGCGCGCCGCGATCGTATGAGCAAGCTCGCGATGCCGCGCCGGATAAACTCGATCGAGGCCGGTGCCCGCCACCGCAATCGTCGTACCTCCGGCCTCGAGGGCACCGCGGTGCGCCGCCGCGTCGATACCGAGCGCGAGTCCACTGGTGATCGACAAGCCGCTTTGCACGAGCGAGCGCGCGAACGCGCTGGCATTCTGCGCACCGAGAGGCGTGGGGTTGCGGCTGCCGACGATCGCGAGTTGCGGATGATTGAGCGATTCGCGCTGTCCATTGACATAGAGCACCGCGGGCGGATCGGGAATCTCACGCAGCAACGGCGGATAATCCGAATCGGACCACGTAACGAGATGATGATCTTCCTCAGTCAACCAGGCGAGATCCGCCGCGAACGTGGCCGGTTTCGGGCCGCTGAGGATCGCGTCAATCGCGACCGGTGGATCGGCATGTCCGACCGAGAAAATGCTTTCGTCTTCAAACGCCGCATGAAGCGACGGGCGATCCGCCGCGAACAACGTTTCGATCGAAGCAAAACGCTCGACCAGCATGATGCGCCCGCGATACCCGAGGCCGGGCAAGTGCGCGAGGGTTAACCACAGGATTTGGATCGCCGGGCTCATCCGGCGATCATCCTTCATGTGGCGTTGGATTTAAACAGCACTAAGGTGTAACGACAACGTCGAGCAGGTGCACCGGGCGGGTTGCGTTCATCACTAGCGCATAACTCACCTTCTCGAACGTGCGGAAGACGAGCAACAGCGCCGCCTCTTCATCCGGCAAGTTATAGTTACTACCCGTCACCGGATCCTTGTGCTTGCCTTGGCGGTACAGCACGCGCAGCACGTGCCCTTCTTCAAGGCCCTCGCGCTGGCCGAGGCTCACGGTGATCACCGTGTGCGAGCCGATCTCCGCCACTGCGTTCAGCGCGGCGATAATGCGGCCGCGCACCGGCTTACCCGGCGAACGCGGGAAATAATAGGGGAGTGCCGCACGCTGAGGTGCCGCAATCAGGCGATCCGTCGGCACAATCTCCTGCTTGACGGCGGTCACGACGAGCTTGCTCGGGTCTCCGGTCTCAAGGCGCTGGGCGTCGCCGAGGTACAGCGCCTCGTACGCCAGTAGCTCGCCGGTGTCTGGATTCTTGAGCGCTTTGCCGGGACGGAATATCTGGAAATATTCGGCGTCCGCGTCCCGCATACCGCGTGCGTAGAACTGGCTTTGATTGCCGAGCGCGAGTCGACCATCAAGTCCAACGGTGACATATCCCGCCTGCCTGAGCTCGCGTTCACCCACTGCCAGCGGTTGCGTAAGGAACGGAACAATAATATCGGGCGTTATCGTCGGTATCGCGCGCTCGAGCGCGTCGCTATAAACCTGCGGCAAGAGCTTCTTCGTTTCATTTCCGGAGCGTGAGACCGATGTGCTATCGACCCGCACGGATTCGGTGTCCTGCGGCGGCAACGTCGTCGTTCCGTCGGCTGAGAGTTTTTCGTTGCGCAGTAACGTAAGCTCGGGTTGCCCATCGACATACCGCAGGACGATGACGTCGCCGGGGTAAATCAGGTGTGGGTTCTTGATCCTCTCATTGATCTTCCACACCCGCGGCCAGTGCCACGGTGTTTGCAGAAATCGCGCGGCGATATCCCACAACGTATCGCCTTTGACCACGGTATAGCGCTCGGGGTGGTCGGGCTTGAGCTGCACGTCGTCGGCCGCAACCAGCGCGGGCGCGAGACCCAGCAATATAATAAGTACGTAACGGAAACGGCGGAGCTGAAGGAAGGGCACGGACCAGTTGCTCCCTTTTGATATAATCTTGCGAGAAGTGTAGTTCATGTTTTGGCGGAACGCCAAGCTAATGGCGCGGTCAAATCGCTTGTAATTCAGTAGCCTCTGGCCGCTTTATTCATTCGGTCTAACGTTTCATACCGCTCATGCTACGGCAGATACTTCACTACCCAGACGCGCAATTGCGGCGTAGGGCAGCGCCCGTTCAGCAAGTCACGGAGGAAATTCGCGCGCTCGTCGCGGATATGGCCGAGACGATGTATAACGCGCCGGGAATCGGCCTTGCAGCGATTCAAGTCGGCGTGCTCAAGCGCGTCGTCGTCATCGATCTTTCCGAGGAACGCAGTCAACTCCAGGTGTTCGTCAACCCGGAAATAGTAGAAAGTGAAGGCGAGCAGATCATGGAGGAAGGCTGCCTGTCCGTGCCGGGGGTATTCGAGCCCGTTACGCGGGCGGGACGCGTGCGTGTGTGCGCGTTGGATCGGGACGGGCGCGCGTTTGAGCTGGAGGCCACCGGGCTCCTAGCGACCTGCGTCCAACATGAGATCGATCATCTGGATGGCAAGGTCTTCGTGGATTATCTTTCGCGTCTCAAGCAGCAGCGCATTCGCAAGAAGCTAGAGAAGCACCAACGCCTGGCCATGTAAGCGGTGCGCATCCTATTCGCCGGCACACCCGCGTTCGCTCTACCTACGCTGCAGAGCCTCCACGCCGCCGGCCATACGCTCGTTGCTGTCTACACCCAACCCGACCGGCCCGCCGGGCGAGGCCGAAAACTTCGCCCGAGCCCGATAAAGGAACATGCGCTTGCTCATGGGCTGCCGGTACATCAACCGCACTCGCTTCGCGCAGAGAGCGAATCGATGGCACGACTCAATCCCGACGTTGTAGTCGTCGTCGCTTACGGTTTGATCCTTCCACCCGCCGTTCTCGCGATCCCGCGCCACGGTTGCCTCAATGTACATGCCTCGTTGCTCCCGCGTTGGCGCGGCGCGGCGCCGATCGCCCGCGCCATTGAGGCGGGCGATCTCGAAACGGGAATAACCATTATGCAAATGGAAGCGGGCCTCGATACCGGTCCGATGCTGCTCCAGCGATCAGCGCCGATACTCGATACGGATACCGCGGACTCGCTGGAGGAACGGCTCTCTATTTTGGGAGCGGAGGCCATGATATCGGCGATCGACCACCTTGGGACCGGCGAGCTGATTGCCCGACCTCAAGATAGCGCGAAGACCACCTACGCGGCGAAGCTTCAAAAGAACGAAGCACCGATCGATTGGTCGCAAACGGCGCTTCAGCTCCATCGAAAAATTCGTGCGCTTAATCCCTGGCCGGTCGCAGCAACTTATTGGCGTGGACAAACGCTGCGAGTGTGGGACGTGGGCACGATCGAGCCCGCGGTCTCCCCGACCGTACCGGGCACCATCATCGCCGCCGACGCCCGCGGCTTACGAGTACAAACCGGCGATGGTTTGCTAAACATCCACCGGTTACAGGCGGCGGGAGCGCGTGCGCTCAACGCAAGGGAGTTCTTGAACGGCACGCCGATGCGTCCCGGAGACCGGCTCGGAACGTAACGGCTATGGATACGCTCGATCGCCTCGCTGTCGCGCGTGCGCTGGCAGCCCAAACCATCGCGCGGGTCATCGATGGACGATATCTCGACTCAGCGCTCGTAGAACTACGCTCGCGAGAGCGGGCGGAAACTTCCCAATTCCCGCTGATACAAGAACTCGCGTACGGCACCTTGCGTTGGTATCACCAACTCGCCGGGATCGCGCGTGTATTTGTTACCCGCCCGTTTAAGCAGAAGGATAGCGATGTACGGGCGCTGCTTTTGATCGGCCTCTATCAGCTGCGTCACATGCGCGTGCCGGACTATGCGGCGGTCGACACGACCGTCGCCGCAACCGACGTCTTGAAAAAAAGCTGGGCTAAAGGCGTGCTCAACGCCTGTCTGCGCGCTTACTTGCGGGATACCAAACGCGCGGAGCAAGCGATCGCCGCATCCGAGGAGCTGACTTACAGCCACCCGACCTGGCTTATCCATGCGATTCAACGCGATCACCCAAACGATTGGAGACGCATTCTCGTTGCTAACAACGACCGGCCACCAATGACGTTGCGCGTGAACACGGTACGTATCACCCGCGAGAACTATCAGGACGCGCTCAGATCGCAAGGAATCGCCGCGAGGGCTCATGCGCTTGTCGACACAGCGCTCGTGCTGGAGCGACCGGTTTCCGTGGATCAGCTGCCTGGTTTCCAGAACGGGTGGGTGTCGATCCAAGACGCGGCGGCGCAGCTTGCCGCGGTGTGGCTCGATGCCCAACCCCATCAACGCGTGTTAGATGCCTGTGCCGCCCCCGGAGGGAAAGCAGCGCATATCTTCGAGCGAACGCCGTTACTTGGCGAACTAACGACACTCGATATCGATGAGCAGCGCTTGGAGCGGACACGGCTCAATTTCGCTCGCTTGGGAGTGACGGCCCGATTGGCGGTCGCGGATGCGGCGGTTCCGTCCCAGTGGTGGGACGGCTCGCCGTATGAGCGCATTCTTCTGGACGTGCCTTGCTCCGCGTCCGGCGTCATCCGGCGTCATCCCGATATCAAGGTGCGCCGGCAGCCCGACGAGATATCAATGCTCTCGCATAACCAAGCACGGATGTTGCAGGGCGTGTGGCCCTGCTTGGCACGGGGAGGTAAGCTGTTATATGCGACCTGCTCGATTCTGAGCGAGGAAAACGAGCTTCAAGTGCGCCGTTTTATTGCCCGCCACCCCGATGCCGCGATCGAATCATTGCAACCCGCTGGACCTAACATAGGCCGCCAGATCCTTCCGGGCAATGGCGAAATGGACGGCTTTTATTATGCCTGCTTGCGCAAGGTTTAGGGCAAGTGGCGCGCGCCTGCGGCGCGTGTTTTTCTATATAGTCTTCGTAGGACTGTGCGGTACGACCGCGCTGGCGCTCGCTTCTAGCTTCAAAGTAAGCTCGGTGCAGGCGCGCGTAGTCGGACCGGCGCTGTCCCTGCGCGCCACGCTCGAGCTCGGACTGACACCCGCGGTGGAGGAGGCGATCGCCAACGGCATCCCGATCGAGCTCGCGATCGACGTTCGATTGTATCGCGAGCGTCCCTTCCTCTGGGACGAGAAGGTGGGGAACTGGACGTTGCGGCGCGAGCTGCGCTACTACGCACTGACGGGTCAATATTTGATTAGCGCAGAGGTTGGTGCACCGGTGACGCGGGAGAGCTTCGTCTCGCTGAATGAAGCGCTGACGCAGTTGGGCTTGCTTGAGGAGTTTGCGCTCGCGCTAAGGGCGCCGCTCGCTCCGGACATGGAATACCGCCTCGAGCTACGTGCGGGCCTGAATGTCGAGGCGCTGCCGGCGCTGCTGCGCCCGGTCGCCTACACCTCGCGCGCCTGGGACCTGAACAGCGGTTGGACGACATGGAGAGTACAACGGTGAAACGCTACTTCACGGGCATTGTGCCGCTCACGGCTTTGTCGGCGCTGCTCGTGGCGTCACTCTTCATGATGAGCGCGGCGGCGCAAAACTCCGCGATGTTCGGGCGGATGTACTCGCTGCTCCTGGTCATCAACATTCTCGGTATCGGCGCGCTCCTCGCGCTGATCGTCGCGAACTTTTACAGCCTGATAAAGCAGTATCGCGCGCGTGTCATGGGGTCGCGCCTGACGCTGCGGCTGCTGGCGATGTTCGTCGCGCTCGCGGTGGCGCCGGTGACGGTGGTTTTCTTCTTCTCGGTTCAAACGCTGAATCGCGGCATCGATACCTGGTTCGACGTCAGGATCGAGCAGGCATTGAACGACGCGTTGCTCCTCGGGCGCACGTCCCTCGACGCGATCAAACAGGATTTGGTGAAGACCACGAACGAAATGGCGATCGAGCTCGAAATGAGCTCTGATCGCACCGTCTTGCCGTCGTTGAACTACCTACGCGAAGCGCACGCGCTCGGCGAGCTAACGTTGTTTTCGCAAGACGGCCGCATCATCGCCGCGAGCAGCCAAGAAGGGCCGGAGAGCGGGACATTGTTGCCGGACCGGCCGAGCGAGGAAATTCTCGCGCGCATCCGCCGCGGACAAAGCTATGCCACTCTCGACGCCTCGACTCGCACCGGGCTGCGGCTGCGCGTCGTCGTGCCGGTGTATTCGCGCGAGGTAGGCAGCCCGATTCGCATCCTCCAAGTACTCCAGCCGCTGCCCTCGCGCTACGCCAAGCTCGGCGAGAGCGTGCAGACGGCGTACGCGGAGTACGAGAAGCTCGTTTATCTGCGCGGTCCGCTCAAGTTCAGCTTTACGCTCACGCTGTCGCTCGTTGCGCTACTCACGATGCTGATCGCCCTGTGGGCGGCGATCTTTTCGGCCCGACGCGTCGTGGCGCCGATTCGCGAGCTCGCCGCCGGCACGCGTGCGGTCGCGCTCGGCGACTACAAGAAGCGCATTCCAGTGCCGAGTCACGATGAGATCGGCATTCTCGTCGAGTCATTCAACGAAATGACGCGCCAGATCGCCCGCGCTCAATCACAACTCAAGCGCAGCCAGCGCGAAGCGGAAATGCAGCGCACCTATCTCGAAACGGTCCTCACGCACCTCTCCTCTGGCGTGCTGTCCTTCGATCACCGCCACATGCTGCGCACGCATAACGCGGCGGCGGGACAAATTCTCGGCATCGACATCGCCGCCTCGAGCGGCCAGTCGCTCGATTCGCTGGCGCACGCTTACGCGCGCCTCGGCCCGTTCACCGACGCGATCAAGAACGCGGTCCGGGCCGGCAGCCGAGAGTGGCGCGCCGAAGTCGAGCTGACCGCCGAAGCCGGCGCGCGACACACGTTGCTACTGCGCGGCACGCTGCTGCCGGGTTTGAAAGGCCGCTACAGCGGCTACGTAGTGGTGTTCGATGATGTGACTACTATCATTCAGGCGCAGCGTGCCGCCGCTTGGGGCGACGTGGCACAGCGCATGGCGCATGAAATCAAGAACCCGCTGACACCGATCCAACTCTCGGCCGAGCGCATCCGCCACAAGTATTTGCTGGTGCTGCCCGATGAAGAGCGACCGACGCTCGATCGCGCGACGCATACGATCGTCGAACAAGTCGAGTCACTCAAAGCGCTGGTGAACGCGTTCGCCGACTACGCGCGGCCGGCGCAGATCGCGCCGAAACCGATCGACTTGAACGACCTCATCCGCGACGTGATCGAGCTCTACCGCGCCGAGCGCGGGCCGGCGAGCGTCGATACCATTCCGCTGCGCGGCAGCGAAGGCGAAGGGCCGGCGAGCAACGTGAAGCTTAAGCTTGATCTCGCGCGTGATTTGCCACCCATCGTCGCGGATGCGGGCCGGCTGCGCCAGGTATTGCACAACCTGCTCCTCAATGCGCGCGACGCACTGGTGCGTCAAGCCAAACCGACGATCCGCATCGTCACGCGAAACGTTACGGAGGGGGAGCACCGTTACATCGAGCTCAGCATCTGCGATAACGGACCGGGCTTTCCCGCCGACCTAATGGATCGGCTGTTCGAGCCATACGTGACGAGCAAGACCAAGGGCACCGGCCTCGGTCTTGCGATCGTCAAACGTATTGTGGAGGAACACAGCGGGAGCATCGTGGCGGAAAATTTGCCCAATGGCGGCGCGGGAATCACCATACGGCTGCCTGTCACAACCGCCGCGGGTAAACAAGAGAGGGATGCCGACGTCGCCGCATTGCCAAGGCGGCGCGCCCACGGGGACAAAGGCGCATGAGTGGCGGCTACATCCTCATCGTGGACGACGAGCCCGAAATCTGCCGGCTCGTTAAAGAAATACTCGAGGACGAACACTATCGCGTCGCGACGGCGGAGAGCGCCGAGACCGCGCGCGAGCTCTATCGCAAACAGCGCCCCGATCTCGTGCTGCTCGATATATGGATGCCGGGTACCGACGGCATCACGCTACTCAAGGAGTGGTGCTCGAGCGGGCGTCCGGAAATTCCGGTGGTGATGATGTCGGGTCACGGCACGGTCGAGACGGCCATCGAGGCAACGCGCCTTGGGGCATACGACTTCATCGAGAAGCCCGTGTCCATGGGTAAGCTCCTGGTCACGGTCAATCGCGGTCTTGCCAACGAACGGCTGCGGCGGGAGAACCTGCGCCTCAAACATGCCGCCGAGCCGGATTTTTTCCTCGCCGGCAAGAGTCGGCTCATGCAGCAGTTGCGCGAGGATCTGCAGCGGGTCGCCGCGACGGACACCTGGGTACTCATTCTCGGCGAGCCGGGGAGCGGCCGTACGATGGCGGCGCGCTACCTGCACGAACACAGCGCGCGTCGGGATAGATCGCTGATCGAAGTGAGTCTGGGCGCGGTTGCACCGATGAACGTTGCCATCAAGCTCTTCGGCTCCGAGCAGGGCGACGGCGCGACGGCCGGAAGTTTCGAGCAAGCGCAAGACGGCACATTGCTTTTAAACGACGTCGGCGATCTCGCGTCCGCGACTCAGCTGCAACTATTGCACGCGTTGCAGGAGCGTAACTTCATGCGCATCGGCGGGCGCGAGCCGCTACCGATGCAAGCGCGCATTATCGCCGTGAGCGATCCGACGCTGCCCGACGCGGTGGCGGAGGGGCGATTTCGCGAAGATCTCTACTATCGGCTGAACGTCGTGCCGCTGCGCATACCACCCTTGCGCGAGCATCGCGAGGACGTACCGGAGTTGGTTAATCTGTATCTCGATTGGCTTATCGACAACGAGCGTTTGGCGTATCGCCGTATCACCGTCGGCGCGCTCAACACATTGCGCAACTACCCGTGGCCCGGAAACGTGCGCGAGCTAATGAACGTGGTTCAACGGTTGCTTATTTTGAATCGAGGCGAGGAAATCAGCGAAACCGAAGTGGAGCAAACGTTGGGTGCACGGCCGCGTACCGGGGAAAACCTGCCGCACGCGCTGTTCGGTCTGCCGCTGCGGAGCGCACGCGACCAGTTTGAAAAAGCGTATCTCGAACATCATCTCGCACGCACCGCCGGCAATGTAGCGGAAGTGGCGCGCTTGTCGGAAATGGAGCGCACCCATCTTTATCGCAAGCTCAAAAACCTCGGCATCAATCCCAAGGCGATAACAAAGGAATAATCCTCAATAGGATTTCGCCTCGCCCGGCGGAAAAATATTGCCCAAGATCCACGCGCCCCTCCCGCTCGATCTCCGCGTTCATAACGCGCGACTATTCATATGGTGACGGCGCTCCTTCGGGACGCGTCTTGAACAGCTTGAAGGTCCACATGTACTGTTCCGGCATGCGTCGAAGTTCTTCCTCAAGCGCGGCGTTCATGCGCGTAGCGTCGCGGACGCGATCGCCGCCGGGGAAATCGGTAAGCGGTGGACGCAGCATAATTTCGTAGCCACGTCCGCGCGGAAGCAGACGAGTGAAGCACGGAATAACATCGGCGTGCGCACGTTCGGCCAAACGTCCGAGCGTTGGAAGCGTCGCCGTGGGAATGCTGAAGAAGGGCGCGAATACGGAGCGACGCGGGCCAAAGTCCTCATCGGGAAGATAATAGAAAATCATACCTTCCGCCAAACCGCGCAACACCGGTCGCAATCCTTGCGCGCGGGCGACGAGCGGGGCGCCGTAGCGCGAGCGCGCTTTTTGGAGCAGCCAATTCACGAGCACGTTGCGCTGCGGCTTGACCATTGAGAACACCCGATGGTATCGCGAGACAACAATGCCTCCCACATTCATGCCCACGCAGTGCGGCGCAAGCAAAATGATCCGACGCCCGCGCGCGAGCGATGATCGCAAATGATCCAGCCCGCTCACCCGCGTCTTGCGGCTGAAGCGGCGTTCCGATCCCCACGCGATAAACGCGGTGTCGAGGTAACTTTGCCCTAGGAGCTGAAAGTGTCGACGCAGCAAACGCGCTTTCTGGGCGGTGGATAGCTCGGGAAAACAGAGATCGAGGTTGGTACGCGCGATGCGACGGCGCTTGGTGTTGACGCTATACATAAGCCTGCCTAGCACAACGCCCAGCGCGCGGGATACCTCTAGCGGCATTCTGCTGAGCAGCCACAGAAACGCCAACGCCACCCACACGGTGGTGCCAGTCTGAGGCGGAAGCCGAACGGACGAAGAACTTGCCGAGTGAGCTTTAGCAATCGTCACGGAGTCGTTGTAGAAGTGGGAATTTGCGCACGCTGCGGAGACCTGACAAATTATAGCGGCTTGCAGTCTGTTCCTGCGCGTCTAACGATATCCCTTCTCGTTAATTCAAACGTCAATCTCTTCTTGCTAGACTCACCTTCTTACGTCGGCTCAAAACTCCTAGAGGGAGCACGCCCATAATGGCTGATACCTATCTTTTCACCTCGGAATCGGTTTCCGAAGGACATCCGGATAAGGTCTGCGACCAGATTTCGGACACGGTGCTGGACACCATCATCGCCAAGGAGCCGCATGCGCGCGTCGCGTGCGAGACGCTGGTTAAGAACAACCTCGTGGTGCTCGGCGGCGAGATTACGACGAACGTCGTCGTGGACTTCGACCGCCTGTCCCGCGACGTCATCAGGCGCATCGGTTACACGAGCGAGATGGGTTTCGACCCGGAAACGGTAACCGTGCTTGCCGTCATCGGGAAGCAGTCGCCCGACATTGCGCAGGGAGTAGATGAAGGTAAGGGCCTCGATCTAGAGCAAGGCGCCGGCGACCAAGGTCTTATGTTCGGTTACGCCACGAGCGAAACCGACGTCTTGATGCCGATGCCCATCACGCTGGCCCACCGGCTCGTCAAACGGCAATCGGAGTTACGTCACACGGGTAAACTCAAGTGGTTGCGCCCCGATGCAAAGTCCCAAGTCACCGTGCGCTACACGGACGGCAAGCCGGTCGGCATCGACGCGGTGGTGCTGTCCACGCAGCATGCACCCGAAGTCAAGCATGACACCCTCAAAGAAGCGGTGATTGAGGAGATCGTGAAGGCGGTGCTCCCGAAAGAGTGGCTCGACAAGAACACGAAGTATTTCATCAACCCGACCGGCAGCTTCATCATCGGCGGGCCCGTCGGCGACGCCGGTGTCACCGGCCGCAAGATTATTGTCGACACCTACGGCGGCATGGCGCGGCATGGCGGGGGGGCGTTCTCGGGCAAGGATCCCTCGAAAGTAGACCGCTCCGCGGCATACGCCGGCCGGTACGTGGCGAAGAATATCGTCGCGGCTGGACTTGCCGAGCGTTGCGAAATACAGATCGCGTACGCCATCGGCATCGCCAAGCCGGTATCGATACACGTCGAGACCTTCGGCACCGGACGTATTGCGGACAGTCGCATCGTCGAATTGGTGCGCCAGCATTTCGATCTGCGCCCGAAGGCGATCATCCAAGCGCTCGATTTATTGCGGCCGATTTACGTGGCGACCGCGGCATACGGACATTTTGGTCGGACCGAACCCAGCTTCACCTGGGAGCGAACCGACAAGGCGGCGGCGCTGCGCGACGCAGCGGGCCTCAAGGCGCGCGCGGCGGCCACCGCCTAAAGTTCGGAGAGACATCGCCGCATCGTGCGGCGACCGCGTTCGTCGAGGAGCGTTGCAGCAGGTTACTGTCAGGCTCGGCGGACGTGCAGACCCTGCAACGGCGCTCGCTTACTCTAGGAGCACGTACATGAATGCCGTCGTCAGTCCCGACTTCAAAGATTATCGCATCGCCGATCTCACGCTCGCCGACTGGGGGCGTAAAGAGATGGCCATCGCCGAAAGCGAAATGCCTGCGCTCATGGCGATCCGCGAGGAATACGCCGCTAAGCAACCCCTGAAGGGCGCACGCATCGCCGGTTCCCTCCACATGACGATCCAAACCGCCGTACTCATCGAGACGCTGCAAGCGCTCGGCGCGCGGGTGCGCTGGGCATCGTGCAACATTTTCTCGACACAGGATCATGCGGCGGCCGCGATCGCCGCCAGCGGCACGCCGGTGTTCGCCTACAAGGGCGAGACGCTTGACGAATATTGGGAATTCACCCATCGCATTTTCGAGTTTGGCGACGGGCTGGGTCCGAACATGATTCTCGATGACGGCGGCGATGCCACGCTGCTCGTGCACCTCGGCATAAAGGCTGAAAAGAGCTCCTCTGCTATCGCCAAACCGACGAGCGAAGAAGAAAAAGCGCTCTACGCCTCGATCAAGAGGCGCTTGACGAGCAAGCCGGGCTGGTATTCCCAAAGCGCGAGGAACATTCAGGGCGTGACCGAAGAGACCACGACCGGAGTGCACCGCCTTTACCAAATGCACAAAGAAGGGCGCCTGTTGTTTCCGGCGATCAACGTCAACGACTCCGTCACCAAATCGAAGTTCGACAATATTTACGGGTGCCGCGAATCGCTGGTGGATGGCATCAAGCGCGCGACGGATGTGATGGTCGCGGGCAAGATCGCCGTCGTCGCCGGCTTCGGCGAAGTCGGTAAGGGCAGCACGCAGGCATTGCGCGGGTTACAGGCGCAAGTGTGGGTGACCGAGATCGACCCGATCTGCGCCCTACAAGCGGCCATGGAAGGTTACCGCGTGGTGACCATGGATTACGCAGCGGACCAGGCCGACATTTTCGTCACCGCGACCGGCAACTACAAAGTCATCACCCACGAACACATGAAGCGGATGAAACACAACGCGATCGTGTGCAACATCGGCCACTTCGATAATGAAATCGACATTGCGTCGTTGAAACAGTACCAGTGGGAAAACATCAAGCCGCAAGTCGATCACATTATTTTTCCGGACGGTAAGCGACTTATACTGCTGGCCGAGGGGCGCCTGGTAAATCTCGGTTGTGGTACCGGCCATCCGAGTTACGTCATGTCATCCTCCTTTGCGAACCAAGTGCTAGCGCAAATCGAGTTGTACGCCAATGCGCCGCGATACCCCATCGGCGTTTATATCCTGCCTAAGGCTCTCGATGAAAAGGTGGCGCGCTTGCAGCTAAAGAAACTGAGCGCAATGTTGACGGAGCTGACCGATGAACAGGCCCGCTACATCGGCGTCCCGAAGGATGGTCCCTACAAAGCCGAGCACTACCGTTATTGATGGGGGCTCGATCTGACTAGGGGGCGGTTAAGCGAGCCGCCTCCGCGCGCCCGATTTACCGATATGCACTCACAAAAGGATCGTTCCAATACGTTCAGTTTCGAGTTTTTTCCGCCGAAAGAACCGCAAGCGAGCGCTAACTTGCGTGAAGCGGCGACGGCGCTATTGCGACTCAAACCTCACTACGTCTCGGTCACGTATGGGGCCGGCGGCTCTACGCGGCAGGGGACGTACGAAACGATCAGGAGTTTGCGCGAACAAGGATTCCAGACGGCGCCGCACCTCTCCTGTATCGGAGCGACGCGGACAAGTTTGCTCGAACAGCTACGCACCTATCAAGCGCTCGGCATAAATCATATCGTCGCGTTGGGGGGTGATCTTCCTTCCGGGATGGCGTCGCCAGGCGAGTTCCGTTACGCGTATCAACTCGTGGAGTTAATCCGTGCGGAGACCGCCGGCGCTTTTCACATCGAAGTCGCTTGCTATCCCGAGGTGCATCCTCGCGCTGCGAGCGCCGATGAGGACTTGCGCAACTTTCAGCGAAAGGTCGGGCGCGGGGCAGATTCTGCGCTTACACAGTACTTTTATAATCCAGAAGCCTACTTTCGCTTTGTCGACGAGTGCGACGCGCTGGGCCTGAAGATACCGATCGTGCCGGGCATCATGCCGATTACCAATTACAAGCAGCTCGCGCGCTTTTCGGATAACTGCGGCGCGGAGATCCCGAGGTGGATACGCAAGCGCTTGGAGAGCTATGCGGATGATCTGGATGCGATTCGTGCCTTTGGGCTCGACGTTACTACCGAGCTCTGCGACCGATTGCTTTCAAACGGAGCTCCGGGTTTGCATTTTTATACGCTAAACCGCGCGGGCCCTACTGTCGCGATCTGGGATCGTCTCGGTTTGTCGCGCAAATGATCGAGCGGTTACGACGACTCAGGCTCCGTTTACTGCTAAATGTCGCTTTACGCTATTGGTGACGTTCAGGGCTGCTACGAGGAACTGCGGCGACTGCTCGACGAGATCCGCTTTGACCCGGCCAGCGATAGGCTTTGGTTTACCGGCGATCTCGTGAATCGCGGACCGCGCTCTCTCGACGTGCTTCGCTTGGTGGTAAGTCTCGGCGATCGCGCAGTCTCGGTGTTGGGAAATCACGATCTGCATTTGCTCGCCGTGGCCGCGGGCGCGCGACCGCTTTCCTCCCGCGACACCTTCCAAGATGTACTGGGGGCTTCCGACAGGGACGAGTTGATTGAGTGGTTGCGTGCCCGCCCATTGTTGCATAGAGACACCGAGGTTGGATGTTTCCTCGTTCATGCGGGTCTGCTGCCGCAATGGGACGTGGCCTTGGCCGAGACCTGTGCGCGCGAAGCAGAAGCGACAATCGCGGGACCCCGCTCTGCTGAATTACTTCGTCATATGTACGGCGACAAACCGGATTTTTGGAGCGACGCGTTGACTGGCTGGGAGAGACTGCGGCTGATAGTAAATGTGTTCACACGCCTTCGATTTTGCGATCTAAGCGGTCGCGCGGACTATAAACATAAGGGTGCTCCCGGCTCACAGGCGCCTCACCTTGTTCCGTGGTTCGCCGTGCCCGATCGGCTAACTCGAGGTGAACGCATTGTTTTCGGCCATTGGTCGCTGCTTGGTTTGTGGGATAAAGATGGTGTTCTCGGTCTGGATACGGGCTGCGTATGGGGTCGGAGATTGACCGCCGTGCGGCTAGGGCGCGACAAACATGAAGTCGTGAGCGTTCGTTGTCACGGGTCTTGCTAATGGTGCAAAAGCAAAGCCCGCGCGGCACAATTGAAACGCCAATCAGGATGCCCTTCGAAACATGAAGGATGATAAGCACAGCATAGAAGTTACGGTGAAGACTACATACGTACCCGCTCAATCGGCACCGGAAAGCAACCGGTACGTGTTCGCCTACACCGTAACCATTACGAACTCCGGCGATGCCCCGGCGCGCTTACTCACGCGGCACTGGATAATCACCGACGCCAACCAAAAAACCCAGGAAGTGAGGGGCGAGGGCGTCGTCGGTGAACAACCTTACTTAGTCCCCGGCATGACGTTCGAATATACGAGCGGGACGATATTAGAGACGCCGGTGGGCGTTATGCGGGGGAGTTACCAGATGGAGGCCGACGACGGCACGCGTTTCGACGCGGAGATTCCCGCTTTCACGCTGAGCGTCCCCCGCACCCTGCACTGACGATCGATCAAATATCTAGGTTGGAAACGAGCAACGCGTTCTTTTCGATGAACTCGCGCCGCGGTTCGACCTGGTCTCCCATCAACATGCTGAATACTTCTCCGGCGGCGACATCGTCATCCGCGTTTACTTTGAGCAATCGGCGGGCGGTCGGATCCATCGTCGTCTCCCAGAGCTGATCGGGATTCATCTCGCCGAGACCCTTATAGCGTTGAATCGTCTGGCCGCGCCGTGCTTCACCGAGTAACCAATCAAGAGCACCATCGAAGCTCGCAACGGTTTGATTGTGCTCGCCTCGGCGCACGGTGACTGGCACACTGAAGAGCGCAGCCAATTGCCCACCGAGCGAATGCATGGCCGTATAGTCCTGAGTTCCAAAAAAATCGCTATCAACGCGCGACGTGACGCTGCTTCCATGTTCATGACGAATCACGTTGATATCGTACAACGACGTTCGACTATTCGCGCTTACATCGAGCTCAAAACGGATCGCGCCACTTGGATCGTCATTCAATCTAGTTTGCAGCTCATTTGCTAAGCGGTGCGTTCGCGCGACATCCCTCAGAACGTCGTCATTCACAGAAGAGAGGTACGCTAACTTTTGCAAAACTTTCGCGTCGTATCGTCGAGAAAGGCGCCGTACACTTTCCTGGACCGCGAGATATCGGCGGCTTAGGTCGGCGAGTTCGGTTCCGGTCACGTTCTTACCACTTGGCAGCGTCAATGCGGCGTCCTCTAGAGCCACCGAAAGCAGATATTCCTGAAACTCGCTATCGTCCTTCAGATATCGCTCTTGCTTGCCGTGTTTCACCTTGTAAAGCGGCGGTTGAGCGATATAGATGTGTCCACGCGTGATGAGATCGCTCATCTGCCGGAAGAAGAAGGTCAACAGAAGCGTTCTGATGTGGGAGCCGTCGACGTCCGCATCGGTCATGATAATGATGCGGTGATACCGCAATTTGTTGATGTCGAACTCGTTCTCGCCTATTCCAGTCCCCAAGGCAGCGATAAGAGTAACGACCTCCACAGAAGACAACATGCGATCGAAGCGGGCTCGCTCGACGTTCAGTATCTTCCCCTTCAGCGGTAGCACCGCCTGGTTTCGCCGGTCCCGCGCCTGCTTTGCGGAACCCCCGGCAGAGTCGCCTTCTACAATGTAGAGCTCACAAAGAGCGGGGTCGCGCTCTTGGCAATCTGCCAGTTTTCCCGGCAATCCTGCGAAATCCAGCGCGCCCTTACGCCGGGTCATCTCCCGGGCCTTGCGGGCAGCCTCTCGTGCCCGCGCTGCTTCGACGATTTTCAGAGCGATCACGCGCGCGTCGGTTGGGTTCTCGAGCAAGAACTCTTCAAGCTTCTCGTTTACTACTGATTCGACAACCCCCTTCACTTCCGAGGAGACGAGCTTCTCCTTGGTTTGAGAAGAAAACTTAGGATCGGACATCTTAACCGACAGAACCGCCGTTAGCCCTTCCCTTGCGTCATCACCGGTAGTGGCGACTTTTTCCTTCTTTGCCAGGTCGGATGTTTCTATATAGTGATTCAGCGTTCGCGTCATCGCAGCTCGCAAGCCCGCCAAGTGCGTACCACCGTCTTTTTGAGGAATGTTATTGGTATAGCAATAAATATTCTCTTGATAAGAATCGTTCCATTGCAAACATAGCTCGACGGTTGTACCGCCAGCTCGCTCTGCATGGATGTAAATGGGCTTAGGATGAAGAGCGTTCTTGCTCCGGTTCAAGTGCTCAACAAATGCAGCGATTCCTCCTTTGTATTCGAAGACATCCTCTTTTGCTGAGCGCTCATCTCGTAAAGTGATGCGAACACCGCAATTGAGGAAAGATAGCTCTCGGAGCCGTTTAGCCAGAATGTCGTACTGGAAGACCGTATTGCTAAAAATTTTCGGGCTAGGTCGAAACTTAACGTCGGTTCCGGTCTTGTCACTCTTGCCAACAGCGGCCAGCGGCGCTTGCGGTTCGCCTAGCGCATATTGTTGGCAGTGCACGGCGCCATCCCGCCGTATCGTAAGCTCTAAGGTTTCAGAGAGCGCGTTGACAACTGAAATACCTACACCGTGCAGCCCACCAGAGACCTTGTAGGAGTTCTGATCGAACTTTCCGCCTGCATGCAGTACAGTCATGATTACCTCTGCGGCGGACCTGCCCTCCTCTGCGATAATGCCGGTTGGTATTCCCCGGCCGTTATCGGAAACTGTTACCGCATTGTCGGTATGTACTACGACCTTTATGTCTGTGCAGAAACCAGCAAGCGCTTCATCGACGGAATTATCGACAGCTTCAAACACCATATGGTGAAGGCCGGTACCATCGTCGGTGTCGCCGATATACATGCCGGGACGTTTACGGACAGCATCAAGCCCTTTGAGGACTTGAATGCTATGCGTATCGTATGAGGAAGAACGGGAGGGTATTACGGGATTCATGTAACTCTTAGTTTATCATTCCCCATCCCTTGTGTGGTTCAGTATCCCTAAGGTGGAGGATAAGACGCTGTACCTAGTTAGCTTCCAGACCGTTGTTTCACGTGAAACAGGCTCACAACCTCATGGGCATCACAATATATTGTGTGTGCGGATCATCGGGTGAGCGAAGCGTACAGCTGCTATTAGGGTCATTGAGGCCCAGCATGAGTTCGCTAGAAGTGATCGCGTTCGTTGCATCTAGCAGATAAGTGACATTGAAGCCGATATCCATTGAATCTCCGTTGTAGTTTATCTCGATTTCCTCTACCGCTTCCTCCTGCTCGGGGTTATGAGCACTTATTCTTAAGCTTCCCGATTCCAAGCTTAGTCTCACCCCTCGATATTTCTCGTTGGCAAGAATTGCGGCTCGTGTGAGCGCATCTCTGAAAGATTGCTTATCCAGTTGAATCAGTTTGCTCTGATTATTCGGAACAACCTTTGTGTAGTCTGGAAACTTCCCATCGATTAGTTTAGACGTAAGCGTGATGTCATCTGTTTCAATGCGGGTGTGATTTGATCCTATTTGGAGGCGAATTGCGACACTATCGCTTGTAAGAAGACGACCGATCTCCTGAATACCCTTCCGTGGGATAATAATCTGTAAAGGCTTAGCAGTTGCGCCCGAAGCACACTTAGAGACAGCCATACGATGCCCATCTGTAGCAACTGCGCGTAGTTCTACACCATCTGCCTCAATATATAATCCATTCAAGTAATACCGCACATCTTGTTGCGCCATACAAAACGCGGTGCGCTCGATTAGGTTTTTGAATAGCACTTGATCAACGGTCAATGCCTGCTCAAATTGACCCGCCTCAACCGTCGGAAACCCGACTGAAGAGAGTGTCGAGAGGCTAAAGCGACTCTTTCCTGATTTAAGTATCACCTTATCGGCCTGCCTCGATAAGGTAACTAAAGCACCCATAGGTAGCGCACGACAAATCTCGAAAAGCTTACGAGCTGGGACTGTAACCTCACCCGGTTTATCGACTACACCGGCTACAGTTGCTAAGACCTCAACCTCCAGATCGGTTCCAGTAAAAGAGATTTTTCCGTCTAGTGCTTTAATCAGGACATAAGCCAATATCGGCAGGGTCTGCCGCCGCTCCACTACGCTTGCAACCACACCAACCGGCTTGAGCAATGCTTCTCTCTCGATTTGTATTTGCATTCAGGCTCCCCGTGCTTAGTGCTTGACCAATGCTTCTTCCAACTAAAATAGAATATAAGTTTGTAGTAGTAATTAAGCTGCGCAAAACTGTAGATAAACCTGACTATCTCCTTGGAGTCTTTTGACTCTAAGACGAGATCTGTTGTTAGGGGTAGTTGTGTAACGCTGTGGGCAACTATCGAGCAGGTCTGTGGATGTTTATCTTTGTTTGATATTACCACTAGTCACGCACAGCTAGTTCACAGTTATGTGGTCAATATCCGCAACAGATTGTTATAGTCTTCGTGTACTCGGGGATCTTTTTTTACTAGCTCACTAATCTTTCGACACGCATGTAGGACGGTTGTGTGGTCACGTCCACCAAAGGCTTCACCGATTTGGGGTAAACTATGATCTGTCAGTTCTTTAGCAATCGCCATGGCAATTTGGCGTGGTCGTGTAACCTGCCTTGAGCGGTCCTTTGCATGCAGATCAGATATGCGGATCTTAAAGTACTCAGCCACAGTTTTTTGAATATTATTTATTGTTACTAAGCGCTCCTGAAAACTCAGTAGGTCCTTTAGACTGTCTGCGGCAAGTTCAGTATCCACAACTCGCCCAGTAAAGAAGGCGCTAGCAAGCACGCGGCGCAGCGCACCTTCAAGCTCACGTACGTTGGAGCGCACGCGCTTGGCAATAAAGAAAGCAACATCTTCCGTCAGCTCAACCCCCTCCTGCTTCGCTTTGTTGATCAAAATTGCCACGCGGGTTTCCAACTCTGGTGGTTCAATAGAGACGGTGAGACCAGACCCAAACCGTGAGATAAGTCGCTCTTCGACACCCGTTAGTTCTTTTGGGAAACGATCGGCGGTAATGATGACTTGCCGGCCAGCCTCTACTAACGCATTGAATGTATGGAAAAACTCTTCCTGCGAGCGTTCTTTGCCAACAAAGAATTGAATATCATCGATCAATAGAGCGTCGAGACCACGGTAGAGCCGCTTGAAGTCGTTGATCGTGTTGTGCTGTAGAGCTTTAACCATGTCAGCGACAAAGCGCTCGGAGTGAAGATATGCGATATTGGCATCAGCCCGACGGACAAGCATCAGATTACCCGCCGCCTGCATTAGGTGTGTTTTCCCCAGCCCAACACCACCGTAAATAAAGAGAGGGTTGTAAGACATGCCCGGGTTCTCACCTACTTGCCGCGCCGCGGCGCGAGCTACTTGGTTTGATTTACCTTCCACGTGGGTCTCAAAAGTGAATTCTGGATTCAACCGTCCCAACATTGGAGCACGCTTACGGTTACCCTCAAGTGATCGTGAAGATGTAGTAGTAGAGTCCGTGTTCCCGAAGCGTCGTATTTGGCTTCCGACCTCGATCAGCACTTTTGGTGCAGCGATGTTGCTGTATTCGCCGACAAGTTCGCCAATGCGCCCCATAAAACGGTCGCGCACCCATTCCATGACGAAGCGATTCGGCGCAAGCAGCCGAAGCGATTCACCCTCCTGCACGGGCTGAAGCGGGCGTATCCACGTATTGAATTGCTGCGGAGACAGTTCTTCCTCAAGACGGCCGAGGCATTTATCCCAAAGCGGCATCTGTGGCACTACAGCGCTCATGGCGATTGGGTGCAGGTGCAGGAGAGACGGCGAGTCTAGCTGTTCGGCTCGCGTCGTTCCAGAGCGTGAAGTAGTGGGAAGCGCACTCGGCCGAACGCGTTGGATTTGACAATGCCGCGCGGAAGAAATAAGTTTGCGCGCCCAACAACAAGTACCGCGGCGCGGTAACAATCGAGAGAGCACGTATGAAACGCACTTATCAACCCGGAGTGCTCAAACGAAAGCGCACGCACGGTTTCCGGGCCCGAATGCGCACTGTCGGTGGTCGCGCCGTTATCAACGCTCGTCGCGCGAAGGGCCGAGCACGTCTGAGCGCGTAGCCCTTTGACGCGCGGGCCCCTTGGGCTGCCGCACACACGGCGTCTCGGCCGACCGGCGGACTTCGACGCGGTCCGCCGAGGTGGTCTAAAAACGCGCGATCCGTTCTTTCTTGTAACCGCAGCGAGGCGCGATGGTAGCGCGCGCATCGGTGTAGTCGTATCGCGGCGTGTTTCAACGAAGGCGGTAACACGCAACCGCATTAAGCGACAAATAAGAGAATCTTTTCGTACGCACCAAATAATGTTGCAGGGTCTCGATATAGTAGCGGTCGCGCAACCCGCCGCAGCTGCGGCCGATAATGCTACGCTCGCCGGTTCGCTGGGCGCCCATTGGCAACGTTTGGTTCCGAAATGCGGCAACTCCTAACCGCGCTTTTGACGGTATATCGCTACGCGCTTAGCCCTCTTGTGGGGCCCCACTGTCGTTTTTATCCCAGCTGCTCGACCTACGCGATCGAAGCCCTGAGCTCGTATGGGGTGATGCGCGGCGGACTACTTGCGATTCAACGCGTGGCCCGTTGCCATCCCTGGCACCCGGGTGGCTTCGATCCAGTGCCACCGACGGGCTCGCTAAACCGCCATGGATAACTATCGCCTCATCCTGCTGCTGGCGTTGGGGCTTATCCTGGTGTCGCTATGGCAGGCCTGGCAGGAAGACCAACAAGTACGGCACCCGACCGCTGATTCTGCGCCCACGGAAACAGCTTCGAAACCAAGCGCGCAATCGGGTGGCGCACCCGCGCTGCCGAACACGTCTGCGACCGGCTCCACGCCCGCGGCTGCAGAGGTCGAGAGCGGTCAGCGGATCATCGTGACCACCGATGTCGTGCGCGCGGAAATCGACACGCTCGGCGGCGACCTGCGGGGTCTAGGGCTATTACGACATTCCGTGTCAGTTGATCGCCCAGGCGAGCTGTTTCCGCTGCTCCAAGAATCCGATAAAGATTTTTTTATCGCGCAGTCGGACCTGATTCGTCCTGGAACGAAGTGCTTCGCCGACAAAGTCAAATACTCAGCCGAGACGACCCGTTACGCGCTCGGATCGGAAACGAACGAGTTACGAGTGCCGCTTTCGTGGCGAGCACCGGACGGCGTACGACATACGAAGACCTTCATCTTCCAGCGCGGGGCCTATGTCATCGATGTCGAATATTCAATCGATAACCGGACCGCAAAAGACTGGAGCGGGTTTTTTTGCGGGCAGTTCCAGCATTCCTACGTTGAAAAAGGCGGAATGTTTTCTCTTCCGACCTATACCGGCGGCGCGATCTATACGGCTGAGAACAAATATCGAAAAATTCCGTTCGACGATATGGCTAAGCCGTTGAGCGTCGAAACAACGGGCGGGTGGGTTGCAATGCTGCGGCATTATTTTGTCGCCGCCTGGATTCCGGAAGCGAACGACCGCGGTCAGTTCTATAGCTATGCGCTTCTGCCGAATCAGCGGTACGTAATCGGCGTGATCGATATAACACCGACCACTGTTGCACCGGGACGAACTGGGCGTGTGCACGCACGGCTCTACGCAGGGCCGAAAGAGCAGAACCGGCTAGCGGAGATCGCTCCGGGCCTAGAGCTCACCGTCGACTACGGTTGGTTGACCGTCATCTCCGCGCCGCTCTTCTGGTTGCTGTCCTGGATTCATCGCTGGGTCGGCAACTGGGGATGGTCGATTATTATTTTGACGGTGCTGATCAAGCTCGCGTTTTATCCACTGTCGGCGACGAGTTACAAGTCGATGGCGCAGATGAAAAAGCTGCAACCCAAAATGCAGAGCTTGAAGGAGCGCCATGGCGAAGATCGTCAGAAGCTCAATCAGGCGATGATGGAGCTGTACAAGACCGAGCGCATCAATCCGCTCGGCGGCTGTTTGCCCATTGTGATTCAGATTCCGGTGTTCATCGCGCTTTATTGGGTGTTGCTCGAGAGCGTCGAGATGCGCCAAGCACCGTTCGTGCTATGGATCCGGGATCTTTCGAGTCCTGATCCTTATTTTGTCTTACCGATCGTGATGGGCATTACCATGTACGCGCAGCAATTGCTGAACCCACAGCCGCCAGACCCGGTGCAGCGCCGCATTTTTATGATCATGCCAGTGGCATTCACGGCGATGTTTCTGTTTTTCCCAGCCGGTCTCGTGCTTTACTGGGTAGTCAACAATATTTTGTCGATTCTGCAACAATGGCGCATCAATCAGGTAATAGTCGCGAAGGGCAATTGATTTTCCGACCGTGAAAGCTTCCGCTACCATCGCCGCCTTGGCCACGCCGCCGGGGCTGGGTGGAATCGCGGTGGTGCGTGTCTCGGGTTCGCTAGTTCCGCACATTGCGCGCGCGGTTTTGGGTGACGTGCCGCCACCTCGACACGCCGTGTGGTGCAAGTTTCTTGATGCCGAGCGCCGCGCGTTAGATCACGGTCTCGCACTGTTCTTTCCAGCCCCGCATTCCTTTACCGGCGAAGACGTGCTCGAGCTGCATGCGCACGGCGCGCCCGTTGTGATCGACATGTTGCTCAAACGTGTCGTTGCGCTTGATGCTCGATTGGCGCGACCGGGAGAGTTTTCCGAGCGCGCGTTTCTAAACGGCAAGATCGATCTCGCTCAAGCCGAGGCGATCGCCGATCTCATCAACGCAGGTTCCGAGGCTGCCGCGCGTTCGGCGTTGCGGTCAGTGGCGGGGGAGTTTTCGCGACGCGTGCACTCGATCGTGAACGATCTGGTTCGACTGCGGACCTATGTGGAAGCGGCGATCGACTTTCCGGACGAGGAAATCGACTTTCTCCAAGACGCCCGCGTATCGTCGGAGCTCTCAGCGCTCGTCGAACGCCTCGATACGCTTCTCGCCGAGACGCAACAGGGTTGCTTGTTGCAAGCGGGGATCACGGTCGTGCTCGCCGGCGTGCCGAACGCGGGCAAGTCGAGTTTGTTGAATGCGCTCGCGGCGGAAGACGCTGCCATCGTGAGCCCGATACCTGGCACGACACGGGATATCGTGCGCGCGCGCATACATCTGGACGGTATGCCGGTGCACGTACTCGATACCGCAGGGCTTCGAACGAGTAGCGATCCGATCGAGCGAGAAGGCGTGGAGCGCGCTCGCGCCGCCATGGCGCGCGCGGACCGTGTATTGTTGGTGGTCGACGACAGCTTGCGTGCTGAATCTTCGGTAGACGAATTGTCGCGGTTCTTGCCGACCGGGGTTTCCGTCACTACCGTCTACAACAAAATCGATCTAACCGGGCGCGCGCCCGGATCGCTGGGAGCAAACGAGAGCGCGGCCCTCTGCGTATCGGCGAAAACCGGCGCTGGGATCGACGCGCTGCGCGCACACCTCAAGCAATGCATGGGTTTTCAAGCGGCGGGCGAGGGGGGTTTCATTGCCCGCCGCCGGCATCTCCTCGCCATCGAACAAGCGCGCGCCGGCGTGGAGCGCGGCCGAACGGAGCTTGCGGATCATCGAGCGGGCGAGTTGCTCGCGGAGGAGTTGCGACGCGCGCAGCAGCAGCTGGGCGAAATTACCGGCGAGTTTACCTCGGAGGATTTGCTCGGGCGCATTTTCGCGAGCTTTTGCATCGGAAAGTAGTTTGCTGTGCGTGCCCCGAATCCCGAAAGTTCTTTCGCGGGCGCTAGGCTCGAGGCCGGAAGGCGCGCACCGCGCGCGCAAACGATCGAAGCTCCGCGGCGCCCGCGGCGCGACCATATCGCAACGCGACGTACAAACTCGTGATTTCGTCGATCACAGCAGCCCAATCTTGGCGCTCGGTTCGGGCGCGCACGCTTAGCGCGACAGGTCCTTCGGCGTCGGCGCGCGCAATGCCGGCGCGCGCGAGCTTGCGACAGTATTTTTCGTACAGATGGAGCACCGCATCGCGTGGTCGACGCCGCCGAAGCTGAAGCAGGGCGTAAAGCAGTACGAGCTGCACGAGAATTGCCACCATCGCGGGCACGGACCAATCTGTAAGCCCGATTCGAGCGAGAAACTGCGCTTGGCGTTCGAGCGTGTAGTCTCCGACCCATAGATACCACGAGAAATTGACGTAGTCCCAGGCCAACCGTGTGCGCAACCACGTGCGATCCAGCCACGGGAGTTGAATGGCGCGCAGCACCGCGTCGGCAGCCGCGTTCAGTGGTAGTCCTTGTGAGTTCAAACGGCGCATGCCGTCGATACCGTACTCGATGCGCGAAGGAGCGACGGCAGCCGTGGGATCCACGCGCGCCCAACCGACTTCATTCAGCCAGACTTCCGCCCAAGCATGTGCGTCGGATTGGCGCACAATCAGGTAATTGCCAGCGGGGTTGTAGATACCGCCCTGGTAACCGACGACGACGCGAGCCGGCACGCCGGTAGCGCGCATCAGCGTTACAAACGCGGCCGCATAGTGTTCGCAGTAGCCGCGGCGCGTTTCGAACAAAAATTCGTCGACCGGATCGCGTCCGAGCCGAGGCGGCGTCAGCGTGTAAACGAAGGACTCCGTGTTGAAATGAGCGAGTGCCGATCGCACGATATCGGCGTCGTTCCGCGAGCCGGCGCGCCACGTACCCGCGAGCCGGCGCACACGTTCACTGATGGAAACCGGAAGCGCCAAGGCGCGGCGGCGCTCGATTCCGTCAAGCGCACCGGTTCGATAGCGCGTGTAGGAAACGAAATCGTAGGTCTGGCGCTCGCGCCGCAGACGGGGCGCCTCGTAGATGAAACCCGCGCGCACCTGCACCGTGCTCGGCGCACCGAGGGGTAAATCCAGTACCGGCAACCATGGCTTGTCGTTCGGTTCAACGACGACCCGGTAGCTGACGGAATTTTGCGGCGCACGCAACACACTCGGCGAAGTAAATGTCGGACCCTCCTGCCACGCGCGCCCATCGCTATCCCAGAAAACACGCACGCGCCAATACAACTCGCTGTTGGGGGGCACGGACTTTTCGAAGTAAGCCCGAAACGCGGGTTCATCCGATGTATTCAGAGCGCTGATGTTTCCCGGCCGCATCTCATCCGGCATCCCCATGATCCCGGTGGCCTCGGAGGTTTGCAGCGCCCAAACGGCGTCGGGCAAGCGCGGGAACAACAGATACGCCACCAGCATGAGCGGCAGGGCTTGCGCGACGAGCACGGCAGCGAGTCGAGCGACAGCCACTGGCGCCAACGCGGGCTGCTGCAATCGCACGAACGCCGCCGTTACCGCCACGACGCCGGCCAGTGTGTAAAGCCCGAGCAGCAACGAGTTGTCGTACAAGAACGTTCCCAGGATTATCAGCAGCAGCAACATCGCTGCCAGCGCTGCGTCGCGCAACGAGCGCAGCTCCAGCAGCTTGAGGCCGGTGAGCAGCACCAACAGCGACACACCCGGCTCGCGTCCAAGCAACGTGCCGAAATAGCGCTGAACCGCGATGACCGCCGTCACCGCAAGTACCCACCGTAGCCAACGCCCAGGCTGCGGCCAGTGCCAGTGTGTATGTAGGAATCGCCACGCGACGGCGGCGATGTAGCCGCCGCTCACCCAGAAGGGGAGTTCGCGTATCAGCGGGGCGACTACCAGCAACGCGGCGCCAACCAACCAGTCCGCGGCCGTGGGCGCGGGGACGGAAGATTCAGCGAAGGAGGTCAGCGGTCGGATCTTCACGGAGGAGGTTCGTATAGAGCGAGGCGTTCCAGGCAGCGATCGCGATGCGATTCGCCAATGTCGGGTGCGACCGTGAACCCGGGCAAACTCATTCCGTAGGCGATCCCCTGCTGCTCCGCCATGAGTACCCAGCGACAGAGCAGGCTCAAGCGCCCTTCATCACCAACCAATGGCAGCCTGTTCCATTCGAGCCATACAATCTGACCGGCCGGCGCAACGAACTCCTTCGTGTGCCAGCCGTGTCCGGCGGCAACCTTTTTCCACGCGACTCGTTGAGCCGGATCGCCTTGCCGGTACTCGCGCAGTCCGGCGAAGTCCTCGCTTTCCGTGCTCCGGCTGGCCTCTGGTCCGGTTAGCATCCCCGGGGTTTCGGGGAGCGGTTGCGGAGAGGCGGGTCGCGGGTATACCAAGCAACGCATCGGCAGAACCAGCGAGCGCGACCACGCGCGCCACAACCCGAGCGGAAAACGGGTGCGAAACGTCATCGGCGGCGCGGCGAGATATCCGCGCCGGGTCGTCGGCGTCGCGAGATCGATGGCCGTCGTTCCGCGTGCCGGCACATCGAACCTACGCGTCTGGCCGGCAGCCGATACCTCGACCGCCCGCCGCACTAAGTCGCCATCGTTGTGCGCGATGACGGTGAACGTAGCGAATGCTCCCGCGAAAACGGACGGGGCCGGACCCGCGGAGAGCCGTAGCCGCGAGACATTACGATGCGTATGGAGGATTGCCACCACCGCGATTGCCGCGAGCAGGAAAGCGAGCGCGTACGCGAGGCCGTTCGAGTAATTGACGGCCGCGACGAGCATGACGCCCAGCATCGCGCCGTAATAAAGACCTTCGCGAGTCGGAAGGATATAAAGAGAACGTCTCTCCAACACGAGGTGCACGTGGGTATCGGAGGCGGTAACCGGCGCGCGGCGTCGCGCGACGAATCGAAAGAGGCTTAGTGATGCTTCTCTTAACATCCGATCGCGGGCTGCCACACGCTTGCTACGGAACCGGTACCGTTCTGAGGAGGGTTTCGATCGCGTCCACTCGCGCCTCGGCGGCGAGGCGCACGCGATGGCCAACGACAGCATCCGCCACCGCTTGCACATCTTCGGGGAGTACCAGATCGCGACCGGCGATCAGCGCCCAGGCGCGCGCGGCCCGCAGTAACGCCAGTCCACCGCGCGGACTCAATCCGACGGCAAGCGCCGGGCTCTCGCGCGTTGCCGCGATCAGTGCCTGAATATAATCGAGCAGCGCATCAGACGCGTGCAGATGCGTTGCCTGCTGCTGGAGCGCCAGCAGCGCCGTCGCGTCGATGACGCCCGGAAGCGATGCCAGCACGTCGCGCCGATCACGGCCCTTGAGTAACGCGCGCTCGGCGCGGCTGTCGGGATAACCGAGCTCGATGCGCATCAGAAAGCGGTCGAGCTGCGATTCCGGCAACGGATAGGTGCCGATCAAGTGATGCGGATTCTGCGTCGCAATGACGAAGAAAGGTTCGGGAAGTTTCAACGTGGTTCCATCGCTGGTGACTTGCCGTTCTTCCATCGCCTCGAGAAGCGCGCTCTGGGTCTTCGGCGTCGCGCGATTGATCTCGTCCGCTAGCACGAGCTGCGCGAACACGGGGCCGCGATGAAATTGAAATTGGCGCGATTCGGGTTGATAGATGGAGACGCCGAGGATATCGGCCGGCAGCAGATCGCTCGTAAACTGAATGCGCTTGAAGTCGAGTCCGAGCACGTGAGCGAGCACGTGAGCGAGCGTAGTCTTGCCTACGCCCGGCAGATCCTCGATCAGCAGATGTCCGCGCGCGAGCAGGCACGCCACCGCGAGGCGGATCTGCTGCTCCTTTCCCAGGACGACTTGTGCGATCGTCTCGATGACGTTACGCACCAGACGTTGCGCGCTTATCGTTGTGATCGGAATCGGGCTGGGCTGCATGCAGGCTCCGTGGCTTATCGGTGTTTACGCCTAATTCTAGCAACCGGGCGGAACGCAGCTTACCGCGCAGAAATGCCGGGTGTTATCATGCGGCGACGCGAGATTCCTCTTTGATTATGTATCACCCTGATAGTTACGACGTGATTGTGATCGGCGGCGGACATGCCGGCACCGAAGCGGCCGCTGCCGCAGCGCGGGCCGGCGCCAAGACCCTGCTGCTCACTCAAAGTCTCGAGTCGATCGGCCAAATGTCATGCAACCCGGCCATCGGCGGCATCGGCAAGGGGCATCTTGTAAAAGAGATCGACGCGCTGGGCGGTGCCATGGCCCACGCTACCGATCGTGCCGGCATCCAGTTTCGAGTCCTCAACGCGCGCAAAGGGCCCGCCGTTCGGGCCACGCGCGCTCAGGCCGATCGCGTGCTGTATAAGGCGGCGGTCCGGGCTTTGCTCGAACAAGAACGGAACCTGCTGTTGTTTCAACAAGCCGCCGAGGATCTCATTGTCGAGAACGCCCGCGTCGTCGGCGTCGTGACGCAAACGGGCGTGCGGTTGCGCGCGCGCGCCGTCGTGATCACGACCGGGACCTTCCTGGGTGGGCGCATACACGTCGGACTCCAGAACTATCAGGGCGGGCGCGCCGGCGATCCGCCGTCGAATGCGCTCGCCGCGCGACTACGCGAGCTGGGGCTGCGTGTGGGCCGGCTCAAGACCGGCACACCGCCGCGCATCGACGGGCGCAGCATCGATTATTCGGTGATGCAAGTGCAGGCGGGCGACGAACCGGTTCCGGTATTTTCGTTCATGGGCTCGCTTGAGGAGCACCCGCGACAGGTTCCGTGCCACATCACGCATACGAACGCACGCACGCACGAAATCATCCGTGCCGCGCTCGACCGCTCGCCCATGTACACCGGCGCGATCGAGGGCGTTGGGCCGCGCTATTGTCCCTCGGTCGAAGATAAAATCGTGCGTTTCGCCGACAAGACGTCGCATCAAATTTTCGTCGAGCCCGAGGGACTGAATACCTACGAAGTTTATCCGAACGGCATCTCGACCAGCCTTCCCTTCGATGTGCAATGGCACCTCGTGCGCTCGATCAGAGGCTTCGAGCAAGCGGTGCTCATTCGTCCGGGCTACGCCATCGAGTACGACTATTTCGACCCGCGCGACCTGAAGCCGAGTCTCGAAACGAAAGCCATCGAACGACTTTACTTTGCCGGACAAATCAACGGAACGACCGGCTACGAAGAGGCGGCCGCGCAGGGTTTGATCGCCGGGCTGAACGCCGCGCGATCGGTAGCGGACCGCGCGCCGTGGTGGCCGCGGCGCGACCAGGCGTACATGGGCGTGCTGATCGACGACCTCACGACTCGCGGCACGACCGAGCCGTATCGCATGTTCACGTCGCGCGCCGAATACCGCCTGCTCCTGCGCGAGGACAACGCCGATTTGCGCCTCACGGCGATCGGACGCGACCTCGGCCTCGTCGACGATGCCCGCTGGCGACGCTTCAGCGAGAAGCGCGAGGTAATCGCCCGCGAGCAAGAACGCCTTGCGAGCGTTCGTCTGCGGCCTTCGCTGCTGCGAGAGCAGGAAGCAACGGAAACATTCGGCGCGCCGCTGACGCGCGCGGCAACACTCGCGGATCTGCTGGCCCGTCCGGAGGTAAGCTACGCGTCACTGATGCGGCTGCCCGGCGCCGGCCCGCCGGTAAACGATGGTGAGGTCGCGCAGCAGATCGAGATCCAGGCGAAATACGCCGGTTATATCGAACGAAGTCACGCGGAGATCGAGAGCTATCGCCGCCAAGAAGAAGCCGTGTTGCCCGCGGATATGGATTATCAGCACGTCCACGGGCTCTCGGTCGAAGTGCGGCAGAAATTGACGGCGCATCGTCCGGTCACGCTCGGCCAAGCGGCACGATTGCCCGGGATTACACCGGTGGCTATTTCGCTGTTGTTGATTCATTTGAAGCGCAAGCGCGCTTAACGGCGCCGCGCTTTTCGTTCGCTCTTCAGGCACCGGCGGGTTGGCGAGGGCAAGCAGATGGCGCGTGGGCGGCGTCGCAGCAAGTCGAATCGGATCGGCCCTTAACTCCTCGTGCCGATGCGACTCGACAAGAAGTTGCAACAAGGGCTCGCCGCTCTTGAGATCGAGCTTGCTGTCTCAACGCGCGCGAAGTTGCTGGCGTTCCTGGAGTTATTGGCGCACTGGAACCGCGCCTACAACCTCACCGCGGTGCGCGAGATCGAGCAAATGTTGCCGCGCCACTTGCTCGACAGCCTTTCAGTGTTGCCGTACCTGTATGGAAATCGCGTGCTCGACGTCGGCACGGGCGCGGGGCTGCCGGGCATTCCGCTCGCATTGGCGCGGCCCGATCTGCACTTCGTGCTACTCGACAGCAACGCGAAAAAGATTCGCTTCGTCAAGCAGGCCATCCACGAGTTGGATTTGCGCCACGTCGAGGCGGTGCATACGCCCGTCGAGCGCTATCAGCCGCCGGAACGCTTCGATAGTCTCATCGCTCGTGCGGTCGCGACGATTCCTGATATGCTGGACAGCTGTCGGCATCTGTGCGCGCCGGGGAGTCGAGTCCTCGCCATGAAGGGCGTGTTTCCTCAAGAGGAGCTGGCGGCGTTGGACCGCACGTTCCGCGTGCGCGAAGTCGCGGCGCTTGCCGTGCCCGGCCTCGATGCGGCGCGCCATCTCGTCGTCCTCGAACCGACCGCGGAAACCGGATAGCGCACGTGAAGAGCAAGGTCCTCGCGATTGCCAATCAGAAAGGCGGAGTCGGAAAAACCACGACGAGTATCAACCTCGCCGCGTCACTCGCGCGTACCCGCCGGCGCGTTATGCTCGTTGACATCGATCCGCAAGGTAACGCGACGATGGGTAGCGGCGTCAACAAAGAAGAAGTGAAAGCGAGCACCTACTCGGTGTTGATCGGCAACGATCCGATCGACACCGCCGCCATCGCCGTCGAAAGCGGCTACGATTTGGTGCCCTCGAACGCGAACCTCTCGGGGGCGGAAGTCGAGCTGATCGAGATGGAAAATCGCGAGCGGCGATTGCGCACCGTACTCGCGCCGGTGCGCGAAAAGTACGACTATATCCTTATCGACTGCCCGCCCGCGCTAAATCTATTGACCGTGAACGCCTTGGTCGCCGCGAGCTCCGTTATTATCCCGATGCAATGCGAATACTTTGCGCTCGAAGGATTGACGGCGTTGCTCAGTACGATTCGTCGTATCCGCGAGGTGTTGAACCCATCGCTCGAGGTCGAAGGTTTGCTGCGAACGATGTACGATCCGCGTAACAAGCTCGACAACGAAGTGTCCGCCCAGTTGAAACAACATTTCGGCGATAAGCTCTACCGCACGATCATTCCGCGCAACGTGCGTTTGGCGGAGGCGCCGAGCTACGGCAAGGCGGTGATCGCCTACGACATGCAGTCGAAGGGCGCGCAAGCGTATCTCGCGCTGGCCGGCGAGTTGCTGCGTCGCGAGGAGGCGGTCGCGTGATGACGAAAAAACCGCGTTTAGGCCGCGGCCTCGACGCCCTCCTCGGCGTTGATTACGTGCCTGCGAGCGAGAAGGACGAGCTCAAGCAACTACCGCTGGACGTGCTCGAGCGCGGCAAGTATCAGCCGCGCACACACATGGACAAGGGCGCGCTCGAAGAGCTCGCTGCTTCGATCAAGGCGCAGGGGGTGGTGCAGCCCATCGTCGTGCGCCGAATGCCGACTGGCAGTTATGAAATTATCGCCGGCGAGCGGCGCTGGCGCGCCGCGCAGATCGCCGGTCTCGACACGATCCCCGCGGTCGTGCGCCACGTACCGGACGAAGCCGTGATCGCGATCGCGTTGATCGAGAACATCCAGCGCGAAGATCTAAATCCGGTCGAGGAAGCGGGAGCGTTGCAGCGGTTGATCGATGAGTTCGGCATGACGCATCAACGTGTCGCCGAGGCGGTCGGGCGCTCGCGTGCCGCGGTGACCAACCTACTGCGCTTGCTTTCCTTGAGCGAGGAACTGCGCAAGATGCTCGAAGACGGCCGCATGGACATGGGGCACGCGCGCGCGCTGCTCGCCCTCGAAGGGCCGACCCAGACCAAGGCGGCGCACGAGGTGATCGAGCGGCGTCTGTCGGTGCGCGAAACCGAAGAGCTCGTGCGGCGCCTGCTCGAACGCCCCGCGGGGCGCAAACGCAGGCGCGCGGCCGACCCCGACATCCGCGAGTTACAGCAGCGCTTGGGGGAAAAGCTCGGCGCCAAGGTGCGCATACAACACGGCCGTGGCGGCAAGGGCCAGTTCACCGTTTACTACCATAGCTTGGACGAGCTGGACGGTATCTTGCAGCGGATACGCTGACTGGCGGCGCGGGATTCCGCGGACTATATAATGAGAAAACCATGCGGCCGCACGGCATGAAAAACCTGCTTCTTGTTCTTCTGTTCATCGCTCTTCCGACGTTCGCCGCCGATCCAGCGACGGCGGGTCTAGAGGCGTTGCGTCTAGCGGCCGAGCAAGGGAACGCGGATGCACAGTACGAGCTCGGAATTCTCTACGAGTTCGGTTACCACTTCTCCGATCACAACTCCGCCGCCTACGGCTGGTACAGCCGCTCCGCCGAGCAGGGCAATGCGCTCGCCGCCAAGCGACGCGATATTCTCAAATCACAACTGAGCCCCGCCGAGATCGAGCGGTCGCAAGCGCTGACCAAATCCCAGTCGCCAGCTGCCGCACCGGGGAGCACCGCCGCCACTCGTTAGTCCGCGCTCCGCAGTAGTAGCGTCACATTGTTCGTCACCCCTCCTCGCACGGATCGACGCGGATAGGTGCGTTTCTCGATGGCCGGTGGCGGGCGCTAAGTCCGAGATCAAGGCCGCGTCGCCTCGCATTTCTAGCCCTGCTTCCACTGTCCCAAACACACACGGCCAATTTTGGCGACCCAAATGCTGCGTTCCGATTGACCGTGCAATACCGGGTCTTTATACTGCGCGCCGCAAAAAAGCGTGCTTCCCTCGTGCTGTCGCTCGCGCGTGCACCGGGTGTAACGGCGCGGCGCACCCCGCTTGTTTGTGGCGACGCCCATTCACAAGTAGTGAGTTATCTCGGTGCGACGGACATCGACGCGTGTTTCGTATCCTAAGCAAGCCGATCCGCACCGTTTTGCGCTGGCAAGTGGCGACTACCGCAACGGTTGCGCTGCTCGCCGGTTATTTGGCCGGTATCCACGGAGCGATATCGGCCGCGCTGGGGGGCGCTGTGAGCATTCTGTCGGGGTTGGCGTTCGCCGCCGCCGCGTCGTTGAGCAAGACGAAAACCGTCGAAGCGACGCTCATCGGCGCGCTGCGCGCGGAAGCCGCCAAGATCGGTGTTATCGTGGTTCTGCTTTGGCTCGTGTTCGTGGTTTATAAAGACATCGTCGCCGCTGCCTTTATCGGAACATTCGCCGTGACGGTGATTATTTTCTCGATGGCATTTTTCGTGCGCGATATCGATGCGAACGGTGCGTGATGGCCGCTGAAAAAGAACTGACTCCGACGGAGTACATCAGTCACCATCTGACCAACCTGACGGCGTCGGCGGGCGACGGTTCGTTCTGGACGCTGCACGTCGATACGCTCGTCACGTCGGTCGTGCTCGGCATTCTCGGCATCGGATCCCTCTGGTGGGTCGTGCGCGGCGCGACCGCCGGCGTGCCGAACAAGCGCCAGGCGTTCGTCGAGCTCGCGATGGATTTTGTCGATAATCAGGTGAAGGCCATCTTCTACGGCGATCGTCACACCTTCGTCGCGCCGGTGGCGCTCACGGTGGTGGTGTGGGTGCTCCTGATGAACGCCATGGATTTTTTGCCGGTCGACATCTTGGCGTGGTTTTTCGAGCACGTATTGCACTTGCCCGCTTGGCGTCCGGTCCCGACCGCCGACGTCAACACGACTTTCGCGCTGGCGCTCTCGGTTTGGCTGCTGATGATTTTCTTCAGCATCAAGGTGAAGGGGTTCGGCGGTTTCATGCACGAGCTTTTTTGCTCGCCGTTCGGCGTGAAGCCGATCTGGGCGGCGCCGCTGCTGATGGCGTTCAATCTCCTCTTCAATCTCGTCGAGTACATCTCCAAGCCCTTGTCCCATTCGTTGCGGCTGTTCGGCAACATGTACGCCGGTGAAATCATCTTCTTACTGCTCGGATTGTGGGCCGCGACGGGCTTGGTCGGAACGGTTGCCGGGGCGGTGCTCGGCGCCGGCTGGGCGATCTTCCATATTCTGATCGTCGTGCTGCAGGCTTACATTTTCATGATGCTCACCGTGGTCTATCTCTCCATGGCCTACGAGAGCCACTGATACTTTTCAACCTCCTTCGTTAAAAAAAGTAAAGGAAAGCACAATGGAAAAAATGCAGTTTTTGGCAATGATCCAGGCGTACACCGCCATCGGCATCGGTCTTATCATCGGCCTAGGCGCCGCCGGCGCGTGTATCGGTGTGGGCATCATGTGCAGCCGCTTCCTCGAGGGCGCGGCGCGCCAGCCGGAGATGGTGCCGACGTTGCAGGCGAAGGTGTTCCTGCTGCTCGGCCTGATCGACGCGTCGTTCATCATCGGTGTGGGTCTCGCGATGCTGTTCGCCTTCGGCAATCCGCTGCTCGCCGTCGTTCGCTGATTCATCGGCACCGCATCGTGGAGAGCCGTCATGAATATTAACTTCACGCTGATATCGCAGGCGGTGGCGTTTGCGATTTTCATTTGGTTCACGGCCCGATTCGTCTGGCCACCGCTGATGCGCGCCGTCGAAGAACGCCAGCAGCGCATCGCCGATGGGCTGGCCGCGGGCGAACGCGGCAGGCAGGAGCTCGAAGCCGCGCAGAAGAGAGCGTCGGAGGAGATGCGCAAAGCGCGCGAAGCGACGGCGGAACTGCGCACCAACGCCGAGAAGCAAGGGGCGCAGCTCATCGATGAGGCGCGCCAGGAAGCCACTCGTATCATCGCGCAGGCACGCGCCGCCGCGGAGACCGAAGCCGCCGCCGCGGCGCAGCGGGTAAAACAAATTTTACGTGAACGCGTGGCCGAGCTCGCCGTCGCCGGCGCCGAGCGCATCCTGCGCCGCGAGATCGATCCCAAAGCGCACACGGAGCTGCTGGCCAACTTAAAGGCGGAGCTGCGCTAAGCCATGGCAGAGAGCGTTACTCTCGCTCGCCCCTACGCCGAAGCCGTGTTCGAGTTGGCGCGCGACGAAAACAAGCTCGGCGCCTGGGAGCAGTCGCTCGAGCGCATGGGGCGAATCGCCGGCGATGCGAGCGTGCAAAGCGTCGTCGGTGATCCGAAGATCGGGGCCGATCGACTGAATCAGTTTTTCATAGATCTGTCCGGGGACTTGTCGCAAACGCAGAAAAATTTCGTCCGCACCTTGGTTGATAGCGAGCGCCTGTTGGTGTTGCCCGAGATCCACCAGCTCTTTGTCGGCTTGAAGAACCGCCACGAAGGTGTGAAGCAGGTGCATATCACCTCCGCGTTCCCGCTCGATGACGCGGCGTTGAAGCAGTTGATGGCGACGCTCGAGCCGCGTTTCAAAGGTAAGCTCGAGGCGACGGTTAGCGTGGATCCGGAATTGATCGGCGGTGTGCGGATCGCCGTCGGCGATGAAGTCATCGACGCTTCCGTGCGCGGCAAGCTCGCCACGATGGCGGCGGCGCTCAAGGCGTAAGAGATTTTTAGAAATTCGAAACCGCAGATGAACGCAGATAAACGCAGATGAAACGACTAACGACCGTTGCTCGGTTTTTTATCTGCGTTTATCTGCGTTCATCTGCGGTTACAAGATTCTTTAGGAGTCGTCAATGGAACAACTGAGCCCTTCCGAAATCAGCGATCTCATCAAGAGCAAGATCGAGAAACTTCAGTTTGCCGCGCAAGCGCGCACTGAAGGCACGGTCGTTACCGTCACCGACGGCATCTGCCGCGTCCACGGCCTGGCCGACGTCATGCAGGGCGAGATGCTCGAGTTCCCGAAGAACACGTTCGGCGTGGCGTTGAACCTCGAGCGCGACTCGGTCGGCGTGGTGATTCTGGGCGAGTACGAGCACATCACCGAAGGCGACACGGTCAAGTGCACCGGCCGCATTTTAGAAGTCCCGATCGGCCCCGAGCTCATGGGTCGCGTGGTGAACGCGCTCGGCGAGCCTATCGACGGCAAAGGCCCGATTAACGC
Source organism: Sulfurifustaceae bacterium (assembly GCA_041485885.1). Taxonomy (GTDB): domain Bacteria; phylum Pseudomonadota; class Gammaproteobacteria; order Acidiferrobacterales; family Sulfurifustaceae; genus JACQFZ01. The sequence continues at coordinate 61,575 of JBGPKL010000001.1, forward strand.
CAAGCTCAAAGACCCGATCGAGAAAATCGCGCCCGGCGTGATCGAACGTAAGTCGGTGTCGCAACCGGTGCAGACGGGTCTCAAGTCGATCGACTCGATGGTGCCGATCGGCCGCGGGCAACGCGAGCTGATCATCGGCGATCGCCAGACCGGCAAGACCGCGGTCGCCGTCGACACCATCATCAACCAGAAGGACAAGGATCTCTTCTGCGTGTACGTCGCGATCGGTCAGAAGGCGTCGACCGTCAAGAATGTGATTCGCAAGCTCGAAGAGAGCGGCGCGATGGCCTATACCATCGTCGTTGTCGCCACCGCGTCCGAGTCGGCGGCGATGCAATACATCGCGCCCTACTCCGGCTGCACCATGGGCGAGTATTTTCGCGATCGCGGCCAGGACGCGCTGATTATTTACGACGACTTGACCAAGCAAGCGTGGGCATATCGCCAGATCTCGCTGCTGCTGCGCCGCCCGCCCGGTCGCGAAGCGTATCCCGGCGACGTGTTCTATCTCCACTCGCGGCTGCTAGAACGCGCCGCGCGCGTGAACGAAGCGTACGTCGAGAAATTCACCAAAGGCGCGGTGAAGGGCAAGACCGGTTCGCTCACCGCGCTGCCGGTGATCGAAACCCAAGCCGGCGACGTCACCGCGTTCGTTCCGACCAACGTGATCTCGATCACCGACGGTCAGATCTTCCTCGAGACCGATTTGTTCAACGCCGGTATCCGTCCCGCGATCAACGCCGGCATCTCGGTGTCGCGCGTCGGCGGCGCCGCGCAAACGAAAGTTATTAAAAAACTCGGCGGCGGTATCCGTCTCGCGCTCGCGCAGTACCGCGAGCTCGCGGCGTTCGCGCAGTTCGCCTCCGACCTCGATGAAGCGACCCGCAAGCAGCTCGAGCGCGGCCGCCGCGTCATGGAGCTGATGAAGCAGCCGCAATACTCGCCGATGTCGGTCGCCGACATGGCGGTGTCGCTGTTCGCGGTGAACAACGGCTACTTCGACGACGTTGATGTGAAACGCGTGCTCGCTTTCGAATCGGCGCTGCACCAGTACCTGCGGCAGAAATACAGCGCGCTGCTGAACGCGATCGAAACCAAGAAGGACCTCGATGCCGACGGCGAGAAGCAACTGAACGCCGCGATCCAGGACTTCAAGAAGACCTGGGCGTGATTCAAACACGGAATCCGCAGATGAACGCGGATGAAAACAGCGGATAAACGCAGATGAAAGTGCGAATGCTGAAAACCGGGCCACTAGGTTTTGCCCTGAATTATCTGCGTTCATCTGCGGATAAAAAATCTTCTTAAGAGACAGTTCGACCATGGCAAGCGGCAAAGAAATACGCACCAAGATCAAGAGCGTGCAAAACACGCGCAAGATTACCAAGGCGATGGAAATGGTCGCGGCGTCCAAGATGCGCAAGGCACAGGAGCGCATGAAGGCGGCGCGTCCGTACGGAGAAAAAATTCGCACCCTCGCGGCCAATCTTTCGCACGCGTATTCCGAGTATCGCCATCCTTTCTTGACCAAGAAAGAAAACATTCAGCGCGTGGGTTTGATCGTCGTCACCACGGACAAAGGGTTGGCGGGCGGTTTGAACACGAACGTGCTGCGGGTCGCGCTCAACCAGATGAAAGAGTGGCAAGCCAACGGCGTGAGCGAGGTCCGCGTTACTGCCATCGGCAACAAGGGCCTCGGCTTCATGCAGCGCCTCGGCGCGAAAATTGTCTCGCACGCCACCGGGCTCGGCGACACACCACATCTGGATAGGCTCATCGGCCCGGTGAAGGTGATGCTGGATGCGTTCCGTGCCGACGAGCTCGACGCGGTTTACATCGCGTACACGCGCTTCATCAACACGATGAAGCAGGAACCGGTGTTCGAGCAGTTGCTGCCGCTCACCGGCGAACGCATGGGCGCGCCCGGGCATAGCTGGGATTACATCTACGAACCCGACGCGCAGGTCGTGATCGATGAGTTGCTGCGCCGTTATGTCGAGGGCCTGGTGTACCAGTCGCTCGCGGAGAACATGGCGTCGGAACAATCGGCACGCATGGTGGCGATGAAGGCCGCCACCGACAACGCGAAGAACGTCATCGACGAGCTGCAGCTCGTTTATAACAAGACCCGCCAGGCGGCGATCACGAAGGAAATTTCGGAGATCGTCGGAGGCGCGGCAGCCGTCTAAATGAAGCGCGTAGCGAACCGACTTCCCCTCTCCCCTCGCGGGAGAGGGCAAAGGGAGAGGGGGATTGCCCCCTCATCCCCTTCCCCTCTCCCGCAAGGGGAGAGGGGAGCGAGCCGAGCGCGCTGCGCGCGAATCCGTATACTCTGAGGATATTGCAATGGTTCAAGGCGAAATCGTTCAATGCATCGGCGCGGTCATCGACGTGCAGTTCGAGCGCGCGAACATACCCAAAATATATGACGCCCTCGTCATGGAGGGCTCGGACCTGACGCTCGAGGTTGAGCAACAGCTCGGCGACGGCGTCGTGCGCACGATCGCGCTCGGTTCCTCCGAAGGCTTGCGTCGCGGCATGAAGGTGAAGAATACCGGCGCGCCGATCCAGGTGCCGGTCGGCAAGGGCACGCTCGGGCGGATCATGAACGTGCTCGGCCAACCGATCGACGAAGCCGGCCCGGTGAAATGCGACGAAAGACGCTCGATACACCAGAAGGCGCCGAGCTTCGAGGAACTTGCGCCGTCGACCGAGCTGCTCGAAACCGGCATCAAGGTGATCGATTTGGTCTGTCCGTTTGCGAAGGGCGGCAAGATCGGCCTCTTCGGCGGCGCCGGCGTGGGCAAGACCGTCAACATGCTCGAGCTGATCAACAATATCGCCAAGGAGCACTCGGGCCTTTCCGTGTTCGCCGGCGTCGGCGAGCGTACCCGCGAAGGCAACGACTTCTATCACGAAATGTCGGAAGCCGGCGTCATCCGGCTCGACAACTTGTCCGAGTCGAAGGTCGCGATGGTCTACGGCCAGATGAACGAGCCGCCCGGCAACCGTCTGCGCGTGGCGCTTTCGGGCCTCACGATGGCGGAATATTTCCGCGACGAAGGCCGCGACGTGCTGTTCTTCGTCGACAACATCTACCGTTTCACGCTCGCCGGCACCGAAGTGTCGGCGCTGCTCGGCCGCATGCCCTCCGCGGTCGGTTACCAGCCGACGCTGGCGGAAGAAATGGGCCGCCTGCAGGAGCGCATCACGTCGACGAAGAAAGGTTCTATTACATCGATCCAAGCCGTCTACGTGCCCGCCGACGACTTGACCGACCCATCGCCCGCGACGACCTTCGGCCACTTGGACGCCACCGTCGTGTTGTCGCGCGACATCGCCGCGCTCGGCATCTACCCCGCGGTCGATCCGCTCGACTCCACCTCGCGCCAAGTCGACCCGAACGTCATCGGCGATGACCACTACAACACGACGCGTGCGGTGCAGGCGACGCTGCAACGCTATAAAGAGCTGCGCGACATCATTGCGATCCTCGGCATGGACGAACTTTCGCCCGAGGACAAGCTCGCGGTGTCGCGCGCGCGCAAGATTCAACGCTTCCTGTCGCAGCCGTTCAACGTCGCCGAAGTGTTCACCGGCCAGAAAGGCAAGTACGTTCCGCTCAAGGAAACCATTCGCGGCTTCAAGATGATCGTGAACGGCGAATGCGATGCGCTGCCGGAGCAGGCGTTCTACTATGTCGGCGCGATCGACGAAGCGTTCGAGAAAGCGAAGACGCTGAAGTAGTCAGCGCCGGAGACAAGAATCATGGCAAACACCGTCCACGTCGACATTGTCAGCGCCGAGCAATCCATTTTTTCCGGGCCGGCGGAGTTTGTCGTGTTGCCCGGCGAAAGCGGCGAGCTAGGCATTCTGCCCGGCCACACGCCGCTCCTCACGCGCATTAAGCCGGGTACGGTGCGCCTGAAGCTTGAAAATCAACCCGATGAGCAACTGGTGTTCGTAGCGGGTGGGCTGCTCGAAGTGCAGCCGGGTCGCGTGACCGTGCTCGCCGACACCGCGATACGCGCACACGATCTCGACGAGGCCAAGGCGCAAGAAGCGCTACGGCAAGCCGAAGAGGCGCGGCGGACTGCGACCGACAAACAGCAGATCGCGACGGTCGAGGCCGAGCTAGCCACCATCGCCGCTCAATTGGCCGCTATCCGTAGGCTGCGCGGTAAAAAGACCTGATCGGCGCGCCCCGCGGGGCGGGGCGTAACACAATTCCCCTGCTTGTCCTAGTACCCGAAAGTACCTTGATCGGTGCGTGGGTTCTCATAGACTATTCGGACCGCGTATGACAAATACCTAGCAGCGAAACATCGCCTGCGGAGGGTGACGGATGGTATTGGCGGCTATGACGGCCCACGGCCCGCGCACGGACGAGTGTGCAACACCGTTTGACCTATGCGTACTGTCGTCTTCGCCTCGCGCAGAGCGCCAGGGCGCCGCCTGAGTGCCGCCGGAAGACACGGATGTCGGCCCGCCAACTTACTCTGGTTTCCTTTGCCGCCTCGTCGGATAGCGCGCAGCTGCGCGAGACGCTCGCCGCCAGCGGCTACACCGTTCTCGCTTGGAACGGTCGTCAGTGGCTCGATTCCAATGTAACCCACGCGCCTAATCCTCTGGTGCTGTTCATCGCACAGGCGGACTACCCGCGCGAACGGATTCTCGACGCCCTTAAGACCCCCGCGGTTCCTATCCTTGGCATTTGTCGGCGCGACGTTGCGCCGTGGGACAAACACGTCCTGCGCCGTTGCGGCGAGTTCGTGTCCTGGCCGTGCGACCGCGAGGAACTTAAATTGCGGCTCGAGCGACTGATTCCCTGGAGCGCGGTCGATACCGTACGTGAAAGCGACGACGCGCTGCGCACCGAATTCCTCCACCTGAATATGGTAGGTCGTTCGCCGGCGTTCCTCGACGTGTTGCGCGCCATCCGCAAGGTCGCGCGCTGCGATGCGTCGGTGTTGATCGAGGGCGAGACCGGCACCGGCAAAGAGATGGCGGCGCGCGCCATTCACTACTTGAGCGAACGCCGCGACCGGCCGTTCATTCCCGTGAACTGCGGCGCGATTCCGGACAATCTATTCGAGAACGAGATGTTCGGCCATGCGCGCGGCGCGTTCACCGACGCCAAAGAGTCGCAACCCGGTCTGGTGGCCCTCGCCGATGGCGGTACATTGTTCCTCGATGAAGTCGATACGCTCTCCGGCAAGGGCCAAGTCGCCCTGTTGCGATTCCTGCAAGACCGCCAATACCGGCCGCTCGGCGGGCGCGAGATGAAACCGGCCGATGTGCGCGTGCTCGCGGCCGTGAACGCCGACCTCGATTCGCTGACGGCGAAAGGACAGTTTCGCGCCGACTTGCTGTTCCGCCTGCGCGTGCTGCCGTTATGTCTGCCGCCGCTGCGCGAGCGCGGCGGCGATATCGCGCCGCTTGCCGAGCATTTCCTCGAGCTTTACCGCGCTCGCTACGGTCAGTTCAACAAGCGTTTCTCCCTCGAGCTGTCGCGTTGGCTGCTCAGCCAATCGTGGCCGGGCAACGTGCGCGAGCTGGATAGCGTGGTGCATCGCGAGTTCGTGCTCGGCGAAGGCGACACGGTTGGGCTGCGTCCCGAACTCTGCGGATGTCACGAGCGCCGCCACAACGCCGCCGATCGCCGCCGCGCTGGGGCGCCGAGCGCGCTCGGCCTGAAGGAATACAAGGCGCGCGCGATAGTCGAGCTCGAAAGAAGTTATCTCACCCATCTGCTCAGCGAGTCGGGCGGAAACGTGAGTCTTGCGGCGCGCCGGGCCGGTAAGGAGCGCCGCGCGCTCGGCAAGCTGCTTAAAAAGTACGGTCTCGCCTCGCGTTCTCCCGAATCCCTCGACTGACGATTCCGCCCCGGGTGGCAAGCGACCCACCCTAGTGTTCGCGCCGCTTCGCCGCCTACCACACGAAAACCAAGGATTCCGCGCGGCGCGCCCGCGAAGCGCCGGGTCTTTTATGACCCGGTCGAATCGAGCGAGCGCGATTTTTCTCGGGAGTTAGCGACGCCTATTCGTTGGCATCCGATTTGCTTTACGGCCAAACATCAATGACGGGCGATCAATTAAACGACGACGCGCGCGCCATCGAACAGCTGGCGCGCGAAATTCGCGACTACTTGGATCGCCATCCGGAGGCGGCCGACACGCTCGAGGGAATCGTCGCGTGGTGGATGGCGCGCCAGCGCTTCGAGCAATCGGCGGAACGCGTCGCGCGCGCGCTCGATCATCTGGTCAGCATCGGAGCGGTGCAGTTGCATCGCACACCCGGGAATCGTTCGGTGTACAGCCGGCGCGACAAGAGTTGATATTGCAGGTCGCAAGCGTCGTACGCGGCGTACGCGTGCAACAAGCAAGTCGTCGATGCAGCGACGGCGGGGAAAGTTATCAATGAATCGACAGGAGATCGTTAAGGAGATCGTCACATGCCCCAGTTAAGTTATCCCGGCGTTTACATCCAGGAAATTCCGAGCGGCGTGCGCACCATTACCAGTGTCAGCACGTCGATCGGAGCGTTTATCGATTTCTTCCCCCGAGGACCGATGAACGAGGCGGTGCAGATCTTCGGCATGGGGGATTTTCAGCGCATCTATGGTGGGCTCGACGATCGGAGCGCCGCGAGTTACGCGATCGCGCAGTTTTTCCTGAACGGCGGTTCCGAGGCGTTCGTCGTGCGCGTCTCCAATAGCGGCACGCCGGCCGTGGCGGCGGCAGTCACGGTTCAAGAAGCGACGGCGGCGAACAACATTCTTCTGTTCGAGGCCGCGAACGAAGGCATATGGGGCAACAACGTGCGAGTCGACGTCGATCACGACACCTCGGACCCGGCGACTCTGTTTAATCTGGTCGTGACCCTCTACGGCAGTGCCGATGCGGATGCGCGCGCACTCGTGGCGGAAAAGTTTCTGAATCTTTCCGTCGATTCGACCAACGTCCGTTTCGTCGAGTCGGTGGTCAACGAAGCATCGAGCCTGGTGCGGGTTACTTACGACACGACCGCGCCGGCCGGCGCGTTGCCGGCGGCCAATGGCTCAACGAGCGCGAATATCTTTGCCCTTGTCGTCGGCGACTACAACGGTTTGTCGGGTCAGACCATCGACGTCACCTTCGGCCCGGTCGGACCCGTGACGATAACTCTCGAAACCTGGACGGCGGGCAGCGTGACCACCGCGGCGCAGTTTCGTCCGATACTCGAGCGCGCGCTGCGTACGGGCCACACCTCGGTAGCATTTACCGGCGCGCGCGTCGAGACGGTGCAATACGCCGCCAATGACATACGGCTGCGCGTGCTCGCCGGCCGCGGTGGCGATGAGTACGACCCAAGCGAAGTGATGACGTTCTCGGGCGCGAGCGCGACGACGCTGACTCTACCCGCCGCCGGCAACGACCGCGCCAATGCGCAGCAATACCCGCTTGGCGTCGGCGCCGGCAACGACTCCGCGGCGCTGATCGGCGGAGCCGCGGGAGACGACGGCGATCTCCCCGGTGCAACCGACGTCATCGGCACCCAAGCAGTCGAGCCGCACACCGGCATGTACGCGCTCGATTACGTCGACATCTTCAACATCCTTTGCATCCCGCGCGCGGCCGATCTCGGTGACACCGAGATGCGCACGCTCGTCACGACGGCAGTGAGCTATTGCGAGAGCCGCCGCTCATTCATGGTCGTCGACATCCCCGAGAACATCGACCAGACGCAGGAGATCAAGGAGTGGCTCGACGATCACGGCGAATTCCGCCATCGCAACGCCGCCATTTATTTTCCGCGCCCGCTCGTCCCCGATCCCGAAAACGATTTCCGCCTGCGCGCGATCGGTGCGAGCGGCACCATGGCGGGCGTGTACGCGCGTACCGACGGCGCGCGCGGCGTGTGGAAGACGCCGGCCGGCATCGAGGCGACGCTCTCCGGCGTCACCGAGCTCGCGACCAAGCTGACCGACGCGCAGAACGGCACGCTCAACCCGCTCGGCATCAATTGCCTGCGCAGCTTCCCGATCTACGGAAACATCGCCTGGGGCGGCCGCACGCTCGACGGCGCGGACGCGCTCGCCTCGGATTGGAAATATCTCGCGGTGCGCCGCACGACCTTGATGATCGAGGAGTCGTTGTTCCGGGGCACCAAGTGGGTCGTGTTCGAAGGCAACGACGAAAAACTCTGGGCCAAGATCCGCCAGAACGTCGGCGCCTTCATGATGTCGCTGTTCCGCCAGGGCGCGTTCCAGGGCACCGATCCCAAGCAGGCGTTCTACGTGAAGTGCGATAAGGAAACGACCACGCAGAACGACATCAATCAAGGCATCGTCAACATCGAAGTCGGCTTCGCGCCGCTCAAGCCCGCGGAGTTCGTCGTGATCAAGATTCAGCAGATCGCCGGCCAGGACCAATAGGCGGAGATCAATCGCAAGGAGATAACTCATGGCAAATGGTTTTGTTGTCAACGCGCACCGATACGATCCGTACAAGAACTTCAAGTTTAATATTTCGTGGGACGGCAAGGTCGTGCTCGGCGTGAGCAAGATGGGCGCGCTCAAGCGCACGACCGAAGTGGTGAAGCACAGGAGCGGCGGCGAGAACAGCTTCGATCACAAATCGCCCGGCCGCTCGAGCTACGAAGGCATCAGCGTCGAGCGCGGCCTGACGCACGATCCGGAATTTGAAAAGTGGGCGACATCGATACACGCCTTCGCCGGCGATCCGACGATGGATTTGGCCGGCTACAAAAAGGAACTGACGCTCGAGCTGTTGAACGAAAAGGGCCAAGTCGCGAAGCGCTACTTTCTACACGGCTGCTGGGTCAGCGAGTTCACCGCCAACCCGGATCTCGACGCCAACGCCAACGCTGTCGCGATCGAAAGCATGAAGATCGAGATGGAAGGCTGGGAACGCGATCAAGGCACCGGCGAACCGGACGAGGCCGGCGGCTAGCGCGTCGCGGGTAACGACATGCACCCCGTTTCCAGCGAGCACCCGTCCCGGACTTGCTCGGGCGCGGTTTTGCGGAACTACGCGCGCGCGTTCGGCGACGAGGCGGAGGATCTCGATATGGATTTTGCGCAGCTCTCGCGGCCGGAATTAGTGAGCGCGTTGTTGAGCCGTTGTCTGTTCCCCGCAAAGAGCGTTTCGAGCGCGAACGAGGACGTCTGGTCGTGGACAGTCGGCCAACGTCTGCAAGGGTTGCTGGCGGTAGCATCGGTGAGCGCGGTATCGCGGTTAACGACGGTGCAGCGCTGCGATCGTTGCGCCGAATCGATGGAAATTCCGATCGACGTAAACGACTTCGCGCGCACCGAGCCGCTGACCGATTTCGAGTGGTCGCCGCAGGCGGAGCATCGCTTGTCGGTATCGCTGCCGACGGGGCACGATCAACGGCGTTGGTTAGGCGCGGGGGAAACTACCGGCCGCGCGATGGCGCGCGAGCTGGTCAGTGGCCTCGACGGCGAGCCGCCGGCGCCTGATTGGGAAATGCCGGACGATTGGATCGACGGCGTGGCGGAACAATTGGACCGGCACGATCCGTTGACCGCGCTCGAGCTGCAATCACGCTGTCCGGCGTGCGCGGCGGATATGACGATTGAATTGGATCTCGAAGCGTTGCTGCTACAGCAACTTCACGCGCGGCAACGGGAAACCTTGCGCGTGATTCATCTCTTGGCCAGCCGCTATCACTGGACGGAAGCGGAGATTCTGCGGCTGCCGTCCTGGCGCCGGCGCCACTACCTTGCGCCGCTCGACGTCAGAGGCAGCACATGAGCCGCTACTTCAGCCGTCTCGCGCAGCGCACCGGGCTCGCGGTCGCGCCGCGCGCGACGCCGGCGGCGAGAGCCGCGACGCCGGACATCGTTGAGCAGGATGTGCATGTTGACGCCGCGCCTGCTGCTACCGCGACTCGGATCGGCGCACCCGCGCTGCGCGAAACGGCGGCAGCGTCCGTGGAGGAAAGTGTGCACGCGCACGCACGGCCGACAACGCTCGTAACGCCGGTCAAATCTCCGATGTCGAATTCGCATGCGGGCAATACGACGGTCGGCACATCCTCGTTGTCGCGACATTCAGAGCGATCGACAGATCGTGCAATCACCGCAACGAGTCGGACAAAAATTCCGGAACAGCATGAGCCATCGGCTGATAGTGCCGAGGCAAATGTTTCGGGTCCTCTCTCCGATGCGACGTCACCAGCACCAAGAGATGTAATCGACAGCAGCAGTCGCTCGCCAACCGTTTCTTCGGCCGATGCGCCGAAAGAAGCGCGAGCTTCATTCGGACGCATCGACTCTGCCGGGACTTCTCCGCGGGCTGTCCGCAACTCCGTGAAATCTTCCGCTTCGGACGGCGGCGTCGACGCGAGGAAAATCGATGCGCCGCACGTTCCCGACCCGATCTTCGTGCCGGCATCAATGGGTATCCGCGCGCCGTCGCTATTCGAGCGTTCGATCGCCGCTGATGAATCCGTGCCATCGCCCGACCCAAGGAATGCCAAGGGATCGGTACAAACAGCGACGAAAATTTCGGCGTTCGCGCCCGCCGCGAACAATGTCGAAGTGCGTATCGGCGCGGTTCGACTCGAGATTCATCCCCCACCGCCCGCTGCCACGGCGGACACGTCGCCGAGCATGCCTGGACCCGAACCGCGCCGCTTCGCGCCGCGCCGATATTACTTGCGCGGGTAGATGCAATGGCGCTCGCTGACACCAAAGAAGCGATCGGCGCGGTGACGCAGATGCTGCAAACCAAGCTCATCGCGCAGACCGGGATCAACGTCTCGATCGGCCGGCCGGAGATCGCGGCGGGCGGCAACTCCGAGGGGGCGAAGCTCAATATATTTCTGTATCAGGTCGGCTTCGATCCGTACTTGCGCAATTTTTCCATCGACAACGGTCAGCCGGCGCCGCTCTGGACGGCGTTGCATTATTTGATCACGGCGTTCGACTCCAGCCGCGACAGCGATTCGGTCGACGCGCACAAGCTCTTGGGACGCGGCCTTACGGCACTGCAAGCACTCAATTACATGAAGCCGAATCCCGCGTCCGCGGCCGACGCGCCGCTGGTCGACAACCCGGAGCCGCTCAAGGTCACGTTCGACAGCGCCGACGTCGAGCTGTTGTCGAAAGTTATGCAGGGCACCGACGAGAAGTATCGCGTGTCGGCGGCGTTTCAAGTGCGGCCGGTGATGCTCGCCACCGACGGCATGCCGTCGTACGCGCCGGCGGTGCTGAGCGTCGGCCCCGGCAACTCGGGTGTGGCGGTGGTGCCGTCGCTCGGTCCGCGGCTCGATACGCTCGAGGCGGAAAAATTCGAAGCGGGCGAGACGCTCACATTGACCGGAAAGGACCTCGGCGACGTTGCCGAAGTCTGTCTCGGGTCGGTTTGTTTCCCCGCGACCTTCGCCGACGGCGAGCTGACCGTCGACATACCGCTCGCAACCACGCTCTCGCCCGGCAGTTACGCGGTCACGGCGGTGCGCATTTTGCCGAGCGGGCGGCGCTTCAGCAGCAACGCGCTGCTCGGTCACTTGTTGCCGATGTTGACGAACGCGACACCGGGCGCGCTGACGGCGACGGGGAGCGGTCAACTGCACGGCGATCTCACGCTGACCGGCGAGCGCTTGGGCGGCCCGGACGACAGCCTCTTCGTCGCGCTCTATCGCGACGGCGCGTGTGCGGTGCTGCTGGAAGGCACGGGCGTGGCGGCACAAGACACGCTGACGGTCACGGTCGCGCTCGAGCAGGCGCTCGATCCGGGAACGTATTACGTCATCCTGCGCGTTAACGGCGAGCAAGCGATTCAATCGCCTCCGGTGAATTGGACATGAGCGCGAAATCGATCGCCCAGGTCCTGTTCACGCCGCGTCTCGAAGCGGCGAACGACACCGTCGTGTATTGGTTGCGCCAGGTGAATTTGCGGCTGCGTCGCGAAGTGTGCTGGTGCTGGGCGAACCGCGCCGGCCAAGCAGGGAAAACCGGATTGCCGCCGATCGCGGACGCGGCGGCGGAGAATCTCGATCTCACGCGTTACGACCACGACAAACACCGGTTCTTCGAGAACGACATCACCGCCAAATACTTGAGCGAACAAATCCAGGCGCCGCCGCCGGCACTCGCGCGCACGCCCGCGCGCGGCAGCTGGGACTGGGTCGCGCGCGAGCTCGCGCTCGATCCCGCGGCGCAGTTCGTGCTGGCGCTCGGGCTTGCCGCACGCCTCGATGCCGCGCTCGGCGCGGTTTGCAGCGCCTGCTTGAACGACGCGAGCCGCCCGTATCCGACGCTCGCACTGGCGCAGCGTTTGTGGGACGAGCCGGGCGCGATCGTCGCGCTCGCCGACGGCGCGCATCCGATATTCCGCCATGGCTTGCTTTCGTGGTCGGGCGACGCCGCACCCGGGCTCGAGTGGCATCAGCCGCTCGAGTTGCACGCGTGGCTCGCGCAGACGCTGCTGGACCCGGAGACGTCGTTGCCGGCGCTGCTGCAAGAAGGGAGCACGAGCGAGCGGCTGCTTACCGACGAACAGGAAATTGCGGTGTGGCGGCTTGCCTCCACGCCGCTGGCGGCGATGCAGATCGTGCCGCTGCTCGGCGCGAAGGACGCGGACTACGCACAGCTCGCCAGCACTCTCTCACGGCGCCTCGCTCGCCGTGTTGCGGTGGTGCGCCCGACCGTGGAGCCCGAGCGCCACGCGCTGCTCGCCCTCGCCGCGCTCGGTTGGTTGCGCGGGCTCGACATCTTGTTGCCGGAGCATTGGTGCGCGCGCCATGCGCAGAAGAACAACGAGTCCTGGTTCACCCCGATATCGGCCGTGCCGGTGCGCTGGTACCTGCCTATCACCGAACCGAGCATGTGCCAGGGGTTGCCCGCGTTCGCGTTGACGCCGATATGCCGGTTGCCGGAACTCAGCTTTGAACAGCGTCTCGCGCTATTTCGCAGCCGACTGGGCGAGCGCGGAAAAGATCTCACCGGCGACGTCGCCGAGTGTGCCCGGCGGTTTCGTTTTCAATATCACGCGATCGAGCGCGTCGCTCAAACGCTGCGACGCAGTTCGGTATTGACCGCGCCGCAGTTATTCGCCGCGTGCCGTGCCGAGGCGATCAACGAGTTCGGCCATCTGGCGCAGCCCGTCACGCCGCGCTTCACGCTCGATGAACTGGTGTTGCCGCCCGCGCAAATGCAGCAGATCGACGAGATCCGCCGCGCCATGAGCGCGCTCACGACCGTGCACTACGAATGGGGCACGGCGCGCGCCTGGAGCGAGGGTGGGCTCGCGATTTTATTCGGTGGGCCCCCGGGCACCGGTAAAACCATGGCGGCGGAAGCGCTGGCGCACCCGACGGCGCTCGGCCTGCCGATGTACCGCATCGACCTGTCGCAAGTGGTGAACAAGTACATCGGCGAGACCGAAAAGAATCTCAAGCGCATCTTCGACGCCGCCGAGCTCGCCGACTGCATTTTATTTTTCGACGAGGCCGACGCGCTGTTCGGCAAGCGCACCGAGGTCAAGGACGCGCATGACCGCTTCGCCAATATCGAGATCAGCTATTTGCTCGAGCGCATGGAGCGCTTCAAGGGGCTCGCGATCCTCGCGACGAATCGGAAGAAGGATCTGGACGAAGCGTTCATGCGGCGGCTGCGTTATGTCATCGAGTTTCCGTTGCCGGGCGTGCCGGAGCGCGAGCGCATCTGGCGCGCCGTGTTTCCCTCGCAAGTCGACGTCAGCAGCCTCGACTTCCGTTATCTCGCGCGCCAGTTTCCGCTCTCCGGCGGACACATCCGCTCGATCGCGTTCAACGCGTGTCTCTTGTCCGCGACCCGCTCGGGCGAAGCGCGCGTCGCGATGCCGACCGTATTGATCGCCGTCAAGCGCGAGCTCGACAAGCTCAATCGCGCGACGAGCGAGGAGCTGTTCGGCGCGTACGCGCCGATGTTGCGCAAGGCGATGGCATGAGCTTTAGGCTCGACATCGATCGCCTCTCGGTCGCGCTGCACGGCGTGTCGGCGCAGGTCGCCGAGGCGGCCGTCGCCGGCCTCGAACCCGAGCTGCGCCGACGGCTCGGCAATCTCACCGAGCGCGCGCTCGTGACCGGCGATCTCGGCGTCGTGCGCATCGGCCCGATCGCGAGCAGCGCGACGCTTGACGTCGCCGCGCTGCGCGGTTTGATCGCCGAACGGCTGGTGCTGGCACTGACGACGGCGCGGCCAAGTGCGGAACCGGAAGCGGACGCGGAGCCGGAGTCGGGGGAGGAGCTGTAATGGCGCTTCTATTGCGCGGTGCGCTCGTCGAATACGGCAGCAACTTCCTCGGCCCGCTGCCGAACATTGTCGTGTTTCAGTTCAATCCCGAGCAGATCGCGCGCACGATAAATATTCCGCAGCGCCGCACCGCCGCCCCGCGCGCGGCACGCACGCCCGAGCCGCGCGCGACCTCCGCGCCGCCGACCGAAACGTTCACGCTCACCGCGCACTTTTCCGCCGCCGACGATCTCGGGCGCGGCGGCGCGCTGTCGGCGATACCGCGCGTGTTCGGCATCGGCCCGCAAGTCGCGGCGCTCGAAAAAATGGTTTACCCGAGCAATATCTTGGGCGGTCTGTTGGGCGCGGCGATCGATGCGGTGGGGAGTCTACTCGGCGGTAGCAGCGAGCCGGCGACGCGATCGGTGCCGCGCGAGAAGTTGCCGCGGATTCTCTTCATCTGGGGCCTGACGCGCGTGCTGCCGGTGCAAATCCAGTCGCTCACGATCACCGAGCAGAAGTTCGATTTTCTGTTGAACCCGGTGCAGGCCGAAGTGCAGATCGGTCTCGCCATCGCGACCTTCGGCCGCAGCACCAGCGACAAGCTCGGCAAAGGCGCGCTCGACTACACCAACGGCGTGAAGGAAGCGCAGGCCGTGCTCAACCTGGTCAAGGCCGTCGAGCTGGCGCTCGACATCATCCCGTTCTGATCGAGGCAATCATGTTTCTAAAAAACTCGCGCTACTACGGATTGGAAACGATCGAGACCGTCGATCGCCACGGCCGGCCGATCACGGTCATCAAGCGGCGCTCGCTGCTCGCGCCGGCGAGCGCCGCGTACACCGTGCAAGGCCCGGACAAGCTCGATGCGCTGGCGGAACGCAAGTACAAAGACGCGAGCGAGTTCTGGCACATCGCCGACGCGAACACCGAGCTCGAAGCGAACGAGCTGACCCGCGTCGCCGGTCGTGTGATCGAGGTGCCGGAGGCTTAATGACGCCGAGTATTTTCCGCACGAGTGTTTCGGGAGCTGCCGATGGCCGCTGAATTCCGCCTGTACTTCGACAACACGGCCGCCGCCGCCGATCAGCTCGGACGCTTCAGCGAGATTCGCGTGGACCAGGCGATCGGCATGGCGGCGGAAGCGGAGCTCGACTTGGATCTGAGCGTCGACGACGACGGCAACTGGGATGGCATGGAAGAAGATTTCGTGCAACCGGGTGCACGCGTGCGCGTCGAGATCAAGGTCGGCGATGACGGCGATTTCATTCCGCTGATCGACGGCCCGATCGTCGCGAATCGCTTCGAGCTGAGCGCCGAGCCCGAGGAAAGCAAAATGACGCTGGTGGTGCAGGACGACAGCGTGCTGCTCAATCAGGACGAGACCGTGCAACTCTTCGAAGAAAAACGCGCGGATGAGATTGCGTCGCAGATTTTCAGCGACTTCGATTTCGACGCCGACGTCGACGAAGTGCCCGATGCCGGCAACACGCTCGAACGCTTCGTCGTGCAACGCGGCACGGCGATGCAGCTGCTGAAGGAACTTGCGCGCCGGCACGGCATGTTCGTGTACGTGCGGCCGGGCGAGGAGCCGGGAGAAAGTGTGGGCGCGTTCAAACTCCCGAGTTGGGAGCCGAGCGATCTGCCGGAATTGCTGCTGCTCGGTGAAGAGCGCAACGTCGCGCGCTTCAGCGCGCAGCTCGATGCGCAAAAGCCGCTCACCGCGAGCGCGTACAGCGTCAGCGCCGCCGACAAGACCCAACTGACGAGCGCTATCACGAGCCCCGACATCGACGCGCTCGGAGATAACGCCGTGCAAGACGTGTTGACCCCGACAGCGACGTTGCTCGCGCGCACGCGCGAGGAGCAAAGCGATTTGGACGAGGCCGCGACCGCGGCGATGAATCTTTCCACGTTCGCCTTCAGCGCCAGCGCCGAAGTCGTAGCCGACAGCTACGCGGGCGTGTTGCAGCCGTATCAGATCCTTACCGTGGTCGGCGGCGGCGGATTCTTGAGCGGCGATTATTTGATCAATCGCGTGACGCACACGATCAACGACGACAGTTACCACCAACAGTTCGAGCTGAAGCGCAACGCCCGCTCGGCGGGCAGCGGCGCCGACAGCGGATTGCCGGGCGGAATTTTCTAAAGGTGCTTGCACAAATGATTTGCCGAATTGTCACGCCGCACCCCCTCCCTGTCCCTCCGCCTTCCAGGGGGAGGTCGCTCCCGCGCTTCCTGCGCTCGCGACATTCGTACGTCCCGGTACAGCAGGTTGGAGTGGGGGTCATGCGTCGCGGTCGATCCTTTTCATCGCAGGTTCTCCCATGAACGGCGGCGAATTGGAACGGCTGGTGGTCGAGATCGCGGAGCTGACGCGCAACCGCTTCTACGGCAAGTACCGCGGCATCGTGCAGGACGTCGACGACACGAAAAAGCTCGGCCGCCTGCGCGCGCTGGTGCCGGAAGTTTACGGCGACGAAGTTTCGCCATGGGCGCTGCCGTGCGTTCCGTTCGCGGGCGCCAAGCACGGCATGGTGTGGTTGCCGGAGCCGAACGACGGCGTGTGGATCGAGTTCGAAGCCGGCGATCCGGCGCGGCCGATCTGGTGCGGCGGCTGGTGGGGCAAGGGCGACCTGGAAACCGACTTGAACAAGCACACGACCCGCGCGTTGGTTACGAGCGCCGGCCATCGCGTGACGTTGGACGACGACGGCAAAAAAGTGAGCGTCGAGCATTCGGCCGGCGGCAAGGTCGAGATTACCGACAGCACCATGACGCTCGAGTGCAAGTCCGGCAAGGTCGAGCTGAGCGCGAGCGGCGTCGCCATCAACGGCACATCGCTCACGGTGAAATGACATGCCCGGATTCGTGCTGACCGCCGCCTCGACGATCCAGTGCATGCATGGCGGCAGCGCGTCGGTCGTGCCGTCGAACACCAAGGTGCTCGCGGACAGCAGCCCGATCCTGGTCGAAAGCGACATTCACATGGTCGCGGGGTGCCCGTTCAACGTGAGCGGCGCGCCGGTGCCGTGCGTGACGATCGCGTGGTCGGCGGGCGCGACCAAAGTGAAAGTAAACGGTACGGCAGTGCTCGTGCGCAGCAGCATCGGGCAGTGCAAGAACGCGGCGGGAGCGGTGCAGGGGATGGCGATCATCGCGAATACGCAGACGAAGGTGAGCGCAACATGAAGAGGGTCGGCGCGCCTTCGGCGCGATCTTGTCGAGTCGTAATAAATTGTACTTGCGGTTCCCGAACCGCGGTCGGGGTACTTTCTTTTGCTCGGCCAAAAGAAAGTACCCAAAGAAAAGGCCGCCCCGGAGGGCGCAAACGCTTCTTGCGCTCCTCGGGTTCGGGGCCCTCGCCGAGCCACAGCACATCCCTGTACTGTGTCTCGGGAGCGGACTCCCTGTCCGCTCCCCTGACGGGCTCACCCCGAACCCTTGCGGTGCTCGAAGCGCGCCCTACGGGGGCTCGAACAAAAGCCACCACCGAAGCAGAACTCATCGTGGATTGCAGTTGCGGTTGTAGTTGCAGTTGCCGTTCCATCCCCGTAAAGCCAGCCGAGCACCGGAGCCGCCACCGAGAGACTTCGCGAGACGATGTCGAGCCCGAGCGCGCGCTGTTTCTTTTGCGCGCCGGCGAGTTCGGCTCGCGCTCGGCATTAAGCCAGGAGCGCAGGGGCGAAGCGGGGAAGTCGCGAATGCACTTAACGTGCATTCGCGCCGCTGAGCGCCGCGCCACGGAGGGTGCGGCTGGGGTTGAGCGAAGGTGCGGGAGTCGCGCCATGGATGGCAGGCGCGATGACAGACAGGTCTCAAGGCGCAGCGACCGGGGTGACCTTTCTTTGGACAAGGTCGCTCCCGCGCATCCCGCGCTTCGCGACATTCGTACGTCCCTGTACAGCACCCGAAAAGTCACTTGCGTGTGCTGTACAGGGATGTACGAATTTCGCGGGAGCGCAGGATGCGCGGGAGCGATGTCAACCACCCACAAGTTAATTTCATATTCGACAGGTCGCGCGAAGCGCGAACGAAGTGTCTGGATTCCCGCTTCCGCGGGAATGACGGCTGCTGCACATGAGCCGCGAGGAGCCCGCCCATGAGCGGAAGACACCTCGCCTTCCCCTTCCACGTCGGCACCGACGGTCGCACCGCGACACCGGATTCGATCGACCAGCATGTGCGCGGCGAGATCATTCAATTGCTGCTTACGAGTCCGGGCGAGCGGCCGTTCCTGCCGAGCTTCGGCGGCGGGTTGAAGCGGCTGGTGTTCGAGCGCAACGACGACGTCACCGCCGGATTGAGCAAGGCGCTCGTGAGCCAGGCGTTGTCGAATTGGCTTGGCACGCGCGTGAAAGTCGAAGCGCTGGATGTCGACGCGGACGAGTCGACATTCACCGTCGATCTGCGCTATCGCGTGATCGAGACCAACGAAGAAAAACAACTGCGCTTCCAGCGCAGCCGGAGCGGTTGATGGCGAAGATCTTCAACGCCGAAGCTTTGGAAGAGCGCGCGCGCAATCTCGGGACGCGCAACGGCGTCAAGCTCGTGTTCGTCACGCTTGAACCGGCGGCAACGCCGACGCACGCGTGGCTCGATCTCGAGTTTCACAATAGCAACGAGCTGAACAATATCCTGAACGACGTCAACACCAATGGCGTTCCGGCGACGCAAATCTTTCCGCTCACCGGCGGCACGCGCGTGCGCGCCGGCGATCAGTTCGGGCAAGTGCAGGTCGACACTGTCCTCACGGGGAGAAACGACGCCAACGGTAATCTCATCTCGCTGCGGCTGCGGGTGCAGCCGATCGGCGATTATTCCACCTACATGCTGACCGCGGTCTACACCAACATCGATCCGATCTTCGGCCAGATCGAATTCAAGTTCCGTCCCGGCTGTTTCAACCTGAACTGCGCGCCTACGTGGACACCGGCGCCGGCGCCGTCGGAAGAACCGGTCATCGACTATCTCGCGAAAGACTACGACTCGTTCAAGCATGTGCTGATCGCAGCGATGCAGGAACGCGTGCCGGATTGGCGGCCGACCAGCGAAGCCGATCTCGATCAAGTGCTGATCGATCTCATCGCCGCCGACGCCGACGAGAGCTCCGACTTCCAGGACCGCGTGGCGAACGAAGGTTATCTCGCGACCGCGCGCAAGCGCGTCTCGCTCGCGCGCCACGCGCGCCTCATGGACTACCACATTCATCAGGGCAATCAAGCGACGACGTGGCTCGCGCTCAAAGTCTCCACCGACGTCGTGTTGTCGCCGGGTTTCGGCGCGTGGACCGCGACCGCGTGGAACCGCCGGGGCGCGGTCATCTTCGTCAGTCAGGAGCGGCGCTCGTGTTTCGCCTGGCTGAATGATTTAGCGCTTTATCATTGGGACGGTTTGGTGACGGCGCTCGACAAAGGCGCGACGGAAGTCGACATCCGCTTGCCGGCGCCGCTCGATCCGACGGTGCAAGCTGACGCGGATCAGCTGCGCGACCTGATCCGCAGCGGCGTCGTGCCGTACCTGATGATTCAACAGGAACTGAATCCGGAGACGGGCACGGTGAACGGCCGCGACGTCCGCGCCCGACAGCTACTGCGGCTGCTCGAAGGAAACGCCGCGGCGGAAAGCGTGTTCGATCCGGCCGGCGGCGTTGCCGGGGAATGGTTTGTGCGAGTCCATTGGCGCGCGGAAGACCAGCTCACGCGGCGCTACTGCTTTCTTACCAAATGCACCGGCCAATCGCTGCAAGAGAGGGCGGCGCTGTTTCATGGGAACCTGCTCCCGGTGGCGCACGGGCGGCCGCACTTGACCGTGTTCCGCGCGCCCGGCTCGCCGCTCGGTATCGCCAACAACGCCAACTTCATCGCCACCGCCGAGACGTTCTACGAAACAACGAAGTGGGGAACGCTCTGCACGCTGCCGGAATCACCGCTCGCGTATCGAAAGACGACGTCCGGCGGCGAGCGTCCGCCGCGTAGCAGCCTCGATGTGCAGGTGAGTGGTTTTTCCGGCTCGTGGGAAGAGCAAAGCGATCTCATCGAAAGCGAAAGCGATGACGAGCATTTCATCGTCGAGACCGACGAGACCGGCGTGAGCCGCGTGCGCTTCGGCAACGACGCCAACGGCCGCGCGCTGCCGAGCGGCGGTGTGGTGGCGTGCACCTATCAGGTCGGTCAGGGCGAAGCGGGCAACGTCGGCGCCGATTCCATTACCGGTTTCGACACCGCCGCGTTCCCGGAAGTGACCGAGACTTGGAATCCGCTCGACATCATCGATGGGCGCGAGCCCGAGCCGGTCGCGGAGATCGTGCGCCGCGTGCCCGAGGCGTATCGCGAGCGTCAATTGCGCGCGGTCACGTTGGAAGATTACGCGAAGCGCGCGGAAGAATTGCCGGCGGTGGCGCACGCGGCGGCCCGCTATGCGTGGACCGGCAGCTGGCGCACGGTGCGCGTCGCGATCGATCCGCGCGGCACGACGGTGCTCGATGAGACTGCACGCCGTGCGATCGAAGCACATCTCGACGCCGTGCGTCTGATCGGCGAGGATCTCGAGATCCGCCAAGCGCAGTTCGTGCCGCTCGACATCGAGATGCGCCTGTGCGCGCATCCACAATACTGGCCGGCCGATCTGGACGCCGTGCTGCAGCAGGAATTCTCCGACGGTTACACACCGGACGGCCGTCCCGCGTTTTTCCATCCCGACCGCTGGACCTTCGGCCAGCCGCTCTACGCGAGCCAGCTCATTGGCCGCGCGCTGGCGGTTCAGGGGGTCGAACGCGTGTTGTCCGTCAGCATCCGCCGCCTGCACGAGCTAACCGGTCCCTCGCTCGTCACGATCACGATCGCGCCGGAAGACGTGCCGCAATCGTTCGTCGAGAAGCTCGACGTCGACGCGTTCGAAATCATCCAAGTGGCGAACGATCCGAGCATTTTGGAAGAGGGGCGCATCACGTTCGACATTCAGGGAGGACGGCGATGAGCTGCGAGCACGACTGCCCGCCGCCGCTGATCTTTCCGAAGACGATCGCGAACCGCCCCGGTCTCGCGCGCATCGATTATCGCATCGGCGCGTATGCCGAGCTGCGCGAGCATATGCTCGATCTGCTCAACAAGAATCCCGCGCTCGCCGCCTGGACGCATCGCGAGAGCGACGACCCCGGCATCGCGCTGCTCGAGGGCGCGGCGATCGTCGGCGACGTCCTCACGTTCTATCAGCAGCTCTACGCCAACGAGCTGTACTTGCGCTCCGCGCAATGGCGCGAGAGCGTCACGGAGCTGGTGCGGTTGCTCGGCTACCGGCTCGCGCCCGGCGTCGGCGGCGAAGCGACGTTCGCCCTGGCGGTGAAGAGCGACGAATCGGTCACCGTGCCGAAAGGATTCGGCGTCAAGGCGCAGCTCGAAGGGCAGGACAAGCCCTCCGAGTTCGAGAGCACCACGGAGATCGTCGCCTATCCGCACGCGAGCCGGTTCAATCTTTACCGCCCGCGCCAAACGCCGAATATCGTCAAGAACACGCAGAATTTTTACATCTTGCAAGGCGTAGCCGCGGGCGTGTCGCTCAAGAACGGCGACCGCGTGCTGGTTGGCTCGCTCGCCTCCGGCAAGCTCAATCACGCGCAAATACTAATCGTCGATAACGCGTTCGAGTCGTTCGGCGATTTGTCCGTGCAATTCACGACCGGCTTTCAGGCGAGCGCGTCGGTGGCGACGCTGAAGGCGTACCAGCTCGGCGAATCGTATCGTCACTTCGGTCACAACGCACCGCCGAACATAATTACCGTCGATTCGAATGAAACCAACTCGAGTTCTACCTCGTACCAGCGCCGCCTGAACGCCGACACCAGCAATAGCGTGGACCCGAGTATTTCCCCGGAGGAAATGCCGCTCGACGCGGAAGTGGACACTTTTGTCGCCGGCGCCGACTTGCTGATTGAGGCGCGCGTCGACAGCGCCCTGGAACGCGGATTGCTCGAGGGCGCGCGCATTTCGTCCGAGGGAAAATTCGCGCGGCCGGACAAAGTCACGTTCGTGCGCAAGATCGTCGCCGTCGAAAACGGCTCCTACACCTGGGGGATGCTGTCCGGGGCGAGTACGGTGATGTCGATCGATGAGCCGCTCGCGGACACTGCCGGCACGAAGAAAGCGCTGATCGCGGAACAGGAGCACGGCGTCGCGCTCGGCAAAGGCAGCGGCATCGTAACCGCCGACATCCGCAGCTTCACGCTGCACGAAGTCATCGGCGGCCCGTTCGCCTTGCGCGCGGCGCAAGTTCCGATCTCGGCGGCGAGCGGCAACACACTCGACTACTACGGCACCGACGCCGAGGCGCAGACGCTGATGGGCCGCACGCTGCTCCTCGCGGGGCCGGATGAGGCGATGCAAACGGTCGCGGTGACGCAGGTACAAGCGAGCGCGGCCGGGGACGCGGAGCAACAGCGGCTGCGGCACCTGACGTTCGATGGGAACGTGACGTACGCGAATTTCGATCACGCCGCGCCGCTGGTGGCGGTGTACGGCAACTTGCTGCCGGTAACGCAAGGTAAAACGCAAGCCGAGGTCGTGCTCGGTAGCGGCGATCGGCGCCAGACGTTCCAGACGTTCGCGCTGCCCCAATCCCCGCTCACGTATCTGCTCGATGAAACCCAGACGCCGGCGCAAGTACCGGAGCTGCACGTTTACGTCGAGGGCATCGAGTGGCTGGCGGTCGATTCGTTCTTCACCGCCACGCCCGACGACGCGGTGTGCGTCGTGCGCGAGGACGAGGACAACAAGAGCTACGTCCAGTTCGGCGACGGCAAGACCGGCCGCCGGTTGCCGTCGGGCCTGAACAACGTCACCGCGGTGTACCGCGTCGGGCAAGCGGCCTACGGCGATCTCAAGGCGGGCGCGAATCCGCAAATCACGAGCAAGCTGGCGAATTTCGACAAACTGTATTTGCCCGCTGCGGTGAGCGTCGGCGCCGAGCGGGAGGACGAAAGCAACGCGCGCGTCGCCGCGCCCGGCAAGATGCAGAGCCTCGGGCGCATGGTCAGCATCGCCGACATCGAAGCGGAAGCGCTGGCGCTGCCGCATGTGCTCAAGGTGCGCGCGCTCTGGGTCGCGCCCGAAGGCGTGCCGCTCGTGCGTCTCACGGTTCTAACGCAAAGCGGTGAGACCGGCGATCTCGACGCGGTGCGCGACAGCATGCATACGTTCAACCGCTGCCGCGGCCCGGCGCGCTACCCGATCGACGTCGTGCAAGGCATCCGCCAATACGTCTATCTCCACATTGAGGCCGGCATCGAGGCATCGCGCCGCGAAGCGGGCGTCACCATCGCTATCAAGCAAGCGCTCGGACTCGCGGGCGAAGAAGGCAACGGCATCGACGGTGTTGACGGCTTGTTTGGTTTAAAAACGCGCCAGTTCGGCCAAGGCGCGCACAAATCGCAGATCATCGGCGCGGTACAGAACACGACCGGCGTGACTTGGGTCAAGCTCAAAGCGGCGCAGATCATCGCTCTCGGCGCGCCGCCCGAAACCGATCCGGCGCAGCTCGCGAAACCGACCGTCGACGTCGTCAACACCGCGCTCGCGTGCGCGGGCGAGCGCGTGCTCGCGCTCTACACCGCGCACTTGACGCTGAGCGTTTCGAAGGACGAGGCGTCCGGGGAGTGTGACGCATGAGCACGCCGCGCCAGAAATTATTCGAGCGCTTGCCCGAGATCTACCGCGAGCACGACGAAAGACAAACGCCGCCGGGTCAGCTGCAGGCGTACGTCGGCGTGCTCGACAACGTGCTGCGCGCGATCCGCGACAACATCGAGCAGCTCTATCACGATCAGTTCATCGAGACGTGCGACGACTGGGTCGTCCCGTATATCGCGGATCTGCTCGGCACGACGCATCTCTCCGGCGATCCATGGACCTTGCGCGCCGACGCGGCGCGCACCGTGTTCCATCGCCGCCGCAAAGGCACGCTCGGTGGAATCGAATCGCTGACCTTCAGCCTGAGCGGCTGGGCGGCGCACGCGGTCGAGATGCGCGAGCGGCTCGTGTGGGCGCAGCATCTCAATCATCAACGCCCCGATGCGGGTGGCAAGCCGCCACTCAGTTTCCCGACGTCGATATTCGCCGCGACGCGCGGCGGCACCGTGACGCTGCGCGATCCGGGCCTGCTCACTCTGGTGAATGGTCCGTTCGATCCGTTCGCCCACGTCGTCGACGTGAAGCCGCCCACCAACGGCATCTCCGGCTACAACCTGCCGAACCTGGCGATTTTTTTGTGGCGCCTCGAAGACTACAACGTGCCGGTGTCGCAGCCGGTGATGCCGGTCGCACCGAACGACATCATCGATCTCACGCCCGCGCCCGCCGGCTTCGCCGCCTTCAGCGCGCGCTTTCATCTGCATCCGCTGGGCGAGCCGATGGTGCTGTTCAATACGCATCGCTTCCATGCCGACGACGATCCGCCGAACTTGAGCTCGCTCGACGCAGTGCCGGGGCCGATGCCGACCGCGCGACTGTCGCAAGACACGCCGGCCGGTCGACCGGATTCTTATATAAAGGTGAGCAACTACGCTGCCGCGCCTCCGTCCGCGCCGACGAGCGAAGACCCGGGTCTCACGCTGCACGTGCCGCAGAACGCCTTTCCTGCGACGCAGTGGAAAATCCGCGGGACGAATTTGTGCGCGTGGGAGGCGGGACTGTTTCCGCCGCTGCGCGCGTACGAGATCGCCGTTGACCCGGTGCGCGGCCGGGTCGTGTTCGGCGTGATGGACGACGTCAACGAAGCGCAGGTGCTGCGCGATGAGCTGTTCGTTTCCGCCACCTACGGTTTCTCCGGCCCGACCGGCGCGCATCCGATTTCGCGCGCCGGCTCGCCCGCGCGCTGGCTCGAGCAGCCAACCTCGATCGTGCCGGTGAACTATCACACGTCGGTGACGGCGCTGCGCGACGCGCTCGCGAATCTGTCGAACGCCGGCCCGCCGCTCATCCTCGAGATCGAAGATAGCATGACGCACGATCTCGACATCGCGACCGTGGTCGGCGTCGGCAACGAAGGCGGGAACCCGGTGCTGCGTCTCGGCCGCTCGCTCTGGATCCGTGCGGTGACCGGACAGCGCCCGGTGATTCGCCTCGCACGGCCGCTCGCGTTTCGCCCGGAAGTAGTCGGCACCGATCTCGAAGCGCTGCTGACGGTAAAACTCGAAGGACTTTATGTCACGCGCGGTCCTGGTTTCGGCGCGACCGATGCGTTGATTGCGCGCGCCGCGCTGAATCAACTCATCATCGACGGTTGCACGCTCGATCCAGGCGGATACATCGCGCTCGACGGCAGCGCGAGCGGCACGCGCCAGCCGATTCGCGACGCCATGGCTCTGACGAATGACTACGGTTTCGCGACGCAAGCCGAAGAAGACACCTTCGCGCAGACGCCGCAAATCGCGATCGCGCGTTCGATCACCGGTCCGCTCGCGATCGATAGCGACTACATGCTCGCTCTCACTGACTCCATTGTCGACGCCGGCAGCGGCGTCGAAGCAACCGCGCCCGCCTACGCGATCCACGCTGCCACCGGAGTGCCGGCGGATGAGTGGGGTCCGGAGCTGAGCGTGAACGGCGTCACGTGCTTCGGGCGCGTGCGCGTCGAGAGCGTCACCCGGCAGGGCGGGATCTTCGTGCATCGCCTCGAAGCGCACGACGATCAAAAGGGTTGCGTGAAGTTCAGCTATTTCTCGGGCGACGCCGATCGCGTGCCGCCGCACAACGGCTGCGTGTTCGGGACGCAAGCGGTGCTCGCGTTCACGAGCGAGATTTTCGGAACCGCGGGGTATGGCCAGCTCGCACTCACGAGCGATCGTCACATTCTCGAAAACGGTCCGGCGCGCGACCAGATGGGCGCGTTCGGCAGCCTGCGCAACACCGCGAAGTGGAAGAATTTGCAGATTCGCTATCGCGAGTTCATGCCGGTCGGCGTGCGACCGGTGCTGATTACGGTGACGTAAAACGGTTGGACATACCAAGGACACGACCATGAAAGGCGACTTCTCAAAGCTCGATTTCAATCCGGCGGACAACTACACCGGCGTGCTGTATCAGCAGGGGCGCGTGTTCGTCGACACCGACGGCACCAGCGAAACGCTGATCGAAAATCACCTGCGCACAATACTCGCGCAAGACGCGATCGGTCCGAACGTCGCCGCCGTGCCCGCTGCGCAACCGGACAGCTTCAAGGTCGTGCAAGCGCAAGCGACAACGACCGACGTCACCGTGACGCTGAAGGCCGGACACCTGTGGGCTGACGGGATTCCGTTGGCGCTCGTGAGCACGACCGACGTCAATTTGAAAGCGACGTATCTCGGTCCGCCGATCGAAACGCCGCAACCCGCGCCGAGCGGCATCACCGCGAGCACGCGTGATGCCGTCATTCTGGAAGTTTGGGAAGACGCGTTCAACGCATTTCAAGATCCGGCGCACTTGATCGAGCCCGCGCTCGGCGGCGTGGACACCACTGAACGAGTGAAAGCGTCGTACGCGTTGAAACTGCTGCGCCTCGCCGCCGGCGAGGACTGTAACAACATCGCCGGGCGTCTCGCGGATAACTTCAACAACAAAGGGCATCTCACGGTCACGCCCGCGGCGAGCATGACGATCACCGGCGATTGCCCGATCGACGCGGGCGGCGGCTACAGCGGCTTCGAGCATTTCCTGTATCGCGTCGAAATCGCCGACCCGGACAGCGGCGGCAACGCGCGCTTCAAGTGGTCGCAATTCAACGGCGGCTTGGTGGGGCGCGGGGAGTTCGCCTCGACCGGCGGCACGACCGGCACGGTGACGATCAAAGCGAACAACCAAATGATCAACCACTGCGGCCTGACCAGTTTTTATCTGGAAGCGCTGAAGTACGACGCCGCGTTCGGTCACTGGCGCGTGGTGTTCAGCGCCAACGCGACGCTGCCGCAGGACGACACGTTGTCGCTCACGGGCATCGGCGGCACGTGGCCCGCGACCGCGCCGAGCACGGCGTTCTTCCGGTTGTGGAACGGCATCTCGCTCGTGAGCGCGTTCCCGATCCCGGGTGGCGGTGCGACGGCGAACCCGTTGAAAGACGGCATCCAGCTCGCGTTCGACGCGCCGGCGAGCGGCAAGTACACGCCGGGCGATTACTGGACGTTCCCGGTGCGCGCCGCCGGCGCGGGCGTGGACGCCGCGTGGATTGCGGCTAACTGGCCGAACAGCGCGCCGCCGCAAGGCGTGCACTATCATCGCGTGCCGCTCGCGGTGCTCAGTTGGAGCGGCGTGCCGCCGGTGACGATCACGGCGGCGGCCGATCAGATCGAAGATTGCCGGCGCGTGTTCGATCCGCTTACCGACTTGCGCGGCTGCTGCCTCGAGGTGAAGCCCGGCGACGACATTCATCGGGCGCTTAAAAAAATATTCGATGCCGGCGGCGGTTGCTTGTGCCTGCTGCCCGGCGATCATGTGCTCACGCAGCCGATCGATCTCACCGGGCGCGACAGCATCCGCATCAGCGGTTTCGGTCCGGCGACGCGTCTGCTGATTTCGAGTCAGATCGAAACGCCGGCGCCGTTTATTTTGACGAATGCGCACGACATCAGCTTTGAGTCCTTCGTCGTGATTAACCAATCGCTGTTACCGTTGTGGCGATGCAGTAACACCGTGCGGCTGCGCGTCGAGAGCGTGTTCGCCGTGACCCCGCTGGCAGGAACGAATCAAACCGTGTTCGCGCTGCAAGGGTCGTGTCACGGCTGGCGTCTCGTCGACAACGTATTCGTCGCACCGCTCGGTCTCGCCGGCCGGCTGCTCGCCTCGAGCCTGATCCTCGACAACGTGTGGATCGGCGCGCGCCGCGGCATCGATTTGGTGTACGCGCAGGAGCTGCAAGTCGAGCGCAACGACTTCCTCGGTATTCATCCGGACCTCGTCAAAGATCTCGATACGTTGCTCGGCGGCATGGCGACGGGCGCAACAACTTTGTCATCGGGACAGGCGTTGTCGCACGGCATACTCGGCGCGACGAACGCGGCGGTGGCGCCGGGCTACATCGGCATCGAGATTAACGGCGCGTTCGACGTCGACATCATCGACAACGAGTTCTACGGCTCAGTTGGTCTCTATCTCGAATGGACGGAGAACTGCCTGATCCAACGCAATCGCTTTCGTACGCTCGTGGTCGCGAGCGCCTGCGGTATCGCCCACGGTCTACGCTTCAACGAAAACCGCGTCGGCGTCGCCGCCGGTGACGAGAAACTGCAAACGCCGATCGCGTGCGAAACCGGCCTGGTGCTGCTGGCCGACGTGGTCGAGTGCCGGATCGCCGACAACGTATTCGCGAACGTGAAGCAAGGCGTGGCGTTCCAGTCCGATTTCGGCGGCAAGAAAATGGTGGCGCGCGATTTTTCCGCCAATCTATTCATGATGTCGAAAACGACGGACGCCGGAGCGCAGAAACTGCTCGATGAGGCGGAAGCGCGTTCGAAGGAAACGTCCGACAAAAGTTTGTTGTTGGCGTCGTCGTTCTTCAAGGTCGGCACCAGCCAGCGCGTCGTGATCGAAGGCAATCAGTTTCATGCGTCCGAAACCGGCATCGAGTGGTCCGGGACGACGCAAGTGTTCGACTTCCGCATCGCTGGCAACGCTTTTATCGGCTGCCAGGACGTGGCGATCCAGATCGAACCGGAGGCGCGGATTTTACTGTTGGCCGAGCCGGTCGACACCAGAGTCCGATTGATCGAGAACAACCGCTTCGAAATATTTTCCGGCGCGGTGCGCGCGACCATCGGCGCGGTGCGCGTCGAGAAAAACGATATCCGCGTCGACGCGCCGGCGTTCAAAGTGGTGCCGCCGAAGGAAATCCTCGGCGTCGCCGCCGACCACATCTACAACTCCCCGCCGATGGCGCAAGCCACGAAATCCGACGACATTCCGCTGGTGTTGATGATGTCGACGGAGGCGAAGAGCGCGGCCGAATCGAATCCCGAAGCGATCAATGCGCCGGGCTTCGCGAAAGACGCCGGCGATAAGATTCTCAATACGTATAAGGCGAAGAAAGGCGATGCCGTCGCGGACAAAGTGTTCGTGATGAAGACGCTTGCCGACATCGGCGCGAATGCCTATCTCGGCCTGCTCGGCAACGCGTTGTTCCCGAAGTGGACGTTCAATAGCGAAGGTTTCGTGATCAATCTTGCCGGCATTCAGAACCGCGTACTCAACAATCGGCTGTACGGCAAGAACACGCAGCGGCCGGGCGGCGTCTTGTTCAACGCGGTGTCCGGCGAAGTCCGCAACAACGAGATCGTCGTGCCCGGCACGGCGGTGCTGCTGAACGGCAAGCTCAGTCTCGCGAGCGGCTATCAAGGCGGCGAAGTCGTCGGCAACTCGCTGGTCGCGCTTGGGGTGCCGGGCTCGAAGACCGCGGTGTATGCACTCGCGATCCCGAGCCTGAGTGCGGGCAATCTCGCAATCAACAACAACATATTCAAAGGCTCGGTCATGATCGGCGGCGATCCGCTGTCGGCGCAGGGCTTCAACAACAATAACGTCTTCACGTTCCCCGGCGTGCTGACTTTCTACAACGCCATGAAGCTGGAGCCGGCGACTTATGCGATCTCGTCGCTGATCAAGCTATTCCCCAACAAGGGCGGACATTTCGGCGTGTTTAAGCCGCCCGGGATTATTTTCCCGATCTGGCTCACCGATCCGAACGCGAGCCGACCGATCGTGCAGTTCTGCCAGAACCGCGTGATCCAGGGTTGGGTCGGAATATTTCAGGCGCTCTCCGGCGCGTACTGGTCGGTGGCGACGCTCAAAAGCCAGGCGGCGCAGGCGCTGATCGCGAACATCGGCAATAACGTGATCGACTACGGCGGCTCGGCGGTCGGCTCCGAGCTGATCGTGAGCGGCAACTACAGCCAGGCGGCGCTCAAGTACCGCGTCGGTAATCGCGTGCAAGCGGTCGCGAACATTCCGGCGGCGGTGAGCTTTTAATCGGCGGGCAGGCCAACGAAATATGGCTTACGAAATTCTTAACGAATTGATCAGATCTTTCTTATTCGGATCTCCTTAAGCAATCACAGGAGCGGTGCTATGAACGAAACCGGAAACGACAACGCGGTCGACTTCGAAGGCCAAATCAACAAGCGGCGCGATGCGCTGGTCGCGCGCAAGCGCGCCGAGAACGAGTCCACCATCGCGCGCATCACGACGCTCGATACCGGTTGGGAGGACGTGAACGGCGACATCGACACCGATCTCAAAGGCGGCCTCGACTCCGTCGGCGTGGAAGCGCAGGCGATTCAGGACGCGCGCGACCGGCTCACGCGCAACGTCTGCGAGGGCGTTGATAAGAACGCGTTTGCCATCGCCGGCAAGCTCGTCGACATCAAGAGCAAAGTCGGCCTTCCCGGCCTGACGGTCGAGATCGGTTTTGCGTCGCAAAACACGGGCGCGCAACCGGCGGGCGGGCAGCCGACGCTGGTGTTGTTGCGCGACGCGGCGAGCGCGCCGACCGGATCGGGCTTGCGCATTAACACGAATTTCCAAGCCCTCGATGGCGGCCAAAGCATCGCGACCGAGACCGACAACTTCGGCGATTTCTTCTTTTCGCTGCCGCTCGGCGCGTCGGCGCTGACGTCGTCCGCCGCGGCGGGGCAGATTTCAGCGCTCATCCTCGTGCAGTTCGGCGATACCGTCGTGTTCCGCCAGGAGCGCACGTTCGCGCCTAAAGCCGGCGCGACCGAGCACGTGACGATCGAAATCGACTGCAGCGGTAAGTTAAAGGACGTGCTGGAACACGGCAAGCAAGTCGCGGCCAGCGTCGAGAGCGACGCCAAGCTCGTCGAAACGCGCTCCGCGAATTTCCAGACGGCGTACGCGACGTTCAAGCAAATGTCGGACGCGACGCTCTCGCAATTGCGCTTGCTCAAAGCCGACCTATCCGGCGGTGCGCCGCAACCCGCGCCCGCGGGAGCGACGCCGACCCGGGCCGCCACTGCCGCGCAACCGACGCGCTTCCTCGGCAACTCGCACCAGCGCGAGCTGCACGATCTGGAGAACACGAAGAAGCAGTGCCACATCGACGATATCAAAGCGGACCATCGCGTCTACTTCCGCAGCGAACGCGAAGCGGTGGCGGCCGGGTACGACTATTGCCGGTATTGCTTCGGCAAGCAGAAGTCCAAGCGCTGACACACATGAGGACGCAAGCGGCCACCGCTGCGAAGAAATCGCCGCGCAAGCAGAACGCGGTCGCGCCGATCGCGCGCGTCGTGGTTCCGCTACTGCAACTTGCGCCCACCGCAGGCAAAGGCTGTGCCTGCGGCGGCGATTGCCCGCGCTGTAAAACGAAGCCCGGCGGCAGCAACGGCCTGCGTGTTAGTCGCGCGGGCGACGCGCTCGAGCGCGAGGCGGACGCGATCGCCGCGCATGTCATGAGCGGTACCGGCGCCGCGGTCACGAGCACAGCTGCTAACGCGCAAGTGCAGCGCGCCGCCGCCCGTGCCGACGTGGCAGCGAGCGCACCGTCTGCGATCGCGGGCGGATTACGCACGCCGTCACGGCCGCTCGATCGCGCGACGCGAACGTTCATGGAACCGCGCTTCGGCCGGGATTTGAGCCACGTGCACATTCACACCGGCCGCGAAGCGGCGGCATCGGCGAATAGCGTGAACGCGCGCGCGTACACGCTCGGGAACCACATCGTGTTTGGCGGTAACGAATACATGCCGGCCAGCAGTGCCGGGCGCCGGCTGCTGGCGCATGAGCTCGCGCACGTCGCGCAGCAGGACGCGGGCCGCGGTGACGGCGTCGTACAGCGCGCCGAAGTCGACGACCGTTCCTGCGCCACGCTCACGGACATCGAGTCCGATATCGATACGCAGGTAAGCAGCGACATCGCCGCCGCGCGCACCGCCGCGGGCAGCCCGATTCCCGCCGCCGCGTTGCCGGCGTTCTTGAAAGACGTCGCCAACCGACTCGGCGGCTTCACGCCGGTTTCGCCGATCGAGAAGTTCATCGAAGCGCTGCCCGCGAGCAAACGCAATCTTCCGCCCAACAGTCTTGCTGGCACTAAGTACAGCGGCGTCGGCTCGGTGAACCGGTTTTACATGCTGCAGACGCTCGGGGCGGCGCATGTCGTCGGTTCCTCCGCCAAGATCCACGGCGTTTGCGTCGGCGCCGATAAGCTCGGTCATTTTTTCGAGGAAGGCTTCATCGATTGGAAACTGTCATCGGCGGGTGCCACCACATCGGACGTCAAAGACGTAAACGCCGGCTTGGAGATCGGTATCCAAGGGCTTGCGAGCACCGGCGT
The DNA here is from genome assembly GCA_041485885.1 of Sulfurifustaceae bacterium. Classification (GTDB taxonomy): domain Bacteria; phylum Pseudomonadota; class Gammaproteobacteria; order Acidiferrobacterales; family Sulfurifustaceae; genus JACQFZ01. The sequence goes on from JBGPKL010000001.1 coordinate 94,129, forward strand.
ATTTTCGAACGCGGATCAGAGCGCGAATCTCGCCGGCATGCAGTTCTATAAAGATCTCGAGGCGAATCCGGGTGGGCTGACGTTCAACATCAAGAATTACATCACGGCGCAGTGGAACGAGCAGACCAACCCGAGCTTCTATGGGTCGAGCGAGGCCGGCGTCGTCTGGAGTAATCTCCTGACCGGCCCGTGGGAAGGCTGGTTCACCTCGGGAGGCACATCGGCGCATATCGACGTCCGGAACGATCTTACTGCGACGGCCACCAGCGTGACCGGCACGTATCAATGGCCGATCGTGAAGCCGGCGCAGAAAGGCAAGATCAAAAACGGCACGATCGCGCAGACGACGACGAGTGTTTCGGGCGTGGGCATCACCGGCGGTAGCGCGACACCGGTGTCGGCCACGCCGGTGAGCGGCGTCACGATCGACTTCGAGTGGGAAGAGGGAACATCGAAGGGCAAAGGTCAATGGAAGTCGGTCAACGAGCAGGAGCTCGACGGCACGTGGGGTATCGGCGCGTCGAAAATCAATGGCGGCAACTGGCACATCAAAAAAGTGTGATGAGGTGGCGGCGTTGATCCCGGCACCCTGTCGTTGCAACTCCATACTGGGTGCGTTCGCGCCCGGCCGATCGCTCACGCGCACGCGGCGTGTGCGCGTAAGAGCGCCGTACGCATTGTTGTCTTGCCCCGCTGTCGGCGCCGCTCGCGCCCGGGAGCACGAAGCACCGGCTACTCGATATGACCGCCGCGCCGCTCCGCGGGAGTCCAAGCGATGACACCGCCGCGTAAGCGCGGGCTGCCGCCGCCGGCGCGCCCCCGAGCCCCGGCGGCTCCCCGCCGTTCCGGCTCCGGTACCGCGCCGTTCGCGCCCGCGCACGGGGGCTGCACGTGTGAGGGTGGCTGTCCCAAGTGTCAGCCCGGAGCCGCCACGCCGCCCGCGTCTGAAGCGCCGGCGGCGGATTCGCTTCCGGATGTCGGCGTCGAGACGGCGCTGCCGCATCGCGCCGAGATGGAGCGTGCTTTCGGGCTGTCGTTCGATCATGTGCGCGCGCACGTGGGTGCGGGCGCGCGTCTCGATCGCTATCAAGCCAATGCCGTCACGCGCGGTAATGACGTCGCGTTTCGCGACGCGCGACCGCCGCGCGAGCAGGTGGCGCATGAGCTCACGCATGTGCTGCAACAGAGTCCGCAGGCCGCGGGGACGGGCGTCAGCTCGCCCAACAGCGCCGCGGAGCGCGAGGCCGATGGCAACGCGGCGCGCGTGCACGGCGGCGGTTCGCCGGTGTCGCCGACGGTAAGCGCGCCGCGCGGCGTCGTGTATCGCGATATCAAGCAGGATTTGCAGGAGGCCATCTCCGGCTGGGGCACCGACGAAGACGCGATCTACAATCGCCTGCGCACGGCGACGCCGGATGAAATCAAGGCGGTCACCGGCGATCCGCTCTTGATGCAGGACCTCTACGACGATCTCGATCGCGACGAATGGGGTTATGTGCTCGGCCTGCTCGGCCTCGGCGCGGAGACGCGCATCCAGGCGGCGTCCGCCGGCTGGGGCACGGACGAGGAAGGCATTTACAACGCGCTGCGCGCCACACCGCCGCTCGAATTGAAGACGCTGATGCAGAACGGCACGGTGTTGATGGAGATGCGCGATGAGCTGAGCGACGACGACCTCGGTTACGCGCTGGCGATCGTCGGCGATAAGTTCCAGCGTGGCGCCGGCATCACGTTCGCGGAGGCGTATCACGCTCTAATGCTCTATCCCGACGCGGTGGATGAGGCATGCAAATATTTCGACAGCACGCTGGGCAACAACACCGTGACAAACGTCATCCGGCGTCTGCCGCGCGGCAGCAATTTGCCGGCCGCGACTATCGCTGATCTCGATACGCACATCGACAACGACGACAACGTGCAGCGCGTGCACGCCGCCTTCGAGACGCGCTGGAACTTCAGCGACCAGGCCGTCTCCGATGTGGGAAAGCCCGCGCCCGGCTGGAGCGTCGGCAAAATCCGCGACATCCATCACGCGCTGAAAGAAGTGCCGAGCGCACACGTAACGCGGCCGACGCAAAACGTCTCGGGCTTCCGGCTGGACGCGACGAAAAAGTGGGAGGACTACGGTTATTGGTCGAGCCCTTACATCGGCGTCGGCACCGACTTCAGCGACGTGGAAGGGCTGGTACGTCATGAAGTCGGTCACTCGATCGACGATAAGCTCGGCGCCACCTCGGAGGCATTCAAGAAGAACGGCGTCAACGGCTGGGACTGGGACGCAAACTCGACCGTCTGGGAGACGCACATGCCGAACCCGTGGCTCAAAAAGGACGGCACGCAAGTGCCCGTTGCCGACCAGACCAAGATCAAGACCACGCTCGACTCCTACGTCGCCGGCGACGGCAAGAAAAATTTGTGGGATTTCGCCGGTGCGGGCGATGCGGTCCGTACGTATTGGCATGACAAAGTGCCGATGATCGAAGCGGCGCGCTCGATCGCGGGCTACGAGGACAAGGTGTACTGGCATCTCGGGAGCGTCGAAAAATACGGCTCGAGGTATTTCAGCTTCAGCACCTATTACCACTACTTCTGCATTTACAACACGATCGTGCAGGACAAGCGCCTGACCGATTATTCGCTGTACGGTCACCAGGAATTCTTCGCCGAGATGTACGAAGCCTATTACGCCGACGGTCCCGGCGCGGACCGCGGCAAGAAACTGAAGGACGTTCCGAATTGGAAGCAATTCTTCGACAACACCGTGCATCCGGTAACGTAACGCCGGCACGACGCCTCGAGTTGCTGCGCGCGCATGTGCTGGCGATTGCGCCCGCGGCGGCGTATGAGATCGACGACGTCGCGGCGAAGTTGCTGCCCGAGATCGGGCACTACGGCGAGTTGATCGCCAGCCACGACGGCCGCACCGCCGGCGTGCTGACGCGCGGTGAAGACGCGAACTTCACCGCGCGCATTCAGGCGCTGCTGCACGCGTGGCGCATGCCGCCGGAGACGATCGCACTGCACGCCGCCGCGGCGCGCGCGTTCGAGCACAAGCGTTGCTTCGTGAAACTCGAGTGGCGCGCGACGGCGAGCGGCGTCGAGCGCCTGGCGGCGGTGTACTACCGGCGTCGCCCGCGCATCGAGGACGCACTCGATCTGGTGCGCCGTGGCGCCGACCTACCCGTCGGTTACTTTCACGAGTTGGCGCGGCTGCTCGGCAAACACACGGTGCACTTCGTGTGCCTCACGGCTCGCCCCAGCGCGCCGGCGTTCTACAAGATGTATTTCTCGCAGTATCTGATTCCCGATACTTACGAGGCCGCGCGCATTCGCCTCGCGCGCGCCTTGAGCCGATTCGCGCCGCAGCCCGCCGCGGTCGCGCGTTGGGCGGCGTATCACGAGCGCTTCGCCCCGTTACACCGCGATCAAACCGTGTTCGTCTCGCTCGCGTTGACGCCGCAAGGTTTGGATCCGTCGATCAAGGTCGATTATCCCGACGTACCGCCGGGCATTGCGGTGGGCGTGCTCGATCCAGCCAATCAGCCCAGCGTCGCGACGCAGTTTCGACTGCTCTGCGAGCGCGCCGGTCGGCCGGCGCTATCCTTCCTCGGCGTGCGCCTCGGACGCGCCGCCGAGCCGGTGCTCAAGGGTTACGCGGATTTCGTATGAGTCGATTCGAGCTGCATTCCGTGACCTGTCCCGCGTGCGGCCACGCGCAAGAGGCGAAGATTTACCAGAGCGTGAACGGCGGCCGGATCAAACAAGCGGCCGACCAGATCATCGCCGGCGAGTTCGGCCGGATCGATTGCGCCGCCTGCGGAAAGAGCTTTCACACGGAGAGCCTGATGCTCTACACGAACTTGCCCGAGGGCGTCTGGATCGTTCAATATCCGCACAGCGCGCGCGAACGCTATGCGACACTTGAAGTCGAGGCCGAGCAAACGTTCGAGCGCGAGTATCTCGCACGCCCGCCGCCCGCGGTTCGGGACGAGGCGCGCAGCGTCACGCGCCGCATTTGCTTCGGGCGCGCGCAACTCGCGGAAAAATTGTTGGCACGCCGCCACGCCATCGACGACCGCGCGCTCGAATGCCTGAAGCTCGTGCTCATGCGCGATCGCATCGGCGAGCTTTTTTCCTACGGCCCGACCGCGCTGCAAATGGTGCAGTGCGACGACGCGCGCATCACGTTCTACGCGCTATCGCTCGACGAGCAGCGGCCGGTGCATCAACTGGAGGTGGTGTCGTCTGACTTGACGAACGTGAACGAGGGGCTCGACGACTTCCGTCGACCGTTTCCACGTCTGTTCGACAAGGCGTACGTCAACGCGTCGCGCTACCTGAGCCCCTAGAGCGCCCGGACGATGAACACGCGCAGACCGCCAACTTCCCCCGTCGTGTTGCGCGCCATCGCAGCGAAACCCACGCCGCCTGCCGGCAACGCTCGTAGCGCGAACCGCCCATAACGGGAGCGAGCGATGGCGGCGCGCGCACTACAGCCGAAGACACAGACCCCGACGAGATCGGCTTCGAAGACTGGTCCCGCCACGTTCAACGCGATGCCGGAGACGCGCCTCACGCCGCCCAATCGCGGTGCCTGCGCGTGTGGAGGAACGTGCCCGTAGATCGGCCCGGGCCCCAAATTGTTAAAACAGTTTGAATCCGCGGGACCGAACGCCCGCGAGTAAATCGCAGCGACAAGCAGACTAGACATGACCGTGGCACGAACATCCGCAGCGAAAGCGCAGCCCGCCGCCAAGGCGGCATCGAAAAATACGCCGGCCACCTTGAACGTGGTCCCGCCGACGCCGTTGATGTCGAAGCAAGGCGCGTGCGCCTGTGGCGGCGAGTGCCCGCGTTGCAAGGCTGGGGCGTTGCAAGCGAAGCGCGCCGCGACGACGCCCGGCGATGGTTATGAACGCGAGGCCGATCGCATGGCGGAGCATGTGCTGCGCATGCCCGACCCGGCGCGCGCGAGCGAAACGCCGCGCACGGCGCACGGCGCGGCAGCGAAAGCGAAAGCGTCAAGCGCATCAACCGAATCGAGACCGACTTTGTCGCGCGCCGTGGGTACCGCTTACAACGCCGGCACGGCGCGCGCGGAAGTGACACCGCCTATCGTTGAGGAAGCGCTGCGCACGCCCGGCCATTCGTTGGCAACGCCGGTACGCGCGTTCATGGAGCCGCGCTTCGGTCATGACTTCAGCGACGTGCGTGTGCACGCCGACACCGGGGCGGCCGCATCGGCGCGCGCGGTGAACGCGCTCGCCTACACCGTCGGGCGCGACGTCGTGTTCGCCGCCGGACAGTACACGCCGAGCACGGACAGCGGGCGCAAATTGTTGGCGCACGAGCTGGCGCACGTGGTGCAGCAACGCACCAGCCCGCTCGCGATTCAGCGCAAGGCGGCGATCGGGGAGCTGCCCGCGCCCGGCGAAGTCGACTTCGACACGCTCGCCGATCAGGTGTACGACGCGATGGATCGTTGGGGCACGGACGAAGAAGCGGTCTACCGCGCGCTGCAACAGTTGCGCGGCGATCCCGCCATGATCAAGACGCTGATCGCGCGCTACGCGCAGCGGCACGACGGCGCCGACCTGATCGCCGATATCGAGTCCGACTTCAGCGACACCGAGCTCGAATACGCGCTGCAGTTGCTCGGGCGTGGACACGCGGGAGCGGCGCAGGAAGTCGTCATCGGTCCGGAAGCGACGAACCTAGAGCGCGCCGCGCGGCGGCTGCATGCGGCGATGGAGGACTGGGGCACCGACGAAGAGGCGATCTACGCGACGCTGCTGCCGTTCAATCGCGCCACGCAAGACCTCGAGAAAACTTACCTGGCGCTGTTCGGCAATTCGCTGCGCGAGGAGATCATCGGCGAGATGAGCAGCTCCGAGCTTGATTACGCGTTGAGCTTGCTGTCGTTCGACGCGGATTCTTTCATCGAACAGAACTTCGAAGAGTCACAACGCCCGCTCGCGCGCAAGATTCTGAATGACATCCTCGCGGTGAAAACCGATCGGCTCGACTTCGCTGACGAGCGCGAGCTCGCGGTCGATATTTCAAAGCGCCTGCGCACGAGCCAGCTCATGCAGGAATCGCAAACGGGCGGCGCGTTCGCCTACCCGGAGTCCTGCACGCAAGACGATTGCCCGGGCGCGTGCATCGGTCACGGCCAGCCGGGCGATCCGAATTTCGTTCCGGCGAACATCAACTTCAACGCGCACGTGAACAAAGACGCGCGCGTCTACTGGGTGCGCAGCGCCGACGCGCAGAATTACTACCAGTTCACGCTGACGCCGGACGGCTGGGAGGATCCTTACCGCGCACTCGTGCGGTTGTTTACGCCGCAGCCTTCGATCTGCGATCAGACCTTGATCCATTGCGACTATCTCACCACCGTCATTCACTTGCGCGCGTTCGCCGAATCGATCGGCACCGACGTGTTCAACAAGCGCGTACAAAGCGGCGCGATCGCGATGAACCTTTCCTACTGGGGCTTCCGCGACCTCATGCTGCCGGCGGCGCCGGGCTCGCCCGAGGCGGGCTACGCGCGCAGCCGCGAGGCGGTTTCGCTGCAAGCGGTGCGACCGTCGTCGGAGGACGAGCTGCTGATCGGGGATCACGTCATCTTCTGGAATCATTTGGCCTACGACGCGCTCACCGCCTCACCGACGTGGGCCGGTCCATGGCGGCTCGAAAACGCGCTCTTGGTCGATCAGGACGAAAACGGCGAGAACCTCTACGAGGGGCACGGCGCGCCGACCAACGAAGCGCAGGAAGTGGTGAAGGGCAACGCCGCGTTGGTACTCAAAGACATGGTCGTCGCCTACAACGGTCCGGCGCAGGCCGCGATCAATCTCACCAAGAGCGTGGAGCGCGGTGATGCCGGCGCGCAAGCCGATCTGAATGCGAAGTTCCCGCGTATCGTGCCCGGTGACGCCCCGGGCACCTGGTGGATCGCCGAGCTCGACACGCGCGAGGAAAACCGCGTGCGCCCGCAGCGCTTCTACGGGCTGCGGCTGCTTATCGATGCCGACGATCCGGCGCTCGTCGGGCTGCGCGATCCGACCGATGTGTCGAAGATGGGTTGGGTCAAGCGGCCGATCGAGTCGGCGCCGGGCCGTTCGCCGTCGCGCCCGAAGTGACGCGCGTGTGGCCGACACCGTGAGTCAACTAAAAGGCGTGAGCGATAAAAGAGACGAAGCATGAGCGCGGCACGTGCGTCCCAGGCGAAAGCACCCGCCGCCGTCAAAGCGGCGCGGAAGAACACGCTTGCGGCGCCAACTATCGTGCCGCTGTCTTCACTTGCGCCGCCGCAAGGTGCGTGCGCCTGTGGTGGTGAATGTCCGCGCTGTCGCGCGACTGGGCTGCAAGCCAAGCTCGCGATCACTACGCCCGGCGATCGCTACGAGCGCGAAGCGGATCGTGTCGCCGACCACGTTATGCGTCTTCCCGATCCGGCGTCCGTGCATGAAACGCCGCGCGCGTCGGCTAGCGCGGCATTCGAAGCGCCGCGCCCACCGGCGTCAACGCCAACGCCAACGCTATCGCGTGCCTCCTGTGCTGCTTGCGAGCGGGGAGTAGAACACGCGGACGCAATCCCCACGAGCGTGAGCGAAGCATTGCATACGTCCGGCCATTCGTTAGACACCCCGACACGGACGTTCATGGAGCCGCGCTTCGGTCATGACTTCAGCGACGTGCGCGTGCACGCCGACACCGGGGCGGCCGCATCGGCGCGCGCGGTGAACGCGCTCGCCTACACCGTCGGGCGCGACGTCGTGTTCGCCGCCGGACAGTACACGCCGAGCACGGACAGCGGGCGCAAATTGTTGGCGCATGAGCTGGCGCATGTGGTGCAGCAACGCGCGGGCGGTGCGCCGCCGCAGCTCGCGCGCACCGTCAGTCCCGGCACGTTTAATTGTCCGGCCAACACCCACGGCGCGCCGGCCGACCCGTTTGCGGATCTGGATGCTATCGATCGCGACGCGCAAGGATTGGTGGAAGCAAGCAGCAACCTCGCGATCATCGCCAGCATTCTCGATCCGTCGACGAATACGACCGGCACGGCGCAGGCGTATCGGACCCGCTTCGGCAACCCGACCCCGCAAGGCGCGAATTTCGTCAATCGCTTCACCGGGGCAACGCTCGCGACCCAGGAACAGGCGTCGCAGGAAGAAATAATGGAGATCGGGGATCGTCTCGATCGTATCCGAACTTTCATCGGCGGCCCGATCCGCTACACGTGTCGACGGCCGAATGTGCAGTTTCAACACTCCAATTGCGTCTCGACCTGCGGCGCCAACGACGTCGCCTTTACCTGCGCGCCGCAGGATCTGCGCCGCATCGAAATTTGCCCGCGCTTCTGGGGTCTGGGCGCGGACCAACAGGCGATTTCCATCATTCACGAAGCGGTGCACATGCTGCTCAACTTCAAGCAGCACGGCAGCGCTTCGCGCGGTGCGCGCGGCCGCAATCCCGAGTGCTACGCGAGCTTCGTCGCCGACATTTTCAACATCACGCCGTTCGACGGGCGTTGCCCGCCGCTGCCGTGAGCGCGGGCGGCGACGATGCGTGTAGCAATTGGCACAACGTAGCGGGGCCGGGTTCGATTCCACGGTGCCGGGTCGGTTGGAAAATGGTGGGAACGTGAAAGTCGGCCTGACAAAAAATGCACCACCGCCCAAGCCCCGCTCCGAAAGCGCGCGCGCGGCCGCGTTGCTCGCGCCGTCGAACGCGCAATCGACGCGAACGCCGTGCGCGTGCGGTGGCGGTTGCCCGCGCTGCGGCGGTTCCGCAGTGGCCAAGCTTCCGTTCAGCCGGCCGGACGACCGCCACGAGCAGGAGGCGGATCGTGTGGCGCAGCAAATCGTGCGCGCGCCCCCGTCCGCCGAACACCAGCGAACCGGCACGCACGAGACGGTTCAATCGAAGCACGACGCGCTGGGCGCGACGAGTATTCCGGGCGCCTCCGGCCCCGGCGCACCGCTTGCGCCCGATACGCGCGCCTTTTTCGAGCCGCGCCTTGGCGCGGATCTCTCTCGCGTGCGCGTGCATACGGACGCGGCGGCGGGCGCATCCGCTCGTGCGGCGAACGCGCGCGCTTTCACGACGGGGGATGACATCGCGTTCGGCCCCGGTCGCTACGATCCGCGTAGTGACGACGGCAAGCAATTGCTGGCGCACGAGCTGACGCACGTCGTGCAAGCGGGTATCGCGGCCGGCTCGCGCTGGCGCGCGGCCGGCGCGCCGCCGATCACGGCGCATGTCGCGCCGAACGTGATATCGCGCCAGCTGGACGACGCGATGACGCCCGACACGCGCCAGTTATCCGGCACGCAATTGGAGGCGGAGATAGCGCGTTTGCACGCGCGGCTCGAGCAACTTCCGCAAGAAGGCAGCGAGGAGCGCGAGTCGTTGGAGCAGCAGCTGGCCGCGCTCGAAGCGAACCTGACGGAGCGCGAGGCGGCGGCGCTGGCGTCGAGCATTGTCACTGCTCAGTTGCGAGAGTCGTCGCTGCCGATCGAAAACCGCATCTCGATGGCGTTCGGTGCCGGATTCGCCGCCGGCGCGCTGATGGAGTTTCGTCCGAGCGAAGCGCAGCGGCTGGTCGAGGAGATTCAAAATAACCCCGGCCACTTCGGCGGCGGCATCCTGGTTGGCATCCTCGAGGGCGCGGGCCTGGATTTATGGAACAACATCGTCGGCCTCGGCGAGCTGTTGCTGTGGTCGCAACCCGCGTATTGGCAGTACCGCGCCGCCCAGGAAGCGATCGAATACTTCCGCGATCCGCCGGCGTATCGCGCGCACCTGGCCGAGCGGCGCGCGCAGATCGAGGCGTTGACGACGGGTCTCGCGCAATTGCTCGTCGAGGTCGCGCACGATCCAAATATTCTGGTGACGTATGGCGAGGAGCTCGGCCGGCTCGCCGGCCAGCGTGCGGCGCAATGGTTTAACGACGATTTCATGCGCAAGACGCCCTACGAGAAAGGCGAAAGCGTTGGCATCGTCGTGGGTACCATCATCATGGAGATCGCGTTGTTGTTCGTCGGCCCCGAGGAGTGGATCGCGCGCGGCGCCGCCGCCGCGAGCGAAGCGGTGCGCGCAAGCGCAAGGTTGGAGCGCGCGATCGTCGAGCTGCTCGAGCACGTGCCGTCGTTGCGCCGATTACTCGAACTGCGCCGCGCCGCTGGTGGCGCGCGCGTGATCGAAGACACCGCGCAGGGCGCGCGCGCCCTGGAGCATGTCGCGGCGGGCGCGGGGGATGCCGAGCGTGCGGGACAGGTGGTGAGCGACGCCGCGGGCGCGACGCGTGATGCGGAGCGAGTCGCCGCTTCATCCGGTTCCACCGTTCCGCCGACGGGCGACGTCATTCCCTCCGGAGTACCGCCGCAACGTCCGGTGCGCACCGCGCATGCCGACTCGAGCGGTGTCGTGTTTCACGAACCGTCGCGGCCGCCGGTGGACACCGTGCGGCGACCGCGCGTCACGGTGGATGAGCCGCGCGCCATCATCGATGAGCCCGCCGGTCTTGCCGAGCACGACGTGCCGCGCGAGCATCCATTCGATGAAGGGTTGCCGGAGCACATTGAAGGCGAGACGGGCGTCGAGCAAGGACCGCTCGACGAAGTCACCGGACCCGAACGGGCGAATCCTTCGGTATCGAGCGCGTCGAGCTTGGAGCGAGCGGCAGAAGCCGGCATCCCCGGCGAGCTGGTCGGCGATGGAACGGTGATGACGCGCGCCGATTTTCCCGACGTCGTGCCGGATGCGCCGCCGACTACGGGGCGCGTGGCGCCGGAGCGGCTCGAACCGATTACGGCGGTCGATCAGGCGGGTCGGCCGGTCGGCTCGCGTCCGGTGAGCCGCAGCGAACTTCAAAACGTCGATGTGCTGCACGACTACGATTTATTAGTTAGTGCCGGTGCCGATCCGGCATCGATACGCGTGAACCAGATGCAAATAATCGAGGACATGCGCGTCGGCACGAATCGTCCCGATCTTTACGCGGAGCTGAACGGGCACCGCATCCTTATTGAATACGACCGCGCGCCGGGCACGCGCGCCATCGATCACGCGCGCCGCATTCTGAGCAACGATCCGGACGCGATCGTGATATTGAAGATCGTCGACTTCGATTAGTCGATCGAAACCCGTAGCGAGCATCGGTAGCGCGCGTTACGCCCGGAGAGCGGCTCATAGCGAAGCATGAAAGATCACCCGGCAAACACTAGAGAGGCGAGCACGCCTCGAAAGCACGCGCTAGCGCGCGGTCTGCGGCCGCCCGCGGTAGGGCTAGCACCACCCCGACTATCGGCCCCGGGCGTCTGTGCGTGCGGCGGCGGTTGCCCTCGCTGTCAATCCGAGCCGTTGTCGCTACAAACCAAACGTCGAGCGGGCACACCCGCGGACGCGCTTGAGCGCGAAGCCGATAGTGCCGCCGATCAAGTGATGCGGATGCCGGCAGCCGGTGATGACGCTGCGCCGGAAAGGGGCGGTGCCGAGCACGGAGCGACGAGACCCGCGTCCGGATCGATTGCGGTGCCGTCGCTCGCTCACGATGTCGTTGCTTCGCCGGGGGAGCCGCTCGATGACGCGACGCGCGCCTTCATGGAGCCGCGCTTCGGACGCGATTTCAGCGACGTGCGTGTGCACGTCGACGACGCGGCGGCGCGCAGCGCGCACGCGGCCGGCGCGTTGGCGTACACCGTCGGGGAACACGTGGCGTTCGCAAGTTCGCGGTACGCGCCGGCGAGCGCTACCGGCCGGCGGCTGTTGGCTCACGAGCTGGCGCACGTCGCGCAAGCGCCGCGCGGTCAGCCGATGTTGCGCAGTCCCGATCGGCGTGCGCGTGCCGCGTTCGATCTTTATGCCAGCGAGATCGGCGCGCGTATCGGCGCCGGTCTAGTGTCCGATGAGGTGACACTGCCGGCGTCGCGCCCGGACGCGCGGCGCACGCCGTTGGTCGATCCCGACGCGGTGCTCGAGATTCTCGCCGCGTCGGCGTTGTTCAACGAGGACGCCGCCGCAGTCGAGCGACTCTACTTCACCGATCGCGAGCGCGCCCCCGAGCTGACGTTCCGCTTCCATGTGCGACCCGAGCTCGGCACCGAGTTCGCCCGCGCCGGATCGCGCATCACGGTCGAGGTCACGACGCTCACCGAGGTGATCAAAGGCATCGTGCACGAGGTCGTGCACGCGCGTCATCGCACGCCGTCGATAGCGCCGGCGACGGCGCGCGTCGGGGAAGTGACGCGCGTCGAGGAGGCCGGCGTGGAGGAGGAAGCACGCACGCGGTTGCGCGAGCGCCAGGTCATGGCCGATATTGCCGCGCAAGAACCGTGGCGAGCCCGCACCGGCGGCGCCGCGGTCAAGCCGGTTCCGCGCCGCGCCGAGGAGCTGACGGGCGAGGTGCGCGACTCGTTCCGCAGCGGTTGGCCGATGCTCACGTATCCGGAAGGTTTCATCATCGAAGAAATGAAGCGGCAGGCGGGCGCCGGCATCGACGCGGCGCGGGCCGCCACGGCGCTCGCTGAGATGCGGCGGCTCGCGTATTTTCTGGCGCTGCCGCCCGCGCCGGTGCGTCCGGAAAACCTCGACGCCTTCCGCGTAGATGACGCGACGGTCAACCGCTACCGCGAGACGCGCGCGGCGCCGGAGCCGGTGGCGCCGCCGAGCCTAAGCGAAGCGCTCGCCTGCGAGCGGATCTTCCGTGGCACGCCGGAGTGGCGCCGCGAATTCCGCCGTAGCTCGCGCCTTCCGGCGGATGCGCGGGTCTCGCCGAGTTGCCGCGGCTTCATCGAGAGCGCGCATGACTACATCTGGCAGAACGAGCCGACCGAGGAAAGCGAGCGGCGCGCCTTTTTCATATCGATCTTGTCTCAGATGGAAGTGCGTTACCGCGAGGCGCTCGCCGCGCGCGAAGCGAGCGGTTTGTTCCTCGCCTGGTATAACGCCGTGCCTGAAGCGAACCGTGCGCAGGCGCGAGAATTCTTCGAGTGGCTGCTGATCGAGCAGACCATGTCCCGGGAGTGGGAGGCGCTCGGCGGGGCCGTGCCGGATCCGGAGCTGCGCCGGCGCCACCTCGATTTCCTCGCGGCGCGCATCGGCCGCCCGCTGCGCGGCATTTCCCGCGCCGGGCTGTGAACGCGAGTGCAGATCCGAATACGTTAGCTACAAACACGGGTAACATAGTCGGTCATCGACACATCATCATCGTCGTAGCGACATGACGGGCCCGATACACGCGCGCGCTGCTCAGCTTGGCCTCGGTCACAAGCCACGCCAACGTCCTGCGCGCGACCTCCGTTCGAGTACGCATGCCTTCTCCCGGCCCTCGACGGCACGCGAGGCCTGCGCTTGCGGCGGGGGTTGCCCGCGCTGTGCGGCCCGGCCGAAACTCGCCGTCGGCGCGTCAACCGATCCCGCCGAGCGCGAAGCAGACAGACTGGCCGATCAGGTTATGCGCGCGCCGCGTTCCGATGTCTCACAGGTTGGAACCGCCGCCGGCGAGCCGATCGTTCGCCGAGCGTCGAGCGACGGCGGCGCGACTGAGTCAAGCGGCAACTCCGCCGCTCGTTGCGCCGGGATGCCGGAGTCGATCGCCTCCGCCGGCGCGCCGTTACCGCCATCAACGCGAGCATTTTTCGAGCCGCGGTTCGGCCGCGATTTTTCCGACGTCCGCGTGCACTCAGGCGAAGCCGCCGCGCGCGACAACGATCGCCTCGGCGCTCGCGCATTCACGTTGGGGAATCACATCGCGCTGGCACACGGAGCGTCGCTGACGCCTTCGACCTTGCTCGCGCACGAGCTGGCGCATGTCGTACAGAACGAAGGCGCGGCGCCGGACACCCTACGGCGCAAGGAGGACTGGGACTTCACGCCGGCGGACTACACCGCGCTCAAGAAGGGCAAAGGCGATTTGAAAATCTCCTCGGACAGCAGCTGGGTGCCGGCGAAGCTGCAAGACAATATATTGAATACTTTGCGCTACACGCTCGACGCGAAGCGCAAACCGAGCGCGACCGAAGGGGTCAACGTGAACGACTTCTACCACGGGCACTTGGTCGCGCCCGACAATAAAACCGGCCTTACGGTGGACGCGATGGAAGCGCGCAGCAAATTCCAAAAGGAAATGAAGAAGCAGACGATCACGGCGCTCGGCGGCGAATACGAGAAAGTGACGGAGAAGAACATCGGCGCGTATACCAAGGGCGTCACGTCGACCTTGCCGCTGCTCGGCAAAGCCGCGGAGGAACTAATGAAGATCAAAGGCGCAGCGGTGATCTATCACACCTTCGAGACGACGACGCCGAGCGATCTCGCCGCCAAACACAAGGACATCGCGCCTGCCGATCCGCGGCGCAATTACATCACGCCGTTCGATACGAACGTTCCGAAGTCGTTCAAACTACCGAAGGGCGAGAAGGACTTGCTGCGCGGGTATATCAATTATCAGGAGTTCACGTTTCTCGTCGACGAAAAGGGCGAGGTGCACGTTCGCACCGGCGCGCGAGATTCGCTCAGCACGATCATCGGCGCGCCTGTCTCGGGCCAGTGAAGGCATCGAGGCCCGCGCCGCCCGCCCGACCCTCGACCGGCCGTTTCTGCGCCGAGCGCCTCAATAGGAAGTGCGGTATTTACCCGCCTCGCGCAGGCAGGCGGCAGCCGCTAAACTAAGAGACTTCGGTACGCTCCGTGAATCTGGAAATCATCATCCTCGCCGCCGGTCAGGGCAAGCGCATGCATTCTGCTCTGCCCAAAGTGCTGAATCCGCTCGCGGGGCGGCCGCTGCTCGGACACGTGCTCGCCACGGCGCGCCAGCTTTCTCCTCGTGCCATTCATGTCGTTTACGGACACGGCGGCGAGCAGGTGCGCACGATCTTCAAGGACGAACCGGTCAACTGGATTTATCAGGCCGAGCAGTTGGGGACCGGTCATGCGATGCAGCGCGCGATGCCGTCAGTGGCCGACGACTCGACGGTGTTGGTCCTTTACGGCGACGTACCGCTGATTCGTTTGGAGACGTTGCGGGATTTGTTATCCCAAACCCGCGAGCTTAGCCTGGCGTTGCTGACCGCGGAGCTTCCCGACCCGAGCGGCTACGGGCGTGTCGTCCGCCATCCGCTCGGCAAAGTCGAGCGCATCGTCGAGCAGAAGGACACCACGGCGGACGAAGCGGCGCTGCGGGAGATCAATACGGGGATCTTGGTTGCTATGGCGGCGCGGCTGCGCGGCTGGCTCGATCGGCTGGAAGACCGCAACGGCCAGCGCGAGTATTACTTGACCGATGTGATCGCGATGGCAGTCGCGCAAGACGTCGAGGTGGTGACGCGGCAGCCGAGCGCGACGTGGGAGATCCTCGGCGTCAACAGCAAGCGCGAGCTCGCGGAGTTGGAACGAACCTATCAAAAGAATTACTCCCAGTCGCTGCTCGACCGCGGCGTCACGCTGCGCGATCCCGCGCGCGTCGACGTGCGCGGCGAGCTCACCTGCGGGTGCGACGTCGTGATTGACGTGAACGTGGTGTGTGAAGGAAGAGTCGTGCTTGGCGACGGCGTTTCCGTCGGACCGAACAACGTGATCCGCGACAGCGAGATCGGGGCCGGAACGCAAGTGCTCGCGAATTGCGTGATCGAAGAGGCGGTGATCGGCGCCGGTTGCCGCGTCGGGCCGTTCGCGCGTCTGCGGCCGGGAAACCGTATCGCGGATCATGTGCACATCGGCAACTTCGTCGAAGTCAAGAAGTCCGACATCGGCGACGGCAGCAAGGTGAACCATCTGACGTACATCGGGGACACAACCATCGGCCGCGACGTCAACGTCGGCGCCGGCACGATTACGGCTAACTACGACGGCGCCAGCAAGCATCGGACGGTGATCAGCGACAACGCGTCGATCGGTTCCAACGTGGTGTTGCGCGCGCCGGTCACGGTCGGAGCGGGAGCGACCGTCGGCGCCGGGTCGGTAATTACCAAGGATGCGCCGCCCGGTGAGCTCACGCTCACGCGCGCGGAGCAGAAGACCGTCAAAGGCTGGAAGCGACCAGTGAAGAAACAGAAACCCTGAAACCGCAGATGAACGCAGATAAACGCAGATTTCACCAAGACCGTATCGGAGTTCGTTATCCGCGTTCATCCGCGTTCATCCGCGGTTTCGTTTCGAGGAATTAGCATGTGCGGTATTGTCGGCGCGGTCGCGCAACGTAACGTCGTCCCGATCCTGATCGAGGGCTTGAAGCGTCTCGAATACCGCGGCTACGACTCCGCCGGCGTCGCGGTATTGAACGGCGGCATCCGCCGCGTGCGACGCGTCGGGCGGGTCGCGGAGATGGAGCAAGCCGTGCGCGCGGAAAATCTCACCGGCCTCCTCGGCATCGGACACACGCGCTGGGCCACGCACGGCGGCGTCACCGAGCCGAACGCGCACCCGCACCTCTCGTCCGATGAGGTTGCCGTCGTGCACAACGGCATCATCGAGAACCACGACGAGCAGCGTAGCCGCCTGAAGAGCCTCGGCTACACCTTCGAGTCCCAGACCGACACCGAGGTTATCGCGCACCTCGTGCACTATTACTATCGCCAGAGCAACGATCTGCTCGTCGCGACGCAGACCGCCGTGCGCGAATTGGTGGGCGCGTATGCGATCGCCGTTATGTCGCTGAAGCAGGCGGACGTCATGGTGTGCGCGCGCGTCGGCTGTCCGCTGTTGATCGGCGTCGGCGACGGGGAGAATTTCGTCGCCTCGGACGTCTCCGCCGTGCTCGGCGCGACGCGCCGCGTGATCTATCTCGAGGAAGGCGACGTTGCCGAAGTCTCCCGCCGGGGCGTGCGTATCTTCGATCGCGCGGGCGTTGCGGTCGAGCGCCAAGTGCACGTGTCGGACGTCTCGCTCGCGTCGCTCGAGCTCGGCCCGTACAGCCACTTCATGCAGAAAGAGATACACGAGCAGCCGAAGGCGCTCGCCGACACCATCGAGGCGGTCATGGTCGAAGGCGTTTCGCCCAAGCTATTCGGCGAAGCGGCGGCGGAAATTTTCCGGCACGTCGAAGGCGTACAAATTCTCGCGTGCGGCACGAGCTACTACGCCGGTTCGGTCGCGCGTTACTGGCTCGAAGCCATTGCCAAGATTCCCTGCAACGTCGAGATCGCGAGCGAGTACCGTTACCGCGACGTCGTGCCGAACCCGAAATACCTCGTTGTTACCATCTCGCAATCGGGGGAAACGCTCGACACGATGGAGGCGCTCAAGCGCGCCAAGGAATTGGGCCACGCCTCGACGTTGTCGATCTGCAACGTGCAAGAGAGCGCCATCCCGCGTGCGTCCAAGCTGGTTTATTACACCCGCGCCGGCGCCGAGATCGGCGTCGCGTCGACCAAGGCGTTCACGACCCAGCTTGCGGCGCTCTTCGTTTTGACGCTCGTGCTCGCCAAGATCAAAGGGCGCCTGTCGCCGGAGGCGGAGGCGGCGCATCTCGATACGCTGCGCCACCTTCCGGGCAGCGTGCAACACGCGCTCAACCTCGAGCCGCAGATCTGCGTGTGGGCGGAACGCTTCGCCCAAAAACAAAACGCGCTGTTTCTCGGCCGCGGCATTCATTATCCGATCGCACTCGAAGGCGCGCTGAAGCTCAAGGAAATTACCTATATTCACGCCGAGGCCTATCCGGCGGGCGAGTTGAAACACGGTCCCCTCGCGCTCGTCGATCGCAACATGCCCGTGGTCGTCATCGCGCCGAACGACATGCTGCTCGAGAAAGTGAAGTCGAACATGCAAGAAGTGAAAGCGCGCGGCGGCGAGCTTTATGTCTTCGCCGATCTCGACAGCCATTTCACCGAGAGCGAGGGTGTGCACGTCATCCGCACGTCGCGCCACGCCGGCGTGCTCTCGCCGATCGTCCACGTGCTCCCGGTGCAGTTACTCGCCTACAACACCGCGATCGCGCGCGGCACGGATGTGGACAAGCCACGCAATTTGGCGAAAGCGGTGACGGTAGAGTAGGCCGACGGGCGACGCCCTGTCCCCTGTCTAGGAAACAAAACCCTTTAGTGAAATATGGTTTTTGACAACTCACTCATGAGAGCAGCCCATTGCGCATATTCCTCCTGTGCTTCGGGATTTAAGCGCGATCGAAAACAGTGACGATCATTGATCCTCCTACGAGATTTGTGAACTCGCTAGTCCTTGCATTCCCCCATCGTCATGCACCGACAGAACGGTCTAGCACGGCGCGCGCATCGAGAGGCGGGTCGTCGCTACGCCAGGCGATGTGCTGATCGGGTCGGACCAAAACGAGCTTGCGCTCGTAGAGCTCGCGTGCCGGGTAGCGAGGAACGGTTAAAGCGCGAAACGGTACGCGCAGCGCTTTCGCCGCAGCACGGAACTTATCGGCCCTGGGCGCATCCTCTCCTACCCGCAGAAGCGTAAAGCCTACGCCGAGATCATCGAAAATCGAATTGCGCGCACCTTGTTTCCCCTCGAGCCATAGGTGCGGTAGTCGACCTCCTGGGACCCCACTCGGCTTGTAAGTCACCGGGTCGTCATCCGGAGCATCGCCGTCGGTGCGGGAAATCAGCGGTGAGTCGTCATAGCGCCCCCCCAGCTCGACGCCGAGCGACGCGAACTGCCGGTCGAAACTTTGGAGGAAGGCGCCAAGGCGCTCGCGCGCGGCGGCACCTGCGTCGCTGTGCGCCTCGACATTTTCCGGGACTACCACTTCCCCTACGCGCTCGGTCAAAAAGCGCGCGGCCGCGGTATTCCGTTTTGCGACCGGCCGCCGCTCGGCCTCGTAAGACGCCAGGAGGTTCGGCCCTCCCCATCCTTGCAGGACCGCGGCTAGTTTCCAGGAGAGATTGGCGACGCCGTCTATTCCGGTATTCATGCCGAACCCGCCAGTCGGAGAAAAGAGATGCGTCGCATCGCCCGCGAGGAACACCCTGCCGATCGCGAAGCGCTCGGCGACCAGCGCGGCGCCCCCGATCCATGGTCGATGCGCGAGAACCGTGACGGGAATGTCCGTGCCGACGCCTCGCTGTATGGTCCGCACGATCACATCGTCGTCCGGCAGCGCCTGCGCATGACTTGCCTTGGTCATCAATAGGAATTCGTCACGCCCATCGAGCGCAATTAGAAGCATCCGCAGGTCGGGCGCGACCACGTTGTACAGCCAGCCCTTGCGCCCGCCGAGGATGTCGCGGTGCAGCGCGGGAATGCGCACGTAGGTTGAAATCATGCGCCCTCCGAGAAACGGTTGCTCGACGCTCGCTTGGCCCTCGTAGCGAATGCCGAGGGCGCGGCGCACGAAACTTTGACCGCCGTCGCATCCGACAAGAAAGGATGCGCGCCAGGTCTCACGCGCCGTTCCGTCGGCGCGTTCCGCGCTCACCGTCACCCCGCGCTCGCTTTGCTCGAACGAGCTTGCGTGCCAACCGAAACGCAGCGTTATGTTAGGCCGTGAGCGCGCGTGCTCGAGCAGATAGCGCTCGACGTACATCTGATTCGCTCGTAGCAGCGGTTCTGGAACCTGGTCCGTCGGCGCCGCGTCCACCGCCATGCGCATGCGCTCCGCCTCGCACGGCATGACAATGCGGGCCAGTTCCCAAGCGTTCAGACGCGTGAAATACGCCACGTCCCGCGGATGCTCGGCCGGCAGCCCGAGGCCGCGTATCGCCTTGGAGATACCGAGTCGTCGATAGTGCTCCATGGTGCGAGCATTATGAGTGTTCCCTTTCGGATGCCACCGACTGGTCGGCTCGGTGTTGAAGACCACGGTTGGCACGCCGTGCCTGTCGAGAAACAGTGCGAGCATGAGCCCGACCGGACCGCCCCCCACGATCGCTACCGCAACGGTGCGTGATTCCATGACCTTTATCATCGTGCAGACCGACGCATTTTCCGCGCTCGCTTACTGTTCCAGTATGTGTTCCGTCACCTTCAATCCGGTGTGCCGACCCGGCATGTCGACGTGCGCCAGCAGCTGATCGCCCGGCTGTATGAACGTGCTATGTCGCGTTTTTCCGTCGGCTCCCATTACGCGTACGTGCCAATCGTTCTGCAGGAAAGTATTTACGTAGATGCAATCGAGGTTCTCGGCCGAGAGCTTCTCGCCCTGCGGGGTCACGTCGCTCTGCGATCGGTTAACCGCTTCGACCGTCGCGCGCATTTCCGGGCTGACCTGATCGAGAGAAACGCTGCATCGTATCTTCAGCAGCGGACGGCGCTCGATCTTCGCGCGACCCACCGTGACGACACGGGACTTACCGCCGATATCGGTGCAGATCACCTCGGAACCGGCTTTCATTTCGCTCAGATACCTGACGTTGTTGTTCGGGCCCCATATATAGGAGTGCACTCCACCCGCGTTGACCCGAAACTCTCTCAGGTTCATATGCGGCAAATAGTGCGTCTCGGAGCAAACGAAAATTCCGCCCCAGCCGGTGGAGCCGACGATCATCCCCTCTTCGGCGGTCATCAGCGAAGTCACGTCCACGCAGACGCGGTGCCCCAGACCGGTGTGCTGCACTTCTTCCACCTTCGCCGACACGAGCTGCATCTGACTGCTTTGCCGATGCGCCAGATGGCGCGACAGACTTTCGATGGCCTCGACGCTTTTCGTTTCGAACAGCACGCCGATGCCGTGTTCCATCGTGGCAAATGCGTTCAGCGACTGATTGACGGAGTCGACGATGTTGCTCAAGCCCTTGATCGGAACACTGCGAAATAACCGCGTGGAACGCCCGTCGATCTTGGCCAGCAGCAGCTCGTAAGGAATGTACGTTGCGTGCTCGATGTCGACGACCACGAAGTCGTCCCCGCGCTCGCAGATCTCGACGCAGCGCGGAAAGTCTCTTTCTAAATTTTCCACGTCGATGAACAGGCCCGCTTTGCGGCCGCTCGCGGCGGCTTGCACGCGAACTTCTTCGACGTCCGTGAAAACCCACGCGCCTTCCTCGAGGCCCGCGAGTTGATCGCCGCTACTGACCCACACCACTTTCTGCTTCGCCGTTTTCGTTCGTTTGTGCTGGTCAACGTGCAGCACGATGTGGGTGCAGTTCGACCGCTCGACCGCTCCCGCCACCTGGGACCCGTCCGCGCCGCGGGCATCGAACCACCACTGCGTTTCCCCCGCTCCGTGAATCGTGGCGGTGGCGCGGCGCACGACTGTGGCTTCGGAACGTACCGGGTGCTCGGAAACGCCGCCGGTACGACTGAGCATCGATTTTTTGCTTGCGACCATGATTTTCCTTCCTTCGATTTGAGACATCATTGAGCGACACCCTTTTCCATTGGACACAGGCGCAGAATGTCGTACCGGGGTGCGTTCGGCCCGACGCCCAGTGTCGAACTAAATGTTTCGGCGGCGTAACGATGCTTCGCCAACAGTTGCCGCAGCGCCTGCTCGTTTCCCTGCCCGCTGAACCCGAGCAGAAGCTGGCCGCCCGGATTCAAGTAGCTCGGCGCCTCGCGCAGAAAGCGGTCGTGCGACGCGTAGCCGGCGTCGAAAAAAGCGCGGTGCACCTCCTTGGTGTAAACGTAATCCTCCGGCACGAAGACGAAGTTCGAGTTCCAGAAGATCACATCGAAGCGTTCGCCGTCCCGCAGCACGTCGAACAAGTCGCCATGACGCACCGATACGACGTTCGTCACGCCGTGGAGCTCGGCGTTGACCCGCGCGTTCCTGACCGCCTGTTCGCTGATGTCGGAAGCGACCACCGGGCGACATCCGGCGAGCGCCGCGGTAACTGCCGTGACGCCCGCGCCGCAACCGATTTCCAGGAACGAACGGCCGGAAGCGTAGCGCAGACTTTTCGTGAAGATTCCGGTGGACTGGAAATGGGTCGGTGGAAATACGTCCTCATGCACGACGAAGTTCCGACCCATGCATTCGAAAGCGCAAGCCCGCGCGGCTTCCGCCTTGCTCAGCCGCTCTTTCACCGATGCAACAGCGTCAGGTTCACGCATTAGACGGCTCCGGAGCCAAACTAAGCCGCATGCCGGCGTTCGTCGCCAACGCCGCTCTCAGCACTTGCTTCTCCGCCGGAAACAGCCGCGGTCGACTGTCAAGGCAAGCTCTGATCTTCCGGCCCAGGGAGACGATGTCGTCCGACAAAAACACATTGCGTCCGGCCGCCAGGCCGGCGCCGCCTCCCAGCACCACCCGCTGGACGAACTCGAGAAAACTTCTTTCGTCGAGCTTAGCCCCGCCCGCGGCGATCACCGGCACCGGACAGCGCGCCGTGATCCACGCGATCTCGCCGACATCGTTCGGCAGCGCCAACTTCACGATATCCGCCCCGAGGTCGGCGGCGAGAGCCGCCGCATGAGCCAGCGTCTCGTTGACCGGGTGCGCGTGAATGCGTTTGCCGCGCGCGTACAACATCACCAAGAGCGGGACACCCGCCTGTTCGCAGGAATCCGCCACCTGCGACAGGTCGCGCAACTGCCTAGGCTCGGTTTCCGACCCGAGGTTGACGTGGACGCTGATTCCGTCCGCACCTCTGCGCACCGCGCTCTCGACGCTCGCGACCATGTACTTTTCGTTGGCGTCGGGCGCGTACTTGGTCGACGCGCTGACGTGCACGATGACCGACGTCGCTCGGTAGAAGTCTTCCGAAAGCGCGCGCAAGCGTCCTTTGTGCAGCACCACCGCATCCACTCCCGCTTCGGCAATGTCGCTGAGAATCCGGTCATAATCGATATTGCGTGCGAATGGTCCGTCGGTGACGGAATGATCCATCGGCACAATGAACAGACGCTCGGCGTTATGCTTGTACAGCCGTTTCAAACGAAGCCTTCGACCCGTGTGCTCTTCCATCGTGTTTCTCCTTTCAACGAACAGTGGCAAACCGAAGGGCGACGGGGCGTTCGCGCTTGCTACGTGATCGACACGCATCAGGCGTCCGCCCCGTGCCGCGACGGACTATCACTCGACCGTTTCCGCGTGCAGCGGAACCTGAATCGGCTCGAGCGCATCTATCAATTCTTTTCTGCGGTACTCCCACCACGGCGGGATCATGAGCTTTTCCCCGAGGTTCTCCGCCGCCTCGTCGACGGTAAAGCCGATGTCGGTCGTCGCGATCTCGACCAGCACGCCGCCCGGCGAGCGGACGTATACCGAATGGAAATAGTTCCGGTCCTTAACCTCGGAGACGTCGGGAAAGCCCATCCCGTTCAGGTGGTCCTTGATTTGCGCCTGCTCTTTTTCGGTCGGCACGGCGAACGCCATGTGATGCACGACGCCGGGCGCGAACCCCCAGGTACCCTGTTTACGATCGGGCTCGTGACACACGTCGATGAGACGCTGCGCGCCGCCGCCGTTGATCTGAAACCGCGTGTACGAACCGTCCACGCCGACTTTCTTGAAGCCGAGCCCGTCGACTAAAAATCGCTCGGTCTCTTCGATATCGCGCACCGACCAGGCGACGCTGTGGAAGCCGCGCACGGCCGCGTCGTCGCTGATCTCCTCGGTCACCCAATTGTCGGTCGTGTCTTGCGAATCCTCGACCATTTCGAACTCGAGGCCGCACGGATGGGTAAACCAAAGAACCTGGCGGCCAAAACGCTCAACGACCTTTTCCGTCGTTACGCGGTATTTGCCGAAGTGGTCGCGCCAGAAATTCAGCGACCCGACGGGAACGGAGTAGCAGACGGTCTTAATCTGCCCGGATCCGCGGTAACCCTTGTAGCCGATTTGGCGAAACGGCAACGTGGTCATAACCGTTCCCGGCTGCGCTTGACGGTTCGCGTAGTACAGGTGGTATACCGGATTCATGCCGTCGAACAGCACGGTTTGCTTCACGAGCTTTTGACCGACGATCTTCGTGAAGAAATCCACGTCTTCCTGCGCTCCCGCCACGCCGCTGGTGAGATGATGAATGCCCGTTATCTGCGTCATACTTTTCTCCTCGATGTTTTAAAGAAACCCGTCTCTGGTTAATAAACATGCGCGCTCATCGACCCCCGATAAGACACCTTCGCATTTCGGTTACTGCCGTCGAGCGCACTGCGTCGAACGGTTGCAAGTCCGTTCGTTAGATACACGATCCCCGCGGGCGGCTTGTCGCCGTCCGCGAGCGCGGCTGACATCGTTGCGAAGCGCTCCCGCAACTTTCGCTTCAACACTTTTCCGGTCGCGCCGACCGGGAACGATGAGGAATCGCCGGCGATGGCGACCGTCACCGCGTCCGGCGCGAGCGCCGCGCCGTTCGCCTTCACCGCTTCATGCAGCGCCGTCCACACGTCCTGGCCGAGCGATTGTGTATGCGCCGCGTCCAAGCGGTCAGGCAGGACGAGCGCGAACACACAACTGCCGTCAGCGGCATCGACGCCGACCACCGAGACGTCGCAAACGCCGGCGACCTGTTGAACTTCTTCCTCGAGCAGCAGCGTGTAGAGCGGTCCGACGGGCGATGCGATGACGTCGACCGCGCGGTCAATGAGGTAGAAGTCGCCATCCTTGCAAAAGCCGACGTCGCCCGTGAGGAAGTAGCCGCCGCGCCAAGCCTTGGCGGTGATCTCCGGCTCGCGCCAGTAGCCCGGCGTCAGCGTCGGCGCTCGGACCGCCAGCAGACCGACTCGACCGGCGCTCACTTCATCGCCGGTCGCCGCGTCGAGCACTTTGGCAATGGCAACGTCCACCGGGCGGCCCACCGAACGCCGCGGAGCAATTTCCGCGGCGGTCGAAATCTTGCGGAACAGCGCCATGCCGAGCTCGGAGCTGCCGAAGGCGTCGATGAAACGGGAATTGGGAGCGCCGGCCAGAATGCGGCGCGTGTGGCTCTCGTGCGCCGCGTCGCCCATGCTGAACCAACGACGTACCGTGGAAAATTCGCCGGGCGCAACGCCGCTCTGGACCAGCGACGCGTACGTCTGCGGAAACGCGGCCACGGTAGTCGGCTTGAACGCGAGCAGCGCCATGCGCACCGCTGCTCCGACCGGCGTGCCCAACACATAGGTCGGAACTCCAAGCAGGACGGCGGTCTCGAGATGGCTGATCGCCGCGGAATGCGATTGCGGTAGCGCCGAGAGCAGCCGTTCGTCATCCGACTCGACGAATTGCCCGATCCGAGCGCGCTTGCCCATGAAGAACTGGCGATGCTCGAACTTGACCGCTTTCGGTATGCCGGTCGTACCGGACGTATGACTCAACATGACGAGGGTGGAATCTTCCGGCTTGTGCGGCCACCAAGACGGAAGCGTCGCGACCTGCGACGCGCCCGCGAACGAACAATCGATCAGCTCGCAGCCCGTGGGTAGCCGGCCGGCCAATCCCGTGCGCTGCAGTACGCGCGCGTCGGAAACGATCCGCGCGAATCCATTTTTTTCGATATACGCCGCTGCGGTATCGGGCGGCATCGCCGGATTCACGAACGCGCCGGCGGCGCCCAAGCTCGTGAGCGCGAGATAGTGCAGGAACGGCGCGATGCCATCGGTCACGCAAACCGCAACGACGTCGCCCGGCGTCACGTCGTGCGTCAGGTACCAGCGCGCCAGGGTTCGCCGCGCTTCGATCAGCGTTTCCAGACTGAAGGCACGATAGGTCGCGCCATCGGGTAGCGTGATCGGAATATCGAGAAACAAAAATTCGACGGCACGCGCCGGGTTCAACGCGTGGCACCGGTCCAGGAAATTTCCGCTGCCGAGGGTTGCGTCGGCGCGTAACATCTGCTGCTCTGCAAGAGAGAGAATCGTAGAGTTCGGCTGCGTCATGTTTCACCTGTTCTTTGTGAGAAGTGTCCGCGTTTCGTTAATCGCCGTGTTCATGTTGCTCGATCGGTAAACGCGAGCGCAGAGAATGAACGCTCGAGCGACCCCGCTCAATCGTCAACCTTAACTACGCGCGATCGTCAATGGAGACTACGGCGTTCCACCCAACATCAGCGATATGATCGCGACGCGAGACGACGCTTCGTCGTCGTATCGGTTTTGCGATCCGCGTTTTGCGATCCGCGAAATGTTTAAAATTTTTCATGCGGTGCGACGCGCGCGCGTTGTCCAGACAGTGGATCAAAAAAAGGAAATGCAACATGACGAAGTTTCTGGTTACGCGGAAGGTACGACGATCGATGTGTCTGCGGTGATCGTCCTATCGTCATTAACTTCTGGAACACAACAGGAAAGGAAGATATGAAAACGCGATTGAGCAATTTCGAATATCAGCCGGCCCCCGAGCTGCCATCGCTTTGGGAGAATCTATTTCCGTTCGGATTACTGGAGGAGCTGCGAACGCACGCGTTCTTGACGGCGTGCCGCGAAGGCCGGGTCGATATCGGCACGTTGCGGCGATTTCTGATCCAGCAGCACTATTACTCGCAATACTTCACACGCTATTTGTGCGCGATGATGGCGAACCTCAACGAAAATTCCGACGTGCGCGCCCTCGCGGAAAATTTGTTCGAGGAGATGGGCCTCAACGAGAAGGGCGCGATCACCCATGCCGAGCTCTATCAGCAATGCATGCGCGCC
The DNA here is from genome assembly GCA_041485885.1 of Sulfurifustaceae bacterium. GTDB lineage: Bacteria > Pseudomonadota > Gammaproteobacteria > Acidiferrobacterales > Sulfurifustaceae > JACQFZ01. The sequence continues at coordinate 120,592 of JBGPKL010000001.1, forward strand.
GCCGGCACCAAGCCTGGGAGCGAGCCGATCTTGCCGGAAACGCGCGGCTTGATCGACGCCATGTTTCACTATTGCCGCAGCGGCGATGCGCTCGAGGGCTTGGCGGCGCTCTGCCTCGGCGCCGAGGCGATCGTCCCGGAAGTCTACGGCGCCGTGCTAGTCGCTCTGCGCCGCGCCGGCGTGCCGCACGAAGGGCTTCGCTTCTTCGTGTTGCACGTGTCGGAAGACGAAGGACATGCGATCGTCATGCGCCGCATCATCGACAAGATGCTCGCCAAGCATCCGCACCGTCGCGCCAAGGTCATCGCCATCGGCGAAGACATGGTGCGGCTGCGCATGACGATGTTGGACGCGGTCTTCGAACGCGCCTACGTCGAGGAACACGTATGAGCCAATCATCGCATTTCGGCTCGCGCGATTTCTGGCGCGTGCCGTCATCCTTGACGGCGCGCGTTCCGGACCGGCTGGTACATCGGGCGGTGAAAAACGCGGGCGACCCCGGCTCCGATTCGTTCTCGACCGAGCGCAAACACCCGGTACACATCGTCGACCTTCCGTCGTTCAGCATGAGCATGACGATTGGCGGATTGCTACCCGGACAAACGACGCGGCGGCATCGGCACAACTACGAAACTCTGATCTATGTCGTGGAAGGCGCCGGTTGCACTACCGTGGAGGACCGGCATATCGAATGGAGCGCCGGCGACGTCATCTACATTCCGGTATGGACCTGGCATCGCCACCAGAATCGCAGCGACAGCGACTCGTGTCTCTACGTGGCGTGCGAAAACGCGCCTATGTTGCAGAACCTCGGCAACATCGCGCTCCGTGAGGAAGAAGCAGAATAAGTCGGAGTGTCTATGCTCATGCGGCCGGCGTTTATGACGCCGGCGCTTTGTTACGCGTGAGGAACCACAGCTCTGCTTAGCCTCAACCGCGGCCCCCCCTTGAGCGGCGGCCGCCGCAAAGTACCGAGCCGCCCGAGGATCACGCAGCGGCGGCCACGGCCTCCGGCAACTTATCCAGCCGCGACACGGGTGAAATGAAGATCAAGATGAACTGCACGAGAAAGCCGACGGCCGCTACCACGAGGCACGTCTGCACCCCGTACAGCGCACCGATGAACGCGCCGAGCGCTGCGCCGACCGGCCGCGCGCCGAAGGTAGCGAGCATCACCAGCGATGACGCACGACCGAGCATGTGGTTGGGCGTGACGGATTGGCGCAAGGTGGTGGAGGTGATGACCCACACGATCGGGCCGAGTCCGAATAAGAAAAAGCTCAGTCCCGCCAGCCAGACCGAAGGAATTTGCAGCGTCAGCACCATAACCAGCGCCGCGATCAACCCGCTCAGAGGCCCGACGACGAGCATCGTGCCGAACGACAACCGCCGGCCGATCACCGGAGCGATGAGCGCACCGGCAACCATCCCCGCGCCGTAGACGCCCAACGTCACGCCGACAGTGGATGCGGAAAGGCCGAGCTCGCGTATGGCATACACCACGTACACCGCCTGAAGCACGAACCACGATATGTTGAAAAATACCGCAGTCGCCACGATCGGCCGCAGAAGCGGATGCGAGAGCACGAAGCGCGCGCCATCGCTGAGCTCCTGCAGTACATTCCGCCGTGCCACACCGGTGCGCGCCGGCTCCGGCAGTCGTATCAGCAGAAACACAGCGCAGGTCGAAAGTACCGTTGCGAACACGTAGGCCGCGCTTGCGCCGCTCCATTCGACGATGACGCCGGCCAGCGCCGGACCGGCGACGAAAGCCGAGCTGCGCGCCAACTCCAGTCGCCCGTTCGCCGCCGTCAGCATATGACGTGGCACCAGCGCTGGGACGATAGCCGGAGCGGCCACGCTGTAAGCGACCGTGCCGGCGGCGCCAACAAATCCCAATACCGCGAGCAGCGGAAGCGTGAGCAACCCGGATACCATGAGCAGCGGAATGCACAGCAGCGACAAAGCACGCACGGCCTCGGCATACGCCATGATCCGTCGCCGCGACGTACGATCCGCCATTACACCGGCCGGAAGCGTCAACAGTAGGAATGGAAGCGTCAGCGCCATCTGCAGCAGGCCGGTCGCGCCGGCACCGGCGCCAAACAGCAATACCGCGATCAAAGGCGCCGCGGCTAGCCCGATTTGTTCCGCGGACTGCGCGGTCAGATTGGACCAGGCCAACCGCCTGAACGCGGCGGGAAGGTGCGAACTTGTTTCCGGTGACATCGACGTCCTCCTAGACTAGGTTGCAGTTCATATTAGAACCATCCCTACGCGCACGCGCTCCGATCCTTGCTGTCGAATTCACATTTCGCATCGCGCTGGTTTGCCGCTTGGAAAATCGGGACGGCGGTGAACTGATAGCCCCACCGACCGTGAATATTAATGTTCACTTCACTGCTTCTCGCTGAAGTAGAACCCGCTTGCGCTCGACCCCCCAGCGGTATCCGGAAAGCGCTCCGTCGCTGCGCACCACGCGGTGGCAAGGAATGGCGACGGCAATTGCGTTGGCGGCGCAGGCCTGCGCGACCGCGCGCACGGCTTTCGGTAATCCAACCCGCTCGGCGATCTGCGCGTAGCTAACGGTCGAACCGGCTGGAATCTCGCGCAGCGCTTGCCAAACCCGCTGTTGGAACGCGGTCCCGCGAATATCGAGCGGCAGATCGAACCCGAGCGCCGGCGCCTCCACTAGTCCGACCACCCTCGACACCAGGCGTTCGAAATCGCTGTCGCCGCCGATCAGCTTCGCGTGCGGAAATCCATCCTGCAGGTCGCGCACCAGGGTATCGGCATCGTCGCCGAGCAGGATCGCGCAGACGCCCTTCTCGGTGGCGGCGACCAGAATAGCGCCGAGTGAACAATCGCCCACGGCGAATCGAATGACGGCATTGACGCCGCCGGCGCGAAAATCGGTCGGCGTCATGCCCAGCACTTGCGCGGACGTGGCGTAAAAACGCCCATTCGACTTGAAGCCCGCGCCGTAGATGGCGTCGGTCACGGTGCTCCTCTGCGCGAGTTCTTCGCGCACGCGCTTCGTGCGATGCGCGCTAGCGTACGCCTTGGGAGTCACGCCGGTGATCGCCTTGAAGACGCGATGAAAGTGATAGCGGCTCAAGCCCGCCGCTTTCGCCAACGTCGCGAGACTGGGCGGTGCTTCGGCGGTCTCGATGAGTTGGCAAACTCTGGCTACCTTCGCGGCATAGCGTTTAGCGAGCGACGGCTGATCCGGTTTGCAGCGCTTGCAGGCGCGAAAGCCCGCTCGCTCCGCGTCCGCGCGCGTCGCGTGGAACCGCACGTTTTTCCGTCGCGCCAGGCGCGATGGACAAGACGGACGACAATACACACCGGTCGTGGCTACGGAATAGTAGAACTGATCGTCGGCGGCGTCGTCGCGTCTGACCACGGCCGCCCAACGCTCCTCGTCGATCGTGGGTGTTCGCGCTTGTCCGCTATCTGCTGTTCTCGTGGCACGCATGATTGTCTTTCCTCTACGCCGGTCACTTATCAAATCTTAGCGCTAATGCCGTCGACCACACCCTGATTTTTGCTTTTGAATTCGCGATCGACGAAGTTCCGATGACGTTGATAATTCAGCGTTTACGCTCGAACATCCCGGTCCCATGGATCGAGCAACCCGGAACGGAACCCGCGCGCGACCGCGTGCGCAGTATTCGATGCGTTCAGCTTGCGAACGATATTTCGTATGTGCGCACGCACGGTGTAGACACTGATGCTGAGAATCATCCCTATTTCACCGCCGGTCTTACCTTGAGCCAGCCAGTGCAGCACGTCGCGCTCGCGCGTGCTCAGCAGCATCGCCACCAAATTCGTTCCTCGACTGGCGAAAGCGCCGGACCTCGAGCCTAGCGGGCGATTCATTACGCCGACGCCGTCCCTGGCAAAAAAATCCCTCGATGGAACGGTGTTAGCTTGATACCCTCTCTGGTCTTTCATGGCCATGCAATTCGGGTTTTCATACCACCAAATCCTCCGGCGCAAGTGTAGGAATCCGAGTTAGTGAATTGCGGCATCGCGCGCTGCTCCGATCGTGGAATTGAATGAACGGCAACCCTTCAGGTACGAATCGGCGGTGCTCGCGCCGCAGGTGATTTCGTGAATCGTCAGCGTCACGGCGGGCGCCAGCGCCGTTACCGCGAAGATGTAGTCGAATGAGTCGATCTCGGCGCCACTCGCCGTGTGACCGATGTACGTGCTGGAGCGGACTTTACCGATTCGCTCCCGCGCGTAGTCGGACAATTGCCATTCACCGTCCGGCGCCTCGGTGAAAGCCAGGCTCGACGGCGGTATGTCGAGGTCGGTGCCGATCGCCTTGAGGAGCGACTCCTTGGCCGTCCATAGCCGGTAAAATCGCCACAATCGCTCGTGCTCTTGAGTCGCCTGGAAGCGGCGGATTTCATGCGGATGCAACATATGCACGGCAACCGCCGCGAGATTCGGGATCGGCGCGATGCGCGCGATATCCACGCCGACTTCACATTGGTTCGAGACCGCGCAGACCATACCGTTCGGCGTGTGGGAGAGGGCGAAATGGACGGGTCTCGGCGCGGCCCCGACCGCCGTCCGCACCGCCGGTTTACCACGCGCATCGACCGCGAACAGCAAGTCCCGCGGCCCAACCGTCAGCGCCGCGGCCAAGATCTTTCGCAACCAGACGTGGGCGGCGACGTACGAACCCCGGTCATGCAAGCCGTGGAACGAGGCCGCTCGGTGCCGCTCCGCATCGTCGAGCCACTTACCCTGGGCATCATCGATGCGATAGTCGGGCGGCATGCGGATCACCCAGAGGTCTACGGTCGCGAATTGCTGATCATCGGTAACCAACGTCATCTGCAAGCCCTCGATCGGACGCGACGACGTCCTATTCGGTTCCATGTGCCGATATTCCTAAAGCACTGTTTTTGTCGGAAGTTGCGGCGTGCACGGAGTGCCGGTGACGTCGCGTCGCGACCGTCCCGTCCGCCGCGTTTTCATCGAGCTCTATCCAGCAAGCGCAAAGCGGATAACCGTCGATGATCATCGGGGGTCCGGCACGATGCGAATGAAAGCCGGCGCGGCGCATCAACCGTTCGACGCCGATCGGCGAAACCGTTATCAGACGCCTGGCGCCGCGCGCCATCGCGCAGGAAATCGCCGCTCGCAGCAGCTCGATGGCAATCGGCGAAGACATCTGTCCTTGCGGCGTAACCGCGCGGTCGTTGAAATCCATGGCCGCAAAGCGGGACAACTCCCAGACGTCCGCGCTGCACGGGGGCGGCAAGCCGTTCAGAAGTTGCGGAAAAACGTCGCGCAGCAGATACGGGCGGTTCGTGGGCAGTAAGCGAGCGACGCCCGTTAAGCTTCCGTTCTCATCGCGACTGACGACGTATACCGTGTCCACGCCGTCGAACTGATCCAGCTCCATTCCGTTTTCCGTTTGAAGTTTCCACTTCAGCGTATCGACAAACACTCGATATCGGTACGTCGAAATTTTCGAAAACAAATCTGCAGAAAGTTCTTCGGCTGCTCCAGACACGAATTGCATTTTTTCCTCCGCTGAAAGAATGTTTACGCGGAGAGAATTTGACATGGCGGGATGAACGACATAACTGTCAAAAGTGACAGGTCGTGACGTAGTCGCGGAGAAGAAATTTCCTAACCATAGCGAGCGTCGATGCTGCGACGCACTTCGGATTGCCAGTCGAATGCATCCACCAGTGCTGCGAGCGACGCCAGGTTTTTTGCCGGGCCGATATCCGCCCCGTTGATGTCCACGAACATTACGTTACTGCGCGGTTCGCCGATTCTGCGCAGCGTCACCGCGCCGTCAACGGCGTTCATTTGCCAATCCCAGCCGAGTGTGACGATGGAGCGGACGCTGTCGACCCACTCCGTGTAGCCGGTAATTTCCGTGGAGAAAACGCCGCCGGATCGCGCGCGCGGCGGATCCTCGTCAAGACCGCAGATCCGATGCGTCAGACCGGCGGATTGAAGCGCGGCGTACGTGCACCGAACGTACCCGTCCTTCGATACAGTAAATGTCATTGCGCTGCTACCAGGGTAATCAAATGTGATAGTAGTGTTACCTAAACCTGATAGTACCCAGCTGCGCCGGAACCGGCACTGTCAAGAATGACAGGGGACTTGGTATTGAAACCCGTGGAATCGAAGCGGTTTAGACCATTTGCGCGGCGACGTAGAAATAATACATGTGCGTGCGGAACCCTCATTTCTCTGTTGCGTGTGCCTTTAGACCATCCGCATTTACCTATAGTATTGGGACCATTGCTAAGCATTCGAGCTGCCGCACGACAGTTGGTTTCGCGGACACGGTAACAACCAAAAAGCTATCGGAGGGATCCATGAATGCTTGGCGCGAAGCTCAATTCCAGGCGTTACTAAACGCGAAATCCGAGGAAGCGATATTCGCCGTGCTGTCGCGTGCGGCGCGCGAGTTGGGCTTCGACTACTGCGCTTACGGCATGCGCGTGCCGGTGCCGGTAACCCGACCCAAGGTGTACATGCTGAACAACTACCCCGCGGACTGGCAGCGGCGCTATGCGCAGGAAAACTACCTGGCGATAGACCCTACGGTCGCTCACGGAATGCGGTCGGTCATGCCGTTAGTGTGGTCGGAGAAAATATTCGCGACGTGCCGTGGATTCTGGGAGGAAGCGCGCGCGCATGGATTGCGCGTGGGATGGGCGCAGTCGTGTTACAACGCGAACGGCGTCGGTGGCCTAATGACGCTTGCGCGCTCGCATGACGATCTTTCCTCCACGGAGCTGGAAGACCGTACCGCGCAAATGTCTTGGCTAGCCCAGGCGGCACATGAAACTTTTTGCCCGCTCGTATTGGTGAAGCTCGCACCGGAAACCACTGCGGGCCTGTCGGCCCGAGAAATCGAGGTACTGCGCTGGACGGCGGAAGGCAAGACGTCGGGTGAAATAGGCATGATCATGAATATCGCGGAGCGCACGGTGAATTTTCACGTGAATAACGCGGTGGCGAAGCTCGGCGCGAGCAACAAAACCGCGGCCACTATAAAAGCGGCAATGCTCGGGTTGCTGTAAACTTCCTTGCACACATTCCGCGAGACGTTGCGCCCGTACTCCGTCTACCGTCGCGTCGTCTTATCCTCGAATGTTGCCAAAAGCCATGCGTTCACGCAGCTAGCCCGGGCAGGGAGTCCTTACTCACCTTCGCATGCACATGAGCACTCCGCCAGAAAGTAACTTTCCTCGATAGATCGCGGCCAGTTTACGTTACTCCGGATCGCGCTTCGCTCCATGAGGGTTACGCCTGCTTTTGACCGGACGTTGATTATTAGAATCAATTGTCCAAAGACACCCTCCCACTACCACAACCCCCGGCCCTGGCGGGAAAAAACCAAGTCGAGTAGCGCGGCGTAGGAATCCGTCTCCACCCGATCGAACAGCAGTGCCGCGCCGTTGTCGGTGGTGCGCACGATCTGCGCGTGGAAGCGATGATACTTCGGCATCCCCTCGGTCGGCAGCTTGATCGCCAGCTCCATCAGTCCCTTCTTCGGCGGTTGGCTCCCCTTCATATCAATGAAAGTGCCGTCCAGGCTGATATCGCGCGTGGTGGAGTGTTGGTAGTGGTGGTTGTTGTAATTGAGGATGGTATCGAGCGTAATCGGAATGCGCGGCGTGTCGCGGCGTTCGCTCTTCATGTCTCCTCCGTCAAGCGCGCGCGTTGCGGCCCGATGCCGTTATCTACGCGCCCCCGTGGTTCCCCGCGACTTTTATAAACGGTTTTTTCCGCCAAGAAAAGCGAAATCGGAGACGGACGCGGCCGTTTCCCTCCCGCCGACCCCGGGGCCCCTGATATCATTTGCGCTTACCGCATGGATGTCTCCTATCTTCTCAACGATCTGAACGAGCCGCAGCGCGAAGCTGTCGCGGCGCCGCCGGGTCCATTGTTGGTGCTCGCCGGCGCGGGCAGCGGCAAGACGCGCGTGCTGACGCACCGGGTCGCGTGGTTGGTCGGCGTCGAGGGGCTATCGCCGCACGCGATCCTCGCGGTGACGTTCACGAACAAGGCCGCGGCGGAAATGCGCACGCGCATCGAGCGGATGTTGCAGGCGCCGCTCGGGGGCCTTTGGATCGGGACCTTTCACGGATTGTCGCACCGGTTGTTGCGTTTCCATTGGCGCGAGGCGGAGCTGCTGCAAGGTTTTCAAATTTTGGACAGCGACGATCAATACCGCCTCATCCGTCGGGTCCTGAAGAATCTCAACCTCGATGAAGCGTACTGGCCGCCGCGGCAGGCGCAGTGGTATATCAATCATCACAAGGAGGAAGGCCGCCGCCCCGCGCAGCTCGGCGAGCCGGCCGATCCGCAAAACCGCGAGCACCTGCGCATCTACAAGGCGTATGAGGAAACCTGCCGGCGCTCGGGGTTGGTCGACTTCGCGGAGCTGTTGCTGCGTGCGTACGAGCTGCTGCGCGACAACGAACGGCTGCGCGCGCACTACCAGCAGCGCTTTCGCCACGTGCTCGTGGACGAGTTCCAGGACACGAACCAGATTCAGTACGCGTGGCTCAAGCAGTTCGCCGGCGGGCACAACAACTTGTTCGTGGTCGGCGATGACGATCAATCGATCTACGGTTGGCGTGGGGCGAAGGTCGAGAACATCCTGCGTTTCGAGTCGGATCATCCCGGCACGCGCGTCGTGCGCTTGGAACAGAACTACCGCTCGACCGGAAATATCTTGAAGGCGGCGAACAGCATCATCGATCACAACAGCGGTCGTCTGGGCAAGAAGCTCTGGACCGCCGGCGCGGACGGCGAGCTGATCCAGCTTTACACGGCGTACAACGATCTCGAAGAGGCGCGTTTCGTCGTCGAGCGCATTAAGGAGTGGTGTGAGCACGGTGGCCGTCGGTCGGAGATCGCAATTCTTTATCGCACGAGCGCGCAGTCGCGGGTGATCGAAGAAACGCTCATCAACGCCGCGATCCCGTACACCGTTTACGGCGGGCTGCGTTTCTTCGAGCGCGCCGAGATCAAGGACGCGCTTGCGTATCTGCGGCTTATCGCGAGCCGCCACGCCGACCCGTCGTTCGAGCGCATCGCGAACGTGCCGACGCGCGGCATCGGCTTGAAGACGCTCGAAACACTGCGCGAATCCGCGAAGGCCGCCGACGAATCGCTCTGGGAGGCGGCGCAGCGAAGCGTTGCGACCAACGCGTTGGCGGCGCGAGCGAGCCAAGCGCTCAAGGCTTTCTTGGATCTGATCGACCGGCTCGCCGAAGAAACCGCGAGCCTGACACTCGGGGAGCAAGTCGAGCACATGTTGGCGCGCAGCACGTTGCTCGATCACTACAAGAAAGAGAAAGGCGAGCGCGGCGAAGCGCGCGTCGAGAACCTCGAAGAGCTGGTCACGGCCGCCCGCAACTATATTCCCGACGAAGTCGACGGGCTCGACCCGCTCGCGTCGTTCCTGGCGCATGCCGCGCTCGAAGCGGGAGAAGGCGAGGCCGAGGCGTGGGAGGACAGCGTGCAGCTGATGACCCTGCACGCGGCGAAGGGGTTGGAGTTTCCGGTCGTGTTTCTAACCGGCCTGGAAGAGGGTCTATTTCCCCATCAACGCTCACTCGAGGAGACCGGGCGTTTGGAGGAGGAACGCCGGCTTTGCTACGTCGGCATGACGCGTGCCAAGAGGCGTCTGGTCCTTACGCTCGCCGAGGTGCGCCGGCTGCATGGAAGCGAGCACTACACCAGCCCGTCGCGCTTTCTCGGCGAGATCGATCAATCGTTGATCAAGGAGCTGCGAGCCGAAACGGTGCTAACGCGTCCGCGCCCAGCGTCGGCGGCCGGCACCGAGTGGGCGCAAGCGAACGGCATGCGGCTCGGAAGTCGCGTGCGACATGAAACGTTCGGCGAGGGTGTGGTCACGAGCTACGAGGGGGCGGGGGCGCACGCGCGGGTGCAGGTCAACTTCGAAACCGCGGGGGCGAAGTGGCTCGTGTTGGCTTACGCGCGATTGCAAGCCGTGTAAAACTTTACGGTGTCGCGCGGAATCAACACCGTTCGATGAACATAGTCTATAGTTAGCTCAAGCTTGCGCCACGGATGGCTACGCCTAACAAGTTCCACGCCCGAAGTGGGGACAGCTTGAAATCAGCAGCACACCAAGGCATCACCGCGCTGAAGGCCACGCTTGCTATTGCCGGCATCGCCTTCGCGCTCGAGCTCTTAGTCTCCGTCCTCTATGCCTACGGCGCTTCGCGCGATCCTGCCCTCGCGGTCTTGGTCAACGCGGCGATCGTGGCGGTCTTGCTGGCGTTTCCGGTCTATTGGCTGTTGCAAAAGCCGCTCGGCGGCGGCGAGAGACAACGCGGCGTCGATCGCGCCGACACCAACCAGTTCGCCATCACCGATGCGCTGACGCGAATCATGAATCGCCGCGGCATCACCGTGAGCTTGCTCGATGCCATGGCGCAAGCCGAGCGCTACAACACGCCGCTTTCGGTCGCGATGGGAGACATCGACCACTTCAAGCGCGTCAATGAAGCGCACGGCCATCAGGCCGGCGACAAAGTACTGACCCACATCGCGGCGGTGTTGTCGGAGACGCTGCGCATGCCGGATAAGGTGGGGCGTTACGGCGGCGAAGAGTTTCTCATCATCTTTCCTCACACCGGGCTCGCACAGGCGCGCAAAATCGCCGAGCGCATGCGCGGCGCGGTGCATCGGTCGAAGCCCGATATCAACCGGAACAAAGTACAAGTGACGATCAGTCTCGGCGTCACCCAATTTCAGAAGGGTGAGGATCTAGAGCAACTGCTGTCGCGGGTGGATAAGGCGCTCGCTCAAGCAAAGTCCGGCGGACGCGATCTCGTCGCCGCGCTCAAAGCCGCGCGCGCCGCGCGCGACTAACACGCCTCGTCGCTCGCCGTCGACCGCTCTTTTGCGCACGACCGCGATCGAGCTACGACAGCATTCCTTCGACCACGCCGCACCACGCGGCCGCGAGATTAGCGCGGTCGTAGCCACCTCCGCCCATTCCGATAAAGCGTCCGTGACAGAGTTCACGCGCGAGCGCACCGAGGCGCTCAGCAGCGTAATGGTGCGCATCGGGCGTAAAGCGCATGTGCGTCAACGGATCGCCCGCGACACTGTCGGCACCTGCTTGCAGGATCACGAAGTCAGGACGGCCCCGGCGTACGAATTCCTCGACCTGCGGCCAAACCGCGTGAAACGCGCTGTCGTTCGCTCCCGGAGGTAGCGGGATATTTAGCTTCGTGTCTTTGGCGAGCCCGATGCCGGTTTCATTCGCGGCGCCGGTGCCCGGATACAAGAACCGGCCGTCCTCATGGATGTCGGCGACGACGACGTCCGGATCGTCCTCGAAGCCGTAGTAAACCCCGTCGCCGTGATGCGCGTCGATGTCGACATAAGCGACGCGCCTCAGGCCGTGCTCCGCGCGCAGCCACTCGATCAACACGCCAATGTCGTTGAACACGCAAAAACCCGCCGCGCCGTCGCGACGCGCGTGGTGCAGGCCGGCGATCGGGATGAACGCCGACTCGCAACGTCGCTCAAGGATCGCGCGGCCGGCGTCGAGGACGGAGCCGACGACCGTCAGCCCCGCTTCGAATACTCCCGGAAACGCAGGCGTGTCCCCCGCGTCGAGGTAACCTTCGCCGGTCGCGGATTGTCGTTTCACTTGCTCGACGTACGAGCCCACGTGGAAGCGCAGTAGCTCGTCCGGCACGCACGTCACCGGGCTCGCCAGCTCTACGCGCCGATCGAGTCCTCGGCGTGTTAGTTCCCGCCAGAATGCCTCGAGGCGGTCCGGCCCGAACGGATGACCTTCGGGAAATCCGTAAGTCCCGAGCGCCGGACCGTAGTAAACGCGTACCGTCATCGGGGCATTGTATCGGGCGAGCGTGCGAAATGTTTACAGTGGCTCTCTAGCAGGATGCTGGAAAAGTCCGTCCTGGACTTTTCCAACTCGCTTCGCCGCGTTGCATGTCCGCGGCTCGCTCCATTTTTCAAACATGTCGTGTTCGAAAAATGGCGGTCGCTCCCTTGACCGCTAGCGCGCGCTCGGCGACGGGAAGACCTCGCGGTAACTGCAAACCGTCGCGGCGACGAAGGCGGGTAACGCGATCAGCCCTACGGAGAAGAGTAGGAGGTAACCCAAGATACCGGAGAAACCAAATGCCGCAACGATAAGGACATAGAGGAGCGCGAACGGACCCGCCAAGGCGAGGAAAGCGAACGGCTGTCGCGCGCAAGCGGCAAAGCTGTCTCCGATTCCGGTCATCGGATCTCGCCCGCCGAGCATCGTTCGGTGTACGGCGTAGAGCAGCCCCATGAGGAGCAGCACGTGGAGTATCGCGGCCCCGATCAGACCGAGCGCGATCGACCACAGCGGAGCGGCGTGGCGTGCCGACGCGGTCAGCAAGATTCTTAGCGAGCCGAGGCCGAAGAGATGTTCGACGATGAACATCAGCACGACCAATCCGAGAGTGACTATCCCGAGCAGCACGCTGGGGTAGACTCGCTTTTCATCGACGATGGCGCTGACAAGCGCACGACCCGGACGCGTAATCCAGCGGTGAACCGCCGTTTCCCCCGCTGATGGTGCGGTAAACTTCGCGTTGTCGGCGCTGAGCAACGCCCCAGCGAGTAGTATCGGCGAGAGCAGCAACACCAGTAGCGGACCGGCGAACGGAACGCGGGCGAGCACCACCGCGGGCAACAGATACAGAATCGCCATACCGATCCATAGCGGCGCGTCTCGGCGTAACTCCGCCAGCCCGCAGCGACTCCAGCGAAAACCGCGAATGAGTTGCGCACCCACGGTTTCCGACACCGCTACTTCCGACCTTTGGCTACGCGCCATTACGGTCCTCCCCACCAAAAACGCGGGTATCATACTCGGTCGCGGGTGAATTCATAAAGCGCGCCGACGAAACCTTCCCAGGGTGGGAAGCGGACGTTCGCCGGTATGAAGGTGGAACTTAGAAGCGCTTGATAACCCAACTGGGGGCGATAATGTCAGGCTCGAGGTCGCTGTGCCGAGTGTTGCCCCGCTCGTCGTAAATCAGGTAATACGGCGGCCCTTTGGCTGGAATAACTTTGATCATGTAGAGCTGCCCGTTGTACCGATACTCTTCGTGTATCTCGGTCCCCTCGGAGGTAATGGCGATATCCGGTTCGAACGCATCGTTGCCGCGCCCGGGTGTCGGAGCCGAACTTTGTTCCGGCGGCGGTGGCGGTGGGGCCGGTGCGGGGCGAGTGCCGTCGGCGGCGCTAACTAAATCGCAAGCACCGAGCAACGCGAAACAGAGCGGGAGACGCGTGAGAGCGCGTACAACGGCGTTGCCGACGACGCGAGAGAATGCGACATCTTCCGGAATCAACATACGCGCGACTCTCTTCGTCAGGGCATAATGGCGATTCGACGTTTCCATACCGAACTAAGATTCAACCAGGACTCAGATCAAGGCAGTACCGAATTCGATCAAGTCGACGAACCACGTCATGACTGTTGAAAATTTTCTTCGATGACCGGCCTTCAAAATCGCAGGATGCGTCCCTGTGTGACACCTGATTCGTGACTCGGCAAGATCCGTTTGTAAAATTCGCGGCTACCGGCACGGCACGTCCCGCGCTAACGCCGGAAGACCCCGCTGCGCCGACGGCTTCTAGCGGCAGCGACCGCCTAGTGCTGGTCGATGGATCATCTTATCTGTACCGCGCGTTCCATGCCATGCCGAACCTCACAAACTCGCGCCACGAGCCGACCGGCGCGATTTACGGCGTGACGAACATGTTACGTAAACTCGTTTCCGACTACGACCCGGCATACGCCGCCGTGGTGTTCGACGCGAAGGGTAAGACATTCCGCGACGATGTGTTTCCGGAATATAAAGCCAATCGCGCGCCGATGCCGGACGAGCTTTCGGCTCAAATCGAAGCGATACACGCGATCGTGCGAGCCCTCGGATTTCCGCTGCTACAAATAGAAAATGTCGAAGCGGACGACGTGATCGGGACTCTGGCGCGCCGTGCGTCCGAGCAAGGAATGCGCACGCTGGTATCGACCGGAGACAAGGACATGGCGCAACTGGTCGATGAGCACGTCGTATTGGTGAACACCATGACCGATACGATCTACGATCGTGCCGCGGTCGTCGACAAGTTCGGCGTGCCGCCGGAGCGTATCGTCGACTATCTCGCGCTGGTCGGCGACTCGGTCGACAACATCCCAGGCGTGTCGGGCGTCGGTCCGAAAACCGCGGCGAAGTGGCTGCAGCAGTACGGTTCGCTCGATGACGTCGTGAAGCATGTCGGCGAGATCGGCGGCAAAGTGGGCGAGAACCTGCGTGCTGGGCTCGCGACGCTGCCACTGGCTCGGGCTCTCGCAACCCTCAAGTGCGACGTGGAGCTTCCGGTCGGCCCGGCCGATTTAAAGCGTCTGTCTCCGGACGCGCCACGCCTGCGCGAGCTGTATACACGGTTGGAGTTCAAAAACTGGCTCGCGGAGCTCGGCGGCGTGAATCGAGCCGAGGAGATCCAACCCGAGCCGACGGCACCGATAGCGACGCGCTATGACACGATTTTCACGGAGCTTGAGCTCGACGCATGGATCTCGCGACTTACGGCGGCGCCACTTTTTTCCATTGACACGGAAACGAGCGCTACCGATGCACAGCGCGCCGAGCTTATCGGGGTTTCGTTTGCCGATCGAGTCGGGTGCGGCGCTTATGTGCCGCTGGGTCACGCCTACCCAGGCGTGCCGGCGCAGATATCTCGCGAGCGCGCACTCGAAAAGCTGAAGCCGTTGCTTGAGGACGCGACGCGCCTGAAGGTCGGTCACAATCTCAAATATCACATGCAGGTGCTCGCGCGTTGCGGCGTGAGGCTCTCCGGCATCGCCCATGACACCATGCTCGAATCCTACGTGCTCGATTCGACCGCCTCGCGTCACGACGTGGACAGTCTCGCGCTCAAGTATCTCGGCTACAAAACGATCACGTACGAGGACGTCACCGGGAAGGGTAAGGCGCAGATCAACTTCCGCGACGTGCCGATCGAGCAGGCGGCGGCCTATGCGGCCGAGGACGCCGATGTGACGTTGCGGCTGCACGAACGCTTGTGGCCGCGGCTGAGCGAGAACGAGGCGCTCGCGCGGCTCTATACGGAGATCGAGCTGCCGCTCGCGCCGGTGCTCGCGCGGATGGAAAGCGCGGGCGTGCGCATCGACGTCGAGATGTTACGCGCGCAAAGCGCCGAGATCGCACGCCGGCTGCTCGAGATCGAGCGCGAAGCGCACTCGGCCGCGGGGCAACCGTTCAATCTCGATTCGCCGAAGCAGATCCAAGAGATCCTGTTCCAAAAACTGAAGCTTCCGGTGCTGCGCAAGACGCCAACCGGGCAGCCATCGACGAATGAGGACGTACTCGCGGAGCTTGCGCTCGACTACACCTTGCCACGCCTGCTTCTCGAGCATCGCAGCTTCGCGAAGCTCAAGTCGACGTATATCGACAAGCTGCCGGAGATGATCAACCCCGTGACCGGGCGCGTGCACACCTGCTATCACCAAGCGGTCGCGGCGACCGGTCGGCTGTCTTCCGCCGATCCGAATCTGCAGAACATCCCGATCCGCACGCCCGAAGGTCGGCGTATTCGCCAAGCGTTCGTGCCGGAACCTGGGTATCGCATCGTATCAGCCGACTACTCGCAGATTGAGCTTCGGATCGTGGCGCATCTTTCCGGCGATGCCGGCCTCATCCGCGCATTTGCCGAGGACGCCGATATTCATCGCGCTACGGCGGCGGAAGTGTTCGGCGTGGCACCCGAGGCGGTGACGCACGACATGCGGCGCAACGCGAAGGTCATCAACTTCGGTCTCATATACGGTATGTCCGCGTTTGGTCTTTCGCGTCAGCTGAAGATCGATCGTGGGGCGGCGCAGGACTATGTGGACCGGTACTTTGCGCGTTACCCGGCGGTGAAAGCGTTCATGGACGGCACACGCGATCAGGCTCGGCGCCAGGGTTACGTCGAGACTCTGTTTGGCCGGCGGCTATATCTCACCGATATCAACGCCGCAAATGTGACCCGGCGCCAGGCCGCGGAACGAGCGGCCATCAACGCGCCGATGCAAGGTACCGCCGCCGATCTCATCAAGCGCGCCATGATTAAGGTCGACGACTGGATTCAGTCGAGCCATGCGCCCGCACGTATGATCATGCAGGTTCACGATGAACTCGTGCTCGAAGTGGCCGAGCACGCTGTCTCTAAGGCCGTCGACTCTTTGCGCGAATGCATGATCCGGGTTGCCGAGCTTGCCGTCCCGCTGGTAGTCGGCGTTGGAGTAGGGGATAATTGGGATCAGGCGCACTGAGTGGCGCAGTTCTTGTGGGAACCGGCGAATTGTGAGGTGAACCATATGGAAGTGGTTTGGTCTACTGAATTGAACGGTTGCTAGATCGTTCTCCCCGCTCCTCCTCCCTGAGCGGGGAAGTTCCGGAACCTTGTTCCGGAACGTTGTTAGGCCCCGGACTCTCTCCCCTTGTTTCCGGGGCTTTTTTTGTCCCGCTTCCGGAGAAAAATTGACCCGGCTTCTCGCCCTTTGGTATAAGGCGGCCTCCTTCGCGCAATGATCTCGTCTCTGGGGGAATGAATGTCGTCACGCGTTACTGCTTCTTTGGCCATTGCCGTCGTCGGGGCGATGTTGGCTGCGACCGCCCAAGCGGACGTAAATGGAAATCCAGCGGCGGGTAAAGCGAAGGCCGTCACGTGCGCGGGTTGTCACGGTGTCGACGGCAACGGCGGTGCAGATCCGTCCTGGCCCAAACTCGCCGGCCAGATTCCGGAATATCTCGTGGCGCAACTTGTGGCATTCAAGACCGGCGTGCGAAAGAATCCGATCATGAACGGTATAGCGGCACCGCTTAAGGTGCAGGAGATGAGGGATCTTGCTGCCTACTTCGCGAGCCAGACACTGCGACCGGGAGCGGCCACCAATAAGGAGTTTGTGCTCGCCGGTAAGCGTCTGTATCGCGGAGGGAATGCCGAGACGGGAGTGCCGGCGTGTATGAGCTGTCATGGGCCATCCGGGCATGGGATTCCGCCGCGTTTCCCGCGTGTAACCGGGCAGAACGCGCCGTACACCGAGCGGCAGTTAGTCGATTTCAAGGCGAGCCGGCGAATCGACAACGACGGCATCATGACGCGCGTTGCGTTTCGCATGTCCGAGGGCGAAATTCGAGCTGCTTCGGAGTACATGGCCGGCTTGCACTAAGGGCATCGCTCGACCCGGCGTCAGGCCGCACAGCGGAATTATCGGGTCGTGCTGCCGCGCTCGGGCATGTGCCGCCGGTCGGTGACACCCGGCGGCGGCGGCTTCATGTGGTGCCTGCCGGCTCTTGTTTAGATCACCCCTTCAATTCAATACGTTATTCTCGACGTCCCCCGTGGCACGAGTATTGCTCCCTATTACCACCGAGAGAGCCGGGTAAAGCCGGCGAACAGCGGTGGGGCCCGAAGGGGCGAAGGAGTAAAGCGATGCTTAGCCACATAGTGACCTTGGTGAACAGCTACGAGCAGAACCACGGGGTGCGCCCGAACGTGGTCTACATGAACGAGACGCACTACGGCTACCTGCGCGAAGAGCTTCCCTTTGTCCGCGACCACAACGACGTAATCGCGATCCTCGGCGTCGATATTGCTCTGAACGACGAGGCCATGAATCCGCAGGCCGCCACCGTGCGGTTTGCCTCCGAGAACATATTGGTTAGCTGAACTGCACGCCGTATGGCGTGCGGGGTGCACAGGCCGGGCATTCGTGCCCGGCCTTTTTTTTTCGACCAACGTTCCTCCTCAGACCTAAGTTCGTTTCAACGCCGTCTCAGCGTGTGCAAGCGTCTCGGCGATATCCGTCTCCGTATGGGCGGACGAAACGAATCCCGCCTCATAGGCGGAGGGTGCGAGATAGACCCCCGCATCGAGCATGGCATGGAAAAACCGCTTGAAGCGTTCGATGTCGCACGCTATCACCTGCGCGAAGCGAGTGACTTCGGGCTCGCTGGTAAAAAAGAAGCCGAACATGCCGCCGACATGTTGGGTCGTGAGCGGTACACGCGATGCGCGAGCCCGTTCTTTCAATCCCTCGGCGAGCCGCTTCGTCTTGGCTGACAGTTGCTCGAAAAATCCCTCTTTGGCGATTTCCGTGAGTGTGGCGATACCGGCCGCCATGCCGATGGGATTTCCGGAAAGCGTGCCGGCATGAAAGATCGGTCCGTCGGGCGTGAGCCGATCCATGATCTGCGCCCGACCACCGAAGGCCGCTACCGGCATGCCGCCGCCGACGACCTTTCCTAAGGTCGTAAGATCCGGCGTGACCCCGTAAAGGGCCTGGGCGCCACCGCGCGCAACCCGAAACCCGGTCATCACTTCATCGAAGATCAGTACGCTTCCATGGCGCGTGCATTGCTCGCGGAGCCGCTCCAGGAAACCCGGCACCGGCGGCACGCAATTCATATTGCCGGCGACCGGTTCGACGATTGCGCAGGCGATCTCGCGACCGTACGCGCCGAACGCGCTGACGACTTGCTCGATGTTGTTGTACTCGATCGTCAGCGTGAGCTCGGCTAAAGCCTTCGGTACACCCGGCGAGCTGGGTACGCCGAGCGTCAGCGCGCTTGAGCCGGCTTTTACCAACAGCGCGTCGGCGGAACCGTGGTAACAACCCTCGAACTTCACGATTTTGTCGCGTCCCGTAAAGCCGCGCGCGAGACGGATGGCGCTCATGGTCGCTTCCGTGCCGCTGCTCACCATGCGCACCTTCTCGATCGACGGCATAAGCGTGGAAATCAAATCCGCCATCTGCGTTTCGATCTCGGTCGGTGCGCCGAAGCTTAAACCCCGCTCCGCGGCATCCTTCACTGCGCGCACGACGAGGGGCGGCGCGTGGCCAAGGATCGCGGGCCCCCACGAGCCGACATAGTCGATATAGCGATTGCCGTCGACGTCCCAGAGGTGGCTACCCTCGCCGCGGGCAAAGAAAACCGGATCACCGCCAACGCCTTTAAAGGCGCGCACCGCCGAGTTGACGCCACCGGCGATACGATCGCGTGCTTGCCGGTAAAGAGCAGAAGATCGAGGTCGATTCGTCATGATTGCTCTCGTTCTTGAAACAGCAACGTGTAGCGTCGCGCGGCGCTTTCCACGTCAGGTTGATCGAACACACCGGAGATCACCGCAAGCGCATCCGCCCCGGCGGCGATCAAGGCCGCGCCATTTTCCGGAGTGATCCCGCCGATCGCAACCAGCGGCACGTTAAGACGTGTGCGCGCCGCGTGCAGTAACATCGGTTCCGCGCGCACCGCGTCGGGTTTCGTGGGCGAGGGGAAAAAGCCGCCGAACGCGACGTAGTTCGCACCGCCCGCGACGGCGCGCTCCGCGCGCGCCAGGTCGTTGTAGCATGACACTCCGATGAGCGCATCGGCGCCTAACAAATCGCGGGCGACGTCGATCGCCGCGTCGTGCCGACCGAGATGCACCCCATCTGCGCTCGCGCCGCGTGCCAGCTCGATGTCATCGTTCACGATGAAGCAGGCGCGGTGCGCGGTACAAGCGGAGCGCAGCGCCGCCGCGTGCTTCATTCGCTGGCCCGGCGAAAGGGTCTTGTCGCGATACTGGATGACGCGGGCGCCGCCCCGCAGCGCCTGTTCGACCGCGCGCGTCAATCGCGTTTCGTCGAGGTACAGCGTATCGGCGATCGCATACAGACCGCGAATTATCCGTATAACGTGCATTACAGACGGCTTTGCCGTTCGGCCAAGCGGCCCCAGTACAGCCGGTCGGGCAAGTGTTGACCCATCCCGAGGCGGTGGCCGTGCTTCAGCGTGTTCCAGGTGTAGTGCAACGCCTGAGCGATCGCATTGGCCGGATCGAGGCGATGCGCGAGCGCGCCGGCGCACGCGGCCGCGAGCGTGCAACCGGAACCGTGATAACTGTGCGGCAAGCGTTCGAAGCTAAAAGTATCGAGCAGACGCTTGTTCGCATAGAGCCGGTGCAACACTTGCGGCGTGGGTTCGTGGGTCCCGGTGATGAGCACGTAGTCGCATCCGAGCGACATCAATTCCTGCGCGCACGCATCGAGCGTGTCCGCGCCGGGCGCGAGTTGCCGCGCCTCTTCGCTGTTCGGCGTCACCAGCAGCGCACGCGGGAGCAACAGCACGCGCAGTGCCTCATCGAGCGGTTCGTCGGCGAGCGCCTGATGGTGGCCCGACGCTTGCACCGGGTCGACGATGAGCGGGATCTCGGGATAGTCGTCGACGATGCTCGCGACCGCGCTCACGATGGCGGAGTTACAGAGCATGCCGGTCTTGAACGCGGCGACCGCCATATCCTCGAGGAGCGCGCGCGCCTGCGCGATGATCAGCTGCGGCGGCATGGCGGCGTATTGTTTGACGCCGCTCGTATCTTGCGCGGTCACGGCCGTGACGACGGCGGCTGGGTAGCAGCCCAGACTCGCGAGCGTGAGCACGTCCGCCGCCACACCCGCTCCCGCGGTCGGGTCCCATCCTCCGAAAGCCAGCACCACCGGTGGTTGAGTCGGCATCGTCATTGCAGCGCCCGCATCACGAGACCGCGTAGCGTCTCGATCAGGAGCGGATGCGCATTCAAGGCCGGCGCAACGCGATAGCGTTCGATGCCGCACGACCGCGCGAGTTCGGCATACGTCATGCCAAGCTCGTAAAGCGTCTCGACATGATCCGAGACGAAGGCGATCGGATACACCAACATTTGCTTGGCACCGGCGTGCGCCTTCTCCCGGATTACATCGTCGACATAGGGCCGTAACCACTCGAGCGGGCCGACGCGGCTCTGATAGCAGAGCGTCACGTGCGGCCAGCCGAGGCGCAATCGTATCGCCGCCGCGGTCGCGACGATCTGCATCTCGTAGGGATCACCGGCATCGACGACTTTGCGCGGCAGTCCGTGCGCCGAGAGCAGCAACTCGACGCGATCGGGATTCGGTTGTGGGAACCCGGCTAGCTCGCGGCGTATGGTTTCGACTATCGCTTCTTGGTACGCCGGCTCGTCGTACCAAGCGCGGATGAGCTTTATCTGGGGACGATAATTCTGTCGTAGGCATTCGCGGTTAAAGGCATTGAAGCTGCTACCCGTGGTCGTCAGCGAGTACTGTGGGTACAGGGGAAGAAGAATCACTTGACCGTAGGCACGCTCCTTAAGCGCGGCAACCACCTCCGGTGCCATCGGATGCCAGTAACGCATGCAAACGTAGACATCGGCCGTTGTCTTGCGGAGGTCATTGCCTTCAGACGCGTCCGGCGCGTCGATCGCTACCGCGAGCGCGGCCTGTAGCGCTTGCGCCTGTGCCCGAGTGTTTTGCAGCAACGGCGAACCGCCTCCGATCGCCGCGTACCCCTTGGTGGCTTCGTGTGCGCGCCGGCGGCTGATGAGCGTTGCGAACGGACGCTGAGTGAGGCGGGCAAGCGGCAGCTTGAAGATATCCGGGTCGGAAAAGAGGTTGTACAGAAACGGTCGCACGGCATCGAGGGAGTCCGGACCTCCCAGATTAAGCAATACCACCGCGACGCGCTGATCCATGTTTTCGACGCTCGGCGGCGATTCTAACGCCGCGGTGCGGGTTTCACCATTTGGCGTGACATGGGACAATCTCGCGGCGTTGCGTCGCACCGGACCCTGTCGCTAGCGATATTTTTCGCTCCGCAGCGATGATGCTGCCAACGGATGTTCCGCTTTTTCCGAGTAGAAAACCATCGACGTCGGATTTGCCCCCGTAACAGAAATCGGTGCAAGACAGACAATGAAAACCTACATGTGCGTGGTGTGCGGTTTCGTTTATGACGAAGAACAGGGTTTACCGCAGGAAGGGATCGCGCCCGGCACGCGCTGGGAAGACATTCCGGAGAACTGGAAATGTCCTGAGTGCGGGGCGGCCAAGAACGATTTTGAAATGATCGAAATCTAAGCAGCGCGCCCACCGCCCGGGCCGGTGGGGCATCTGTGTTATAAAGGCTTTTGCGTCGCACGGAGATAGGCACGCCTGAAGAAGGAGCATGATGACTCTCGCCACGGTTCTCGCCACCCTCGTTGTCGTCTGGATCATCGCGTATCTGCGCACGCCGTTTTGGCTTGTTAGCGTTCTCGTCGGCGCCGCCTTGACGGGGCTGACGTATTCTTTTCCGTTTTCCCTCGCGGCGCTGGCGACGCTTTGGGTTGTGTTCCTCGTTGTTGCGGCCGGGCTCAATATACCGCCGCTGCGCCGCGCGCTAATCGGCAACCGCGCCTACGGCCTGTTTCGCAAACTCATGCCGCCGGTGTCGACAACCGAGCGCGAGGCGCTTGAGGCCGGGTCCGTATGGTGGGAGGCCGAATTTTTCAGCGGTAAGCCGAAATGGAAACGGCTGTTCAGTTTTTCTCCGTCGATACTTTCCCCCGAGGAACGCGCGTTCCTCGACGGGCCTGTCGAAGATCTCTGTCGGCGGCTCAACGATTGGGAAATCGAACACGACCGTCACGACCTTCCCCCCGAGGTGTGGGCATTCATCAAGTCCCAAGGTTTTTTTGGGATGATCATTCCGAAGAAGTACGGCGGCTTGGAGTTCTCCGCGCGCGCGCATTCCGAAGTCGTGATGAAAATCGCCTCACGCAGCATGACCGCCGCCGTTACCGTGATGGTGCCGAACTCGCTCGGCCCCGCGGAACTCCTAATGCACTACGGGACCGAGGAGCAAAAGAACCATTACCTTCCGCGTCTCGCACGCGGCGAGGAGATTCCGTGCTTCGCGCTCACCGGTCCGGAGGCGGGAAGCGACGCCGCCGCGATGCCGGATTACGGCGTGGTTTGCCGCGGCTCCTTCGAGGGCCGCAACGACGTGCTGGGTATCCGCCTCAATTGGGAAAAGCGCTACATCACACTCGGTCCGGTCGCGACCGTGCTCGGTCTCGCCTTCAAGCTCTACGATCCCGATCAGTTGCTCGGCGGCGAGATCGAACGCGGCATCACCCTGGCGCTCATTCCAACCGATACGCCGGGCGTGCAAATCGGCAACCGGCATAATCCGTTGAACGTCGCGTTTCAGAACGGGCCAAACAGCGGTCGCGACGTTTTCATACCGCTCGACTGGTTGATCGGCGGACAAGAATATATCGGACAAGGTTGGCGTATGTTGGTCGAGCGTCTCGCGGTCGGCCGCGGCATTTCGCTGCCGGCGTTGAGCGTCGCCTCGGGCAAGATGGCGTCGCGCGGCACCGGCGCGTACGCGCGCATTCGTAAGCAGTTCAAAGTGCCGATCGGCCGCTTCGAGGGAATCGAAGAGGCGCTCGCTCGCATCGCGGGATACACCTATCTCATGGACGCCGCGCGACAGCTCACGTTGACGGGGCTCGACAGCGGCGAGCAACCCGCGGTCGTCTCCGCGATCATGAAATATCAGCTCACCGAGCACATGCGTCGTCTCGTCAATGACGCGATGGACATACACGGCGGCTCGGGCATATGTCTAGGGCCGCGCAATTTTATCGGCGGCTCTTATCAGGCGTTGCCGATCAGCATTACCGTCGAAGGCGCGAATATTCTCACGCGATCGCTGATCATCTATGGCCAAGGCGTGGTGCGCTGCCATCCGCAATTGTGGCGCGAGATGCAGGCGACATCCGATACCGATGTCACGCGCGCGCGCAAGGAATTCGACCGGGCGCTTTTCGCCCACATCGGATCGTTTCTTAGCAATATGGCGCGCGCTCTTTGGCTCGGCCTCACCGATGCGCGATTGACGTATGTGCCGATCGGCGGACCGGCGCGACGTTATGTGCAGCGCCTGACGCGTTACAGCGCCGCGTTCGCGTTGATCTCGGACGTCGCGTTGTTCACGCTCGGTGGTTCGCTCAAGCGCAGCGAAAAACTCTCGGGCCGGTTGGCCGATGCCTTGAGTCTCTTTTATCTCGCCTCCGCGACGATCAAGCGTTTCGAGGACCAGGGACGACCCGCGGAAGACGAACCGTTGCTCGAGTGGGCGTGCCAAGACATGCTCTATCGCTTGGAGCAGGCGCTCGTCGGTGTGCTGCACAATTTTCCGAGCCGCGCGGCGGCGCTGTTTGCGCGCCTATTTACCTTTCCGCTCGGCGCGCGCGCGCGTCCACCGAGCGATGTCGTGGGCCATCGCGCCGCCGCCGTTCTGCTCCAGCCGTCCGCGGCGCGCGACCGGTTGACCGCGGGAATTTTTCTGCCGAGCGATCCGAGTTCGGCGATCGGTCGAATGGAAGACGCGCTGCCGAAAGTGATCGCCGCCGAGTCGGTCGAGCGCAAACTGGAACATCTCGCGGACGCGCTGGTGTCGTTGACACACGAGGGGCTGATCGATTCGGCGCGCGCGCAAGGTTTAATAAGCGTCACCGAAGCGGAGCTCGCACGCGCCGCGCACGCGGCGCGCCGCGCGGCGATCGCGGTGGACGATTTTCCGCCGACCGAGTGGACGCATCGGCAAACTGACTCTCGATCTTTTTCCGGCAGTAGGTCGGGGTAAGCGCAGGCGCCGCCCGAGGAGACGCGATGCCGCAAAACCGAGCTTACATTGTCGACGGTGCGCGCACGCCGTTTCTAAAAGCGCGCGCGGCGCCGGGACCGTTCTCAGCATCCGACCTCGGCGTGGCCGTTGGGCGGCCGTTGCTCGCGCGCATGCCGTTTGCGACTACCGCGATCGATGAGGTCATCGTCGGCTGTGTCATCCCCGGACCGGACGAGGCCAACATCGCGCGCATCATCGCGCTGCGGCTGGGTTGCGGCGATAAAGTGCCGGCGCACACCGTGCAACGCAACTGCGCGTCCGGCTTGCAGGCGATCGCCGCCGGCGTGGAGCGGATCGAGCTTGGCCAAGCCCATCTCGTTCTCGCCGGCGGGACCGAGGCGATGAGTCGCGCGCCCATACTATGGAATATGTCGATGGCGGCGTGGCTTGGCGGTGTGCTGGGCGCTCGCGGTCTTGTTGAGCGCGTGCGTGCGCTCGCTCGGTTTCGGCCGCGCCATCTGCAGCCGGTTTATTCCCTACTGCTCGGTCTGACCGACCCCATCGTGAAACTTTCGATGGGCCAAACCGCCGAAGTGCTGGCGCATCGTTTCGGCATTTCGCGCGAAGCGCAGGACGCTTACGCGTTGCAGAGCCATCGCCGGCTGGCCGCTTGGTTCGACGGTGGGTACGCGGCGAACGAGGTCGAAGTGCTGTATGAGCCGCGCGGAAAGTTCTACGCCGACGACACCGGCTTGCGCCGCGACACCGATATGGTGCAGCTCGCGAAACTCAAGCCCGCGTTCGACACGAAATACGGGCAAGTGACCTCGGGTAATAGCTCTCAAGTCACCGATGGCGCGGCGCTATTGGTGCTGGCAAGCGAAGACGCCGTCCGTCGCTATCAGCTGCCCGTGCTCGGGGAGTGGTTGGGTCATTCGTGGGCCGGCGTCGATCCGCGCCAAATGGGGCTCGGACCGGTGCATGCGGTTGCGAAGCTGCTCACGCGGCATCAAGTGAAAATGCATGAGCTAAAGCAAATGGAACTGAACGAAGCATTCGCCGCCCAGGTGCTTGCCTGCCAGGCTGCTTGGGACAGCGCGGACTACGCGCGCTCGGAGCTTGGGCTCGATGCTCCACTCGGCGCGATGGATCCGGATCGCCTGAATCCCGAAGGCGGCGCGATCGCTTGCGGCCATCCGGTCGGAACGTCGGGCGCGCGCCTCGTTCTGCACTTGCTCAAATCGCTCAAGCACAAAGGCGGCGGCAGCGGTGTGGCCGCGCTTTGCATCGGCGGCGGTCAAGGTGGCGCGATGCTCCTGCGCGCGACCGACGGTGCGGCTTGATGAGCACCGACACGGCGACGGTGGTTCGCCCCATTGAACGGACGGTGTTGCGCCATTGGCGGCTGGAATTCGGGCAGATCGATACCGTCGGGCGCCTCGTCGCGGTGGCGCCCGACGAGGAAATCGCGCTACTCACGCTCGATGTCGCCGATCAGTCGACGAATGTGCTGTCGCGGGAGGTCGTCGAGGAGCTTGAGCGACTGCTAGGGAGTATCGCGACCCGGCACGTCCGCGGCCTCATCGTACGCTCGACGAAACCGTCGGGGTTCGTCGCCGGCGCGGACGTGCGTGAGTTCGGGAAAATCACCGACGCCACGGAGGCGGCGGAGTTGGCGCGTCAGGGGCAAGGAGTTCTCGATCGACTGCAAACTCTGCCGTTTCCCTCGGTTGCTTTGATCCACGGTTTTTGCCTGGGCGGCGGGCTTGAGCTCGCGCTCGCTTGCACGTATCGAATCGCCAGGGACGATCCTGCCACGCGCCTCGGCCTGCCCGAAGTCCGCCTGGGCATCCATCCGGGATTCGCGGGCACGGTGCGTTTGCCGGAACGGATTGGTCATCTACCGGCGCTCGATCTCATGATGACCGGGCGCGCGATCTCCGCGGGCGAAGCGCGCCGCCTCGGACTGGTCGATGACGTCGTACCCGAACGTCATCTGCTCTACGCGGCGCAGAGCTTCCTCAAGCGTCGTCCGCCGCGGCGGTCGCCAGCGTGGTATCACCGGATGGCCGGATTGAAACCGATCCGCCCGCTGGTCGCGCGAGTGCTTGCGCGAAGGCTGCGCGCGCGCGCGGCGCCGCATCATTATCCGGCGCCGTATCGTATCCTCGAGCTTTGGCGCAATGGGGCATCGGCGACGACGGAGGCGATTTCACTCGGCGAGCTACTCGTCGGGCGCACCAGCCGTAATTTGGTGCATGTCTTTTTGCTCGGCGAGGAGTTGAAGCGAGGCGGCCGGACGCACGAGCACCGCGTCCAGGCCGTGCACGTAGTGGGCGCCGGTGTGATGGGGGCCGACATCGCGATGTGGGCCGCGGCGCGAGGTTTTTCGGTCACCCTGCAAGATCAGAAACCCGAGATTCTGGCGCGCGCCACGACTCGTGCGCGCGAATTCTTTCAGCGTCAGCTCAAAGATCCCTCGCTGGTTCAAGCGGCGATGGATCGACTGATGCCCGATCTACCCGGCGATGGATTGCGCCGCGCGGACCTGGTTATCGAGGCGATCGTCGAGAAGGCCGAGGCGAAGCAGGCGCTTTTTCGCGATATCGAAACGCGCGCTCGCCCTGACGCGTTATTCGCGACTAACACGTCGTCGATCCCGCTGGAAACGATCGCGCCGGCGCTGCGCGATCCCTCGCGCCTAGTGGGCCTGCATTTCTTCAACCCGGTCGCGCGCATGCAGCTCGTCGAGCTGGTGCGGGGGAAACAAACCGCGGCGACCGCGTTGAACCGCGCGCGCGCCTGGACCGTCGCGATCGATCGTTTGCCGCTCGATGTCATGAGTAGCCCGGGATTTTTGGTGAACCGCGTGCTGACGCCTTATCTACTCGAGGCGGTGAAATTGTTGGAGGAAGGCATCTCCGGCCCCGCCATCGACCGTGCCGCCGTCGATTTCGGCATGCCGATGGGACCGATCGAGTTGGCCGATACGATCGGTTTGGACATTTGTCTTTCCGTAGCGGAAACGCTGGCGGGTCCGCTCGGTGTGCCGGTGCCCGCGGAGCTGCGTGAGCTGGTCGCGCACGGACGGCTCGGCAAAAAGAGCGGGCACGGCTTCTATCGTTACGACGCCAAGGGACGACTGCGGCGGCGCTTGCGCTCGAAAGCGGATCGGGTGCCGCCGCACGTTCCGATTACCGAACGGCTGGTATTGCGGCTGTTGAACGAAGCGATGGCTTGTCTGCGCGAGGGCGTGATCAACGACCCGAGCGACGTGGACGCGGGGATGGTCTACGGCACCGGGTTTGCTCCGTATCTAGGCGGGCCGATGCGCTACGCCGAGAGTCTCGGCGCGACGGGCATCGGCCACAGCTTGTATCGGTTATCGCAAGAATACGGCGAGCGTTTCACGCCGGACCCGGGGTGGTCCCAGCCCGAATTGCTGGCGTCGCGCGGTTCGCGCTCGAGCTGAATCGCGCGGTCGGCTTTACGCGCTGGGTTTTCATCCCTTAAGGTAAGCCCGCGATAAAAGGACGGTGCCTGATATGCAAGTCAGCGAGCGATCCAATCTTTCCGACATTTTCTATGGGCGTGTCACCGATACCCCCAACGGGCCGGCGTATCGCCAATTCGACGGTCAAGAGTGGATCGACACAACCTGGGGCGAGGTCGGACGCGAGGCGGCGCGCTGGCAGGCGGGGTTGAAGCGCGACGGCCTGAAGGCGGGCGACCGCGTCGCGATGTGCCTGCACAATCGCCTCGAATGGGTGCTGCTCGATCAGGCGGCGATCGGGCTAGGGCTCGTGACGGTGCCCCTCTATTTCGATGACCGTCCGGAGAACATGGCGTGGTGCTTGAATGACGCGGGCGTTCGTTTTTTGCTGATCGAGGACGGCGCGCAATGGGGCGCGCTCAAGGAACATGTGAAGACCATCGAGCGAGTCGTGTGCCTCGGCGGCAGCATTCCCGCCGATCCGCGCGTGCGGCGCCTAGCCGACTGGGCGCCGTCCGGCACGCACGATCTCGCGCGTTCGAGCGTGGCGGCGAACGAGCTTGCGACGATCGTTTATACCTCGGGCACCACCGGGCGGCCGAAGGGCGTGATGTTGTCGCACGGCAATATCGTCAGCAACGTCGTCGCCTCCTCCAAAGTCGTGACGATCACTTCGGCGGATCTCGGCGTTTCATTCCTGCCGATGTCGCATATGTTCGAGCGCACCGTGGGTTACTACTTGAACATCTACACCGGCGCGCAGAGCGCTTTCGCCCGTTCCATCACGCTGCTCGGCGAGGATTTGCAGACGCACAAGCCGACCATCATGGTGAGCGTGCCGCGGGTCTTCGAGCGGGTGTGGGCGGCGATGCAGCAAGCGCTACCGCCGGGAAGCTCGAAGCGCAAGCTCTTCGATCGAACCGTGGACGTCGGCTGGCGTCGCTTCAAGGGCGAGGCGACACTCAAGGATCATTTGCTCTGGCCGGTGCTCAAAACGCTCGTCGCGAAAAAAGTACAGGCGCGCATGGGTGGCCGGATTCGCAACGTATCGGTCGGCGGCGCTGCGTTTCCGCCGGAACTGGCGCGTGTCTTCATCGGGCTCGGTTTTCCGATTTTACAAGGTTACGGGCTGACCGAAACGGCGCCGGTGTTGACCACGAATCGCCCGAACGACAACGACCCGATGTCCGTCGGGCGCGCGATCGAGGGCGTCACCTTGCGTTGTGCCGACACCGGGGAGCTGCTCGCGAAGGGACCCAACGTCATGCTCGGTTACTGGAACAACCCCGAAGCCACGCGTGCCGCCATCGATTCCGACGGGTGGTTGCATACCGGTGATATCGCCCGCATCCGCGACGGGCGCGTCTACATCACCGGGCGGATCAAGGAAATCATCGTGCTCTCGAACGGCGAGAAGCTGCCGCCCGACGACGCCGAGCAGGCGATCCTGCGCGATCCGACCTTCGAAAGCGTCATGCTGATCGGCGAGGGGCGTCCGTACCTCGGGCTCGTCTGTGTTTCGAAGGTGGAAGATCCACGCGTCCTCGCCGAGCGCGCCAATGCGCAGCTTAAAGAATTTCCGGGCTACGTCCGTATCCGCTACATCGCAAGAGTGTTGGGACCTTGGGGCCTCGAAAACGGTTTACTCACGCCGACCTTAAAGCTCAAACGCAAAGAAGCGGAGCGGCGGTTCCAAAAAGAAATCGAGGCGATGTTTGCCAAGCCTCCGATGCAAGTGAGCGGCACTAAGTAGGAATCTGAATGGCGACGAGTTGAGTTGCGGCGGGTGGCACTCGGGGCGCTGTGTCACCGGCATCCGCTAGCGCGAAGTTGAGTTGGCCGCTTTGAGGAACGCGCGCGCGTGTTGCGCGATGGTCTCCTCGGTCAGTAAGAACACGCTCTCGTCTCCGCTACTGGTCGTGAGCCATACAAATGGCACCTCCGGAAACACGTGCTCGAGTGCATCCCGGCTACTACCCACTTCGGCGATGAGAATGCCGTTTGGTTCCAAATGTGGCGACGCGTCGGCCAAGATGCGAACAATCAAATCCAATCCTTCCACTCCGGCGTCGAGCGCGACGATCGGCTCGAAACGGTATTCGGGCGGGAGTTTCCGCAGCTCCTCACGAGCGACGTACGGTGGATTGGTGAGAATGACGTCGTAGCGCTCCGCGGCAAGCTCGCGGTAAAGATCAGACCGCACGAGCTGCACGCGATCCAGCAAATCGTGTCGCTCAACGTTGATGCGAGCGACCGCCAATGCGTCCGTGGAAATATCGACGGCGTCGACGCGGGCTCGCGGGAACGCAACAGCCGCGGCGATCGCCATGCAACCGCTGCCGGTGCCGAGGTCGAGGAGACGGTGCACGCGCGCGGACTCGATCCAAGGCGCGAAACGCTCTCGAATAAACTCCGCGGTAAGCGATCGGGGAACGATGACGCGTTCATCGACATAGAACGAAAGCCCCGCGAACCAGGCCTCCTTAAGCAGATACGCCGTCGGCTTGCGCGTTTCGATACGCTGCTCGATGAGCGTCGCGATTCGCGTGCGCTGACCGGCATCAAGAGCGTCGCCGAGATGACGCTCGAGTTCGGATGGCGCGACCCCGAGCGCGCTTCCCGCGAGCCAGGCAGCCTCGTCCGCGGTATTCATCGTGCCGTGGCCGCAATGCACGCCGGCGTTGCTCAACTCGGTTTCGGCCCAACGGATCGCGTCACGCAGCGCGCGCGATTTGTCTATGCTTTTAATTCGCATGAGCATGCGATAATAGCTTAACGGTCCACAAAGAGTTCCAGCGATGACGGTAGCACCAGCAACGAGTGGGCGGCGCGAGATCGAGGTAGTCGCGCTTATCGGTTTCGCGCACAGCGTTTCCCATTTTTTTCAGTTGATGATGCCGGCGCTCTTCCCGTGGCTCCTGCGCGAGTTTGATCTTACGTTTACGCAGCTCGGTGTGACGACCGCCGTCTTCTTTACGGTTTCCGGCGTCGGTCAGGTCGTCGCCGGATTCGTCGTAGACCGCGTCGGCGCGCGCCGGGCGTTACTGGGTGGAATCGTGCTGCTCGGTACTGCCGGCGTCATACTTGGGTTTGCGCCGAACTATGCCACGCTTATTCTCGCCGCGGCCGTCGCCGGCGCGGGCAACTCCGTTTTTCATCCGGCCGACTTTACATTGCTCAATCGTAATGTGTCGGGGCCGCGCCTGGGGCATGCGTTCTCGGTGCACGGGCTTTCCGGGAATCTGGGCTATGCGGCCGCTCCCGTGTTCATGGCCGGCATCGCGCTCGCCGTAGACTGGCGCACCGCGGCATTCGCCGCCGCGGGTTTGTCCGTCGCCGCGCTCCTGCCGCTATTGATTCGCCGTCGGGCCATCACGCCGGAGCCTCATAGCGAGGCCGCGCATCCGGCGTCGGTCGACGGGAAGCCTTCGGCGTTCGCGTTCCTCGGCACCGGCGCGGTGTGGCTCTGTTTCGTGTTTTTTCTCGTGATCACGGCGGCGGCGGCCGGATTGCAAAACTTCGGACCGCTCGCGCTGCACCATCTCTACGGCATGTCGCTCGCCGCCGCCGCCTCCGCACTCACCGCTATGCTCCTCGGCGGCGCTGCCGGCATGGCGGTCGGCGGCTTCTTGGTCGCACGCAATGAAGTGCATGATCGCCTTATTGCCGTCGTGCTCGTCTGCGCCGGGATTTTTGCGCTCGGCCTTGCGAGCGGCGCCGCGCCCGTGTGGAGCGTGACGGTGCTGATGGCGGGACTCGGATTTTGTACCGGCATGGCCGGCCCGTCGCGCGACATGCTCGTGCGCCGCGCGGCGACCGCCCGCTTCGGAGCCAGTGCGTACGGTCGGGTTTATGGTTTCGTTTATTCCGGGCTCGACGTCGGCTTCGCGCTTTCGCCCGTCCTCCTATTCGGACCGTTGATGGATGCCGGCCGGTTCGCTGCGGTTTTGATCGCGGTGGCGGTGTTGCAGTGTTTCGCCGTTCTCGCGGCGCTCTCGGTCGGGCGTGGGGTGGCGGTCGCTCCGATGCCGACAGCTGTTCCTCTCGGGCAGTCACCGGGCCGAGACGTCGCTTAACCCCGTTGCTTTGGCTAAGTCCCGTAGCGCGAGTAGTGCGCGGGATATCCCACGCGCGCCACGCCGCTCGCGACCGCCGCCTGGGCGACCGCGGACGAAATAGCGCGAAGCAAGCGTGGATCGAACGGTTTCGGAATGATGTATTCCGGACCGAACGCCAGCCGCTCGAGGCGATACGCGTGCAGGACTTCCATCGGCACCGGCGCGCGCGCCAATTCCACCAGCGCGCGCACGGCGGCCGCGCACATCGCCGGGTTGATGCAGCGCGCGCGTACGTCGAGCGCGCCGCGAAAAATATACGGAAAACCGAGAGCATTGTTTATTTGATTGGGATAATCCGTGCGCCCGGTGGCCATGATCAAATCCTGCCGCGCCGCATGCGCCGCTTCCGGCATGATCTC
This sequence comes from Sulfurifustaceae bacterium, assembly GCA_041485885.1. Taxonomy (GTDB): domain Bacteria; phylum Pseudomonadota; class Gammaproteobacteria; order Acidiferrobacterales; family Sulfurifustaceae; genus JACQFZ01. Next base: position 153,113 of record JBGPKL010000001.1, read on the forward strand.
GGGGTCTGGGTTCGCCAGCGCGAACACGATCGGACGTGCCGCCATGGCGCGCAGCATTTCGGGTGTAACCAGGTTTGCCGCGGCGACGCCGATGAAGACATCCGCGCCACGCATGGCATCGAGCAGCGTGCGGTGGTCGGTCTTTCGAGCGAACGGGCGCTTGAACGACGTGAGATCGTTGCGCGTGTCCTCTACCACGCCTTTGGTGTCGATCAGCACGACCTGCTCGCGCTTGGCGCCGAGCGCGACGAGTAAATTGATCGAGGCGATCCCCGCCGAGCCCGCGCCTAGACACACGATCGAAATATCTTCGAGCCGCTTGCGTTGCAGCTCAAGCGCGTTGGTGAGACCGGCGGCGATCACGATGGCGGTGCCGTGCTGGTCGTCATGGAACACCGGGATGTCGAGCCGCTCGATGAGCGCCTTCTCGATTTCGAAACACTCCGGCGCGCGGATGTCTTCGAGGTTGATGCCGCCGAACGTCGGCGCGATGTGCACCACGGTTTCGATGAAGGCTTGCGTGGTCGGCGCGCTGATCTCGATGTCGAACACGTCGATGCCGGCGAAATTCTTGAAGAGTATCGCCTTACCTTCCATGACCGGTTTGGCCGCGAGCGGACCGGCCTTGCCGAGGCCGAGCACCGCGGTGCCGTCGGTGATGACGGCTACGAGGTTGCCCTTGTTCGTGTAACGATAAACCAGCTCCGGATTTCGGACGATGGCGCGCACGGGTTCGGCGACGCCGGGTGTGTAAGCGAGCGCGAGCTCCGCTTGGGTCGTGCATGGCTTTGAAGACTCGACACGAATCTTTCCGGGGGTCGGCAACGCGTGATAGTCGAGCGCGGCCTGCTCGAAATCCTTTTTCATGAATGTGACTCTATTGAATCGTCTTGAGGGTTTCGCCGGCCTCGGGTTCGCCGGTCGGGAATTTGTTATTGATTAATCGTAGCACCGACTCGGCATCATTAGGCAGCGGCGATTTTGCCCCGAGCGTGGCGAAGGTATCGCCGGCGCCGGCGCGCACCGTGCGCACCTGCAGTCCCTCGGCAATCGGTTTTTCCTCCGGATTTAGGGCACGCAGGCTGCGCGCCGTCGCGAGGAACTGCTGGTCATACCGAGCGAACGCGGCGTCGGTTTTCGCCGCCGCGAGAAACAGGAACGCGCGATTTTCGTGGTAGACGACGGACGCTCGCGTCTTCCCGCGGCCGAAGGGCGTTGCCATGCGCGCGATGCCGGAATACGAGGGAAGCGACGTTCCGGCAAGAGCCGCCGCGTCTTGGAGATAATCGACCTTAAGCAGCGCCTTCAGGTACTCTTCGGGCGCTACCGGTTTGTTCAGGTCTGCGCTGCGCAGTTGTAATACCGCATCGCCCCCTTGGCTCTGAGCGGTTACTGCACTGGGGGCGTTTCCGACCTGCCAACCTTCTGGAAATTGAACGGCTAAATTCATATCGCGGTGGTAAAACGCGGACTTACGCCGCACACCGGCCTTCGGACTGTCGCCGTAGCGCAAGCCGTCGATGTGTTGCAAGTACTCATCGCGCCCGATGCGCGTCGTCGACGCGGTCTTCGCCTGTTTCGCCTCGGTGACCACTTCTTGCAGGCGTTGATCGGCGCTCGGGTGACTCGCAAACACACCGTGGTAGTTGCGCGGCTCGCGGCCTTCCGTTTTGGCGCGCTCCTTTTCGAATTCCTCCTGGTTCTTGAGGACGCCGATCACGCTGATCATGGCATCCGGGTCGTAGGCGTTGCGCGCGAGATATTCGGCGCCGAGCCGGTCCGCTTCCAGCTCGTGATCGCGACCGTAGCCGCTCAAGAGCGCGCCGCCGATGACATTGAAAAGATTCTGCCCGGCGTTACCGAGGAAAATCGTCGCGACCATCTGGCCGGCGGTGGCGGCGCTGTACTGACGCACCGAATGCCGTGCCGTCACGTGTCCGACCTCGTGACCGAGGACCGCCGCGAGCTCCGCTTCGGAACTTAGGTAAGCAAGAATCCCACGCGTGATGTAAACGTACCCGCCCGGAAGGGCGAAGGCATTGACGTCGGGCGTGTCGATGACGGTGAAGCGATAAACCAGGTCTGGGCGGTGGCTGCTACGCGCCACGCGCTCGCCCACTTGTTGCACATACGTCTGGAGCGCCGCGTCGTCGTACACGCCGTACTGCGCGCGTACCTTGGGATCACTGGCGCGACCGAGCTGGATCTCTTTCGCCTCGGTCATCATGACGAAATCGGGGGTTCCGCTCACCGGGTTCAGCGCGCACCCGCTAAGCGAGCCGGCTAGAGCAAGCGCGCACCAGAGACAGACGCGGCGGACAAGCGGGGTTGAGGCGGCGATCACTACAATACTTCCAGCATGGCGGGGTGGGTAATGCGCATGCGCGCGCTATATTTATACTCCGCGAGCCAGCCGCGCGCCAAGACGCGTTTCCCAAGCAGAGATTGTCGCGCCGGTAGCGACGCGTAAACGTCTCGCGGCAGCCACAGGTGGACTCTCGGCGACAGGGCAACCTCAACGCCGGTGGCTCGGTTTCGAATCGCCATCACGGTTCCCGACAACCTAAGGAAACCGTACTGCGCAGGGGAGACACGCTCGGCGGAGACTGGCTCGTACTCAGGACGTCCCCAAACTCCAAGACGGGTAGTACGGGCGTGCGACTCGGCCGAACGATAGAGCGGTAGGCGGCTGACGTTCGGCGGGATGGCGATGAACCACGCGTAGCCTTCGCGTAGCAGGATGTCCTGCAGGTCTCGTCCGTCAGGAAGCACGGCATACGCGAGCGTGCGTCCGTAGCGGTCGAGGCGCTCGCGATCGTAAACCAACCGTATGGTCTGTCCACGGGTAAGCGCCGTCGCTCGCTCGCGCGCCGCTCGCGCGAGCGGCTGATCCGCCGCTCCGTTTTTGCCGAGCTCAGGGGTGTTGATTCCGATCAGCCGGACTTGACGTCCGTCCGCCAGAAGCAGACTGTCTCCGTCGAGCGCCCATCGCACCGATGCGGCTTCGGCGTCGGTCGTGCGCGCGTCGGCCGCGGACGCGAGCAGCGACAGCGCGCAAGCAAAAAGGGCGCTCGCGCGGAGCGCCGCTCTTATGAATGCACGGCGACGCAATTACTTCTTGGCGTACTTCTGACGGAACTTCTCGACTCGGCCTTCGGTGTCGACGATCTTCTGCTTGCCGGTGTAGAACGGATGGCACTTCGCGCAAACTTCCACGTGCAGGTCGCGACCGGCGGTGGAGCGCGTCTTGAAGCTGTTGCCGCACGCACAGGTGACGGTGATCTCTTGGTACGCGGGATGAATTCCGGCCTTCATCTGACACCTCAGCGATTTGCCGCCGGCCAGCGGCGATTCTAGGGGCGCGTAGTTTACCGACTGTTTTGGCGCCCGGCTAGACACGTGAGGGCGGCAGAGCAACCTCGACAGTCCCCGTTTCGCCGGGTTTTGCCGTTGCGCTCGGGACGCGGGCGCTTAACTAGCGCTTCATCGAGTCGAAGAACTCTCCGTTGTTCTTGGTGGCGCGCAGTTTTTCGAGCAAGAACTCGGACGCCTCGAGCTCGTCCATTTGATGCAGCAGTTTGCGCAGGATCCAAGTCTTCTGCAGCTCATCCGGCGGCAATAGCAATTCTTCGCGGCGAGTGCCGGAGCGGTTGATGTTGATCGAGGGGTAAACGCGCTTCTCGGACAGGCGGCGGTCGAGATGTATCTCCATGTTGCCGGTGCCTTTGAACTCTTCGTAAATCACGTCGTCCATTTTCGAACCGGTATCGATCAACGCGGTCGCGATGATCGTCAGGCTTCCGCCCTCTTCGATATTGCGCGCCGCGCCGAAGAATCGCTTGGGCCGCTGGAGCGCGTTCGCGTCGACGCCGCCGGTGAGCACCTTGCCCGACGCCGGCACCACGGTGTTGTAAGCGCGCGCCAAGCGGGTGATCGAATCGAGCAAGATAATGACGGCTTTCTTGTGCTCGACCAGACGCTTCGCCTTTTCGATTACCATCTCGGCGACCTGTACGTGCCGCGCCGCCGGCTCATCGAACGTCGAGGCGATCACTTCGCCGCGTACCGAGCGTTGCATCTCAGTGACTTCTTCCGGGCGTTCGTCGATCAGGAGCACCATCAACATGCATTCCGGATGGTTCCCGGTGATCGAGTGAGCGATGTTCTGCAGCATGACCGTCTTGCCGGCCTTAGGGGGTGAGACGATCAGGCCGCGCTGGCCTTTCCCGATGGGCGCGATGAGATCGATGACACGAGACGTCAGATTTTCGCTGGACGCGTTATCGCGCTCGAGTCCCATGCGATCATTGGGATGCAGCGGCGTTAGGTTCTCGAACAGGACCTTGTTTTTCGCTTCCTCCGGCAGCTGAAAGTTGATCTCCTCGACTTTGAGCAGCGCGAAATAGCGCTCGGATTCCTTCGGCGGGCGAATATTTCCCTTCACGGTATCGCCGGTGCGCAAGTTAAAGCGCCGAATCTGGGAAGGTGAAACGTAGATATCGTCCGGTCCCGCGAGGTACGAGCTGTCGCCTGAGCGCAAGAAGCCGAAACCGTCTTGCAAGATCTCGACCACACCCTCGCCGACGATATCCTCGCCCTTTTTTGCCTGGGCCTTGAGGATGGCGAAGATCAGATCCTGTTTGCGCAACCGGCTGCCGCCTTCAAGATCGAGCGCGCTCGCCATTTCCGCCAGCTCGGTTGCCGGTTTCTTCTTAAGTTCCGAGAGATTCATCAAGGTTGGGGTCATTGCGTCCGCCGTTTCAGGGACACGAGCCCTGAAATTTACCCGCCGGAAAGTTCCGGGGGCCTAGATAAGAAGGGTTAAAAGAAAAAGGGAGTAGGAATTTATATTAAAAAGGGAAGCTCGCGCTCGCCTAAATAAACATTATCACCTGTTTTGGGGTTCGTCCAGTACAAGCGTCCGGGCGGCATTGCCGAATTACAGATGGCCATCCAAGAACGCGGATAGTTGTGACTTCGACACTGCACCGACCTTGGTCGCCTCCACGCTGCCGTTTTTAAAAAGCATCAGCGTAGGTATGCCGCGGATGCCATACTTAGGTGGAGTCGACGGGTTCTCGTCGATGTTAAGCTTGGTCACCTTGAGTCGACCTATGTATTCACGTGCAATTTCCTCCAGCACGGGCGCGATCATCTTGCACGGTCCGCACCATTCAGCCCAATAGTCGACCAATACCGGTCCCTGACTCTTTAGCACTTCCTGCTCGAAGGTGCCGTCCGTAACGCTAACAATGCCTGCGCTCATGAGTACAGATTCTCCGTCTTTACGGATCCGCCGCGATCGCGGCGGATTTAGGCTGGGATTAGACCAAAACAGCTGCGATATTTGAGCGAAATAGTTTGTCCAATGCAAGCACCGAAGATTTGTCGGTCAAATCAAAAGGAATTCACCGGTAATCTGTTATTGCCGGCGTGCTATTGGTATTCTTAACGTTATAGAGAGAAATGAGCGAACACCACCTCACCGATCACTCCTTTGGTCGCCTGAACCTACCCGAAGCCCTAATGCAGGGCGTCCGCACGGCTGGTTTCGAATTCTGCACGCCGATACAAGCGAAGGCCTTGCCTATCGCGCTCGCGGGGCAGGACGTCGCCGGTCAAGCGCAAACGGGCACGGGCAAGACGGCGGCGTTTCTACTGGCGACCTTCAATCACTTGTTATCTCATCCGGCCGCGCCTGAGCGCGCGATTACGCAGCCGCGTGCCATCATACTGGCGCCGACGCGCGAGCTCGCGGTGCAGATTCACAGGGACGCGGAGGCGCTCGGCGTCGGCACGGGATACCGATTGAATCTGGTATTCGGCGGCACCGGTTACGACACGCAACGCCTGGCGCTTCAGGCGGGCGTCGATGTGTTGATCGGCACGCCCGGGCGCATCATCGACTACTTCAAGCAGCGCGTGTTCGATCTCAGAGCGATCCAGGTGATGGTGCTCGATGAGGCGGATCGGATGTTCGATCTCGGCTTCATCAAGGACATTCGTTTTTTATTGCGCCGCATGCCCGAGCCTACCCAGCGCCTGAACATGTTGTTCTCGGCGACGCTGTCCTATCGCGTGACCGAGCTCGCCTACGAGCATATGAACAATCCGCAATTCATGCGTATCGACGCCGACCGCCGTACCGCCGACAACGTCGAGCAAGTGCTGTATCACACCGCGACCGAAGAGAAGATCGCGACGCTCGTTTCGCTGCTGCGTCATATAGACGCGACACGCAGCTTGGTGTTCGTCAATACCAAGGACATGGGCGAGCGGCTGGTCGGGTGGCTGCAGGCCAACGGCTTCCACGCCGAGATCCTCTCGGGCGACGTGCCGCAGCAGACGCGACTGCGATTGCTCGGCGATTTCAGCGAGGGGCGGTTACCGATCCTTGTGGCTACCGACGTCGCCGCGCGCGGGCTGCACATCCCGGACGTGTCGCACGTGTTCAACTTCGACCTGCCGCAGAATGGGGAAGACTACGTGCATCGCATCGGGCGCACGGCGCGTGCGGGCAAGAGCGGAGATGCGGTAAGCTTTGCGTGCGAGCGCTACGTGTTCGCGCTGCCGGACATCGAGGCGTATCTCGGGCACCGGATACCGACCGTGAAAGTAGACGCGTCGCTGCCGGCCCTGGAACCGCCCACGCGTCGCCGTACGCCACGACCGGATCGACATGATCGCGGCGCGCGGCGGGGCGAGCGCGAGCCGCGGCGCGAGCGTCCCAAGGACAGCACGCGCGAGGTAGCCAAAGCGCCGCCGCCGCCGCCGCCACCGGCGCCGGTGGCTGTTGCGGAAGTACCGGCCCCGCCGTCAAAGCCACGCGGTCGCCGCCCGTTGGGGCGTCGCGGCGGGTTTGAAAAACCGGCGATCGGTTGAATTTGCGTTTGAACAATATGATTGACTGACAAAGGAGGCGAAGCATGGCCCGAATCATCGTATCCGGCAGTAGCGACATCACCGACTTTGCTACGATCCGAAACCGCTTAGCGCGTCTTGGCATCACGCTAAACGGCTGGATCGCGCCCGAGACCGCGCGCGCCAAAGAGCTGCTTACCAAGCAAGGCCTGACGGACGTCGAGAAAGAGGAGTTGCTCGGCACCGTGGAGGAGCGCTTCGAGAAACTGAAGCGCGACAAGGGCTACAAAACGCGCGACTTGGTGGTGATCCACGAAGACATTCCCGGAAGGCCGGAAATGCTCGCCAAGTTCGCGAAGATTCATTATCACACCGACGATGAAGTGCGCTACATCCTTTCAGGCCGCGGCTACTTCGGTTTCGTCGAGCCCGATGGCGGGCAGTTCATGCTCGAGGTTTCCGCCGGCGACTACATCAACGTGCCCGCAAATACGGAACATTGGTTCGAGATGCGCGATTCCAAGCGCTTGAAAGCCGTGCGCTACTTTATCGACACCAGCGGCTGGGCGCCGGTGTACACCGAGCGCGAGATGGCGGCGTTCGCTTGAAAACATTATCCGCCGACGAACGCGGATAGACGCGGATAAAAAAAGTCGGTCGTGGTTTTTGATCGGCGTGTATCTGCGTTTATCTACGGTTTCACTTTATGTCTAGTTCCTTCGACGATCTTTCGCCGCGCGCGGCGCTGGTGGAAATCGCCCGCGACTTCCACGCGCGCGGCTGGATGGCGGGCACCGCGGGCAATCTCTCCGCGCGCGCGGATTCGGAGCATTTCTGGATCACCGCGAGCGGACGGCCCAAGGGTCGACTCGATGAGGGTGATTTCATTCTCGCGCGGGTCGACGACGGTGCGGTCGTCGAACGCGGTCGAGCGGATCAATTGCCATCGGCGGAGACGGCTATACACGCGACGCTCTACGCGCTTTTCTCCGAAGCAAACGCGTGTTTGCACGGACACAGTGTGGCGGCTTGTCTCGCGACGGCGCGTAGCCCGGCCAAGTCGCGCGCTTTGCGTTTACCGCTGCTTGAGATGGTTAAAGGATTCGATGTCTGGGAGCATCGCCCGAAGGCCGAGCTGTCGCTCTTCGCCAATCACCTCGACGTCAAGCGCATCGCGCGCGATGTGCGCACCCGGTTCACGCGCTCGCCGCCAAGAATCAGCGCGCTCCTGGTGCGAGATCACGGTCCCACCGTCTGGGGGCGCGGCCTGCAAGAGGCGTATAACCGCTTTGAAGTGCTCGATTTTCTATTGAATTATCTCGCCCGCCGCTGAGCAGGTCCGCCCCTCGTTCTCCAGTAGGATCTTTCTGGTATGGTGTTCGCGTGATTCTCTCCCGGATACATCGCGCTTTTGGATCGCCGCGGCGTGCGCTTCGGATGCTCGCGTGGAGTACGCTGGCTGTTGCGCCCCTCTCCCTGGTCGCTTTGTCGGCAGATCCACCGTCGCCGGTCGATTCGACGGCCAAAAAGGTGCTGGTCATGAACATTCAGGGCGCGATCGGTCCGGTGACGGACGACTACGTCAGAAGCGGTCTCGCGCGAGCGCGGGAGGTGCAGGCGGCGCTCGTCGTCTTGCGCGTGGACACGCCCGGCGGTCTCGACACGTCGATGCGGGAGATCATCAAGGAGATCATCGCTTCGCCGATCCCGGTTGTGACTTATGTCGCGCCGTCGGGCGCGCGCGCGGCGAGTGCGGGCACTTACATTTTCTACGCGAGCCACGTGGCGGCGATGGCCCCGGGGACCAACCTCGGGGCGGCGACACCGGTGCGCATCGGCGGAGGAGGCGGGAACGAAAAGCCGCTGCGCGAGGAACCGAAGGTTAAGGAAAAAGAAAAGAGTAAAGACGGCGCGAAAGACAAGGAGCCGCGTCCCCCGCTGGGCGACGACGCCATGACGCACAAAGCGGTCAACGATGCGGCGGCGTACATACGTGGCCTCGCGCAGATGCGCGGGCGCAACGGCGAGTGGGCGGAAAAGGCGGTGCGCGAAGCGGCGTCGTTGCACGCCGAGGAAGCGGTGCGCTTGCGCGTGGCCGACTTCATCGCCACGGATATCGACGACCTGCTCGCGAAGATCGAGGGACGGCGGATCGAGGTGCAGGGTAAAGAGACTCGTTTGAACGCGTTGAAAGGCGCGACGCTCGTCGCGTTCGAGCCCGACTGGCGCACGAAGCTGCTCTCCGTCATTACCGATCCGAACGTCGCTGTTATCCTGATGATGCTCGGCACCCTCGGCCTTATTTTCGAGCTATCGAACCCTGGGTACGTGCTCCCGGGAGTGGTCGGCGGTATCTGCCTGCTGCTCGGGCTCTACGCGTTCCAAACGCTGCCCGTCAACTACGCCGGTTTCGGGCTCATCCTACTCGGGCTGGCGTTCATGGTGGCCGAGGCGTTCATGCCGAGCTTCGGCGCGCTCGGTATCGGCGGCATCGTCGCGTTTGTCGTTGGCTCGATCATTTTGTTCGACACCGGCGTCGAGGGTTACGACATCGCGTGGCAGCTAATCACCGTCGTCGCGCTGGTCACGGGCGCGATTCTCTTCGGTATCGTCATGCTCGCCGTGCGATCGCGCCGGCGCGCGGTGGTGTCGGGTGCGGAAGAGTTGCTGGGTGCGCGAGGCGAAGCGCTCGGCGCGTTCGCGGACCAGGGTTGGGTGCACGTGCACAGTGAAAATTGGCAGGCGCGCACGCGCGAGCGGCTCGTGCGCGGACAAAGGATACGGGTCACCGGCCGCGACGGCCTGACCTTACTCGTCGAACCAGAGCAAAAAGAGGGCAACTGACATGGGTTTCGCTTCCGGCGGTTTCGTTCTTGCGGTCATCGCGCTTCTTCTGTTCTCCTCGTTTCGGGTACTGCGCGAATATACACGAGGCGTGGTTTTTCTCTTCGGACGGTTTTGGAAAGTTAAGGGACCGGGAATTTTTCTTCTCATCCCGCTCGCGCAGCAAATGGTCAAAGTCGATCTGCGCATCATCGTGATGGACGTGCCGCCGCAGGATGTGATCTCGCGCGATAACGTCTCGGTCAAGGTGAATGCGGTCGTCTACTTTCGCGTGATCGATCCGCAGCGCGCGATCATTCAGGTGGAAGATTACTACATGGCGACCAGCCAGCTCGCGCAAACCACGTTGCGTTCGGTGCTCGGTAAGCACGAGCTCGACGAGATGCTGGCGGAACGCGATAAATTGAACATCGACATCCAGCGCATCCTCGACGCCGCGACCGACGCCTGGGGCATCAAGGTGACGAGTGTGGAGATCAAGCACGTCGACATCGATCCGACGATGGTGCGTGCGATCGCGCAGCAGGCGGAAGCCGAGCGCACCCGGCGCGCGAAGGTGATCCATGCGGAGGGCGAACTGCAGGCGGCAGAGAAGCTGGTAATGGCGGCCGATCAAATGAGCCGCAACCCGCTAGCCATACAGCTACGTTATTTGCAGACGCTTTCGGGCATCGCGGGCGAGAAGAGCTCGACGATCGTGTTTCCGCTGCCGATGGATTTGATCACGCCGTTCATGGACGCCTTGAAGAAGCGCTAGCGGGTTCGCCAGCCGACGACGGTCAGCGGGCCGGAGCTTAAACCGAACTCGATCGCTGGGAAGAAACCCTCGGCGTTTGGGAGCATGCCCCCCTTCCGCACCAGTAAGGCCGAAACGCCGGGAGCGATCTCGATCGGCTGCCAGCGCCCGTTCACGCGAGTGAGCAGCGGTTCTTCGTTCAGCTGAAAATAAGGGATCCAGCCGGCGCGGCTCGGGTAATAGCGCAGCAGGATTCGGCACAAAAGAATCGGCGCGGACGCGGTGCCGGTATAAAGCTCGATCAGCCGGTCGGCGGGCCGGGTGTCGCCGGCGACGGTATCGGCGGATGTGAGCTTCCAATTGGAGGAGGAGACGGGCGAGGTCGAAAGCTGCAACCCGGCGCGCCCGATGATTTCCAGCGGCGCTTGCGTGCTCGCCAGCGGTTGCAGTTTCGCGAGCGTCGGCGCGTCGGCAGCGGCGCCGCCACCGGGCCTAAACGCCAGCGCCAGCGTCAATGCGGCGGTCGCGAGGATTCTTACCATTCCGACCAAAAGCCTAGTGGCAGACGCAGACGTTGTCTATCGTAAAAGCGCTTAGGCAGGTGGGACGGGACGCTTGCGACCGTGCTCATCCAAAGCGACATACGTCAATATCGCCTCGGTGACGAGCACGGCCTCACCCGGCGTCGGCGTAACCCAACTCCGTTCGGCGTATACCTTGACGTCGATCGTCAATGATGTGGTGCCGACTTTGACGAGGTCGGTATAGAAGCTCACGACATCGGCGACGTACACCGGTTTCTTGAACGTGAAAGAGTTCACTGCCACGGTGGCAACGCGCCCACGCGCGCGCCGCGCCGCGTGAATACCGCCCGCGATGTCGACCTGCGACATGATCCAGCCGCCGAAGATGTCGCCGGTCGCGTTGGTATCGGCTGGCATGGGCGACACGCGCAGTGTCGGCTCCCTATCCTGCGGCGGCTCTGTGCTAATGGGCATCCTCCTTCGGAGGCAGGCATTCTAGCAGGGCCCTGACGCGAGGCCAGCGCGAACGGCGCGATTTGGGCGTGCCCGTTGTCGCGCGTTGCCCTAAGATACCGAGCATGGCGCAGAGAGCTCCGGTCGAGAGGAATCAATTGCCTAAAACCGCGCTCGTGGTGGACGACTCGCGCGTCGCGCTCTTGAGCTTAGCTCGGCTGCTAAAGGCACAGGGGCTGATGGTCGATGTCGTGGAGTCCGGCCCTGAAGCACTCGACTATCTCAGATTGAATCCGCCGCCCGCCGCCATTTTCCTCGATCACATGATGCCCGGCATGGACGGCTTCGAAACGCTGGGTGCGATCAAGGCTACGCACGCGATGTCCGCGATTCCGGTGGTGATGTATACGTCGAAGGAGGACGAGGCCTATCTCGACGAGGCACGCGCGCTCGGCGCCGCCGGCGTGCTACGGAAGCCGGCGCACGCGCTTGCCGTGGATCGAATTCTCATGTCGCTGCAAATTTCCCACAATCGAGTCGTCGTGGCGCAGCAGGCAACGGCCAACACACAGCGTGTGGCGCGCGGCGGAGACATCACCGTGCCGATCAATCCTGCGCGACTTTCCGCGCCGGTAGTTCCGTTCGCGCCACCGCGAGCGCACGTGCCGCCGCCTGTTGCCGTTGAACCGCCTGCCGCGCGCCGAGGCGGCCCGGCGAAATTTCTGGGATGGATATTGTTTTTCGGATTGTTAGCCGCCGCCGCATGGTGGTCCTTGACGCTGTACCGCGAGCTCGAGCAGGCGCGCGATCAGTTGGCCGCGGATAACGCACATCTCAAGGCGGTGGAGGTGCGCCGTTTGACCGCGGAAAAAACCGCGGCTCTCGTCGAAACGCCCCCGCAAGCGCCCAGTTCCGCCGAGCCGAGCCGAGCGCTGCTTGAAACGATCGCGTGGTCGCTCAACCAACAGAGTCGTTATGACTTCGGTGAGATCCCGTTCAACGATACGCGGTTGCAACTGGTGCGCGAATTGGTCTCGCGTCTCGCCGAAGCCGGCTTCCGTGGCACCGTGCGGCTCGAAGGGCATTTGGGCGACTTCTGCATCGTGCGCGACGAGCAAGGCGGGAATCGCTTACCGGCCCCCGGCACGTTGTTCTCCGGTTGCGAGGTTTTGACTTTCCCCCCGGGAGAAGCAGTGCGCCTCGCACAGCGCCAATCGGAAGCGTTCGCGCGCTTTCTCAACGAGCAAGCGGCGGCGCGCGGGCCGATTGAAGTCAACATCGTTTCACACGGTGCGAGCCGCCCGTTTCAGCGTTATCCCGATCACGCAACGACGGCGAGCGAATGGAACGCGATCGCGCGGCTCAATCAGCGCGTGGAAATTGCGCTCGTGCCGGCGACGCGCTGAACGTTCACGCGCCCGCGAGCCAGTCGCGCGGTTTCAGGAAATATTCGTACAGCCGCGCTTCCGCGCTGCCGGGCTCCGGCTGCCAGTCGTAGCGCCACGTCACCAGCGGCGGCAGGGATACCAGGATCGATTCCGTGCGACCGCCGGACTGTAGACCGAAGAGCGTGCCGCGGTCGTAGACGAAGTTGAACTCCACATAACGCCCACGGCGGTAGAGTTGGAAATCGCGCTCACGCTCGCCGTGTGGGACGTTCTTGCGCCGCTGCACGATCGGTAGGTACGCCTTTAGGTAGTGCTCTGCAACGCTCTTCATGAAACCGAAGCAATGCTCGAAGCCGCGCTCGGTTAAATCGTCGAAGAACAAGCCCCCGATGCCGCGCGGCTCCTGCCGGTGCTTGATGAAAAAATATTCATCGCACCATTTTTTGAAGCGCGCATGATAATCCGCGCCGAACGGATCGCACGCCGCTTTCGCCTGGCGGTGCCAATGCACGCAGTCCTCGTCGAAGCCGTAGTACGGCGTGAGATCGAAGCCGCCGCCGAACCACCACACCGGCTCCGCGTCCGGCTTTTCGGCTTGAAAGAAACGCACGTTGCAATGCGACGTCGGGACGTACGGATTGCGCGGATGCATGACGATCGAAGCACCGAGGGCTTGGAAGGTGCGGCCGGCAAGCTCCGGCCGCTGCGTCGTCGCCGAGGCGGGCAGACCGGTGCCATGCACGTGGGAGAAATTGACGCCGCCGTGCTCGAAGACCTTTCCCGCGATGACGCGCGTGCGCCCGCCCCCGCCGCCGGGACGCTCCCAGCGGTCTTCGCGAAAACGCGCGACGCCGTCCTCGCGCTCGAGCGCCGCGCAAATGCGATCTTGCAGATCGATTAGGTAAGCTCTGACGGAATCGACCGCTGTGCTCGCCATAGCGTCATCCGTCCCGAACCGACTCGCCGGTCGCCGCATCGCGAATCGATGTCGGCGCTTTTAGCTCGCCGACGCGTCCCCGCAGGACGTAGTCGATCTCCATGCCGAAGCGGCGCAAGACTTCACGATAACTCCGCGCGGGTTGTTGGCCCGCGCGATTGACACTCGTCGAGACGATCGCCATGTCCGCGGCGTGACAGAGCCGAGCCGCCTGCGAATGCGCCGTCACGCGCGCCGCGACCCGCGAATGCCTGCCTACGATCCGGCGCGGCGACCGCCGACTCGGCTCGAGTAACCACGTGTGCGGACCCGGCCAAGTGGCGGCGACATGGGCCGGAATTTCCGCCGCGTACGGCGCCAACTGATCGAGACTCGCGGCGATAAGGATCAGCCCTTTGTGACTCGGCCGGCGTTTGACGCGCAGCAACCGCGCGACGGCGCGCTCGTTCAGCGGATCGCAGCCGAGGCCGAAGCAATACTCGGTCGCATAGGCGATGAGCCCGCCCTGCTTCAGCACGTGCACCGCGCGTTCGAGCGAGGCGCGCATCAGCAACAACGCTTCCGGCGCCGCCCCCTCTCCCCGTCCCTCTCCCGCGAGGGGAGAGGGGGAGCCGGTTCGCTGGCGCGTTTCATTGACCGAAGCGCTCCCGGATCGCCTTGTCCTTGGCGGCGATGTCGGCGGCGTTCGCTTTGCGTTCATCGAGCAGTCGCCGCGCGAGCGCGGGGTCGGAGAGGGCGATGATTTGGGCGGCGAGATACGCGGCGTTCGTTGCGCCGGATTTTCCGATCGCCACGCAGGCGACCGGAATGCCGCCCGGCATCTGCACGGTCGAGAGGAGCGCATCCTGCCCCTTGAGAGGTCCAGACTCGAGCGGCACACCGATGACCGGTTTCACGGTAAGCGCCGCCACGGCTCCGGCGAGATGCGCCGCCATGCCGGCGGCGGCGATAAAAACCGCGCAGCCGCGCGCGTCGGCCTCCTTCACATAGGAATGCATCGCGTCGGGCGTGCGATGCGCCGACAGCACGCGTACTTCCCGCGCTAGGCCGAGTTTATCGAGCGTCTCGATCGCGGCTTGCATCTGCTCGAGATCGGAATCCGAGCCCATGATAATGGCAACGAAAGGTTTGGTCATGGCGAACAAAAACCGATGCAACCGCAGATGAACGCAGATAAACGCAGATTAAAACAAAACGAAAATCTTCTGTTGTTCTTATCCGCGTTCATCTGCGTTCATCTGCGGTTTCAATAATTAAAATCAAATCTACTCGCGGGCGATCGCGCGGTAGCCGATATCGCGGCGGTAATGCACGTTCGGCCAGCGGATGCGCTCGGCGATTTCATAGGCGCGCGCGTGAGCGGCGTTCACTGTAGCGCCCAGCGCCGTGACGCACAACACGCGCCCGCCGTCGGTGACGATCTGGCCGTCGCGCTCGGCGGTGCCCGCGTGAAATACCTTGGCGTCCGGCGCGTCGGCGGGCAAACCGCTGATGACGTCGCCCTTCTTGTATTCGCCCGGATAGCCGCCAGCGGCCATGACGACACCGAGCGCCGCGCGTGCATCCCAGCGCGCGTCGGCGCGATCAAGGTTCCCGGCTAACGCCAGCTCCATCAGCTCGATGAGATCGGATCGCAGCCGCATCAAAATCGGCTGCGTCTCGGGGTCGCCGAAACGGCAGTTGAACTCGAGCACGTTCGGCGTGCCGTCGGGCGCGATCATGAGACCGGCGTAGAGGAAGCCGGTGTAGGGATGCCCCGCGCGCGCTAATCCGTCAATGGTCGGTTTGATAACTTCACGCATGATCCGATCGGAAAGGTCTGGCGTTACGACCGCCGCCGGAGAGTAGGCGCCCATGCCTCCAGTGTTCGGCCCCTGATCCGCGTCGTAGACGCGCTTATGATCCTGCGAGGTTGCGAGTGGAAGCGCGGTCTTTCCATCTACCATGACGATGTAGGTGATCTCCTCACCCGTCAGAAATTCTTCGATAACCAAGCGGGCACTAGCCGCGCCCAGCATTTGAATGCTTTGCGCTGCCGCCAAGAACTCTTCTCGATTATTGGCGATAACCACTCCTTTGCCGGCGGCCAAACCGTCAGCCTTCAGGACACAGGGAAATCGCACGTCCGGATGATCCGCTAAGAATTCACTGCTCGCATAGTCCGTCGTCTCGCGGTAGTCGGCCGTTGGAATGTTGTGCTCAAATAGAAAGTTCTTCGCGTAGACTTTCGACCCCTCGAGGCGCGCGCACGCTGTAGTAGGACCGAAGCACTTGAGTCCGGCGGCGGCAAAGCGGTCTACGATCCCCGCCACCAGCGGCACTTCGGGGCCCACGACGGTGAGATCGACGCGCCTCGTTTGGGCGAAGCGAACCAGGGTGTCGATATCATCGGCCGCAATGGCGACGTTCTCGCACTTCGGCTCGCGCGCCGTTCCGGCGTTGCCCGGCGCGACATAAACGCGCGTCGCGCGCGGCGACTGGGCGATTTTCCACGCCAGCGCGTGCTCGCGCCCGCCGCCGCCGATGATCAGGATCTGCATGTGTGCTTGCGCGAGGCCCGCGGCATCACTTCAATCGTAGACCGAAATGGAAACTCGTAATCACCATGCGCTTGCGAAGATAAAAGCGGTGCGCGTCCTGTCGATGCGTACCGGAGTCGAGGTGAAATAGATCGCAGCGCTCGTCTCGTGCGCGCTCGACCAACCAATCGAAGAGCTTGTCGCCGTATCCTTTCGACCGGTCCGACGCGCGGGTGACGAGATCGTCGACGTACAACGACTTGCCGAATGCCAGCATTTCGAAAATGCGAAAGCCGGCGACCGACTTAATCTCGCCTTCCTCTTCCAGATACGCGATCTGATAACCCTGCGCCTCTTGGCGATTGACTCGCGCGACAAAGCCGTCGCGCGAAAGATGCGGCCTCAACTCCGCCATGACCGGGAAGCAACGCTCGATTTCCGCCGGTGACGCGCAGATGGCGATCGTCACCATGGCTCTAATGGCGAAAGTGACGCACGCCGGTGAAGACCATCGCGATATCGTGCTCGTTCGCCGCGTCGATCACTTCTTGATCCCGCATCGAGCCGCCCGGTTGAATGACCGCGGTGACGCCGACCGCGGCCGCTTGATCGAGCCCGTCGCGAAACGGAAAGAAAGCGTCGGACGCCATCACGCTGCCGCGCACATCGAGGCCGGCATCGCGTGCCTTCATCGCGGCGAGACGCGCGCTGTAGACGCGGCTCATCTGTCCGGCGCCGACGCCGATCGTGCGCAAGTCTTTGCAATAGACGATGGCGTTAGACTTCACGAATTTCACTACGCGCCAGGCGAACAGGAGATCGCGCCGCTCCGCTTCGTTCGGCGCGCGATGCGTGACCGTCTTGATGTCGTTCGGCGCTACGCCCGCGCGATCCGGGTCCTGCACGAGTAAGCCACCTGCGACCCGCTTCAAATCCCATCCGATCGGCGCACGTTCGTCCCATTGACCGTATTCGAGCACGCGCACGTTCGGTTTCGTTTTCAACACGGAAAGCGTCGCCGGATCGATCTCGGGCGCTAGGATAACTTCGACAAACTGCCGATCGAGGACCGCTCTCGCGCTCGCCGCGTCGAGTGGACGGTTGAAGGCGATGATGCCGCCGTAGGCCGAGGTCGGGTCGGTGGCGTACGCGCGCTCGTACGCCTCGACGATCGAGGCGGCGACGGCGACACCGCACGGATTCGCGTGTTTGACGATCACGCACGCGGGTGCGTCGAAGGACTTGACGCATTCGAGGGCGGTATCGGCGTCGGCGATGTTGTTGAACGACAGCTCCTTGCCTTGCAACTGTCGCGCGGTCGCAATGATTCCGCTAGCTGCCCGGTGCTCGACGTAGAACGCCGCGCGCTGGTGCGGATTCTCGCCGTAGCGCAGCGACTGCGCGCGCGCGAATTGCAGGCTCAGCGTGCGCGGAAAATCCTCGCGCGTTCCATCGGGATTGAGTGCGCCGAGATAATTGGCGATCGCGCCGTCGTAGCGCGCGGTATGCTCGAACGCTTTCGTCGCGAGCCGAAACCGGGTGGCCGCGGTCACGGCATTTTTATGCGCGCGCATTTCATCGAGCACCGTCACGTAATCGGCCGAATCGACGACTACGGTCACCGCGGCGTGGTTCTTCGCGGCCGCGCGCAACAGCGTCGGCCCGCCGATGTCGATTTGCTCGATCGCCGTCGCGAGATCGCAATGAGGCCGTGCGACGGTCTGCTCGAAGGGATAGAGATTCACGACGACGAGATCGATCGGCGCGATGTCATGCGCGCGCAACGCTTGCATGTGCGCTTCTATATCGCGTCGCGCGAGGACGCCCCCGTGCACGCGCGGGTGCAACGTCTTCACGCGCCCGTCGAGCATTTCCGGAAAGCCGGTGTAGTCGGATACTTCGGTAACGGCGATGCCGGCTGCGCGCAGCAACTGCGCGGTCCCGCCGGTCGATAAGATTTCGACGCCGGCCGCGGCCAGCGCGCGCGCAAATTCAGCGAGGCTAGTCTTGTCGGAAACGCTGATCAGCGCGCGCTTGATCGCCGCCATATCGTAGAGTTGCCGGGATCGGCGAAGCGGCGGCGGCATGCCGGCGCCTACGCCGGTCAGTTGAGCTTGTATTGCTTGAGCTTCTTGCGCAGCGTGTTGCGATTGATGCCGAGGAGCTCCGCCGCGCGACACTGATTACTCTTGACATGGCGCATCACGGCCTCGAGCAACGGTCGCTCGACTTCGGATATCACCATGTCGTAAACGTCCGTCGTCTTCTCGCCGTTCAAATCGTGAAAATACCGCTCGAGCGAATTCCTGACATGTGTAGACAGCAGGACTTTGCGCTCTTTCATGCCGCGAGCTCTGCCAGCCGTGATTTAAAGGTATCGCTCTCTTCGCCCCTCTCCCTCATTCCCTCTCCCGCGGAGGGGAGAGGGAGGCGAGCCGAGCGCGCTGCGCGCGGTTCGATACACTCGAAGAATTCGTGGACCATGCTGAGCTGGTCCGCCATCGTGTCGACTTGATTGATCCGATGGCGAAACAGGGCGCCGCCGGCGAGCCCCTTGCTGTACCAAGAGATGTGCTTGCGCGCCATGCGTACGCCGGTGTAATCGCCGTAGAACGCGTATAGGTTCGCGAGATGGTTGAGCAGCGTATCGCGCACCTCGGCCGCGGGCGGTGGCGGCAGGCGCGAGCCAGTCGCGAGAAAGTGAGAAATTTCCCTGAAAATCCAGGGATTTCCTTGCGCGGCGCGCCCGATCATTACGGCATCGGCGCCTGTCTGGCGCAGGACTTCGGCGGCTTTTTCCGGGGTGGCGATATCGCCGTTCGCGACAACCGGAATCTTCACCGCTCGCTTAATCTCGGCGATGGTGTCGTATTCGGCTTCGCCTTGGAACAGGTCCGCGCGCGTGCGCCCATGCACGGCGAGCGCTTGTATTCCGCTCTCTTCGGCGATGCGCGCGATGCGCGCGCCGTTTCGATGGGTGTGATCCCAGCCGGTGCGTATTTTCAGCGTGACGGGTAGCGATACCGCTTTGACGACGGCTTCCAAGATACGGCTTACCAAGGATTCATGCTGCAACAAGGCCGAGCCGGCCATGACGTTGCAAACTTTTTTTGCGGGACAACCCATGTTGATATCGATGATCTGTGCTCCACGATCCATGTTGTAGCGCGCGGCCTCCGCCATCATGGCGGGATCCGCGCCGGCGATTTGCACGGTGCGCGGCTCATCCTCGCCGGTATGGTCCGCACGCCGTCGCGTTTTGTCGCTGCCCCAGAGTAACGAATTCGACGATACCATCTCCGATGCCGCCATGCCGGCGCCGAGCTGTTTGCACAGCTGCCGAAAGGGTCGATCGGTGACGCCCGCCATCGGTGCGAGAAATAAATTGTTCCGCAATTCGTAAAGTCCGATTCTCATGTCGGATCTTTCTCTACCCTAGCTACTCGGCGGGGGCCGAATCATAACCAAAAATTCTCCGTGTGGGGAAGAGGCGAGCGACAAAAGGAAAAACGAACGTCGGGTCGGCGCGCGCCCGCAACCAATCCGAAATTGCTTGACAGCTTCATCCGGTAGTGGTGAGCGAAGCGGAGGAGCGCCGCACGGCGACCGCGCGATGTGCCGAATCAATTTGCGCGCGCGGGTTGTTGCCGAAACAGTTGAACTTCATAACCCGCTGCCTTGTTGTCGGGATTGGTAACATCGAGCAATGCTTGCACCATGACGCTCGGGGCGAGCGGCGTCGCCGCAATGCCGGGCGCGAGGTACTCGCGCGGCGCAAACACGCGGCGCGCGAGGAGTTGCCCGCCGCTGTCGGTGATACTCACTTGCATCAGCGGCAACGGAAGCGGTCGATCGCTACGATTGACCAAGCTTGCGCGTAGGCGCAGCGCGTTGGCATAGCGCGGATGCGGCGCGATGCTGGTCTGGACCAGTTCCGGTGCGGTCTTGTCCACCATAGCGGCCAGATCGCACTGGAGTACGTTGCAAATATTGACGAGAGCCGGACGAAGATCCGGCAATTGCGCGAGCTCATCGCGATAAAAGTAAACGAATTGTCCGACCCACAGCACGGCGAGCAGCGCCACGGCGAAAAACCAAAGCGCTGGAGCCCATCGTCGTTGCGGTTGAAAAAACGAAAGGTCCGACACGACCGGTATTTCGCGCTCGGCGTGCGATTGGCCGTGATCGACGTCGCCCGGCGCTTCGAGGGCCACATCGATGAACATCTCGGTTTCCTCGGATTCGTTACCGCGCGTCGCTTCGGTCGCCGCGGGCGCGAACAGTCGCAAGTCCGCGCGAAAAATTGAGTCGCAACGACCGCAACGCACCAGCCCGTCGCGCACCTTGAGCTGCGCGACGGTAATTCGAAACGCCGTTTGACATTCGGGGCAACGGGTGTACATCGTCCTTAGGATAGCTTCGAACCGAAGAGTAACGCCCAGTCGTCCTCTTCCCGTACTTGCATGGTGAAGTGGGAAGCGTAACGGCTCCGGACTTCCGCGACTTGATCCTTCAACACGCCGCTCAACGCCAGCAGCCCGTTCGGCTTCACTCGTCGCGCCAGCTCCGGTGCAAGCTCGATGAGGGTGCCGGCCAGAATATTAGCTACGACGATGTCGGCCGCCGCATCGGTTGCCAGCTCGGTCGGCTCGCAAGCGAGGTAGCGCTCGCTAACCCCATTACGCGCGGCATTGTCGCGGCTCGCGGTAAGCGCCTGCGGATCGACGTCGACGCCCACGGCGCGTATCACGCCAAGCTTGAGCGCGGCGATCGCGAGAATACCCGAACCGCACCCGTAGTCGATCACCGTTTGACCCGTCGTACAACGGTCCGCAAGCCAGCGCAGGCAAAGTGCGGTGGTAGGGTGGCTTCCGGTGCCGAACGCGAGGCCCGGGTCGAGGAATACGTTGATCGCGTCGGAGTCCGGCGGTTCGCACCAGCTCGGACAAATCCATAGGCGCGAAGCGATTTGGAGCGGCCGATAGTTGCTCATCCACGTACGACCCCAATCGGCATCAGGAAGCCAATCCACTTTGTGGGTGGGTACCGCGGTGCCAGCGAGCGCTTCACGCAGCCTCGCGAGCACGAAGTCAACCTTGGTCGTTTCCGGAAATAGACCCACGACCCGGTTCTCGCTCCACAGTGCAGTTTCTTCAAGCGCGCTTTGCAGGCGCTGCTCCTTCGTCTCGCCTTCAATAGTGACGGCGAGGGCGCCGCATGCCTCCAAGGCGTCTGCGAGGGAGGGAGCGTTTTGGGGCGGCGCGGTGAACTTGATCAGCAGCCAGGGCACTCGAACAGGATACAAGCCCGATCGCGAGGGCGCGAGCGCAAAAACCTAGAGTCCTAGCTTGCGCTCGAGATAATGAATGTTGACGCCGCCCTTGGTGAAGTTGGCGTCATTCAAGAGGTCCTGATGCAGCGGGATGTTGGTCTTGATGCCGTCTACGACCATCTCGGACAACGCGATGCGCATGCGCGCTAGCGCGAGTTCGCGCGTCTCGCCGTGCGCGATGACTTTAGCGATCATGGAATCGTAAAACGGCGGGACCGTGTAGTTGTTGTAGATATGCGTGTCGACGCGCACGCCGGGTCCGCCCGGCGGATGATAGTACGTGATGCGTCCCGGCGAGGGTGTGAAACGTTGCGGATCCTCGGCATTGATTCGGCACTCGATCGCGTGTCCGCGCCAGGTGACGTCCTTCTGTCTATAAGAAAGTTTTTCCCCGGCGGCGATCAAGATTTGTTCGCGCACGATATCGATGCCGGTCACCATCTCGGTGACCGGATGTTCGACCTGTATGCGTGTATTCATTTCGATGAAATAGAACTCGCCGTCCTGGTAGAGAAACTCGAACGTCCCGGCGCCGCGATATTCGATACGCCGGCACGCGTCGGCACAGCGCTCGCCGATCCGATAGCGCAGCTTTTCGGGCAACCCGGGTGCGGGTGATTCCTCGATGACTTTTTGGTGCCGGCGCTGCATGGAGCAATCGCGCTCGCCGAGATGGATGGCGTTGCCGTGCTCGTCCGCGAGGACCTGAAACTCGATATGCCGCGGATCGTCCAGGTACTTTTCCATGTAAACCGTTTCGTTGTTGAACGCCGCCGCGGCCTCGGCTCGAGTCAGGGCGACCGCATTCGGCAGCGCGGCCTCGGTATGTACGACGCGCATGCCGCGACCACCGCCACCGCCGGTTGCTTTAATCAGCACGGGATAGCCGATCTGCGCCGCGATCTTGAATAAATCGCGGTCATTCTTGGGCAGCGGCCCATCCGAGCCTGACACGCAGGGAATACCCGCTCGCTTCATCGTTTTGATGGCCGAAATCTTATCGCCCATGAGCCGAATCGTCTCGGCGCGTGGGCCGATGAAAACGAATCCGCTCTTCTCCACGCGTTCCGCGAAGTCGGCGTTTTCCGAGAGGAAGCCGTAGCCCGGATGTATCGCCTGAGCGTCGGTGACCTCGGCGGCGCTGATGACGGCGGGGATATTGAGATAGCTGTCCATCGCACGCGCCGGGCCGATACAGACGGACTCATCCGCGAGCCGTACGTATTTCGCGTCGCGATCCGCCTGCGAGTGTAGGGCGACGGTCTTGATGCCGAGCGTGCGACATGCGCGTTGGATGCGCAGCGCAATTTCGCCGCGATTGGCAATCACAATCTTTTCGAACATGGGCGGTGGGTTATTCGATAACGAAGAGCGGCTCGCCGAATTCCACAGGCTGACCGTTTTCCTTGATAACGGCCCTCACGATTCCGGCTATATCCGACTCGATCTGATTCATCATCTTCATAGCTTCGATGATGCAGAGGACATCGCCGGCCTTCACCTCAGAGCCGACGTCCACAAAAGGCTTCGCGCCCGGGCTCGGCGAGCGATAGAAAGTACCGACCATGGGTGACGTAACCGTGTGACCGGGTGGAACAGCCGGCGCCTCGTTGGCGCCATGTGGCGCGCCTGCAGCGGGGGCCGGAAGCGCGGCCGTCGGCGCGGCTGTGGAGGTTACCGTCGCCGTCGTCGACCCTCCCAATGAGCTCGCGCGGCTGATGCGGATCGACTCCTCGCCCTCCTTGATCTCGATCTCGGCGAGGCTCGATTCTTCGAGCATTTCTATCAATTTTTTTACTTTTCGTATGTCCATGCCGAGAAAGTCCCCTACGGTTTTTTTAGTCGTTCGATCGCGGCAGCGAGCGCCAGCTCGTATCCTTGCGCCCCGAGTCCGGAGACCACACCGACCGCGATGTCCGAAAAATAAGAATGACGGCGAAACGGCTCGCGCGCGTGGACATTCGACAAATGAACCTCGATGAAGGGTATGCGGGTACCGGTAAGGGCGTCCCGTAGGGCTACGCTCGTGTGCGTGTAGCCGGCCGGGTTAAGCAGTATAAATGCCACTCCGTCCGCAGCGGCCCGCTGCACGCGGTCGATGAGCTCGTGTTCAGCGTTACTTTGGAAGCACTGCAACCGGTGCCCCGCGCTTTCGGCTTGCCGGGTTAGCCTCGCATTGATCTCGGCAAGCGTAACCTTTCCGTAGTGCTGCGGCTCGCGCTCCCCAAGCAGGTTCAAATTCGGTCCGTTGAGGACGAGCAGATCGGCCATGGAGACCCCATTCCCAGGTTGTTCGCAAGGACAACACTTCGCCATGCCGACACGGTCTCACCTTTGGTGTGTTTACGCTTGGCGAAAGTTGCTTCAACTTAGCCGAAGATCGGAACAAAAGCGAGCGTTATCCGGCGAATGACGTCGGCACGTCGGAAATAGGATGGTTTTAGAGTGCGAAGGCGGCGATTCTACAGTTGAGACAAGATCGCCAGGAATTCGGCAACGGACTTATATCCTTGTGCCTTAAGGTCACGACGCTCCTGGCCGTCACTGCCAAAAAAGAGGATGGCGGGTGGACCAAAAACGTTGAAACGCCGCTTGATGGCGCTGACCTCGGGATCTGTCGTCTCCGTTACGTCAGCCTGCAAGGCGGTGAAGCGTGCCGC
Source organism: Sulfurifustaceae bacterium (assembly GCA_041485885.1). Lineage (GTDB taxonomy): Bacteria > Pseudomonadota > Gammaproteobacteria > Acidiferrobacterales > Sulfurifustaceae > JACQFZ01. Next base: position 177,367 of record JBGPKL010000001.1, read on the forward strand.
GATTGTTTCGCGCACCTTAGCATCAAGGAAGGTCGATTGTTCCATGCGCACACAGTCGGTACACCAAGTCGCGTAGTAATCGAGGATAACCGGCTTTCCGGCGCGCTGCGCCTGCGCCAACTCAGCCTCCAGCCCGGACAGCGACCGAACCGGCTTGAAAAGCGACTCCCGAGTACCCGGCTCGCGCTTCGATTGGGTAACGGCGCGATCCAGTGGCGCCAGCGGGCTTAGCAGGTCCCGGCTTCCGAGAAAACCGCCAAGTAGTGCCACGATGCCCCAAACAAGCAATAGGGTACCGATTCCCTTTTGGAAGTATTGCCAGCCGGTCCCTTCTTTAGGGAGAGCCTGAGTCGCACCCAAGTAAACAGCGGAGACGATGAACAAACCTCCCCACAGGAACATCACCGGTACCTGCGGCAGCGCCCCGAGGAGATAAATCGCCGCCGCAATCAGCAGGACGCCGAAAAAATGCTTCACCTTATTCATCCACGGTCCGGTGCGCGGCAATAAGAACCCCTCACTCACGCCGATAACGACGAGAATCGCTCCTTGCCCGTTAGCAAGAGCGAACATCACGGCTGCCCCGCGCCACGGATCGCCCGCGGTAATAGCGTTGCCCAGCGCCGTGACGAGTACGGGCGAGACGCATGCGCCGATAATGAGCGCCGAGATCGCACCGAGCAGAAAGACACCGATGAACTTGCCGCTTATCGAGCCTTTGGTGCGATGGTGTAGCTTCGTCGAGTGATGATGGAGGAACGATTGCATCGCGGCCGGTATCTGTAGCTCATAAAAACCGAACATCGACAGGGCGAGCAACAGCAGGACAGCGCTGAAAATCCCAATCGCCCACGCGTTTTGAAAATAAGCCTGCAACTGTTCTCCGGTCGCGCCGGCAATGGCACCGGCGATCGCATACGTTAGCGCCGTGCCGAGGACGTACGTGTACGAAAGCAGCCCGCCGCGTACTCGAGTAAGGCGTGCGCCTTCGGTCCCGACGATCACGCCGGAAAGGATGGGCACCATGGGCAGGACACATGGCGTGAAAGTGAGTAACAGCCCGCCGGCAAATGCACCGAGCATGGCGGCGAGCAAACCGAGGAAGCCGTCAGACGATCGAGCCGCGTTGTCAGCGCCGAGAGCGGTCACTAAGCGAATCGGAAACTCTCGAGTGGCTGGCGGGTAGCAGAGTTTCACGCCTTTTTCGGCGCAGCCTTGGTAGGTAACTTTTAAGAGGAAATCAGCGGCTGACCGGTTCTCCCCGTACAACGGCACGCGCATGTCTACGATCCCGTGGTACACCTCAGTCGTGCCGAAAAATTCGTCCGTTTTCGCCTCGCCGTGTGGGAGCTCGAATACACCCACCCCCAAGCCGTTAACAAGCGGTGTTCCGTCCGGCGCGGAGATGCCAAAACGCATCTTGTCTCGATATAGATAACAGCAGTCATCGATGGTGAATCGAACTCCTATGGTTGATCCATCGATCGCTGCGGCCGCCACTTGAAAGGCCTTTTCCGGATCGACGACCTCGTCTTCTTGTTTTGCAAAAGCGAAGGTCTTTGCTAGGTTCCCTCCGGATCCGGTGGTTTTGAAAAACGCTCTGGTCGGTGACGAGACGGAAAGGAGGCTCACTTCCTTCGTCATCGGTGGGTAGCACACGCCGATCGGCTCATTGCAACCTTGCGCGATGATACGAACTCGCGGATCGGCCGCGGTGCCGACCACTTCGAAGGGAATTGCGACACTCACCTGTGCCGTATAGATGGCCGTGCGCCCAAAGACGCGGTCTTCTTTGGCGGTAGCCGCCGGAAACTTCGGCTCCCGCAGCCGCAAATCAGAATCGAGCGATTCGAACCTGAACTTATCCCGGTAAAGATAGTAACCTGGGGCAATCCGCCAGTTGACCTGCAGTACCGTGCCCTCGACGTGGGTCGAAAGCTCAAACGCCTTTTCGGCGGGGAGCAGTTCCTCTTCGGGCGCCGCGCAAGCGACCCCGCTAAGCAAAATTAACGCTGAAAGCAATCGTTTCATCGCGAGCTATTGTCAGGATCTTCGAGCCACGCAAGGTAAGCGGGCGATCCACCCACGATTGGGATGGCGATAACCTCGGGAAGTTCATAGGAATGAAGCTCGCCGATGCGCCGCTGCACCTTTGCATAGTCGATCGTCCGAGTCTTGATGATCAGCAGCTGTTCCCCGGCCGACTCGATCTGCCCCTTCCAACGATATACGGACTGCATTGGAGGCAATATGTTTACGCAGGCGGCCAGGTGATCCTCGACGAGCGCCCGCGCGAGAGTATTCGCGAGCTGTGCATCGGGGCATGTGGTCAAGATCAGTTGGTAGGTGGATGTGGCCATCGTATTTACCTAAACCATAGCATTCGGAATTCGATCGGACCCATGGCGCTGCTCGCCAAATCAATCCATTGCAGCGCAAATGTTAACCAAACCGTGATTGCTTCGGCCGTCTTATCTACCTGCCCGCCTAGCACCCATTGCGGCGATGCGAGTAACGATCTCGCTTGACACCGCCGGAGGCGAGCTTATCATTAGCACTCGCTTAACTTGAGTGCTAACAGCCTCGGCCGGCAAATCCGTCGAGACGCGCTCGATTTTCCTTGCGGAAAACCAGCAGTAAACATCTGACTAGCTCAAAGGAGGAACTTCTTTATGACGGCTCCAGCCATTGCCAAGAAAGGAGAAAGCATAGTGAAAATTCGGCCACTGCATGACCGCGTGATCGTGCGGCGTCTCGAAGAGGAACGCCGTACGCCAGGCGGACTCGTCATCCCCGACACCGCGAAAGAGAAGCCGATCCAAGGCGAGATCGTCGCCGTTGGGAAGGGCAAGATACTCGAAAACGGCGAGATTCGTCCGCTCGACGTGAAGGTCGGCGACAAGATCCTGTTCGGAAAGTATTCGGGTACCGAAGTCAAAGTCGGCAATGAAGAACTGCTGGTGATGCGCGAAGAGGACATCGTCGGCATCGTCGAAGGTTAACCACGAAGGAAAACTTTTGGAGAGGGTGTAAACATGGCAGCAAAAGAGGTTGTATTCGGCGACTACGCGCGCCAGCGGATGCTGCGCGGCGTGAATCTCTTGGCCGACGCGGTAAAGGTGACGTTGGGTCCGAAGGGCCGCAACGTCGTCCTCGACAAGGCGTACGGCGCTCCGACGGTGACCAAAGACGGTGTTTCGGTCGCGAAGGAAATCGAGCTAAAGGACAAGTACGAGAATATGGGCGCGCAGATGGTGAAGGAAGTCGCGAGCAAGACTTCCGATGTGGCCGGCGACGGCACCACCACCGCGACGGTGCTGGCGCAGGCGATGCTGCGTGAAGGGTTGAAGAGCGTCGCCGCCGGGATGAACCCGATGGATCTGAAGCGCGGTCTCGACAAGGCCGTCATCGCGGCGGTCGAGGCGCTCAAGAAAATCTCCAAACCTTGTTCCGATCCGAAGGAGATCTCGCAAGTCGGCACCATTTCGGCGAATGCCGATGAGTCGATCGGCAAAACGATTGCCGAGGCGATGGAGAAAGTCGGCAAGGAAGGCGTGATTACCGTGGAGGAAGGTCAGGGGCTCGAAAATGAGCTCGAGCTGGTGGAGGGCATGCAGTTCGACCGCGGCTACATTTCGCCGTACTTCATTAACAAACAGGACACGATGACCGCGGACCTCGAAAATCCGCTGATTCTCATTACCGACAAGAAGATTTCGAGCATCCGTGACATGTTGCCGGTGCTCGAAGCGGTGGCGAAACAGGGACGCCCGCTGCTGATTATTGCCGAAGATGCCGAGGGCGAGGCGCTTGCAACGCTCGTGGTAAACAACATCCGCGGCATCCTGAAAGTGTGCGCGGTAAAGGCGCCCGGCTTCGGCGATCGTCGCAAAGCCATGCTGCAAGATATCGCCGTTCTCACCAACGGCCAGGTGATTTCCGAGGAAGTCGGCATGACCCTGGAGAGCGCGACGGTGGACGTTCTCGGCCAAGCGAAGCGCGTGCAGGTCGGCAAAGAGAACACCACTATCATCGACGGCGCCGGCAAGAAGTCCGACATCGAAGCGCGCATCAAGCAGATTCGCGCCCAGATCGAAGAGGCGACCTCCGACTACGACAAGGAGAAGCTGCAAGAGCGCGTGGCGAAGCTCGCCGGCGGCGTGGCGTTGATCAAAGTCGGCGCCGCGACCGAAGTCGAGATGAAGGAGAAGAAGGCGCGCGTCGAAGACGCGCTGCACGCAACCCGTGCGGCGGTCGAAGAGGGCATCGTTCCCGGCGGCGGTGTCGCGCTGGTGCGCGCGATCCTCGCCATCAAGAACCTCAAGGGCGACAACCACGACCAGGACGTCGGTATCCAGATCGCGATACGTGCGATGCAGGAGCCGCTGCGCCAGATCGTCGAGAACGCCGGCGCCGAAGGCTCGGTGGTGTACCAGAAAGTCGTCGAGAGCAAGGACCCGAACTATGGCTACAACGCCGCGACCGGCGAGTACGGCGATATGCTCAAGATGGGCATCATCGATCCGACCAAGGTGGCACGCACTGCGTTGCAAAACGCGTCCTCAGTCGCGGGACTCATGATCACCACGGAAGCCATGGTGGCGGAGCTACCGAAGGATGAAGAAAAGATGTCGGCCGGCGGCGGCATGGGCGGCATGGGCGGGATGGATATGTAGGCGATCCTTGCTCGGTCGAACGTCGAAAGCCCCGCGTACGCGGGGCTTTCTTTTTGCGCCGCCTGCGGAGAGTCGCTGCGAAATATCTATAATGCTCCGTTCAACAGTCGCATAAGGGCGGACCGCCGGATGACAGGAGAGCAGATGGCTGAACCACGCAGAACACATAGAAATATCGACGCCGGAATCGAGCGCGATTACGAAAGCTACAAGCTGCTGCTCAATCTCTGGCAGTCGGAAAATCCGATCAAGACCAATAAGCTCCAGGTACTGCTCGCGGTCAATGCGCTGCTCGTATCCGCCGTCCAACTTTCCGGCGGCTTCGCGGCGAGTAATTGGTTCATCTATGTTACGGGCGCGATCTTCAGCTTCATCTGGACGTTCTCGATAGGCCGAACATCGCTCTTTCAGGACATCTGGCAGGCCAAGTTGCGCGAGCTGCAAAACCGTTACCCCGACGATTCACGCTTTTCCATCCTTGAAACAGACGCTGCCATGGGGCAAGTCCGCTGGTGGGTGCGGATCTTCGGCGGGATTCCGTCGCGCTGGTACCTGTTGTTCTCGCCATTCGTCTTTGGGATCGCGTGGCTGGTAATACTGTTAGTTACTCGTTAGCGACGACACGAATGGTCGGGAGTGGCCGCCGCTCAGCGCTTACGTATCAGCGACACACCGTCCCGCAAGGGGATCATTACGCGTTCCACCCGCGGGTCGCGGCGCACGAGTTCGTTGAATCGCATGATCGCATGGGTCGCTTCCGACATCGTGTCTCCCGCGACACTAGTACGTCCCTGTACGTCGTCCGATGCTTTTTTGAAATCGAGTACGCGACCCGACCATAGCACATTGTCGGCGACGATCAGCCCGCCGGTTTTCAGCCGCGGCAAGACGCGTTCGTAGTAGTTGATGTAGTTCTCCTTGTCGGCATCGAGAAACACGAAATCGAGTGGCAGCGCGTCGGTCAGTTCGCCAAGCGTATGAAGCGCGGGGCCGAGGTGCAGCACTATCTTTTTTCCGTGCGGGCTGCGCGCAAAAAACCGTCTCGCGATCTCCGCATGTTTGGGATCGATCTCGCAGGTAACGATCTCTCCGTCGGCCGGCAGCGCCTCGGCCATCGCGAGCGCCGAGTAGCCGGTGAAGGTTCCAATTTCCAGGATCCGCCGTGCTCCGGTCGCGCGCACCAGCAATTGCAGGAACGCCGCTTCCAGCGGGCCGATGACCATCTGAGCGTTGGCGAGGTTTCTGTTAGTGTACGTTTGCAACTCTTCGAGCAGCGGCGCGGGCGGAGAGGAATGAACGGTGCAATACTCTTCGATCGCGGCGGGAACGAGTGTTTCCATGATTTTGTCGGTGAAAGTTTCTTGAGCGCTAGTACGTAGTGTCACGAATGAAGAGCGATTCGGCAACACCTCCGATCGATTCCCTCAGTGAGGTAGCGGATGACGCGTTGGTCCGTCTGCCGACCGAGCTGCGTGCCGGTGTGCAAGCGCATTGGTCCGCGATCCGCGCCGCTCTCACAGGGATTCGCGCGGATGAGCGGGCGCGGACGTGGGCCGCGTCGCTCCCCCGAGTCTTGGCGGGCAGCGACTTCATGGTCCAAGCGCTCGAGCGCGACTCGGCGATTCTCGGCGAGTTGCTGGAAAGCGGAGATTTGTCCCGGCCGTATTCTGCGGGCGAACTCGCCCCGCACGTCGAACGCGACGTCGCCCGCGCGAGCGATGAAGCGGAGCTCAAGCGCGCGCTGCGCGCGAGGCGTCGGCGGGAAATGATACGCCTCGCGTGGCGCGATCTCGCCGGTCAGGCGCCGCTTGGCGAGGTGCTCGCGACGCTGTCAGAATTCGCCGACGCTTGCATCGACACGGCGCTTCGGTGGCTCACCACGCGCGCGCACACGCAATACGGTGTTCCGCGTTCATCGGGCGGCGAGACCATCGGGCTTGTCGTATTGGCGCTCGGCAAGCTCGGCGGAAACGAGCTCAACTTCTCCTCCGACATCGACGTGATCTTCACGTATGCGGAGGAAGGCGATGTGCACGGACCACGGCCGATCAGTCACACCGAGTTTTTCCTGCGATTGAGTCAGTCGCTCATTAGCGTGCTCAACGAGTCGACGGCGGACGGATTCGTGTTTCGCGTCGACACGCGACTGCGGCCGTTCGGCGCCAGTGGCCCGTTAGTGCTGTCCTTCGACGCCATGGAACATTACTACCAAGCGCACGGTCGCGAATGGGAACGTTACGCGTTCGTCAAGACGCGCGTTTGCGCTGGTAATCGAACCGAGGGCGAAGCGCTCCTCGCACGCCTCAAACCCTTCGTCTACCGGCGCTACCTCGACTACGGCGCGCTCGAGGCGATTCGCGAGATGAAGGCGATGATCGCCCGCGAGGTCGAGCGCAAATCGATGGCGGACAACATCAAGCTCGGCCCGGGCGGCATTCGCGAGATCGAGTTCATCGCGCAGGCGCTGCAATTGATCCGCGGCGGACGCGAACCGCGGCTGCAAGAGCGCGCCACGCTCAAGGCGCTTGCGTTACTGGCGCAGGCGCAGCACATCGCGCCGTCGGGGGCCCAGGAATTGACCGGCGCTTATACTTTTTTGCGCCGTACCGAGCATCGTTTGCAGATGATCGCCGACCAGCAAACGCACGCTTTGCCGCTGAACCCGCTGGGGCGCGCGCGTCTCGCGGTCGCGATGGGATTTTCCGATTGGGAATCTTACCGAATAGAGCTCGAGCGCCAGCGAAAGATTGTGCAGGCACACTTCAGCGAATTGCTCGGGCCCGCCGAAGCGTCGACCGATACTACCGACGTTTTCACGAAGATATGGTCGGGTGGGCTCGATGCGGATCGCGCCGTGAAGTTTCTGCGCGAAGCGGGCTTTACCGCAGCGCCACAGGTTCACTCGCTGCTCGCCGAGTTGCGCGAAAGCTCGGGATTCCAGGCGCTGTCCGCGGAGGGCCGAGTGCGCCTCGACCGCCTCGTGCCGCTGCTGTTGCGCGAAACCGCGCGAACGAAAGATCCGAGCGTCACGCTCGCGCGGCTGATTCAGTTGTGCGAATCCATCGGCCGGCGCACGGCGTATTTCGCTTTGCTCATCGAGAATCCGACCGCACTTTCGCAGCTCGTCAATCTGGCGGCCGCGAGTCCTTGGATCGCCGGCTGGATCAGCCGGCATCCGGTGCTCCTCGATGAGCTGCTCGATCCGCGCGAATTGTACGACCTGCCCGACCGTCCCGCGCTGGAAGCGGAGCTGAACGCGCGGCTCGAATCGCTAGACCCGGATAATCTCGAAGCGCAGATGGAGGCGTTACGCGAATTTCGTCACGCGCACGTATTGCGCGTCGCCGCGGCGGACATCGGCCCCGGGCTTGCGCCCGATCAAGTCGGCGCGCAGTTGTCCCAGCTCGCGGACGTTCTGCTGTCGGCGTGTCTCGATCTGTCGTACCGCTTGCTCGTTCAGCGCCACGGCACGCCCGGCGGCGACGCGCGTTGTGCCGAACCCGGCTTCGCCGTGATCGGCTACGGCAAGCTCGGGAGCCTGGAGCTTGGCTACGCGTCCGATCTCGACATGATCTTTCTTTACGACGAAGTCGAAGGCGGCATGACCAGCGGGCCGCGGACGATACCGAATGAACTTTTCTTCGCGCGCTTGGGGCAGCGCCTGATCAACCTGCTGACAACACGCACCCCCGCCGGTATTTTGTACGACGTGGACATGCGATTGCGCCCGAGCGGAAACTCGGGCCCGTTGGTGACGAGCCTCGCCGCGTTCGCCCGCTATCAGCAGGACAAAGCGTGGACCTGGGAGCACCAAGCGTTGGTGCGCGCGCGGCCGATCGCCGGCAAACCGGTCTTGCGCGATGCTTTTGAACAGACCCGCCGCGCGGTGCTTTGCCGCCCACGCGATCAATCGCTACTGCGCCGCGACGTGCGCGACATGCGCGAGAAGATGGCGGCGGCGCATACCGGCGAATCGGCCGAGTTTGACGTAAAGCATGACCGCGGCGGTATCGTCGATATAGAATTTATGGTGCAATACTGGGTCTTGGCGCGGGCGCATGAGTTTCCGGACATCGCCCGGCCGCGGGATAACATTCATATAGTGGAAGCGCTAGCCGGACGGGGCTTGATTTCCCCCGACTGGGCCGATGTGCTCACCAACGCCTACCGCCGCTTTCTTTCCGTAGAGCAACGCCTAAAGTTGATGGAGCGCGGCGCGCGCGTTCCGCGCGCGGAGCTTGGTGGGGAGCCGGAGGCGGTGTTGAGCATCTGGAACGACGTTTTTTCGGGGGAGTAGATCGATGTCGATGGCCGATCGTGACGGCGTAATCTGGTATGACGGCAAGCTCGTGCCGTGGCGCGACGCCACGACGCACGTGCTGACGCATACGCTGCATTATGGAATGGGCGTGTTCGAAGGCGTGCGCGCGTACGAGACGCCGCGCGGCACCGCGGTGTTTCGCTTGAAAGAGCACACCGATCGTTTATTCAATTCGGCGCGCATCATGAACATGCCGATGCCGTACGATAAAGAAACGATCGACAAAGCGATTTTCACCTCGATCCGCGAAAACAAACTCGCCTCCGCGTATATTCGTCCGATGTGCTTCTACGGAGCCGAAGGCATGGGCCTACGCGCCGAAGGCCTCAAGGTTCACGTGATCGTCGCCGCGTGGGACTGGGGCAAGTATCTCGGCGAGGACGGCATAAAGAACGGCATCCGCGTGCGCACCTCCTCGTTCAATCGCCACCACGTCAACGTTACCATGTGCCGTGCCAAGGCCAATGGCGCCTACATGAATTCGATGCTCGCGCTGCAAGAGGCGCTCGCCACCGGCGCCGACGAGGCGCTGCTCTTGGATACCGAGGGTTTCGTGTCGGAGGGCAGCGGCGAGAATATTTTCATCGTACGCAACGGCGAGCTCGCCACACCCGATCTCACCTCGGCGCTCGACGGCATCACGCGCCAGACGGTGATCGAGCTGGCGCAAGATCTGGGGATCAAGGTGACGGTACGCCGCATTACGCGCGATGAGGTGTATATCGCCGATGAAGCGTTCTTTACCGGCACCGCCGCTGAAGTCACGCCGATCCGCGAGCTCGATGGCCGCGCCATCGGCAGCGGTTGCCGTGGCCCAATCACCGAGCGGCTGCAGAGCACGTTTTTCGATCAAGTCTACGGCCGGCGAGATGCACACCCCGACTGGCTGACACCGGTCCGTTGAACGAGAGGAACGCAATGCACCGAACCGAAGGCCCATCGCTCGACGCCAAGATCGAGCCGAACGCGGAAAACCGCTACGAGATCACGCGCGCCGATTTGCCGCTGCATTGCCCGATGAAGAATATGAGCCTATGGAATTCTCACCCGCGGGTTTACTTGCCGATCGACGAAACCGGCGAAGAGCAGTGCCCTTACTGCGGTGCGGTCTACGTTCTTAAGGACTAGCCCGCCGGCACGAAGCTTGTGATGCGGTCCGCTCTCGCGACGAGAGACTGGTCCGAGCGATCGTTCTGATTCAGTCGCGAGTTTGCCTGGCCGCGTCGGCCGCCTACCGTCGATCCCAATTCTTAAATCGCCGGTGGCAATAGTCGAGCAGCGCCTGGTAATCCGGAAAGAACAGATCGAAGTCGTCCGCACCCGCCGGGCCGTCGAACTCGCAGTCGTCGTTCGAATGTTCGCGACATACTTGCGGGCGGCTCGCGTAAATGCCGCAACGGCCGTCCGGCTGCAAGTGCGTGCAACGATTGTTGACGAGCAGGAACCAGCCGTCCGAATCCTTGTAGACTTGCGTGTTGACGTGCGAAATTTGCCACAGCAGCAGGTCGAAGTCTTCCATCGAGCGAGGCGCGTCGATGTGCTGGGTGAAATACGTGCAGCAGGTGGAGCCGCGACAGAAGCTGCATTTATTTTCGGCCGTGAGCTTCACCTCGCCGGCCGGCTTTATGGGTATAACGGTCGTCATCGATGCGTGCCGTCTTCGGGGGGCGCGTCATTATAGGGGCGCGGTCTTTACAAGACGAGCGCGACACAATCGCCCGAACCCTGGAATACAATAGGGGGCAATGACGGTAGCGGGATTCGACTCGTGCGATTGAGCGTAAAAGAGTTTCAGGCGTGGGAGCAAAAGTGCATCACCCTGCTCGGTATGTCGGGCGTGGGCAAGACGCGTCTGGCCAATCTACTGCGCCGGCACAACTGGTTTCACTACTCGGGCGATTATCGTATCGGCACGAGGTATCTCGACGAGCCGATTCTCGACAACATTAAGGCGCAAGCCATGCAGGTGCCGGTGTTGCGCGACCTATTGCGAACCGACTCGATTTACATCAGCAACAATATCACCGTCGATAATCTGCACCCGGTGTCGAGCTTCCTCGGCAAACTCGGCAATCCCGAGCGCGGCGGATTGGGTCTGCCCGAGTTCAAGAGGCGTCAGGAGTTGCACAGAGCGGCCGAGATCGCCGCCATGAAGGACGCGCCCGAATTCATCCGCAAGGCGCAGGCAATTTACGGGTACCGCCACTTCGTCAACGACGCCGGCGGAAGCGTGTGCGAGCTCGACGATCCGGAGGTGCTGCGCGTCCTCGCCGAATATACGCTGATCGTATATATAAAGGCGACAACGAATGACGAACAAGCGCTGGTCCGACGTGCCGAGCGAAATCCGAAACCGCTCTACTATCGGGAAGCATTTCTGGAGGAACAGCTCGCGCTCTACCTGCGCGAGCGGGGCGCGTCGTACGTCGCGCAGATCGACCCCGACGATTTCGTGCGCTGGATGTTTCCGCGGCTCTTCGCCTCGCGCATTCCGCGCTACGAGGCCATTGCCCAGCAATACGGTTATGTCGTGAGCACGGCCGACACCTCGAAGATCGAAGGCGAGGCGGATTTTCTGCGGCTCATCGAGCGCGCGCTGGCGCAAGCACCGGGAGCGTAAGCCGATGCCGCTCGTTGCCAGTTCCGATTTGCCGACATTCGACGCGTTGCGCCGCGAAGGCGAGACGATCCTGCGTAGCGAAGTGGCGCTCAAGCAGGACATCCGCGAGCTGCACGTGGGCCTGCTCAACATGATGCCCGACGCCGCGCTCGCGGCGACCGAACGGCAGTTCTTCCGGCTGATCGGTCAGTCGAACCAGATCGCGCAGTTCTATGTACACCCGTTCACGTTCAAGGAGCTCGGCCGCGGTCCCGAGACCGAGGCTTATGTCGCGCGCTACTATGAAAGCTTCGACGCGATCAAAGACCAGGGCCTCGATGCGCTGATCATCACCGGCGCGAAGCCCCCGCGCGTCGACCTTTCGCTCGAGCCGTTCTGGAAGCCGCTCATCAACGTGATCGATTGGGCTTGTGAGAACGTCACCTCGACTCTTTGCTCATGTCTCGCGTCGCACGCCGTGCTGCAATTTCGCTACGAACAGAAACGCCGGCCGCTCGGATTCAAGCGCTGGGGCGTGTACTCGCATCGCGTCGTCGACCGGCGCCATCCCCTGGTGGCCGACGTCAACACGCGCTTCGACGTGCCGCACTCGCGTTACTACGACTTCTCGCGCGCGCAGTTCGAAGCCGCAGGCCTGCATATCCTCGTCGAAAGCGAAATCGCGGGCGTGCATCTCGCGGTGAGCGAGGACCGCTTTCGGCTCGTGTTCAATCAGGGCCACCCGGAATACGACACGGTGAGCTTGCTCAAGGAATACAAGCGCGAGGTCGCGCGTTTCGTAAACGGGGAGCGACCGGATTATCCGCCGTTCGTCGAGAATTACTTCAGCACGCAAGCCGGTGCGATCTTGGACGAGCACAAAGAGCGAGTCATCGCCGCGCGCGCGCGCGGCGATGTAGTCCCGGATTTGCCCGAGACACTGATACCGCTCGATAACACCTGGCACGACACGGCCGAGGCGGTGATCAATAATTGGATCGGCAAGGTGTATCAGCTCACGAACATCGACCGTAAACTTCCGTTCGCTAAGGGCGTAGACGCCGACGATCCGCTCGGGTTGCGTAAGTGATGGTAGTCAGTTTTGAGGATGCCGTACTTCGATAGCGATTTCCATTTCACATTCCGATCAGCCGCTTGATCCGCCCTCTTCGCTGCTTTTATCGCATTCGACCGAAGTCTGGTTGACTGGCCAAGTACCTTGCTGACAGACTCCGCATGCGCTGCCGATTAGCACGCGCCCATTTCAACATCCAGTCTAAGACTCTAAGGGGGGATCCATGTACCGCATGCTGTCTATCTTCGCCATTCAGGGACTGTTGTTTCTCGCGCTGCCCGCGGACGCGGGCGATCTTAATAAGAGACTGAAGGGAGATTATGACGTCGCCACTACGAGCTTCTGCGCCCAGACGCAGGCGGGATTCGGTCCGGAGGGCCAGGCACTGGGGCCGGTCACCTTGTTGAGTAGAGTCATCGAGACGACCCGGACTTACAACGGCGATGGCACTCTGACAATTGTCGGCCGTACGTTCCAAGTCAACACTCCGTCGGGTACCTTCCCGACGAGCGAATCCGACTTCACTTGTTCGGGTACATATCAGGTGAACGAAGACGATAGCTTCGCAGAGACGAATACATGCTCAGGTAACGTCTTAACGGGAGCGGTGGCCGGTCAAACCTTCACACAAAGCCCTGTCGCGATCAACGGACAAATCCGCGGCAAGACGCTGCTCTTCAAGGAAACCACGGCGTTGCCCGCAACCGTCGTTACTTTGTCGGTCAGCGGGGCTTTTTTCCGCCTTTGTGGGACGACCGGTACCGGGGTAAAGCTGCCAAAATAGTAAGGTTGCGCCCGGTACCGCTACGGAATTTACCGGGCGCATTATTTTCACCTAGTCGTACTCCGGTTTTCGGCTTCGCTCGTGCAAAACGCGTTGCGAAGTTCCTCCGGCTATCTCCGGCTCGGGTAGTCGCTTGAGTCTACGTCTGGCAGAGGAACTTCCCGCATTGCCGTCGATAAGCTGAGTGTGTTTGCATTCGTTCAGAGGCTAGATCGAATCAAACACTGCGCACATGGATGTTGCCGAGCTGTTCAGGAGACACTCCGCTAGAGAAGCGGCGCGACGCAAGTTTAAAGGCGCGACGTTGATGTTCGTACTCTGTTTGCCGCTGGCGCAAAGCGCGCAGGCAGTAGAGATTTACTACGCGCGCGCCATCGGTCAGGACTTTCTGCCGGACACAACGACACCGGCGCCACCCCCCGCGAGTGCGAAAGAAGCACCGAAACCCGCCGCACCCGAGCTTCCCGCGCTCGGAACAACGACGGACGCAAAAGCCGCTACAACCGGCGAGACAAGTTTGTGGACGAAGATACTTGTCGGAGTCGTCGTGGTCGGTGCGATCGCGGCGCTCGGTAATCGAGGCGGCGGTGGCAGCGACGATGTCAACGCGAGTACCGCGCCTGCTCCCGCGCCGAGCTCACCGCCACCCACCAGCGGCGGCTTTAACATAGGGATCGGCGGCGGAAAGAAGAAATAAGTCAGCGCGCGACTAGCTCACCGAACGTCGTCGCGTCCACGTTGCCACCGCTGATTAGCACGCCCACACGTCGTCCCGTCAACGCGAAGCCCTTCTGCAACACCGCGGCGGCGGCAAGTGCGCCGGTCGGCTCCACGACGATCTTCATGCGCTCGGCGAAAAAACGCATCGTCTGCGTGAGATCGCGATCGCTGACAGTAACGATATCCTCGACCGCATCGCGTATGATCCGGAACGTGTGCTCTCCGAGGTGTGTGGTGCGAGCGCCGTCGGCGATGGTATCGGGAACCGGAATCGTTACGATGCGACCCAGCCGAAACGACTGTTGACCGTCGTTACCGCGCTCGGGCTCCACGCCGATCAGCTTACAGTTTGGAGACAACTCGTTTGCCGCCAGCGCCGAACCCGCCAACAAACCGCCGCCGCCGAGACAAACGAACAAATAGTCGAGAGCGCCCACTTCCTCGAATAGCTCCTTGGCGGCCGTTCCTTGGCCCGCGATGACGTGCGGGTGATCGTACGGAGGAATGAGCGCACGCCCTTGTTCGCGAGCGATGCGGCGGGCGATGTCCTCGCGGTTTTCCGTTTGGCGGTCGTAGAAGACGAGCTCGGCGCCGTAGTCGCGCGCCGCCGCGATCTTGGAGGCCGGCGCATCGCGCGGTACCACGACGACGGCGGTCACCGACTGGAGGCGGGCGGCGAGAGCGATCGCCTGGCCGTGGTTGCCCGACGAAAACGTCACGACCCCCGCCCGCTTTTCGCTCGCGCTCAGCAAGGCGATCGCGTTGTACGCGCCGCGAAACTTGAACGCTCCCGCTCTTTGGAAATTCTCGCACTTGAAGAAAACACGCGCGCTGGTCGATCGATCGGCGGCGGCGCAGGTCAAGACCGGGGTTTGGTGAGCGACTCCGGCAAGCCGCTCGGCGGCTTGCCGCAGATCCGCGTAATTAGGTTCGTGCAACACGGGTTAGTTGCAGCCTCTAAGCGATCGACACGTTGACGTTAACATAACCATGCGAGGAAGCTAATGAAGAACATCGGGAATATCGGAATGAAGAATATCGGAATGTTGTTGCTCGGTATCTGGTTGATCGCGACCGGGCTTAGGGCCGTCATTAATTTCGGCTTCACGTACGATTGGCTGATCTTCGGTATCCTTGCCATCGCGAGCGGGATATTTATTATTCTCAAGCGCTAGGCGGTCGCGACGCCCTGCGTCAACGTCGCCGGGCGAGCCGGCACAACCGCTCCGTCGCCGGCCGATTAAGGCGCGAGACGAACGCCGCGCCATTCACCACTTTGGTCACGATCGAAACGCATGCGTTCGTGCAAGCGGTTTTCCCGGTGCTGCCAAAATTCGATGACCTGCGGCACGACTCGGTAGCCGCCCCAGTGCGGCGGCCGCGCGACCGTTTGGTTCCGATATTTCCCATCGAGCGTCCGCATGCGCTCCTCGATCCACTCACGGCTTTCGATCGACCGACTCTGCTCGGACGCCCATGCGCTCAGTTGGCTGCCCCGCGGCCGCTTGGCGAAGTAGCTATCCGAGTCGGCCGCGCTGGTCCGCTCGGCGCGGCCCTCGATGCGCACCTGATAGCCGAGCGAGTCCCACCAAAAGACCAATGCGACCCAAGGATTTCGCGCGATGTCCGTGCCCTTCGCGCTTTCGTAATTAGTGTGGAAAACAAACCCGCGTTCATCGTACGAGCTGAGGAGAACTACCCGCGAAGACGGGCGCGCATCGGCGCCGACCGTGCCGAGCACCATGGCGTGCGGCTTGTCGACACCGGCGCGCGATGCCTTCTCGAACCACTCGGCGAATAGGTCGATCGGATTTACGTCGCTCATCGGATTATCAAGTGCTCAGCGAGTCACGTATTGTATGCGAACGATTCCGCCGGAACAGGCGGCGTTCAGCGAAACGGCTTCCCGATAAGAACGTCTTGTCGTCCATTGTGCGAATACGCCGCGCCAGACTCAGGCGTTGCTGCTCAAACTCTCGATGCCGTCGGTTGGTTCGACACACGATTCGCCTGCCTGCCGCGCCGACCCGGTATTGGGCACAAAACCCGGCTAATTCGCCGTTCGAGCGAGCTCGTCAGCCACGCGCCGATACGAGACTATCCTTGAAGTAACGAGGAGGGCTCTTATGAGAGCGGTTTTTACACCGGCGTTTGCCTTGATACGCCAACTTAGCGTTCGGGCCAATCTGGTCGGTATTGTCCTTTTGCTGTTTGTCGGGCAACTCGCGGCGTTGGCGGCGGCGTGGAGTTTCGCGGGCGACGTGCAGACGGAGGGTTCGCTCGCTCCTAGTGTCGTCGCCGTCGCCGCTTTCATTTTCGCCGTTTATTGGCTCGCCGCGCTCGGCACTTGGAACAATCTCGGCCTCGATCGCCTCGCCAAAACGATCGAACGAATCGCGAGCGGCGATCTCACGGTTAAACTGCGGGCGCCGCGCGGGCTGCAACTGGAAAACTCCGAAGCCGGAAAGATCTGGGCGTCGATGACGCTCATGAGCAACAATCTACTCGAGGTTGTGAGCCAAGTGCGCTCGGGTGCCGACCATATTGCGCGTGGGTCGCACGAAGTGGCGGCCGGCTACACCGATCTCTCGCAACGCACCGAAGAGCAATCGTCCACGCTGCAAGAAACCGCCGCCAGCATGGAGCAGCTTTCCGCCACCGTGCGGCAGAACGCGGAGCATTGCCGGCAAGCCAACGCCCGCGCCGATGAAACCGGTCGACGCGCCGAGGAAGCGGGGCAATCGATGACCCGGGTAACCAGTACGATGACGCGCATTGAGAGCGGCTCGCGGCGGATGTCGGAGGTCATCGGCTTGATCGAAGGCATCGCGTTTCAGACCAACATCCTCGCGCTGAACGCCGCGGTCGAGGCCGCGCGCGCGGGCGAGCAGGGTCGCGGGTTCAGCGTGGTCGCGGCGGAAGTACGTTCGCTCGCGCAGCGCAGTGCGCAAGCGGCGGAGGAGATCAAAACGCTGATCGAGACGTCGAGTAAAGACGTCTCGGAGGGAACGACGCTTGCGACACAGGCGCAGCAGGCGGTCGACCGGGCCGTGGCCGGCATGCACGACGTGTCGCAACTCATCGATTCAATCGCCAACTCCTCCGAGGAACAGAGTAGCGGAGTGCAGGAGGTCGGCAAGGCAATCTCGCAACTCGAGAACGTGACGCAGCAGAACGCCGCACTGGTCGAAGGTGGCGCGGCCGCGGCTACCGCTTTCGAGGGGGAAGCGACGCGGCTTCTTCATCTCGTCGAATCATTCAAAGTCGATCGCACCGAAGATCGCGACCGCGCCGTCACTTTGATCAAGCGCGCGATTGCGCACATTCGCGCCGTCGGGCCGGAGCGCGCGATCCAGGATATTCAGGATCCCCAAGGTGGGTTCACGGAAGGAGAGCTGTACATATTCATCATCGATATCGACGGCATCATGCGCGCCACTCCCTTCACCGAAGGCATCGGACAAAGGTTGATCAACCATAAGGACGAGGACGGCAAACGATATATGCGCGAGATAATAGAGATCGCAAAAACGAAAGGAAAAGGCTGGTGCGACTACCGTCTACGAAATCCGGCGAAGAACAATCGGATCGAACCGAAATCGGCTTACATCGAGCGCGAACGCGATCTCGTCCTCGGTTGCGGAATTTACCGCCCCGAAGCGGACCGTGCGGCGCGCGCGGAATCACCCGCTACGATATCGCAAGCCGCGTCGACGGATAGATCGTCGGCCGCGCGAAATCTCCCTGCCCGAGCGAAGATGACGAACTGATTACCGGCGCCGGGTCGTCACGGCGACGACTTTTCGCGCTTCCGCTGGAGCGGCATTGGCGCGAAGGTCTCCCGCTGAAAAAATAGTCCGGTAGCTGCAATAAATCCCCGCCACCGCCACCGGCAACACGACCGCGCCCGCCACCAGGCCGAGAAAATAGCCGAGACCGATCGAAAACCATCCGATTACCGCGCCGAGCACGATCGGCGACAGCAGAAACGCGAACAGCACGGCAAGAGCGTAAGCGTGATGCGCGGCCGCCTTCACGCTGCGGCTCATCGCGGGTACCAGGGGCTCTTTATCCAATAAGGCGAGCGGGACGGTATAAATCAGCGACGCCGCCATCGCCGCATAAATCGACAATCCCATAACCGCCGCGACGATCAGCCGCGGAATCACTCCCCAGCTCAAGTCAGCGCGATTGGCGAACGCGCTCCCGACCACGCTCCACATTACGATGGCGGCGAGTACAACGATAATCATGCAATAGAGACCCAAGATCAGCGCTTGCATCAAACGGCTCTCATCGCGGAATACGATCACGAGCTGACGCGGCGATTGCTTTAGCGCGACAAAACGCAGCGCGGGCGGTAGCTGCATTTTTTGTTTGGCGGTTGCGTCGAGGGCCAGACAAAAACCGGCGAGAAAAGCCGGCGCGAGCAGGCCGATGATCGGCACGCCGATAAACGGGATGAGAATCAAAACACCGACCACCACGGAGCAGCAGATTCCCATTCCGCCGAGCAGCCAAGGATTGCGCCGGAAAAGTCGCCAGCCACATCTCATCCAGCGCAGCCCGATGTCGGCGTGCGTACGGAATCGTGACACCGTTACCCCTCCCTGCATCGCGTGATGTCCGGTTGGCATGGACTAAAAGCTACACGCGAACATCGCCGCCAAAGAGGTATTTCCAGACGAAAGGAGCGCCTCTCCAGCCGAAGTGCGCTGTGTGCGATGGCTCGCGACGGGATACCTCCACGACCGCCGCGTCCAATGTAATCGCCCTCAGGCACTGGGCTCGATCTGGGCGACTTCAGTCAAGATTTTCTCGCCGTAGGCTTCGAGCTTCTTCGCGCCGATACCCGTGATGCCGCGCAGTTGGTCCAGGGTCTGCGGACGTGTATCGGCGATTTCGCGCAACGTGGCGTCATGGAAGATCACATAAGCCGGCACGCCGTGCGTCTTCGCGGTTTCCGCGCGCCACGCGCGTAGCCGCTCGAACAATCCGTGCGCCGTCGGCGAAAGCGCGGTGTGATCCCTGCGCCCGATCTTTTGCTCGCGCGCCGGACGCGGCGCCTGGCGACGCAACATGACTTGCCGCTCGCCCTTCAATACTCCGCCGCTCGCCGCCGTCAACGCCAACGTGCCGTAGGCATCGTGGTCCACGCGCAGGAGATCGAGCGCCATGAGTTGCCGCAGCACGGCGCGCCACTCCTGCTCCGAGAAATCGGCGCCGACGCCAAATACCGAGAGTGTCTCGTGGCGCCATTGCTTCACCTTGTCGGTCGCCTGGCCGCGCAGCACATCGATCACGTGGCCCGCGCCGAAGCGTTGCGCGCGTTCCTTCCACAAGCGCGCGACACAGGACAACGCTTTTTGCGCGGCGATCGTGCCGTCCCAAACCGTCGGCGGATTCAGACAGTTATCGCAGTTGCCGCACGCGCGCGAGGCCTCGCCGAAGTACGCGAGCAACCGTGTGCGCCGGCATTCCGTGGTCTCGCACAGACCGAGCATCGCGTCGAGCTTCGTCACGCTGGCGCGCTTGTAGTTATCCTGCGCGTCGGTCGCTTCGATCAAGCGCCGTTGCTGCACCACATCCTGCAAGCCGTACGCAAGCCATGCATCCGCGGGCAATCCGTCGCGGCCGGCGCGGCCGGTCTCTTGGTAATAGCCCTCGATGCTCTTCGGCAGATCGAGATGCGCCACGTATCGCACGTCGGGTTTGTCGATGCCCATGCCGAAGGCGATCGTCGCCACTATCACGACGCCGTCTTCGCGCTGAAACCGCGACTGATGCGCGTGACGCGCGGCGGTGTCCATGCCAGCGTGGTAAGGCAGCGCGGCGATGTCCTCGGAAACCAGAAACGCCGCGGTCTCCTCCACCTTCGCGCGCGACAAACAATAGACGATGCCCGCCTCGCCGGCGTGTTCCGTGCGAATGAAATCGAGCAACTGTTTCCGTCCGTTCGTTTTCTCGACGATGCGGTAGCGAATGTTCGGGCGATCGAAGCTCGATACGAATACGCGCGCGGAAGTCAGCGCGAGGCGCTTGACGATTTCGGCGCGCGTCGTCATGTCGGCGGTCGCCGTCAGCGCGATGCGCGGCACGGACGGCCACCGTTCGTGCAACACCGACAGCTCGATGTACTCCGGTCGGAAGTCGTGACCCCATTGCGACACGCAATGCGCTTCATCGATCGCGAACAAGGCGATTGCCGCGCGATCCAGAAGCTCGAGACAGCGCGGCGTCAACAACCGCTCGGGCGCTATGTATAGAAGATCGATCTCGCCCTCCAGCAACGCGCGCTCTACGTCTGCGGCCGCTCGCCAATCGAGCGTCGAATTGAGAACCGCGGCGCGCACGCCGACTTCGCGGAGCGCCACTACTTGATCTTGCATGAGGGCAATCAAAGGAGATATCACGATTGCGACACCGTCACGCAACAGCGCCGGTATTTGATAGCACAACGACTTCCCGCCGCCGGTCGGCATCAACACCAGACAATCGCCGCCGCCCGCGACATGCTCGATGATCTCGGATTGGCTCCCGCGAAATTCCGGATAGCCAAACGTTTCGTTCAGAACTTCCAAGGCGCGCACGCGCATCGCTTAGCGAGCGTGGCGACGGAGGTGTTGTGGACGAACGAGCGGCGCTGAGAAAGAAAAACGATACATCCAAACCTCCCGTTCAGCTCTCGGCAATGGAGCAGCCGTTGGGGAGTCTATCAACAAATGTTCTTATGTCGTCAATTGACAACTATTTGGAATCGACTACGGCTTCACGAATTTCAACGCGAACTGATCGGTTACGGTGTTCATGTTGAAGAACGGCGCATCGCGCGGGTCCGCGGGATTGCGTAGAAAATCGCTTTGCGCAGCCAGTTTGAACCCAGCGGTCTCCACCTCCTGGCGCAGCGTCGCCTCCTCGATGCGGTGCAGCGATTTGCCGACGGTCGCGCCGTCGCCCGCTTTCGCCGAGTGATCGGTGATAACCAAGTAGCCACCCGGTTTGAGCGCCTCGAAAAATGCCTTGTTCATTTTCGCCCGATCGACCGGCTGAAAAGTAGTGTCGTGGTAAACGAAAAACATAGCGATCAGATCCAAATTCTTCGCCTCCGGCGGCGCCGGATCGTCGAACGGGCGAATGACCGCCGTCACGTTTTTCATCGCCGGCGTTTGCAAGCGCTCATCCAGCGCGTCGCGTTGGCGCGCGTTCTGCGCGTACACTTTGCCTTGCGGGCCGACCGCGCGCGCGAGCAACTCCGTGCTGTAGCCGCCGCCGGCGCCGATGTCGAGCACGCGCATGCCGGGCTTAACGCCGGCGAACGCGAGTAGTTGTTCGGGTAGGCGTCGCGCGTCGGCTTCGCGATCGGCGGCCGAGCGATCGGGGCTACGCACGATCGATGCATAATCGGGCGTTGCGCCGCTCGGGCGGTTCTCCGTCGTTGCGCAGCTGACAGTTAGCAAGCTGCCGAGCAGCGCGGTAAGTATCCGGTTTCTCTTAGTAAGATAAATCCTCATGAATATCTCCTCGGTGGAAAACTAGCGGATCAAACCGACGGCGACGATCCAAGGCTCCAGCCGCTTGCCGAATGCAGTCGTCGTCTCGTAGCGCGGGTCGACTTCGCTTTGATATTGGCGGTTGGTCTTGGCGAACGGCTCGAAGACGTCGCGATAGGCGAACGGCACATTAATCGAGTCGACGCTTAGTTTCGTCACGTATCCGGTGAGATAGCGTTTCGCGCCGGTGCCGAGCACCGGCCGTATCTGGCCGCGAACGAGCGCGTAGTGACCCCGATCCGGATACCGAGCGCGCAAGGCGGTGGCATCGAGGCCGGCGTCGATGACGAACAGCCGGCTGCCTAACCGCTCTTCGCCGCGCAGGTCCTGCTTTGCCCGATCCGCGCGTTGCTTGAATTCTTCCTTGCCTGGATTCGCCGCCATCAATTCGGTTTGGCTCTGCGCGTGGCGACGCGCCCGTGCGCGCGCCGCTTGGTACGCGGGACCGTCGAATTCGAGCACCAGCAATACTTCCTTCGGGAGCATTTTCTCGTAGTACCGTTCCGCATTCGCGGCATCGAGCGGCGTGGAAACGTCGAACCCCAACTCGGTCAGCTTCGAGCGATCCAGCCAGTCCGGTTCTCCGAAGTTTGAAGCGACGTAATACGGATAGTACGGCGTGCTCGCGGCCGATGTCTTCCCGCTGTACACGCGCCAGGTTAGCGTCAGCGCGATGCCGCTATTGTCGGAGGCGAATTCCCCACCGTAGGACATCGGCAATTCGCGCTCCGTGAGTTGCAACTGACTCTCCGGCTCGCCGGAGCGGTTGTAGGCGACGCCGAGGAGCGCGATGGCGTTCGTTACGAGGATCAAAACGATCCCGGCAATCAGCGTCAGTCGGCGCGACCAAGCGAATTTCATACCGCGCTCCTGAAGAGTTGATATCCGCTCGCGCGCAAGCGCTTCAACACGAACAAGAATAATATCGCGGTCAGGCCGACCACGAGGAAGAAAAGATACTTAGGCATGATCTCCCACCACCAGTCGAAGAACTTGGTGTAGAGAAAAATTACGAAGAAGGTAACGCCGGTGTTGACGACCTCCGGCCACTGCCGCCGCGCGCCG
The DNA here is from genome assembly GCA_041485885.1 of Sulfurifustaceae bacterium. Taxonomy (GTDB): domain Bacteria; phylum Pseudomonadota; class Gammaproteobacteria; order Acidiferrobacterales; family Sulfurifustaceae; genus JACQFZ01. Next base: position 200,157 of record JBGPKL010000001.1, read on the forward strand.
AGCCAAATCGCCGCGGCGCAGACGACGAACCCCAGAACTTGATAAGACCCTTCGATGACGTTTGAATCGACGGCCAAATAACTGACTCGGCCCCAGTGCGACAACACCAGCACCGGCAGCAGCAATGTCAACAATCCGAACACGCGATAAATGGCGGCAAAGCCGGTAAATCGCGCGTGCGATATCACGGAGGGAAAGAAAAACAGAAGCACCGCAACAGGGAAGAAATTTTCCGGTCGTTGCCCGAAGTCGAGCCAATACAACCCGCCCCACGCTCCCGCGCGCGCGGAGACGAAAGCGACGACGCAGAGAATGCCGAACGCCAGCAGCAGGCGCAGATCGCAGGTGTACGCCAGTAGAAACGCGAGCGCCGCCCAAGGGATCAGCGCCTTGTCGGATGGCGTGATGTTGAAAATCTGCCCGAGCATCGCGAGGTTCAACACGAAACAAACGAACGCCACCATCGCCGCGAGCTTGGTGAAGTAGCCGGTCGAGTCGCGTGCTTGGAGCGCGATCGTCGCGAGGAAAGTGCCGATAGCCCCGATCAGGAGAATCGCGACTTGCGCCGTCGTCGGGAGCAAACCCCAAAATTGATAGAACAGAAAGAAAACGCTTGCGCCCAACGCCAGCGCGCCGAGGAAGGAGGCGACGCGCATACCGAGCGAGAGTTGCTTGGCGTGGGTATCGCGGTCGATGTCGAACGTCCGTGCATACTCCGCCAACACCCGCTCGTGGTGCTGCTCGAGCGCGTGTCGCTGCGCGTCGGACAGCCTGACGATGCCGTCCCGTTCGAGGCGCTCGAGCTCCCGCTGAAACACGCGGATATCGTCGGCGCGTTGTTGCGCGTCGGTGCGGGAGGCGCTACTCATGGAAACGATGTCGACTCTTATTATCTAGGGCGTATCACGTTTCGGTCGCCTAGTCTTCGCCTGGGAGGCGCCCGCGTCAAGGAGACGATCTTCGATGGAAGATAAACCGCTAGTCGCGACTGGTACTTTTCCGCGACGTCGCGAAGTCGGCGCGCCTTGCGGCGTGATGAGGCCGTGGTGCATCAGCCATGCGCGTGCGTCCTCGGCGTCGGCGGTGTACCACGCGTAAGCAGAGCCGAGTCGAAACGTGTAACCCCATGCGTCCATGTCGGCGCAGATGGCGCGCTCGGAAACACCGAGTTCCCGCGCCAAAACGATTTGGAGATAACAGACTGCGTTCTCTTCGGCGTGATCGCCGCCCGCGTCGGTATGCAATTGCGCGCGACGATCGCTGTCCATGCAAATCACGTGCGCTGTCTCATGCAACGCCGAGTGCAGCGGCGTATCGGCGCCCACGTGCACCGCGTCGCCGACAACGCCCGCCTCCGGCGCGCCCCAGAAGCTTCCGGGAATCGGCGATCCATCCTCGACCCATTCCAAGCGCAGGCGGTAGCGCGCGAGTAAAGCGCTTAACTGTGACCGAGTCTGTGCATTGCAGAGGCGCATCGGTTAGGTCTTACCGTGCGCGGCGACGCGCAAGAACGCCGCACGAGCCGCCTTCGCGCGGGAACCCCGCTGTCGTGGCGCGCTCGCTGGCTTGCGCTCGTTTCGGCCTCGGAGTACGTTTCGATGACCGCTATGCGAGCATGGATATTCAACTAAGGAGGCCATATGTCTTTGAACGAATTCCTTCCCCCGCTTGTCAGTAACGTCGAGAGTGTCGCCGGGCAGATATTGGATTACGCCTTGCTGCTCGCCGCGATCGGCACCATCACCATGGCGTTGCTCGAGCTCGCCAAGGCGGTTCTATTTATACGCAAGTTTTTCCACCGTTGGTACATCGGTCGATGGCTCGGTGCCGCGGAAAATCCCGATGAGACACGCGACGAGCTGCTGTTGCTCGCGGCCGGCGGACTGGATAACGCGGCGGTGCTGTATAACCAACCGACCGGTAAGCTGATGGGGCAAGTTCAGGCGGCGGCGAACGTCGCGCTCGATTTCCCCGATCGCTACAAATGGTTTTACGAATTCCTTACCGCCGCTCCGCGAACAAGCGGGACGGAGGATCAGAACGACTGGCGCCAGTTCAGCAAGAAGCGAATGAACGCGCGTCCGCGCCGGATCAATCCGCAGAACGATGAGGAGGCGCGCCGGGCGTTACAGGCGCGTGCGCGCCTCGGCAACCTGGTCTCGCGCAAGCTCGACGCCTTGCAGAATAGAATCGAATACGATTGGGCGCGGCTGAACCAATTGGTATCGGTCATCGGCGGCGGCGCGTTGCTCGCCGCGCTGCTGATGCAAATACAAGCGAAAGCGGAGTCGGATTCGAAGCAGGTCGTTGGCATCGTCCTGATTTCCGTGCTCGGAGGCATGGTCGCCCCGTTCGCCAAGGACGTCGTAACGGCGCTGAGCGGACTGCGCGCCCGTCGCACTTGATATGGCGCTCGCACCCACCGCGCGTTTGTCGTTCCGCAAACAGCCCGCGGGCGGCGACGTAGAGCACGAACCGTCCGAACCGGAGTATCTCGAAGTTGCCGGACGACGGCACTTGTTGCTGCTGATACACGGCTACAACAACGACTTCAAAGACAGCTTGCAGGCGTACCAAGGCTTCGAGCAACTCCAGCGCGAGCTCGCCGGTCTGGACGAAGCGGCGCCCGTCGCGAACGGCCGAATCGTCCAGATCTACTGGCCGGGCGATGCGGATTGGGGCGTCGCTTCTCCGCTCTTTTATCCCATGAGTATCGGACGCGCTCGCACGACCGCCGAAGCGCTCGCGGATACGCTGAAGCGCGCGGCGCGCCAAGGCGGCCACAAGTACGTCGACATCGTCGCGCACTCGATGGGTTGTCGCTTGGCGCTGGAGCTGCTCAAGCAATTGCGCGACGCCAACGACATCACCGTTGGCCGCGTGGCGTTGATGGCCGGCGCCGTGCCGACATTCATGCTCGAACCGGAGTCGGAACCGGACGTCGATTTACGCACTGCCTTCGAGACCATGCTCGCCGACGCGGGACTGAGCCTTTACTCGGGGAGCGACATGATCCTCGCCCTCGCGTTCCCCCTCGGTCAGTCCGTCGCGCCGGGGAAAGAAGGCTTCATGCCGACCGCGCTCGGCCGCGAGTTCTTCGGCACGGCGCCCGGGCGGCTTGCGCAGGAGGAGATCCCGCACGCGGGCCATTCCGATTATTGGGGCTGGCAGCGAAGCGAAAGCGCACTCAAGTGCGCGCGGGCGGCGAACGGCAAGCTCAGGACATTCCTGCGTTTCGACCAGATCGGCGAGCGAACCTGCGACGAACGCGAAACCCCGGAACGCGGCGCGTCCGCCGAGCGCGAGACTTGCGCCGAGCGGACGATTGTCGGGCGGAATGAAACGGAAGGAACCGATTCGTAAATTTCGATCAACGAACCTCGAGTAGGGTGGCGGCCAGCACCAGCGGCAAGACAATGACAGCCGCGAGATTGCCGATCGACACCATCGACGCGACCAAGTCCGGTTCCTGCTTGTAGCGCTCGGCGAAGATGTAATTCAGAACCGCGGGCGGTAATGCACCGAACACGAGGAGCAGCGCCCGTTGCAGCGGCGGTAAATCGAGCACGAGCAGCAACGCAACCGCCAAGGTCAGCCGATGAGCGGCCGCGCCACCGCCGCAATCGCGCCGATACGCCAGGATGGATAGCGCGCATCGGCGAGGCGCACGCCAAGCGCGAACAACAAGAGCGGAATCGACACATCGCCGAGCATTTTGATCGCCTGCATCAGCGGCGCCCAAAGCTCGACGCCGGCGGCGCTCACCGCGAGGCCGAGTATCGTCGCGAGCACGGACGGCACACGCCAGATCGTCACGAGTCGCGTATCGCGGTTCAGCAACCACGCGCCGAAAGAAAAATGCAGAAAATTCGACACCATGAACATCACCACCGCCGGTGCGAGCGCCTCCTCGCCAAACGCGAGCACCGCGAGCGGTAGACCGAGATTGCCGCAGTTGTTGAACATCATCGCCGGAACAAAGGTCTTGCCGGCGATGCCCAGAGCGCGCGCAATCGCCCAACCGAGCAGGCCGGAGCCGACTACCACCGCGAAGGTGACGAGCGCGAGTGTCGCGTATTCGCTGACGCGAAAATCCTTGCTCGCGAGCGCGCCGAAAACCAGCGCCGGAAGAAACACGTCCATGTTGAGCTTGTTCGCGTCTTCCAGATTCGGCCGCGTGCGCCGTCCGACGAGATAGCCGAGCGCGGCAATGGCGAACAACGGAAATACAATCGCCAGAATTCGAGCCAGCATTGAGTTATGTCGATCCGGAACGCGTTCGCGCGGGCGCGCGCAGTATATACCTCGAATATGCGCGTCGAGTTTCAGCCGATCACACTCGCTCGCCGCGTCTCCGCGCAACGGAACGCGAGCGTCAAATTGCCGGCGGTGGAAATCGCGAGTTCGATACTGCGGCCCAGCCGAGCCAGCGTTCGCACAAAGCGTGATTTCGTGCTGCAAAAACCGGCCCTTTAGTTGATAGCCCGTTTCGCGCCGCGCCTTCGGCAAGCTTCTTGCAACCCATCGAGCGAGCCGCGCAGATGAACCCTACGTCGGCACCGCATGCCAACGAGGCTGTCCATGTTGAATCACATCTTGAGGATCATCGACGAATTCCAAAGAACGCACGGGCGCCGTCCGCAATTGGTTTGCTTGAACGCGCGTCACATGCAGCAGTTCATGGAAGAGTGCCCGGACCTGTTCGATCCGAAGACGGCGATTTCTCTGGGATTTCGCATCATGGTTCTGCCCGAGAGCGAGTTGCCTCATCCCAAAGCCGTCTTGCTGCCGCGCCGCCCCCGCAAACCGGCGCGCACTCCCTCCGAAGCAGGCCCGGAGCTGATCTCGTGGGAACGCCACAAACAAATTCGCTCCAAGCTTAGCTAGCCGATCGAATATCTTTTGCCGTTAGCTCGCGCCGCGCGGTGAATCGTGTCGGCAACGCGAGCGACACTATTTTTCCCCATTCGAAAGCGCTCCGCCCGTTCGCAGTACGCGTCTTCGGAAAAGTTTCTACAGTGCCGGGCCCGCTGTGTTTCCAAGGCTTTCGCGCCTTCGGCACTGACGTGCCTTAACGCCACGATCGGCAACCGCATAGCATGCCCGCGCTTCACATCATCGAAACGAAAGGGGGAATCATGCGTGGCACTATTTTTAAACTTGCATTAGCTGTCATCGCGCTCGGCGCCATTCTTTCGGCCACCGGCTGCGCGAGCGGAAGAATTCAACAGACAACGAGCGTCGTCGACTACCTCTATCCAGGCGAGAAAGATCAAGCGGCAAATCCCGGCACTCCGGTGTTGTCGCTGCCGCTACGCGTTGGCATTGCCTTCGTCCCCGGTGCGCAACCGACGCGCGGTAATCGCGGTGGCGTGCCGTTTTCGAGAATCGGCGGCAGCTTCGTCTTGACCGAAAAGCAGAAGATGGACCTTATGTAAGAGGTCGCGAACCACTTCAAGCAATATCCGTTTGTCCACACGATCGATCTGATTCCGTCTGCGTACTTGGAGCCACGCGGCAGCTTCGCGAATCTGGATCGGCTTCGCACCATGTACAACGTCGACGTCGTTGCGCTCCTTTCCTACGACCAAGCGCAGTTCACCGATGAAGGCGCGCTGTCCTTGACCTACCTCACGATCGTCGGCGCTTACCTCGTGCCGGCGGAAAAGAACGACACGCACACGATGCTCGACGCCGTGGTCTACGATATTCGCAGCCGCAAAATGCTGTTTCGCGCGCCCGGCACCAGCCAGATCAAAGGCCACGCGACGCTGATGAACCTGAGCGAGCAACGGCGCAAGGACAGCGACGCGGGATTTTAACAGGCGGCCGCACAGATGATCGAAAATCTCGATCAGCAACTAGCGCTGTTCCGCCAGCGCGCGAAAGAGCGGCCCGATGAATACAAAGTGATACGCCCGCCGAACTACAAGGGCGACGCCAAGGGTTAACCTGCCTCGGATAATGGTGTATCGAAGAAGGCTCGGCGCGTGTGACCACGCGTCGAGCCGTAACACCGTAAAGCGAAACGCAACGGTCAGTACCGCACTAAAACCCGGCCGCTTTCATTTCGTCGGCCGTGCGTTCCCAGTAAGGCTTCTCGAAATAGAATTTGGCTTTGGTCTCGTCGGCATAGACGAATTTGTAATTGAAATAGCTGTACACCGCATCGCGCAACGCCGGATCGTTCAGGACGAACGCCTTTCGGGCCTCGTACTGTTCCAGCAGCTTGCGATAGGCGTCGATCGGTTCCCACCCGGCCTGCTGGAAAATGATGCGCCCGCCGAATTTTCGGAATAGCGCTTGGTTCACTTTCCAATTCTTCACCCACACTTGCGCCACCCGCCGCTCGGAATCCGCCCACATCTTTTCCTGCTTCGGCGTGCGGCGCTCTTGCTCCATGGCGGCGTCGTGCTTCTCCAGGCTCAGGAGCGTATCGAGATATTGCTGCGATTGCTTGCGCTGCGCCTCGCTCAGATTCGGCGATTTCAATTCCGCGACCAACCGCTCGCGCTCTTTCGCGCGCCGTAGCTTGTCCTCTTTCATGAAACGGCGCTGGCTATTGATCTGCGATTCGATCTCCGCCGCCGTCGGCTCGACCCGCTGCTGCTTGGCGAAATCCTCGAACACCGCCTGCCACACTAACGTGCGCAGCTTTTCGTTCTTTTCTTTCTGCAGCCAAGCCGCATACGCCTCCGGAGTCAGCCTCTCTTTCTGAGCCACTGCTACAGAAGGTGGAGCGAGATCGTTATCCGAAATCGCGCGCCCAAAAAGTTGTGCGACCTCGCTATTCGCTGCTTGGGCAGGAAGAAACCCGCCTAGAACCAACACAGAAACAAGTAGAACAAATGGTGACATAGGAACAAAAGAAGTCCGCCTTACCGCAACGTTGGTAAGTAACGCGCTTGTCACGGTCTATACACAATGTCCTCACTTCTAACCAAACTCGCCAATTTGAGCTGGAGCTCTTTCGAGGCACGTTCATTTACCTTCATCGCGCCATAACTCAATTCGGGTATTAACGAGTGTCCAGGAAGCTCACCTTCCTGGACGTCCGGCTGTACGTTTACGCTGGCTGCTACGAGGTCGGGGACGCGAAGGCGAGCAATATAGTATCCGGAAGGACCTTTGCGGCCGTGCTGCGCGACATCGGCGGGCGAGACAAAAAGCGCGCGATACACTGAAATCCCGTTCGTGTCTTCCCGCGTGGGCTGAAAGCCGAGTCGCCTGACCGGGCGAAGAAGATTGAGATCAACCCATTCAGTGATTACTCGGCGAAGAACGTACTCATCAGGCGATATTGGATCGTGTTGGGTTGTCACTTAGAGGACGTGAATTCCCTGCAACACGATAGGTAGTCGATGAATCTATGCCGCTTGATAAAACCTTTAATGTCCACGTCGAACAGCGGGAGGGCTCCATGCCGATTCTTTATGGACTACTGGTGCGTTGGGAAATTCGTACATCCACTCTGCTCGATATGGCGACGAGCACTCGGCTTCAACATATACTCCGCCTTCAAGCTGCCATTCAATAACGATGTGACCACGATGAGATGCTACTACAGCCGATGGCGACGGATCACCTTGATCTCTCAAAGCGATCAACAGTACTTCCATGCTATTGACAACTTCTGGTTGCGGAGCCTGAGCGCCTTCGCCATCCCAGTCATCTCGGAGAGAACGTAGACGAATTAGCTCGGCTAGACGATCAGACCATCGACGAACAGCTTCGCTTTCGAAAGAAGTGGAAAGGCCACTTGGGCTCATAGGACCCGAGCTTATACCTGCCGGCGTAAAATTCTCGTCACTCCAAACCTCCGTGCCATACGTAGTTGCAGACATAAGTCAGACCCTCCGTTTCCAATACCGGTGCGCCGTCGAAGATGTCATTGCAGCAAAATAATTCACAATCGTGCTATGTGCGATCGCAAATCCGTTCCATAGGTCAAAACCTTTTGCTAGATCGACAGGCCCTCTGGCTGTCAGTTCAAGCCTTATTACCTCAGTTCCTTTTTCAGAACCTGTCCGACCGTGATTAAGTGTGACATGCAAACGTCCCTGTTTGTCTCCAAAAGCTAGCCTCCATGTGCCGCGGAAGTCTTCCGCCCCCAGGTTGGGCACGCCTTCTACTAAAACAGGTAAGCGGGGAAAAATCTTCGCCCAGTCCGAAAAATTATTCCAAAGCTCACCTTTGGCTATGTGGTTAACGTAAGTAACTTCCCATTGATTAAGCTCCAGCGAGCCAAGCCGGGCGTCTTTTACAAACTTTTCAAAATTCGAATAAGCATTTTTGAACTCGTGCAGGACTTTATCGTAGCTTGGATAGTCATGCTTCTGTTTGCGCCAGTTATATATCAAGCGACTATCTTGAACCTGCATCATACTTTCATCATCGTCTCGCAGAATCTGCAGACGCTCAGACTCCATTCCTGGAACAACCCTTATCCCCAAAGGAAGACCCCAGCGAACCTCGTCTCCGAAACGTTCGAACTGATCATCCAATCGGGGTGCAGATTGAACATGCGACCATTCAGCCCCGAGGTAATTCTTCCAAAACCACCCCGCATGGGCATTGGAGAATTGTTCCAGACGGGCAAACTGGGCGCTCAACACCGTCTCTATAACCGGTGGCGCGTCAAATTTCGGAAGGGGAGCGGTCATTCTAAGTTTTATGATTGTCCACGTTAGCAATTACCATGGCAACCTTTCAAAGGCTAGGCTACGACTAAATAAAAGCAATACCCAAGTCTGCGTAGCCTTCGTCTACACGCTTCCCCTCTTCCGTTGTGGTATCACTATGGAGTAGTCGCACCCCGCAGAGCAGCGGCCAAACAGCTAAGAAAGGACTGCTTCACCTCCGGCCCGGCTTTAGTATAAGCCCGGTTAGCGCCACTAATCACCGCGAGCACCGATGCGGTCACGATGTTGGGATGCATGCCCACACCAAACGTTGAGCCCGGCACACCGTCGACACCGATCTCGACGAACGCAATCGCCGTCGCGTCGGAACCGCTGCCGGTCGACCGCTCCTCGTAGCTCTGCGCGCGCACGTTGACGCCTAGCGCATCAAGTAGCGCGTCGATCGGGCCGTTGCCTTCGCCGCGGCGGGTAACAATCTTGCCGAAGCGCTTGACCGTGAGGTTCACGCCCTGGTGCTCGCCTTGCTCGAACAGGTGATACTCGACGAATTCGATCGGCATCGCTACGCGCAAGTACTCCTGCTCGAAAAGTTTATAGATGTCCTCGGCTAACAGTTCGCGGCCGGTGTCGTCGGTGACGCGTTGCACGGCGGCGCTGAACTCGACTTGTAAACGGCGCGGCAGCACGAGGTTGTAGCGCGATTCGAGTAGGTAGGCGATGCCGCCTTTGCCCGACTGGCTGTTCACGCGGATGATCGAGTCGTACGTGCGGCCGAGGTCGGCGGGGTCGATGGGGAGGTAGGGGACTTCCCAGATCGCGTCGGGGCGCTGCGCGGCCATGCCTTTCTTGATCGCGTCTTGATGCGAGCCGGAGAACGCGGTGAAGACGAGGTCGCCCACGTACGGATGGCGCGGGTGGATCGGGAGCTGGTTGCACTCCTCGACGGTGCGCGCGACGGCGTTGATGTCGGAAAAATCGAGGCCGGGGTGGACGCCCTGAGTGTAGAGATTGAGCGCGAGCGTGACGATGTCGACGTTGCCGGTGCGCTCGCCGTTGCCGAAGAGGCAGCCTTCGATCCGCTCGGCGCCGGCCATGAGCGCGAGTTCGGTGGCGGCGACGGCGCAGCCGCGGTCGTTGTGCGGATGCACGCTCAGCACGACCGAGTCGCGCCGGGCGAGATGCCGGCTCATCCACTCGATCTGATCGGCGTAGACGTTCGGCGTCGTGACTTCGACCGTCGCGGGTAGATTGAGGATCGCTTTGCGCACGGGCGTGGGCTGCCACACGTCGGTGACGGCGTCGCAGATATCGCGGGCGAACTCCAGCTCGGTAGCGGTGAAAGTTTCCGGGCTGTACTCGAAGCGCCAGTCGGTTTGTGGCTGCTCGGCGGCGAGCGCTTTGATCAGGCGCGCCGACTGCACGGCGACGTCGATCACGCCCGCTTTGTCCAAATTGAACACGATGCGGCGGAACGTCGGCGCGGTCGCGTTGTACAAGTGCACGATCGCGCGCTTCGCGCCGCGCAGCGACTCCATCGTGCGCCGGATCAACTCCTCGCGCGCTTGCGTTAGCACGATGATGGTGACGTCGTCCGGAATGTGGCCGCTCTCGATCAGCTCGCGCGTGAAATCGAAATCGGTCTGCGACGCCGCGGGGAAAGAGACTTCGATCTCCTTGAAGCCGACGGCGACGAGCGTCTTGAACATGCGCATCTTGCGCGCGGCGTTCATCGGCTCGAACAACGCCTGGTTGCCGTCGCGCAGGTCGGTGCTCATCCAGATCGGCGGGCGCTCGATGATTTGGTTCGGCCACGTGCGGTCGGTGAGCCCGACCGGCGGGAAGGGACGGTACTTATTTGTGGGTTGCTTCAACATCGTCGTTGTCTCCAATGCGTTCGGTGTCGGGTAAAGCCCAAGGTGGCCGGGAGTCGGGCGCGATGCGGGCCGCCAGGCAGCCACGAGCTCGTGGCCTGGCGGCCGAGTTGCAGTCGAAGCAGGAAATGCGAGTTAAGTGGGTATTGCATGAGAACCTCCACGAGAAGCGTGGACGCACGCGAAAACGCTGCGCGCCTTGCAGCGGGCGGCGGATAAGAACGAAGGGATCGGGTGAGTGTTAAGCGCGCGCGAAGCGCGCCAGAAGCAACCACAGCGCGGCGAAAGCTGTGGCTCGCGAAACGAAAGTGTTCGAGTAAGCGGACATGGGAAGTGGACTATGCCGGAGAGGGTTTGCCGGTGTCAAGCGATCGTTCGATGAGTTTGATCGCCGCTCCCTCGAAAGGGGACTCCCGCTCCACTTCGTTCTTTAATTCCTGGATTCCCGCTTGTGCGGGAATGACGAGTGATGTTTGAATTTGATCTCGTTGATCGAGTCGTGGTTGCATGCGTGCTCTAATCGATGGTCGCTCCGCGCGGCGGCTGCCTTAAGGAAGCTCTGATCAATTGCAAAGTTGTCATTCCCGCGAAAGCGCACTACTGTCCGGAATATTTTTGCGAAACGATGAAAAGAGGTTGCGAATCTCGGTGTTTTGGGTGAAAACCCTGAGCGCCAACTCAACAGTCGAGATCCACAACCCATGTACAGCATAAGCCGTTTTCAAGAACTGA
>JBGPKL010000002.1:0-180359 GCA_041485885.1 Sulfurifustaceae bacterium
CGAGCGGTGAAACGCCGCGCAAAGCCGCATGCGCTGCTCACTCAACCACGACATCTGGTTCGTGCGCGACTGCTCAGGCAGCGAGAACGACGGATGGCGGTGGGGTTAAGGTAGTGCCATTGCACTCCGACCCGTTTAGCTGAAGAGGCGTATTGCAGCTATGCCGCAAAGGGCCGGGTCTAATCCTTCACTGCAGCCGCACTACTACGGCTGGCTTCGCCAGTTCACGCAGGAGCGTGTTGCGAGCATGAGCGAATCATTCGGCGCATTACGGCCCGCGGCTAATGCGCCCGACACTGATAAGCAGAGAAACATGTAAATCGGTTCTGGATGCCGTGTGGCTGGCATGTCATATTTCTGGTGAGGAGACGCACACGAATGCTTCCGGATTTTCCAGAGACAAAGCGGCTGTTCAGCCGATTTTTTCAGACCTACATGCGGCGGAAGATGCGGGAGGTCTCACCTTTCGGGATGCTGCATACGCGCTACCTGCATGAAGGCCGCACAATGAAGATCACGCGCGCGGACGATACGAAGTCCGAATCGGGCATGGTCCAAATGTCGTCGATGCTCGAAATCAAGGTCGACGAAATCGAGGGCCTGACTTTCGAGAAAGTTATCGAAAAGCATGACGCCCTCGTTGCCGACATGGCGGTAAAGCAGGCCCACTTCATCCGTGAGCGCATGAGCGCCGAATTGCCGGAGAGCCAGACGCTAGACGGGAAGGGAAAGAAGTTCGACGCGCAAATGCTGATCGACGTGCTCGATAAAATGCAGATCGAATTTTATCCAGACGGCACGCCGCACGAAATATATGGCGATGGTTCGATGTTCCGGCCGGAACGGATGGCGGCAATCGAAAAGGAGCTTGACGAGAGCCCGGAGCTGAAACGGAAGTTCGACGACATGATGGTGAAGAAGAAGGAAGCGTGGCTTGCTAGAGAGGCTGATCGAAAACTGGTTGACTAGCGCTGGCGAGCGGACCTATCAGCGCTGCTTCTGCCAGATGCTCATCGGGCGTGGCTATCGCATCATTCACAACACGGAGCACACGCCGCTCGAACACGGTAAGGACGTGATCGCGATTTCGCGTGAAGGGAGGATCGCGGGTTTTCAATTGAAAGGAAATCCGGGTAAGTCCCTCAAACCGGGAGAGTTCGGCGAGATACGCGGTCAGCTCGAACAGCTCGCGACGCTAGCTCTCGGTCTGCCGGGATATGAAAAAGCAGTGCCAGAGGAATGTTACCTCGTCACGAATGGAGAAATCGACGAAGCCGTTTCCATCGAGATTCAACGGCTGAATGCCGCGCTGGAAGCGCGGGGCCATCCACCCGAGAAGATCAGAACAATCACACGTGGCACGCTGCTGGCCTGGGCGAATTCGCTGGGTCTTGCGCTGTGGCCGTCAGAGATGGAAGACTTTGGCAATCTCGTGAAGCTTCTGAATTACGAAGGCGACGAGATTTTCCCTGCCAAGATCTTTGACCCGCTTCTACAGCACACATTACGAATACAGGAAGATGTTCCGGCGCCTGAGCTGCGCCGACGTATCACGAGCGCTGCTGTCATGACGGCGGTTGCGCTGCATTCTTTCTCGCATAAGTGCAATCACTTCGCTGAAATTACTGCATGGGCAATGTTCGTCGCGTATACCATTGCCGTTTGCGAAAAGAACGGTCTTGACCTGACGAAAGACAAACCCGCCGCCGAAGCCGTGCTAGCAGCGCGACAAACGATCTACGATCTTCTCGGTCAACTGTGCGATGAACTGAAGGACCGTAGGACGCTCGCTGCGGGCGATCCCTTCAGCGAGTTTGCGTTCTATCATCCGCGCGCGCTGCTGATTTTCGCACTGATGGGAACTTACTGGATTTGGTGCGAAGCGGAAGGCTGGAGACAACCCCACCACAAGGCCGTCATTGAGAAGCTCATACCTGAGAACTTGCCGCCGCGCATATGGGGCGAAGGCGCGATTTCGAACTTTCTGACCTATGTCTGGTATCGAAAGAGAGTTGCGCCCGCACCCTCGCATGATGTCGTGGTTGCCGCCGTTCTCCACGAGATCATGAAGAACAAGCTCGCTGAGGGAGTTGAGCATCTCGCGTCGCCGTACTACACCATCGAAGACGTGACGCGTCACATGTATGTGCAGGTCCTTGGTTGTGCCGACCCATTCGGGGGCGGCGGTTTCGCGGGAACGAGCTATGTATGCGAAAGCCTTATGATGTGTCTTGTGCGGGCAGGGTTGAAAGCGATATGTCAGGGGCTATGGCCGAACTTCACGCGCGTAAACCATGAGCGAAGCATCCCTGATGACGCATGGAGGTTCGCACTTTACCGCTTCGGGGAATATGGCGCAGATGACACGAAGATTTATCCAAGCACGATGACATGGACAGATATGCAGGCACTTATGGCCGAGCATGAAGGGGCTGACATTCCGCAGAGACTGAAAGACGATGCGGTCCTCTTGCTGCTGTTCGTCAATATCTTTCCGTTCCGTGCGTCGTTTTCAGCGACGAAGTTTCTACACAAGAAATTCGATGCAGGCTAAAATATTACTTCGTGATCTTTCTTCGGTTTTGGCGTACCCGTGGACGCCGACCGAGCTCCATGGAGGAGCATAAGGGGCGATCTATTGCTGACCGACGTCCGCTTCTGGCGATAGCGCGCTACTACAAAAACTCTTCATACCTTCACCACCACGTTGCGCCGACTCGCCGTAAACTCCAACACCGCCTCCACCTGCCGCCCCGGCCATAGCCGCCGTAAGCCCTCGGCATAAAGCCGAAGCTGCGGGGTGTAGCGCTCGACGAGCGTGGGCAACTGATCGGCCGCAGCGCCGTGCGTTTTGTAGTCGATCAATACCAGGCGGTCGTCGTAAAACACCAAGCGGTCGATGATTCCCGTGACTTCGCGTTCGTCGGTGCGGTAGAGCACGGCGACTTCGTTGCGCGCTTCTTTGTATTGTTGCGGGTCGAAGAAGCGGCGCAGGTCGGGGGCGTCGATGACGGCGCAGGCTTCGGTCCAGCATTCGGTCAATAGGTCGGCGTCCATACGGGCGGCGAATTCGTGTTGGACTTGCTGCTTGGCGCGCTCGCGGTCGGCGCCTTCTTCGGTCAGGCGTTCGAGCATGCGATGGATGACGATGCCGCGTTGTTTCGCGATCGACAGCGCGGCGAGTTCGGTGTCGGCGAGCAGAGCGGACTCGTCGGCTTCTTCGGTCGATTCGGTTTGTCGCGGCGGGCGCAGCGTTCCGAAGGGGCGCGTCAGCGCCGGGTCGACGGACATGGATGCGGGCGGAGCAGTCGGCGCGGCGGGAAGCGCGGGCGGCAGACCGTGGCTTATGAAGCCGCAGAGATTCACGGTCACGCCGGTGTCGGGGCGCGTGATCGGTTGCAACTGCAGCTCGATCTCCGCGGTTTCCGCGCGCACGAGCGCGGCTTCGAACCGGCGCTCGATGTAGCCGTACCAGCCGCGGCCGGGATCGCCGGCGCGGATGTTGTCGGTTCTGCGGCGGCCGGTTTGGCAGCCGGAAACGAAAAGCATTTGCTGCGCGCGCGTGAGCGCAACGTACAGAAGGTTCGATTCCTCCTGGAACGCGGCATGCGCGCGGCGTTCCATGATCTGCGCGATATGAGCGTCCGCGTCGTCCTTGCGCCCGAGCAGCACGAAGCTGCTCGGGCGCGGCTGGTCGATCGGCCACTCGATGAGCGCATCGACGCCGCGCTCGTTGCCGTCGGTTTCGCGCGCGGCGTCGAGCAGAAATACCACCGGGCTTTCGAGGCCCTTGGCCGCGTGGATGGTGAGCATGCGCACCTGGTCGCCGATCTCTTCCGCACCGGCATCGAGCGACTCGTTGTCTTCCTCGGTTTGAATTTCGAGACGCGCGAGGAAGCGGGCGAGGCTCGGGAATCGGCCGCCGTCCGCTTCGAGCGCGAGATGGAGCAGGCGCGTGAGATTGGCGGCGATGCGCTGGCGAAGATGTACCGGCGCGGCGCTCTGGTATCGCTCCGGGACGTTGGCGTCGAAGTAAATGCGATCGAGCAGATCGTGCACCGGAATGCGATCGGCCTGCGCGCGCCAGGCGGATAGCAGGCGAGCCGCGCGCGCGAGCGGGGACGCGGAATCGGTTTGGCCGTAGTGCGCCATCAGGCGGTCGTACCAGCTCGCGGCGGGGCCGAGATCGGCGAGCGCGAGCAGATCGTCGTCGCTCGCGGCGAAAATCGGCGAGCGCAGCACGGTGGCGAGTGCGACGTTCTCCCACGGCGAGATCAGCAGGCGCAGCAGGTCGACGATGTCGCGCACTTCGAGGCAGCGCAGGAACGTGCCGCGGCCGGCGCCGACGTAGGGGATGCCGGCGTGGCGCAGCGCCGCTTCGTACGCCGCCGCGTGCATGCGCCGCCGGAGCAGAATCATGATGTCGCCGTAGCCGATCGGGCGGATAGCGCCGTCGCGGTAAATCGGCCGCCCGATGAGCGAGCGGATTTTCTCGGCGACCATCGCGCCTTCCTGCCGGCGGCGCTGATCTTCTTCGGTTTCGCGCGGCTCCTCGAGCGGATTGCGAAAGTTGAACGCCGCCGGCGCCGCGGGGTCGCGCGTGACGATCGGCAGCAGCTCGGCGTGGCCCCAGAGTTCTTCGCGGTGCGTCGCGTGCGTGCGGAAATTTTTCAGCGTGTGATCGGGCGAGTCGGTCGGCAGGCCGGTCGCCGGCACGTCGAACAGCAAGTTCACGAAGCGCACGATCGCGGGCGATGAGCGCCAGGAAATGTGCTGATCGTATACGTCGGCGCCGGTATGCTCGGCGAGCCAGTTCCGCGCGAGCGTGAAGAGATCGGGATCGGCGCGACGGAACCGATAGATCGACTGCTTCTCGTCGCCGACCAGGAACACGCTGCGGCCGCGCTCGCTCGAGCCGGCCGCCATTTCCTGCAACAGCGGCAGCAGCAGGCGCCATTGCGTCGGGTTCGTGTCCTGGAATTCGTCGACCAGCAAGTGATCGATGCGCTGATCGAGCTTGTACTGCACCCATTGCGCGTGCTGACTTTGATTAAGCAGGCGATAGGCGAACCATTCGAGATCGGCGAAGTCGAGCGCGCCGTCGGCGCGCTTCGCGTCCTGGAAGTGCTGCAACAGCCGGGTGCCGACGATGTACCAGTCGCGCGTGCGATGCCACGTCGCGTGCCGTTTGCAATGCGCGATCGTCTCTTCGAGCGGGCCGAGCAACGCTTCGCGCTGGCGCGTCAACTCCGCGGCCGCCGTTGGACCGAGCAGCTTGGCGAGCGCACTTGGAATGCTAAAGGCGCGAGGTGCTTTCTTCTTGGTATACATCGCCTCGAAGATGAGGCGATAAAAAACGGCGGCGCTGTTCGCGGCGAGCGCATTTTGCAGGCGAGCGTGCAGCAGTGTGTGAGCAGGCTGCGTATTGCGACCGAGGTCGCGCACCAGCACTTGCACGAGGGTGCGAACTTCCGGATCGTTGGCGAATCCTTCCACCGGGTCCTTGGCCGGATCGATGTGGAGCGCGTCCTGCAAGCGGCGCGCCGCGGCATCGATCGGATCGGCGTCGCTCTCGGTGTAGGCCCACCAATCACTGCGATGCGCGAGGAACTCGCGCATCGCGCGCCGCGTGTTGTCGAGGCCGCCGACGCTGTGCAGTAGCCGGTCCATCGCGGCAGAAAGCTCGGCGTCGGCGCCGGCGAGGTCGGCGTCGAGCGCGCGCCACGCGGCCGATTCCATTTCGGCGGTTTGCTCGACGACCTCGAACGCCGGCGGTACGCCGGCTTCGAAGGCGAACCGCGTGAGCAGCTCCTGGCAGAACGCATGGAACGTAGTGGCGCGCAGCTCGTGCGGGGCGACGAGCAGTTCTTCGTACAGGCGCCGCGCTCGCGACCGCATCTGCGCGTTGGCGGCGACGCCGATCGTTTCGAGCATCGTGCGTAGTTCGGCCTCCGATGCCTGGCACATCGACAACAGCCGTTGCCCGACGCGCAGCCGCATTTCCGCCGCCGCTTTGCGGGTGAACGTGATGGCGAGGATGGACGACGGTGTTACGCCTTGCAGCAGCAGCCGGATGACGCGGCTGACGAGCAGCCAGGTTTTGCCGGTGCCGGCGGCGGCGTGCACCACGGCGTTGTGGCGCGGGTCGATCGCGGCGAGCGCGCTCGCGTCACGAATCGCGGTCGACATCGCTCTCGCTCCACATTTCTTTGCGGCATAGGCCTTCGTAGCGGCAATAGATACACGTGCTCGCATCGCCCCAGGCGGGCAACGACTCACCGCGATCGATGCCCGCGACCAGCGCACGCACGCGGATTTCGAGCAGCCGCACCAGCTGCGTAAGCTCGTTGCCTTTTACGCCGCTGGTTTTGATCGCGTCCGGCTCCAGCTTGGCGTACAGCACTTCGGCGATGGCGTCCGGATGAAGCAGCGCATAGAACGACAGCTGCGCCTCCTCGCCGGTTCTTACCGAGGGCAGATCGGGCACGGCGCCGGTTTTGTAGTCGATGATCGCCAATCCCTCCGGCCCGCGATCGATGCGGTCGGCGCGGCCTTTCAAGACGAGTGTGCGCTCGCCGATGTCGATCTCACGCTCGAAAGTTTTTTCCGTCGCTTCGATCTGCCAATCGCGCCCGCGCTTTTCCTGCCAGTCGAGATAGATCGCGACGAATCTCTCCCACCGGTAGCCCCAGCCGCGCGTGCTCAGGCGCTTGTCGGTGTCGTGTCCGAACACGGCGCGTCCGAGCTGGTTCAACAGCTCCGCCGCGTCGGCGCGGTTGCCGGGCTGAATCGGCCCGCCGGTCCACGGTCCGGGCAAACCCGGCACGCCGGTGTGAAATGCGTGCAGGATGCGATGGACGCTTTGGCCGTAGTCAGACTTTTCCATTTCGTCGCGCACGTCGTCGAGCGACCGCAGGCCGAGCCCATCGACGACGTAGAACTGATACGGACAGTCGAGCAGACGTTGATGCGCGTTGGCCCATAGCACCGCCGGGATGCGCGCGCCGGGAAGGCGTGGCGTCGGCCGCGTCACGCCGCCCGGCAGCGGTGAGCCGTCGTGGCGATAGAGCTGCGTTTCCTTGATCGCGAGCAGCGCGCGCAGCTCGGTATCCTCGGGCGCCGTGCCGTAGGCCAGGCGGTGAAACGCTACCAGGCGCTCGGTCCACGGGCTCGGCACCACCGCTTCGCCGTCCTCCGTCTCGCGCCAGGTGAGCAGCACGCGCGGCGCGGCTTCGAGCAAGCGGCGGAAGTCGTGCAGGGGTGCGAGCAGGCGATCCTGCCGCGTCGGCAGGCCGAGTTGGCGGCGCACGCCGTCGTTGAAGAACGGCGAGCTGGTGAGCCCGCCGGGAAGATTTTCCCGCGTGCAGCCGGCGATGATGAGCGCGTCGAAGCGGCGCGCGCGGCTGTCGGCAAGGTCGAGCAGATCGACGCCGGTTTCCGGCAGCGGCGGACGAAACCGGCGCCGTTCGAGCTCGCGCCGCAGCCAGTGGTGAAATTCGGGCCAGCTGAGCGAGGCGCCGTGTGTCCCGAGCGCGCGCCGTGTGGGTCGAAGCGCGGCGAGCAGTTGGCTGCCGGCGGCGTCGGCGCCGAGTCGCGTGGCCAAACCGGTACGTTCGAGGCTCTGCTGGAGCGCCGAAAGATACGCGAACGGAGATCGCGGGCGGCCGCGCAGAAGTTTGCTGAGCGGTTCGGCCGCCGCCGCAAGTCGATCGAGCATGTCCAACAATTGTTGCCGGCTGACGCCGGCCGCCGGTTCGGAAATGTCTTGTACGTCGTCCGCAAGCGCCGGGGCTTTGGGACGCGGATTCCAAGCACGCACGACGCGGCGATAACGATCGAGGCCGCCGCTCACGTTGTGCCTGCGCACGATCTCCTCTTCGAAGCAATGCGCGATTGCTTCCAGTTGCCGCTGCGGCAAGCCGAGCGTGACGAAGGGTGATTTGAGGAAGTCGAGCAGCGGCGCCTGCGCGAAATCCTGCTCGACGCATTCGAGCCAGCGCATCACCGCCGTCGCGGCGCTTGTTGTCGACAGTGCCCAGCCGGCCGAGTCGCGCAGTGCGAGGCCGGCGCGTTCGAGCAGCGCGCGCACGCGGCGCGCGAGCTTGCGGTCGGGGGTGACGATGCCGATGGCGCTGATGCCGGCGGCATACCAGCGCCGCACCGCGAGATCGACCGCGCGCGCCTCTTGCTCGAAATCGGCGGCCGCATGGACGTGCAGACGCTCCGCGAGCGGACTCGCGGGAGTCGTGGCGGCGAAAGCGCGGGCGCGCGCGGCGATATCGGGCTCGGTCGCGTATACCGTGTCGATAAACTTCGTGTACGGATCCGTGATGGGTGCGAGCGCCGGCGGGGGCAGATCGAGAAGCACGAAGCAACGTTTGATCGCCGCGTCGCTGGGATTCTCCAAGCCCGGCGAACCACCATGCAGAATGAGCGTTGCCTGCTGCCGTAACAGCAACGGTTTGAGCCAACGGGCCTGAGGCGGCGTCAGCTCGACCCCGCCCACCATATATATATGATGCCGGTTGTGGTCAGAGTCCTTTTGGCGCCGGACGAGACCCATGAGGCGGTGCAATCCGCGGTCGGCGGCGCCATGGGACGCCAAGTGGGCGTTCCATCCGCTCCAAAGCGTGTGCACCAATTCGGCTTCTCCTCGCAGCGGCGGGATCGTTGCATCGGCCCGGTAGCCGGCGGCGAGGAGCGCCGTCAGCTCGACCACGTCGGTGGCGGCGAGGGAGCGGTGCGCGTTCAGCTCATCGAACAGCGCGAGCAGGCTGTCGATCAACGGCCAAGTCCCAAACCGCTCGCGCAAAGCCGGATAACTCTCGAGCGCTTCGAGCAACAGCAGCTCGCGCTCGGTGTCGTCGAGCAGCGCAACGTCGCTTTCGGTTTGTTCCAACCAACCATCGAGCGTGCCGCACCAGGGCGCCAGCACGCCGCCGTGCCCGCGCGCCTCGGTGGCCACGAGCAGCCGCTCGCGAAAGCGCGGGATGGCGCCGGAATGCGGGAACAGCGCGACGTGACGGCTCAGATCGGGCAGCTCGCGCCGATGCCGATCGAGCAACACGTGAGCAAGGGTATCTAGAGGATCGGATCCGTAGGAGACGAGTGTGACGGCACGCTCAGCGTTCAAGATACTTGAGCTTGTCGGGCTTGTTTTCCCACTCCGCCGCGTCGGGCGGGGCGTCCTTCTTCTCGGTGATCACCGGCCAGCCTTTCGCCAACTCCGCATTCAGCGGCGTGAAATGCCGCTGGTCCTCCGGCACATCGTCCTCGGCGTAGATCGCGTCCACCGGGCACTCGGGGACACACAACGTGCAGTCGATGCATTCGTCCGGATCGATGACGAGGAAGTTTGGCCCCTCGTGAAAACAATCGACCGGGCAAACCTCGACGCAATCCATGTACTTGCATTTGATGCAGCTGTCGGTGACCACGTAGGTCATCGGCGCGCTCCTGATGAATAGTGTTAAAGGGGACATATGATACACGCCTCGCCGGAAAATTTGGATCGCGTTCGCGCGCGATTTCTGGATTTGAAGTAATAAACAAATGCCTGTTGGTGATAGGAGCGCCCGTTCGGGCGCTGCTCTGGTCGATGTAATGAACATACTTGGGTAGTGTCTCGGAGACACTGCCACATACTTGTGGGTGGTTGACCCACGGCAAGTGACTTTTCTTTGCTCGTGCAAAGAAAAGTCACCAAAAGAAACACGCCCCGGTCGCTGCGCCGCTTGGAAAGGCACCAAGCGGTCCCCTGTGCTCCTCGGTAAAGCCGCGCGCGAGCCGAACTCGCCGGCGGCGAAGCGCTCGCCGCTCGGGCTCGAACACCGTCTCGCGACACCCCGCGGCTTTCCCTGCGGTGCTCGGCTTGCTCTACGGGGGTTGAACAACAACTGACAACCCACGAAAAGTTCTGTTGTCGTAGGTTTTTCTGTTGCAGTTGCTGTTGCAGTCAAACCCCGTAGAGCAAGCCAAGCACCGGAACCGCTCCCGGTGGTTTTCGCTCGACCGTGTTTGAGCCCGAGCGGCGGGGTTTTCGCCGCCGGCGAGTTGGTCGAGCGTCCGGGAGCGGTGAGGAGCGCAGGGCACCGCTTGGGTGTTTTTCCCAAGCGGCGCAGCGACCGGGGTGTCCTTCTCTTTGCGTACTTTCTCTTGGACAAGCAAGAGAAAGTACGCCGACCGCGGTTCGGGAACCGCAAGTACAATTTATTACAACTCGACGGGAAGGCGCCCGAACGGGCGCTCCGCCCTCAATACGCGTTGCGATCGTTAAACACGCGAAAGGCGGTGAGGACGAGAATCTTGAGATCTAACCAAAGCGACCAATCGTGGATATAAGCCAAGTCATACTCGACGCGCTTTTGCATTTTGTCGAGTGAGTCGGTTTCGCCGCGCCAGCCGTTCACTTGCGCCCAGCCGGTGATGCCGGGTTTAACTTTGTGGCGCAGCATGTAGCGGTCGATCACCTTGCGGTACTGCTCGTTGTGCACGACCGCATGGGGGCGCGGTCCGACGAGCGACATGCGTCCTTGCAGCACATTGAAGAGCTGCGGCAGCTCATCGAGCGAAGTGCGGCGCAGGAAGCTGCCGAAGCGCGTGACCCGCGGGTCGTGGCGCGTCGCTTGCGCGACATTGTCGTGGTCCCCGCAAACGGTCATGCTGCGGAACTTCCAAACTTCTATCTTGTTGCCGCGCAAACCGTATCGGTGTTGCTTGAAGAGAATGGGGCCGGGGGAGGTCAGTTTCACGCCGATGGCGATCAAGACCAGCGGAACGCCGACGACCGCGAGCGCGATCGTCGCGAGCAGGACGTCCTCGAGACGCTTGATCAGTCCGTCCACGCCATAGAACGGCGACTCGGAAATGCTGACCACCGGCACCGCGCCGATCGTTCCCCAGCTCGCGTGCAATAGATCGAAAATGAAGAAATCGGGAATCAGGTAGACCGACGCCGTCGTATCGGAGAGCTTCGCGATGAGCGCCTGCACGCGCTTCTCCGCGCTCATCGGCAGCGTGATGTAGACGATTTCAATTTTCCCATCGCGCGCGTGACGCACCATCGTGTCGAGGTTGCCGATGACATCGATCGGTTCGCGCACGAGCGGACGCAACCCCGCGGGCCGGCGGTCGTCGTAGAAGCCGATCGCCCGCAATCCCATCCACGGCGCGTCCAGGATCGAGCGCGCGAGATACGCCCCCAGGTCGCGCGCGCCCACGATCGCCACCGTGCGCAAGTTGAACCCGCGCTGGCGGAGCGCACCGAGAGTAATCTGCAACCAGCCGCGCCATATGATGAGAATCAGCGGCGTGATCAGAAACCACGTCAGAAACACGCGACGGGAAAACTGCTCGGAGGTCTTAAGGGAGTACGCCAGCAGCAGCATCGCCATCACGACGGTAGTCCAAACGACGATCAAGCGACCGAATTCGTGTCGTAACGACAAGCCCCGCCAGGAATGGTAGAGGCCACTCAGGTGGCCGAGAAAAATGAAAAGACCCACCGCCCAAAAAGCCGCGACGCCTTGATTATTGCGCAGCTCGAAACCGTAGCACCACGTCACGATCCAGAGCGACCCGGCGACGACCAGCGCATCCACGAGCTGAGAAAAAGTGGCCAGCTTTCCGTGTCCGACGCGTACCAATTTCTCGATGCCCACGCGTGCCTGCCTTCTCAATGGCGAAACCAACGAACAGAGTGTACGTTTCGCGCGTGGTGTTTCGCATCAGTGAAAATCCTCGTTGCGAAGTTTCCGGATGAAGAACGCGGGCTCATAACCCCAGTTCTGTCAGATGACAACGTATTCGACTATGAACCATACTCGCGTCTCTCGTCACTTAGTGTCCTATTACAACAATGAAAGGACCGTGGTTTAAAATAATAGACGCTCGCCTATCTCATCCGCTCTTCACCATTTTTATTGTTTTGGGATGGAGTGCCGCCGTTGCGCTCACGGGTTGCGTCAGTGCGACGCCCAAGCCCGCTGCCGGCACGAAGCCCGCGCCGGCGCAAACGTCCGGCGTGGCGGCGCGCGACGCATCGGGAGGAGACTATGAAATCGCTCCGGAAGATCTTCTGGAGATTTCCGTGTGGCGCGAAAAAGACCTGCAGCGCGAGGTCCTGGTGCGTCCAGACGGCTGGTTCACGTTTCCACTGATCGGGAATATCGACGCCTCGGGCAAGACGACGGCACAGCTGCAGAGCGAGGTCACGACACGACTGAAGAAATATATTCCCGATCCCGTGGTGACCGTTACCGTAAAGAAAATTCAAGGACTGAAAGTGTTCGTTATCGGCAAAGTCGGCAAGCCCGGAGAGTACGTCGTCGGGCGCTACGTCAACGTGTTGCAGGCGCTCACGCTCGCCGGTGGCCTCACGCCGTTCGCGAGCGAGAGCGACATCAGGATTCTTCGCAAGCAGAGCGGTAAAGAGCAAGTGATTCTGTTCGACTATAGCCGGGTGAAGAAGGGACGAAACCTGGAACAGAACATCCGGTTGCAGGCGGGCGACGTGATCATGGTGCCGTAACGACGCCGGACGGGCAGAATGAAAGAGATAAATTTGCGGAAGGCGCGCGCCGGCGTCGTCGCCGCGATCGCAATGCTACCGGGTCTCGGGCTTCCATCGGCGGTTCCCGCGGCGCAATGGGAGCTGCAGCCGTTTCTCGATCTCGGCGCCGTGTACGACGACAACATTCAGCTCACCAACGGACCCCATGATTCCACGTCGGGTTACTTTGCGGCGGCGCGGCTGGAAGCGAAGCGCACCACCGAGACCTCGAAGGTGAACGCGAACGGCGCGCTGGTCCATACCGCCTACCGTCAAGCCGCGGTGCCGGATAAGACCGAGGGCGGTGTCACGCTGAACGCCGAGACGCAAACGTCCGAGCGCGGAAAGCTCGGTCTCGACGGCGAAATCCGCCACGACGCGCTCTTCGAAACGGCGACGATACCGCGCGGTACCGGCAACGTGCGCGACACCGACGTCGGCCTTTCGACGAACACGCAAGTGCGGCGCGACTACCGAACGCTGCAACCGTCGTGGAACTGGCTGCTGACGGAACTGAGCGCAGTGCGCCTCGCGGTTCGGCTGACCGATGCGAACTTCAGCAACGAGGCCGGTACCGGGCTCGTCGACTACAAGGAAGATTTGTTGAGCGCGACTTACTCGCGTCAATTGAATCCCAAAGACGACGTCAGCGTGACGACGAACGTCGTGCGCTACCGGCCCGCGACCGGCGGCAACGACGCCGATACGCGACAGCTCTTGGCCGGCGTCGGGCGATTGTTTTCGGAGACTGTGCGGGGGTCGATCGCGGCGGGCGCGAGCCGCACGAAGCTCGGCTCTCCCACCGGGGAAGATACCGCGAGCGGCCTGGTGACGACGGCGAGTTTGCGCCAGACCTCCGAGCTCGAGACGCTCGAGGGCGTGATTAGCCGGGACATAACGCCGAGCGGAGCCGGGCAAGCGCTGCGTACCGATCAGATACGGTTGTATTGGTCGCGTCGCGTGTCGGCTCAAACCGAGTTCGTGTTCGAAACCCAACTGTTCCGCAATCGCGTGCTCGAGGGATCCAATCCGGCGATCGACCGGCGCTACGTCGAGCTGGTGCCGCAGCTGCGCTGGCAATGGCTGGAGAACCTTTATGTCGTCGGCAGCTTTCGTTATCGCCAGCAGAAGTTCGACGCATTACCGGGTTCTGCCGAGAGCAATACGGTGTTCCTCGGAATAAGCTATCGCTTGTGATTCAACCGTAAACTACGGAGCATGGCAATGGACGGCACGACTCATTTGAGCGATTACCTGGTCATTTTGCGGCGCCGGCGCAAACAGATTGTGCGCGTCAGCGGAGCGGTTTTTACGATCGCCGTCGTTCTGGCGATCGTGTTGCCGCCGGTTTATCGCGCCACCGCCAAGCTTCTCATCGAGCAGGAGGTGCCGTCGGATATGGTGGCTTCCACGGTTTCGGGATACATCAATCAACGGATCAAAGTGATCGAGACGCGAATCCTCACGCCCGAGAACCTCGCCAAGGTGGCACAGAAGCTCGAGCTTTATCCGGACGAGCGGAAGTCGCCGGACGGCCGGCGCTTGGCGAACCGGATGCGCTCCAACATCAAGATCGAGACCGAAAGCGCGAACGTCATCGACCCGCGCAGCGGCGCATCGAGCGTAGCGACCGTGGCGTTCAACGTTTCTTACGACGCCGCGACGCCCGAGACGGCGCAGAAAGTCGCGCAGGAACTGGCGACCTTGTTCATTGAGGAAAATCGTGCCCTCCGGACCGCCCAGGCGCGCCGAGCGTCGGGATTCCTCGATGAGGAAGAAGAGCGGTTGCGGGCGTATATCGCCGATCTTGAAGCGAAGCTCGCGGCTTACAAATCGAAGAACCAGGGACGATTGCCGGAGCTGATGAACCTCAACATGCAGATGCTCGATCGAACGCAGCGGGAGCTCGAGGAGGCGGAGCGCCAAATCTACAGCCTCGAGGAACGCAAGGTGCAGTTGCAGTCGCAGCTCGCTTTGGTCGAGCCGCATACCGGCAACAGCCCGGGCGGACGCCTGCGCGAATTGCAATCGGAGTATCTCGCGGCGACGACGCGATACTCGCCCGAGCACCCGGACGTGGTTCGCCTCAAGCGCGAGCTCGAAGGCATGAAACAGCAAGCCGGCGTCACCAACGATCGCAGCGCCCTCGAACGCGAGTATAAGCGGGCGCGCGCCGAGCTCGCCGATGCGCGGGAGAAATACGCCGGCGATCATCCCGACGTGGTGAAGCTGAAGAAAACCGTCGCGACTCTCGAAGAAAAGCTCAAGCGCGCTCCGGTGGCGGCGACCGGTTTCAGCATGCGCCCCGACAATCCGGCTTACGTCACGCTGCAAACGCAGCTCGACGGCGCGGAGCTTAATCTCAAGGCGATGCACGAGCAGCGCGACCGCGCGAAGCAACGGCTCGCGGAATATGAGGCGCGATTGGTGGAGACACCGCGCGTGGAGCAGGAGGGTTTGAGTCTACAGCGCGACTACGAAGCCGCGATGAAGAAGTACCGCGAGATCAAGCAAAACTCGATGAGCGCGCAGCTCGCGCTGGAGCTGGAGAAGGGACAGAGGGGCGAGCGCTATTCGATTCTCGAGGCGGCCGAGCTCCCGGACCATCCGGAGCGCCCGAACCGCCGCGCGTTCATTCTCCTCGGGTTGGTATTGGGCCTAGGCGGCGGAATCGGCTACGCGAGTCTCGCCGAATACATGGATCGCACGATACGCGGACCGCGGTCGGTTGCCGGAATATTAGGCGCGCCGCCGCTAGTGGCGATTCCCTACATTCCGAACGGAATCGATCCGCCGGCGCGAGTGACATGATCGATGTTGTCGAGCGGCAACAATGTTTGAAATACGCGATTACCCCGATGGGGTGCAACCGATTCCAATGTTAGGTTACTCGCGAGTTTTGCCGCCCTCGAACAATCAATGCCAGGGAGTACGGCTAGCGTTATGGACCCCATTACTAAGGCGTTGCAGAGAGTCCGACAGGATCGCCAGGCGGTAGGCGTCGGTCTGCAAAAGCGGGCGCTCGTTCCCGCCGAAATTACTTATACCCAGACGCGCAAGGTCAGCCTATACCCCGGCTGGCTGCGTCAGAATCGCGTCATCACCGGCGACGTCATCGACAGCTACGCGCGCGCGTACAAGGTATTGCGCACGCAAGTGTCGCAGCGCATGCGCAGCCAAGGCTGGCGCACCCTCGGCGTCACGAGTCCCGGCCCGCGCGAAGGCAAGACTCTCACCGCGATCAACTTAAGCGTCAGTCTCGCGCTCGAAGCGAATCAAACGGTGATGCTCGTCGACGCGGATCTACGCCAGCCGAGCGTGCACACGTATTTCGGATTCGACGTCGCCTCCGGTTTGCGCGACTACTTGCTCGAAGGAACTCCGATCGAGCAACTTCTGGTCAATCCCGAAGTGCGGCGTCTGGTGATCCTGCCCGGCGGCGCTCCGCTCATGAACTCCTCCGAGGTGCTGTCGTCGCCCGTCATGTTGCGCTTGGTGCAGGAGGTCAAGCGGCGCTATCCGTCGCGTTTGGTGGTGTTCGATCTGCCGCCGGTATTGACCACCGACGATGTGCTCGCCTTCGCGCCGTACATCGACGCCGCGTTGCTCGTGATCGAAGAAGGAAAGACGACGCGCGATGACGCCGCGCGCGCCGCCGAGCTATTGCAGGCGTCCAATCATAATTTCATCGGTACGGTACTGAACAAGTCAGCCGGATAATCAACAACGACCGCCCATGTACGAATCGTTTTACAATTTTAGCGAGAAACCTTTCTCGCTCCTCCCCGACCCGGCGTTTCTCTATTTGAGCGAAAAGCATCGCCTGGCGTTGACCATGCTGCAATACGGCATCGTGAACCAGGCCGGATTTACCGTCGTGACGGGCGAGATCGGTTCCGGCAAGACGACGCTCATACGCCAGGTATTGAGCGAGGTTGGAGACGACATCACCGTCGGACTCGTTTCGAATACGCACCGGAATTTCGGGGAGCTGATGCAATGGGTGTTGCTCGCGTTCAGGCTTGAATATCGCGACAAGAAGAAGATCGAGCTTTACCAGACGCTCGCCGATTTCATCGCGAAGGAATACAGCCAAAACCGACGCACGGTTCTCATTATCGACGAAGCGCAGAACTTGAGCGCCGAGGCGCTCGAGGAACTGCGCATGATGTCGAACATCAACGCGGACAAGGACCAAGTATTGCAACTGATCCTCGTCGGTCAGGCGGCGTTGCGCGATACGCTGCGCCTGCCGGAGCTGCAGCAGTTCGCGCAGCGCGTCGCGGTGGACTACTGTTTGCGGTCGCTCAATCTCGAGGAGACCTGGAACTACGTGCGGCATCGCCTGAAGCTCGCCGGCGGCGATCCCGGGCTCTTCGACACGAAAGCGTGCGCCGCGATTTACTACTACTCGGGCGGTATTCCGCGCCTCATCAACGTGCTGTGCGACACGGCGCTCGTCTACGGGTTCGCCGAACAGAAGCGCCGGATCGACGCGCCGATCGTTTGCGACGTCGTGCGCGACAAGACCCGCGGCGGCATCTTCCCGATTCGAGAGGATCGGACCGGCCACGACGGCGGTGTGATAGTGGAAATGAGCGGAGCGAAAAAAGAAACGTACAATCTCGAAAGCCCGCCGCGGACATGAATGTCGGGGCGGCAACGCTAACCATACGGAACGGCATCGATGAAGGCAGTGATTCTAGCGGGAGGATTCGGCACTCGGATCAGCGAGGAAAGCGGCGTCAAGCCGAAGCCGATGGTCGAGATCGGCGGGCGGCCGATGCTTTGGCATATCCTGAAGATTTATTCCAGCCACGGCGTTAACGATTTCGTTATTTGTCTCGGTTACCGCGGCGATGTCGTCAAGGACTACTTCGCGCGTTATTATCTGCACGCGTCGAATGTGACCTTCGACATGAGTCGCAACGAAATGCAGGTGCATCAGAACCGTGCCGAGCCGTGGCGCGTGACGTTGGTCGATACCGGTCTCGATACGATGACGGGAGGTAGGTTAAAACGCGTGCGCGAGTACCTCGGCAACGAGACGTTCTGCATGACCTATGGCGACGGCGTGAGCAACATCGACATACGCCGCCTGGTGCGCTTTCACAAGGAGCAGGGCGCACTCGCGACCTTAACCGCGGCGCAACCGCCGGGGCGGTTCGGAGCGTTTACGCTGCAGCAGGGTCAGAACCGCGTCGACACGTTCAAGGAGAAACCGGAGGGTGACGCAGCGTGGGTCAACAGCGGATTCTTCGTGCTCGAGCCGGGCGTGATGAATTACATCGAGGGTGACGCGACCGTGTGGGAGCGCGAGCCGATCGAGCGCTTGGCGCGCGATGGCCAGCTCGCCGCGTACCGGCACAGCGGCTTTTGGCAGCCGATGGACACGCTGCGCGACAAGATGGTGCTGGAAGAAATGTGGCGGCGGGAAAATCCGCCGTGGAGGGTGTGGCAATGAGCGGCATGAGCCCAGACTTCCTCGTCATCGGCGGCGGCGTGGTGGGCCTCAGCATCGCGCGCGAGCTGAGGCGCCGGTTCGGCGGCGCCGCGGTGACTCTCATCGAGAAGGAACCCGCGTGCGCCCAGCATGCGAGCGGGCGCAACAGCGGTGTGCTGCACGCCGGCTTCTATTACACCGCGGATAGCCTCAAGGCCAAGTTCACCCGCGACGGGAATCGCGAGCTGACCGCGTACTGCGAAGAGAACGGCATCCCGCTCAGGCGCTGCGGGAAGCTCGTCGTGGCGCAGCACGAGGGCGAGCACGCCGCGCTCGATGAGCTGCTCGCGCGCGGCCGGCGCAACGGCGTGCCGCTCGAGTCGATCGACGAGAGCGAAGCGCGCAGGATCGAGCCGCGCGCTCGCACGTGCGAGCGCGCGATCTATTCGCCGACCACGTCGTCGGTCGATCCCGCGGTAGTGATGCGGCAGATGGAGGCCGACGCGCGGCGCGAAGGCGTGCGGATAACGTGCGGTGTCGCGTATCTCAGCCGGCGCAAGGGCAGCGTATTGACGAGCGCGGGCGTGTATCACGCGGGGCACGTCGTGAACGCGGCCGGGCTCTATGCCGATCGAGTGGCGCGAGATTTCGATTTTTCCAAGAGCCACCGAATTCTGCCGTTCAAGGGACTGTATCTCTACTCCGACGAACCGGTCGGCGCGATTCGCACGCACATTTACCCGGTGCCGAACTTGCAGCATCCGTTTCTCGGCGTGCACGTCACCGTCACGATCGACGGGCACGCCAAGCTCGGACCGACCGCGATCCCCGCTTTCTGGCGCGAGCAGTATCGCGGCGCGGAGAATTTTCGCCTGAGCGAGTTTATCGATATCCTCTATCGCCAGTGCGGTCTGCTCGCCTTTTCCCGTTTCGGCTTTCTGCAGCTCGCGTGGCACGAGCTGCAGAAATATTCGCGCCGGCGCATGGTGGCGCTCGCCGCCGGGTTAATCCGCGATCTGCGGCCGGAGCAGTATCGACGCTGGGGAAAACCGGGCATACGCGCGCAACTCATCAATACCAAGGAGCGGCGCTTGGAGATGGACTTCCTCATCGAAGGGGACGACCGGTCCACGCATATTCTCAACGCCGTCTCGCCGGCGTTTACCTGCTCGCTGCCGTTTGCGCGCCACGTTGTCGATGGGATCGAGCAGCGAACTCAACGGGAGGTGGCGGCGTGAAGATTCTGATCACCGGCAACATGGGATACGTCGGCCCGGTTGTCGTCGATCAACTGCGGCGCACGTATCCGGACGGCCGGCTGATCGGTTTCGATATGGGATATTTCGCGCATTGCTTGACGGGCGCGAGCGCGTTTCCCGAACGCCGATTGGACGCGCAGATCATCGGTGACGTCCGCGCCATCACCGCGGAGATGTTGCAGGACGTCTACGCGATCGTTCATCTCGCGGCCATCTCGAACGACCCGATGGGAAAGGCCTTCGAAGCGCTCACCGAGGAAATCAATCAGGCGGCGGGCATCCGCCTTGCGCGGTTGGCGCGCCAAGCCGGCGTGCGCCGGTTCGTGTTCGCATCGAGCTGCAGCATGTACGGCGCCGCCGCGGGCGGTCCGCGCACGGAAAGCGACGCGCTCAATCCGTTGACGGCGTACGCGCGATCGAAAGTGGGCACCGAACAAGGTATACGCGAGCTCGCGAGCGACGATTTCGTGGTCACCGCCCTGCGCTTCGCGACCGCGTGCGGGATGAGCGAGCGCGTGCGGCTCGACTTGGTGCTGAACGACTTCGTCGCCGGCGCGGTCGCCGCCAAAGAGATCGCCATATTGAGCGACGGCACGCCGTGGCGGCCGCTGATTCACGTGAGCGATATGGCGCGGGCGATCGAGTGGGCGGTGGGGCGCGACGCGGCGAACGGCGGCGCGTTTCTTGCCGTCAACGCGGGCAGCAACGAGTGGAACTATCAGGTGCGCGATCTCGCCGCGGCGGTCGTCCGCACGGTACCGGGCGTGCGCGTATCGATCAACGACGAGGCGCCGCCGGATAAGCGCTCGTATCGCGTGAACTTCGACCTGTTCCGCCGCCTTGCTCCTCGTCATCAGCCGCGAGTCGATCTAGCCGACGCCATCCGGGGACTCAAGGACGGATTGGAAGGCATGGGCTTTCAAGACGCGAATTTCCGCGAGTCGAGTTTCATTCGTTTGCGGGTATTGGCGGCGCTCCGGGCGAAAGGCGTGCTGAACGAGCGTTTCGAGTGGGTGCGCCGCGCGGCGGCGTAGGAAACGGCATGAGCGCTGACAACATCGACGGACCGGTGAGAGTCATCCGACCCGCGTCCGGATGGGAATGGGTGGATTGGAAGGAGCTGGTGCAGTATCGCGACCTCTTTTATTTCCTGGTGCGTCGCGACATCAAGGTGTTGTACGCGCAGACGGTCCTCGGTTTTTCCTGGGCGATTCTGAATCCCCTCGTTCAAATCGCGATCTTCGCGATCATTTTCGGCCGTGTCGCGAACATCGAGACCGACGGGGTTCCGTACATTCTGTTTGTCACGGTCGCCATCGTTCCGTGGACGTACCTGTCGGACGCCATGGTGGCATCGAGTCAAAGCCTCATCACGGAGCAGCACATGCTCGGCAAAGTGTATTTCCCGAGACTCATCTATCCGCTGACGCCGACGATCTCGAAACTGCTCGATTTCGCGATCGCGCTCTTGCTGGTGATCGTCGTGCTGTACTACTACCGCGCGACGCCGACGTGGAACTTGCTGTTGCTGCCGTTCTTCGTCGTTTGGATGGTGATGATTCCGGCGGGCGTGGGGCTGTGGTTTTCCGCACTCGCGGTGCGGTTTCGCGACGTGAAGTTCGCGATGCAATTCGCGATTCGCATGCTGCTCTATACCGCGCCGATTCTATACACCGCCTCGCCGCTGCCGGAAGGTTACCGGTTGCTGTACTCGCTGAATCCGCTGGTCGGCGTGATCGAAGGATTGCGCGCGTGTCTATTGGGGACGGTGTTTCCGTGGGAATTCATTTTGCCGGGGACAGTGACGACGACGTTGCTGTTCATGAGCGGCGTGCTGTATTTCCACAAGATGGAGCGGGTATTCGCCGATGTGGTTTAACCGACAGCCGTGAGATGATTTTCGCGTGAGCGAAGAACGCACCGTGATAAAGGTCGAAGGCCTGAGCAAAGTTTATCGCATCGGCCAAAAAGAGAAAGCGCACGACAGCTTGGCGCGCGCCGCGCTCGACATCCTGTTGGCGCCGATCCAGAACTATCGAAAGTTCCGCTCACTCTATCGGTTTAGCGATCTCGACGGCGACGACGCGGGTGCGAAGGCGAACGATACGATCTGGGCGTTGCGCAACGTCGGTTTCAGCGTGCGCCAGGGCGACGTGCTCGGCATCGTCGGTCGAAACGGCGCGGGCAAGTCGACACTGCTGAAGCTGTTGACGCAGATCACACCGCCGACGCGCGGTCGGATCGAGATCCGCGGGCGCGTATCGAGTCTGCTCGAGGTGGGGACCGGTTTCCATCAAGAGTTGACGGGCCGAGAGAACATATACCTCAACGGCACGATACTCGGCATGCTGAAGAAGGAGGTGGAGCGAAAGTTCGACGAGATCGTCGACTTCGCCGGCATGGAAAAGTTTCTGGACACCCCGGTCAAGCGCTATTCGAGCGGCATGGCCATGCGTCTCGCGTTCGCCGTCGCCGCGCATCTCGAGCCCGAGATACTGATCGTCGACGAAGTACTCGCCGTCGGCGATGCCGCGTTCCAGAAGAAGTGCATCAACAAAATGCAAGACGTCGGCAAAAGCGGGCGCACGATTCTGTTCGTGTCGCACAACATGCCGGCGGTGAAGATGCTGTGCAACCGCGCGATATTACTGAATGACGGGCGCCTCGTCATGGACGGAACGCCGCACGACATCGTCAGCACTTATATGAATACCGAAGTGGGCGTGCCCGCCGCGCGCGAATGGCCGGAGCCGCAGGCGGCGCCGGGCGGCGAGGTGGCAGCGTTGCGCGCGGCGCGCACGATCGATCGCAACGGCCGCATGCGCGATGCGATGGACATCGGCGACGCCGTCGGTTTGCAGATGGAATACGACGTACACGCCGCCGGACACGTTCTGATGCCGCAGTTCTATCTTTACAACGACGAAGGCTTGTTGCTGTTCGGTACGGTCGACCGCGACTTGGAATGGCAGCTAAGCCCGCGCGCGATCGGACGTTACATCAGCACCGTCTGGATACCGGGAAACTTGTTGACGCCGGGCACGTTCTACGTCAGCTGCGCGCTGTTGTCACGCACTTCCGACGCGAGCCAATTCTACGAGCAGCAGGTCATCGCTTTCATCGTGGCCGACAACATGGGCGAAGGCACGGCGCGCGGTAATTGGGCCGGATGGATGGGAGGCGTCGTGCGACCGCTGCTGCATTGGGAAACCGAGTTGCAAGGAACTAACCGGAGGCTGCGTACGGTGTGAACGAACGGGATGCCGTGCGGTAACAGCGCACATGGGGTCACAATGATAAGTCACGATAACGGAGAATTAATCGGCGATCACGGATTTCGCGTTCTACTTCGATCCGCGAAGCGAGCGCTGCCGACGGATTTTCGACGCCGACTTCGCCGGGCGCAGCGGGCGGCGTCTTACCTTCCCCGACAAGTACTCGGGACGATCACGTACGTCAAAACGGACGAGCCCGCGGTGGCGCTCACTTTCGACGACGGTCCGAATCCGTTGGAGACACCGCAGGTTTTGCACGTGCTCGAGACGCACGGCGCGCGCGGCACATTCTTTTTGCTCGGCCAATGTGCGCAGCGCTATCCGGATCTGGTCGCGCGCATTCTTCGAGGCGGGCACGCGATCGGCAATCATTCGTGGGACCATCCGTCGTTTCCGGCCATCAAGGCGAGCGAGCGCCGGCGGCAGATCCGCGAGTGCGGCCGTGCGCTCGGCGATGCGCGCGTGAAGCTCTTCCGGCCCCCCTACGGCGATCAGACCGTTGCATCGCGGCTCGATCCACTGTGGCTCGGGTGGGAAGTCGTCGCCTGGAGTATTTCCGGCACCGACTGGCGCGGCGACGGCGCCGGCACCATCGCCGAGCGCATTCTTCGCGACCTGCACCCGGGCAGCATCGTGTTGCTCCACGATGCGCTGTTTCGCTACGAAGACGCGCGCTTCGTGCCGCGCGCCGCGACCATCGCGGCACTTTCGACGGTGTTGCAGGCGGCCGCCGGGCGATTTCGCTTCGTCACCGTTCCGGAACTGCTCCGGCTCGGTGAACCGAATCGAGAGCTATGGATACAACCCGGAAAAGCCGACTACGTGGCGGGACTGAAGAGCGGAGAGACGTAACGTGCGTAGCGGGCGCTTCGAATTTATTTTCGAGCGGATGCCGGTGCGGCGATCTGCATGAAATTCATCGTGACGCCGGTTCCGGGCGCGTTCGTCGTCGACCCCGAGCCGACAGGCGACGAGCGCGGGCTCTTCGCTCGCGTGTGGGACCGCAAAGAGCTCGCCGCTCGCGGCTTGAGCACGGCGATCGAGCAGTGCAGCGTCTCGTTCAATCCGCGACGCGGAACCCTGCGCGGCATGCACTATCAGGCGCCGCCGCATGGCGAGACCAAGATGGTGCGCTGCACGCGGGGGGCGGTCTACGACGTGATCATCGACGTGCGCGCCGACTCGGCGGCGCGCCGCCGGTGGTTCGGCATCGAGTTGACCGCGGAGAACCGCCGAATGTTGTACATCCCGAAAGGCGTCGCCAACGGGTTTCTCACCCTCAAGGACGATACCGAGGTCTATTACCAGATATCCGCGCCGTACGTAGCGGACGCGGCGCGCGGCGTGCGCTGGAACGATCCCGCGTTCGGCATCGTCTGGCCCGAGACGGTGGACGTGATATCCGAGCGCGACCGGCGCTATCCGAACTTCGGGCACGAATCATGAGCGCTACCGAAGCGAACGCAATCGACGTCGATCCGGGTCGAGAAATGATTCGGCTCATGGCCGAGCTTTACCCGATTTGCCGCAGCATCACCGGCGCGGGTGTGCGGCAAACGCTGGCGCGCATCGGCCGCGAGATCCCACTCGAGATACAGGAGGCGGCGTCCGGCACGCGCGTGTTCGACTGGGTCGTGCCGCGCGAGTGGAACATTCGCGACGCGTACATCAAGAACTCCAAGGGCGAGCGCCTCGTCGATTTCCAGCGCTCGAATCTCCACGTCGTGAGCTACAGCGTTCCGGTCCGCGCGCGGCTGCGGCTGGCGGAGCTGCGCCCGCATCTGCACAGTCTGCCGGCGCATCCGGATTGGGTGCCGTATCGCACCAGCTATTACAACGAAGACTGGGGTTTTTGCCTTTCGCATCGGCAGTTGAGCGAATTGCGGGACGAGGAGTACGACGTCTGCATCGACTCGTCGCTCGCCGATGGACATCTCACGTGGGGCGAGTGTTATATCGAGGGCCGGCAGACGGACGAGGTGCTCGTTTCGTGCCACGTTTGCCATCCGTCGCTTTGCAACGACAATCTCTCCGGCATTGCGCTGACGACGCAGTTGGCGAGACACCTCGCACGGCACACGCCGCGCTACACGTATCGATTTCTTTTTATCCCCGGCACCATCGGCTCGATCACCTGGCTCGCGCTCAACGACAACCGCACGTCGCGTATTCGCCACGGCTTGGTCGTTACCTGCGTCGGCGACGGCGGGCGATTTACGTATAAGAAAAGCCGGCGGGGCGACGTCGAGATCGACCAAGCCGTCGAGCACGTGCTGCGCCACGCGGGCGTTGCCTACGCGACGCAGGATTTTTCCCCGTATGGCTACGACGAGCGTCAGTACTGCTCGCCGGGATTCGATCTGCCCGTCGGCTGTCTGATGCGCTCGCCGCACGGAAGCTTTCCCGAGTATCACACGTCGGCGGACAACTTCGACTTGGT
Organism: Sulfurifustaceae bacterium; assembly: GCA_041485885.1. Lineage (GTDB taxonomy): Bacteria > Pseudomonadota > Gammaproteobacteria > Acidiferrobacterales > Sulfurifustaceae > JACQFZ01. Next base: position 24,968 of record JBGPKL010000002.1, read on the forward strand.
CAAACCGCAGTATCTGGCGGAATCGCTCGCGCGCTATGTCGAGGTGATCGACGTATTGGAACAGAACCGCGTTTACCTCAATACCCGGCCCAAATGTGAACCGCAGCTCGGCCGGCGCGGCCTTTATCAGCCGATCGGCGGCGACAGCGAGGCGGCCCGCAAGAACCTGGCGATGCTTTGGGTGTTGAATTTGTCGGACGGCGGCTCCTCGCTGCTCGACGTCGCGCGCCGCGCCGACATGCCGTTCGGCGTTATTCGGGACGCCGCCGCCGCGCTGGCGCGGAACGGACTCCTGCATCCCGCGACCGCAGCACCAGAAGAGAAACGGACATTGGAGTCGAACGATGTGGCATAAGTTTCACAGACTCTGGCAACTGTTGCGCCATCCCGAGACCTTTTGTGAGTGTTCGACCGGGCGCACTTGTATCGGATTCGTACCGTGGTGGCCGGGTACGTACTATCAGGCGCGCTTGGTCAAAGAGCTTCAGGCGCAAGGATTGTTCGTGCATGGGAATGAGCTATCCGTCAAGACGCTCGTGTGCCTCCTCTTCGGACGCGACTGCAACGAGGTGATCCATGTGCACTGGCCGCACGGCACGTATTTGCACAATTATTGGCGCTTCCCGTTCGTCGTATTCCATTTGTGGCTGTACCGCTTGCTCAAGAACAACATCGTTTGGACCGTGCACGAGCTCGAGTTTTACGAGACGCGCTATCCTGCGCTCGACCGCATGATGGTCCATCTCTTGGTCAGAATCGCGCGCGCGCTCATCGTTCACAGCGAATACTCCATCCGCGTTCTGCGCGATCGCCATCGCTACCGGCGCGAGATCGTGTTGTTGCGGCATCCGGGGCACGTCGATTGTTTTCCGAACGATATCGGCCGGGAAGCGGCGCGTGCCGAGCTTGGTTTGCCTGCGACGGGGACCGTTTATTTGTTTCTCGGCTTCATCAAGCCGTACAAGGGGGTCGAGGAGCTGATCGACGTTTTCGGGAACATCGACGATCCGCAGAGCCGCCTGCTCATTGTCGGCAAGCCGCTGAACGAGGAGACGCGCGAACGGATCGAAACGCTCGCGCGACGCGATACGCGCATTCTCACGCATCTCGCTTTCGTTCCCGACGATCGACTACAGATATACATGAACGCGGCGGACATATCGGTCTTCCCGTTTCGCAAGATGCACACCAGCGGCTCGATGCATTTGGCGATGTCCTACAGCCGGCCGGTCATCGCGCCCGCCATCGCTTCGCTGCCCGAGGAGATCGACGCGCAGGCCGGCCTTTTGTTCGACGCGAATGATCCGGGCGGGCTGTCCGCGGCCATGCGCGCCGCGCGAGATAAAGATCTGCGCGCCATGGGGCAGCACGCGCGCGAGCGCCTGAACGGCAGAACCTGGCCGGCGTTCGCGGCTCAGCATGTGTTGCTGTACCAGTGGCTCGACGTGGGCTCGGGGTGGCTGCCCACCCCGTGGCTATCGCGACGCTCGCCGCCTCGAACCGCCGGCGCGCGGCGCAACGCGGCGCCGGTGCGCGCCCACGATAAGAATCGCGCGATGCGGCGCAAAATCGCTAAGCTATTTCGGATCGTTCGCGGCAGCGAACCGTGCTGCAAGCGCATCGAAGGGAAACTCAACGTCGGTTTCATTCCGTGGTGGCCCAGCACGTTTTATCAAGCGCGTTTGGCGCGTGAGCTGCAATCGATGGGCGCCCACGTGCATGGCCACGAATTGTCGATCAAATCGCTCGTGTGTCTGCTTTTGCGCCGCGACTGCGACGATGTGATACACGTACACTGGCCGCATGGCGCTTATATGCATAACTATTGGCGCGCGCCCTTCGTGGTGTTTCATTTGTGGCTGTACCGCTTGCTCAAGAACAATGTCGTGTGGACCGTGCACGAGCTCGAGTTCTACGAAACTCGCCATCCGCTGTTGGACCGATGGGTGGTGCGTTCGCTGTTGCGCTTGTCGCGCACGCTCATCGTGCACAGCGACTATTCGGCCGAGGTGTTGCACCGACGATATCGGTACGGCCGCGAGATCAGGGTGCTGCGACATCCGTCGTACGTCGGTTGTTATCCGAATGACGTCGACAACGAGACCGCCCGCAAGACGCTCGGCGTTCGGCCGGACGCGACGGTTTATTTATTTTTCGGACATATCAAGCCTTACAAAGGAGTGGAGGAGCTGCTCAAGGCGTTTCGCGGCATCGACGATCCGCGCCTATGTCTGGTCGTCGCCGGCGAACCGATTGACGAAGCGGTCAGCCGTCGCATTCGCTCGCTCGCGATGGACGATGCGCGCGTCATGGCGCACCTCGGGTTCTTACCCGACGAGCGACTCCAGCATTTCCTGAATGCCGCCGACGTTTTGGTTTTCCCGTTTCGTAAAATGCACACCAGCGGATCGGTACTGCTCGCGATGTCGTTCGCTCGGCCGGTGATAGCCCCGAGGATGGCGGCGCTACCTGAAGAAGTCGATGAGAAGTCGGGCATCTTGTTCGACCCCGACGATCCGCAAGCGTTGCGCTCGGCGTTGCTGTCCGCTCGCGACAAAGATCTGGCGCAAATGGGTCGCCGCGCGCGCGAGCGAATGGAAGGAAGGACGTGGGAGGAGTTCGCGTCGAGCCATCTGCGCGCGTACCACGCCGTTACGAAGACGTTGGAGCGGCGGCCGACGCCGCCTTCAGAGACGGGTTTTTTGGGTAGGCAGGATGTGAAGGTCGGTTATCATCGCCCGCGGCGGTAGCATCAAGGCGTTGACCAGGGCGGCGGCGACGTCATCGGCTTGAAGCATCGCTTGCGGCGCGTATGGGGTTCCGAGCTCGCGGGATACCTGCTCTTGCATCGCGGTCGCGGTGTTGCCGGGGAACACGGTCAAGACCCTCACACCGCTCGGGTTGAGCTCCAGGCGCAGCACGTCGGCGATCGCCTTGAGCGCGTGCTTGCTCGCGGCATAGGCGCCGGCTTTCTCTTTGGCGCCGACGCCCATGGTCGAATTGATGAAAACGATTTGTCCGCGCGCGGTTTTCACCAGCGGAAGCAAGGATTGTGTCAGCAGCAACGGCCCGCGCACGTTGACGCGGTACTGCTTGTCGAGATCGTTCATCGAAACCGATTCGAGCGGCCCCATCGCGATCACGCCCGCGGCGTGAATGAGGATATCGAGGCGGCCATCAAAGAGCCTTTCGATGTGGGGGCGTAGCACCGTTACATCGTCGTCCCGATCGAGATCGCACGCGTAAGTCTGTACCGTGGTGACGGCGGACAGCTCCGCCTGTAGCGCCTTCAGCGCGGCGGCGTTACGGCCGAGCAGACAAAGCTTCACGCCGGCGCCGGCGAGACGCGCGGCGGTACGGCGGCCAACGCCGCCGGTGGCCCCGGTGATAACGGCGTTCCAGCCCGACATCGCGGAAGCGGTCATGGTATTTTATTTCGTTCCGGTTTTTGCGATCGAGGTTAAGTCAAACGATGGAGAGATGCAAACGCGGGGCGGCGACGATCTCAGGTAAAGGTTCGATAGGTTCGGGGGCATAACAGTGGAGAGCGCGAATTATAAATTGACCGTGGTGATGCCGGCGTACAACGCGGCGGCCACGATTGCCGAACAACTGGAGGCGCTGGCCGCGCAGCAGTGGAGCGACCCGTGGGAAATCATCGTCGTGAACAATCGGAGCACCGATCGCACGGGGGAGATCGCGCATCGTTTCGCCGAGCGATTGCCGGCGTTGCGCGTCGTCGACGCGTTCGCCAAGCAAGGCGCCGCGTATGCGGTCAACGCCGGCGTGCGCGCGGCTAAAGCGCCGTGCGTGGCGTTTTGCGACGCCGACGACGTCGTGGCGCAAGGTTGGGTCGCCGCGATGGGAGAAGGTTTGAAGCGGCAGGCGTTCGTGTCGGGCCCGCTCGAAACGGAGCGTCTCAACACCTCGCCGCTGACGCGGAATCGACCCAACGCGCAGGCAAGCGGCATCCAGCAATACACCTACCCGCCGTTTCTGCCTCACGCAGGCGCGGGCAACATGGGAGTTCGGCGTGACTTGTTCGAGACCGTCGGCGGATTCGACGAGGAACTCGAGACGTTGTTCGAAACCGATTTCTGTTGGAAGGTACAGCTGCGCGGCGTACCGCTTACGCCACTCGCGAACGCCGTGGTCCACGTGCGCCACCGCGACCGCGTGCGCGCGCTGTTGCGGCAAGCGAAAAAATACGCGGAGTACGACGTCGCTCTTTACAAGCGCTATCGACCGCTTGGTATGCCAAAGCTCGCTCTGAAGCATGGCATCAACGCGTGGATCGGCTTGGCGCTGAACGTGATGGATTTGACGCGGGTCGAGCGGCGCCCGCGCTACTTATGGGAGCTCGGTTGGCGTACCGGCCGGTTGTATGCATCTATTCGGTATCGCGTTTGGGCGCTTTGATTCGAGGGTTTTTCGCAAGAATGTCGCCGGCGATTCCGCTTCATCTCGCAAAAGCGCAGAACTCTTCCGGCGTCGGTGATGCCCCCTTTGCGGCTACTGGCAAGTCGGCAGCACGCCGGCGGCGCCGATGTCGGCTTTCCAGCGGCCCGCCATGCGTTCGTAGCCCGCCTGATTCGGATGCAGGGTGTCCACCGCCGTCGTCGCGATCAGCGTCGGATCGGCTTTGTTCGGGTTCGGGTCGCCCGGGTTGTGCAGCTCCGATTGCTGGTCGACCATGAAGATCTTCGCGTTTAGGCGGTCATCGGCGATTGCTTGGACGTTGTTGTTGAAAGCGTTCACGTCGAGGTGGCCGTCGCTGCTCGGTATGATGCGCGCCAGAAACACGGTTACGGGATAATTTGTCGACGCCCACGCGTTAATCTTGTTCAGAATACTGTTGACGCCGCCGGCGTCGGTGCTGAACTCGTTGGTGCCGATGTGCAGGAGAATCAGGTCCGGCGGATTAGTGTTTAGTATGTTCGTGATATTGCCATCGACGGTTTGACCGCCGCTGACGTTGCAGGACGGATTGTTGTCATCGCACCAGCCGGGGTGCCCTTCATGGTCGCGGTCGGCCAAGGGCGGATTCGCCGCCGACCCTTCGGCGTTCAAGCTGCCGACAAAGTTGATGCCGTAGTTCGAGCTCATCGCCTCGAGATCGTTGAACAGTTTGCGCCGGTAACTGACCTGTTGATTCACCGGAAGCTCATTCGGCGACCCGGCGCCTGATACTCCCGCGGTGATGGAGTCCCCGATCGGCATGATCCGCACCGAGCCGTCGATCAGTACCGACACCAACGCTTCGCTAGTTTGTCCGTGGTCGGTCAAACGATAACTGAACTTGTCCACGCCGCGCGGTTTGCCATCGCCGCTCGGTAGATTCGTGCGTGGTATGTACAGGTAGTTTCCGGCGACGTCGATGGTCACGCTACCTTTGACCGGCGAAACGCTGCCGGCGACGTAGGTCGCGCCGTTGCCGCTGCCGGGAAGCGCTCCGATGAGCGTTTGCCCGGCCGGTGTGCTGGTGCAGATATTTGTTGCGACCAGCGGACCGGGTGGCGGTGGAGGAGGAGGGGGCGGCGGATTGGTACCATTTCCGCCGCCTCCGCCGCATGCGGCCAGCGCGAAGCAGCCAGACAGCACGACGTAGAGAATCGAACGGGAAGAACGGCTGACGCGGCGCTCTTTGCGGCTCATTGCTTGTTCTCGATTTTTTATCAACACCCTTACGGCTCTCCTTGCCGTGCAAACACCTGCGCCGCGTATGGCGGCGCAGGTGGCAATCAACTGCAACGGCAACGAATCAACGTGCGCAACGGAAGCCGACAGTGGTGAAGGTCTCCGTGTACGCCGTATTGGTCCCGAGCAACTTGAATAGCCCGGTCTCTTTCAGCAGATGGGTGCCCGCCACCTCGGGAAGGACAGTGCTGCCCGGTGCCGGTGCGCGCGCCGCGGCGGCGTCGACGTACAGGAAGGTGCCGTCCGCCACGGTGATAGCTCCCGAGTGGGACGCCGTGAGGATCTCGCGCGACGTTGCCAGCCGCTTGCCGGCGTTGGTGCAGGCGGCGACCGCCTGACCCCAGGACAATGCCGTGCTCGGAGCGCCGGCGCTGACCGTGAGCGTTGTCGCGGTGCAGCCTTCCCCGGTGGGTTTACAGGCGGCGGCGGCAGTTGCGGTCTGGGCTTCTTTATCGACGCACGTCGAGCCGACGCGCAACATGTCGGTGGGACAGCCATCGATAGCGTCTTTCAGCGCCTGGAAATTCGCGTTGACGGAGGCGGCGCTCGCCGGCGTGCCGGCCGTGAACGTCTCCAAGGTTACCGCCGCTTGTACCAGGACGGCGCCTGTGCCCAATCCTAGGGCGATACCGATTATCCAACCGGTGGAAAATCTCTTGTTACTTCCGTTCATGACAACTTCTCCTTCCGTAGTTTCATTGAAATAGTATTTGAACAAAGACGGCAATCGAGACGACTAGGTGTCCCAGTTGCAGTTGTCCCATGTCGAGCGGTCCCACGCGCAAATACCGCTGCTGGTGGGCTGAGGTGCAGGTGCGGGGTTGGAATTGTCTCCGCCGCCCCCGCCGCAACCGGCGAGAGCCACGAGCAGTGGAACCAACAGCAGGCATTTGCCGATTATTCCCTTCATGTTGAAGCCTCCTTGAATATAAGAATTGTTGCAGTCGCGTGCGTCGATCGCACTCGCCTCAAACGCTACGAACGGCTCTACGCAGTGAAGACTGTGACGTACGAGGAACCACGGTACCTCTTAGTCGTTATCGCGCGAGTCGTTATAGCTTTACCAAAGCGCGAAGCGAAGCTAACGCAGACAAGCATCGCAAGCAATCCGTGTTTACTCTCTAACCTCGCTCGCATTGTGGCGAATGTTCCGCGCTCGTTGCGTGGAAATTCTCACCGCATGGGCGCGTGCGATCTCGCATGCTGCGACCGGCGCTGCGGCGTTGCAGCGATTGTGACGTGCTCGACCCAATGGCACTATGAGACGCCAATAACGACAGCGGTAGTGCAAGGTGAGCGTATGTCGCTCTCAGACTCGAACAAGAATTCCGATATCGAAGTGCTGCGCGCGGTCGCGGTGCTTTTCGTCGTGGTGCATCACCTCGGTTTCCTATTCGTCTGGGACGGCGCTTGGCAGAAATTATTCGCGGTGACGACGTTCTGGGGCGGCGTCGATCTGTTCTTTTGCATCAGCGGCTTCGTCATCGCGAGCTCGTTGCTGCGCGAAACGCGCGAGGTCCCGTTCGTCGATTTCGCGATTCCGTTCTGGATAAAACGCATCTGGCGCATCTGGCCGGCCGCGATTTTATGGCTGCTGATCGCGATCCTCGCGTCGAAATTTTTCAACTTGAGCGGCGCGTTCGGCGTTTTCAAGGCGAACGTCGAAGACGGCGTCGCCGCCGTCATGCAAGTCGCCAACTTTCATTTTCTCAACTGCTGGTTCTACAAGCAGGGGTTGTGCGGCAACGAAGGCATCTATTGGAGTCTGTCGCTCGAGGAGCAGTTCTACTTCGTCTTCCCGTTCGTTTTGTTTTTCCTGCCGCGCAAGTGGCTGTACGCCGGTCTCGTGATGGTGATTCTGCTGCAATGTTTCTTGGACCGGCCGATGGACTCGCCGCTGTGGGTCACGCGTACCGACGCGATCTGTTATGGCGTGCTGATCGCGCTGATCGGCGAGACGAGTTGGAAGCAAAAGCTGTTTCCGCATTTTCTGAAATCGAAGGGCACGGCGATCACGTTCTCGCTGGTTTTAATTGTTCTGCTGGCGGCGATACCGACGCACGACATGGTCTGGTTCGACACCGGCCTGCTGGCGCTCGTCTGCGCCGTCCTCGTCTTCGTGGCGAGCTTCGATGCGAAGCTGATCCTGCCGATATCGGTCCTCGGGGCGGTGCTCGCCTGGGCCGGCTCGCGTTCCTTCGCGATTTACTTGACGCACAACTTCTCGTTCTGGCTGACGCACGAGATTGTTTACCGGCTCTATCCGGGCGTACAGTTCGACGAGAGTTACACACTGCGTTTCGCCATCGTCGGTTTCGGGTTCATCGTGTTGCTGAGCGAATGTACTTATCGATTGGTGGAGCGGCCGTTCCGCGACAAAGGTCGGGAGATCGCGCGGCGCTATCGAGCCGGCGCGGCGGCGAATGCGCCGGCACCGAATGCAAAGCCCGAACCGCCCGCCGCACCACCGGCGCCGAGCACCGCGCCGATCGCCGTTCCGCTCGCGACGCTGCCGCTCGATCTCGCTCATGCCGTCGGGTTCGCGGATGTCAATGCTCAGCGAGTCCTCAGCGGAATGACACTCGAGATCGAGCGCCCGGCGCCGGCGGACGCCGATCTGCTTGTCGCTCACGAGTCGCAACGCCGTCGCGCAAAACCTCCCCGCTGATGTTGTGGAAATGTTCACGCACGAGCACCGGGTGATCCACGGCTTTGGTACTTCTCCGGATGCGCCGGACTCTTTAGGTCGGTTATTCTTCGGGCAGGCAACCGACACCTATAACGATATGGCCTCCCAGGCAACGCTTCCGGTCATCGAGAAGCGGCAACATCATGCGACGAATTTGTTCAAGCGATCTCTGCGGCCGCTGCTGCGCGCGGCGTTGTATCGCCTGCACGCGATGCTCGAACGATTCGCCGAAGGCGACCTGCCGGCGTTCGCGAACGAACCGAAGAATCTGAAGATCGAGCTGCCGCGGCGACTGTTCGAGCCCCAATGCATGCACATCGGGGATGACGTCAGCATCGGCCCCGGCTCGCTGCTGGTGGCGCAAACGCATTACCCGACGCCGGTCATGCAGCATCCCGGCCGGCCGGTGCCGGTGCAGCGCTTCGAGCCGAGAATCGTCATCGGTAATCGCGTGACGGCGACGGGAACTCTCACGCTCGACGCCATGGAAAAAATTATCATCGAAGACGACGTCATGTTCGCCGCGAACGTGACGGTGATGGACGGATTGCACGGGTTTCAAAGCGCCAACGAGCCGTACAAGTATCAGCCGATGTGGCGCATCGAGCCGGTGGTGATCGGTCGCGGCTGTTGGATTGCGCAGAACGTCGTCATCATGCCGGGAGTCACCATCGGCGAGCTTTCGATCATCGGTGCCAACAGCGTGGTGACACACAGCATTCCGGCGCGAGTGATCGCCTTCGGGAATCCGGCGCGTGTGGTCAAGCGCTGGGATGAGCAGAACCAGTGTTGGCTATCGATCGACTCGGAGCGGTCGATGCCTGTCATGGCGCGGCAGGGCGCCCTCGCCGAGCATGCGGCGCGACAGTAAACGTGGGCGATGAACGATGTGCGGCATTTGCGCAATCATCGGTGAGCCGGCGAACCGGCCGAGCGAGCCGATTCAGGCGATGGTGGCGGCGCTGCGTCATCGCGGCCCCGACGCGCAATCGCATTGCCGGCTCGCGGGCGCGGCCCTCGGCCACGCGCGGCTCAGCATCATCGATCTCGCGAGCGGCGATCAGCCGATGGCGGAGGAGTCGCAGCGCCATTGGATCGTGTTCAACGGCGAGCTCTATAACTATCGCGAGCTGCGCGAGGAGCTTTCGCGCCACGGGCGCCGGTTTTGGACGTCTTCGGATACCGAGGTCGTCCTCAAGGCGTATCTCGCCTGGGGGACGCGCTGTCTGGATCGGTTCCGCGGGATGTTTGCCTTCGTCATTTGGGACGATGCCGAGCGGCGCGTCTTCGCGGCGCGCGATATTTTCGGCGAGAAGCCGTTGTACTACGCGCGCGCGCGGGGCGACACGCTCCTGCTCGCGTCGGAGATCAGGTCGCTCGTCGCCTCGCGACTGATTCAACCCAAGCTCGACTACGGCGCCGTCGACGCTTACCTGTCCCTCGGCTACGTGCCGCCCGACCGGACGATCTATGAAAACGTGCGCACCCTTCCGCCGGGTCACTATTTCGAGTGGGACGGCAGGGGCGAGGTGCGCCCGCAGTGTTATTGGAAGCCGGTGTGTGCGCCGATGCCGTGGTCGCTGGACGCGGCCGGCGAACGGTTGCGCGAGCTGCTCGATCAGGCGGTACGGCGGCAAATGGTGGCCGACGTTCCGGTCGGTGCGTTCTTGAGCGGTGGACACGACTCGAGCACGATCGTCGCGTTGATGACGCGCCACACGGAACGGCCGGTGAAAACTTTCTCGGTCGGTTTTGGCGAGTGGATCAACGAGCTTCCGTACGCGCGCGCCGTCGCCGAATTGTATGGAACCGAGCACCACGATATCGATCTCGGCACGCCGGCGGTCGGCGAGTTGCTGGAGCGGATGGCGGAGGTGTACGACGAGCCGTTCATGGACCCGTCGCACGTGCCGACGTACTTGATCTCGGAGTACGCGCGCCGCTACGTCAAAGTGGTCTTGGCCGGTGACGGCGCCGATGAGCTGTTCGGCGGTTACGCCTGGTATCCGCTGCTCGCCGCTTCGACGGAAATTTCGCGCGCGTTTCTACCCTGGATCGTTTCCCGCAGCGTCAGCCGACTGTTCGCCGATCGCTTCCCGCGGCTCGCGCGCCATTCTCAAGCGCGCAGCCTGGCGCGACGTTGGGCGGATCCGTGGGCGCGATATGCGAACTATCGCTCGACTCGCGACGAAGCGCAGCGAGCCGCGCTCTGGGGAAACGCGAATCCGCCGGCGCCGGCATTTCCGTCGGACTACTACCGGCCGAGCGACGACGTGGACGGGATGGATCGCGCACTGCATCTCGATCTGATGTCGTTTCTGCCCGGCGACATATTGGTCAAGGTCGATCGCGCGGCGATGGCACACGGTTTGGAGACGCGCGCGCCGTTTCTCGATCGCGACGTTGTGGAGTTTGCGCTGTCGCTTCCGTCGAATCTCAAGGTTACCGCCGACAAAACGAAAATTCTTTTCAAGTCGGCGTTAAATGAATTGTGGCCGCCCCAACTTCGTCATCGCGGCAAACAGGGTTTCGCCGCGCCGTATCAGGTGTGGCTCGGTCGCGCCGACGTGCAAGCGCTCGTGAAACACGTATTCGCCCGGCACTCGACATTGCGTCAACTATTGCCGGGTGTGCGAGAGGAATTCGGCGCGGAGCGCAGTTATCGCACGTGGAATCTTTTGACGCTCGGGCTCTGGCTCGAGCGACACGGTTCGCCGTCGCGTGACCACGAAAGTAGTCGGGCCTTTTCTTCCGCGGCGCGACCGCGCGCGATCGCGTAACTACACAGAATCCCTCGTTCATACTCACCGCGTATTTGGCACAATACGACGGTCTCGCTTCGTGAATGAAGCGGGCGTCACGATAATCCCTAATGGGGAGGGCACGATGTGTGGCATAGCCGGAGTTATCGATCTATCCGGTAGCGCGATCGATCCGCGCCTGTTGCAAACGATGGCACAGGCGGTCCGGCATCGCGGACCGGACGACGAGGGCTATGTGCTCATCGATCAAGCGAGCGGTCGCGCGCAGTCATACGCCGGTTCCGATAGTGCGGTCGAAATTCGCGAACAGTACCCGTATTTCGATCCCGCCGGAACTCTGCACGCCGGTAACATCGGGCTCGCGCACCGGCGTTTTTCCATCATCGATTTGTCCGCCGGCGGTCACCAGCCGTTCTTCGCCGGCGATCGGTCCTGTTGTGTGGTGTACAACGGCGAGATCTACAACTATCTCGAACTGCGCGCCGATCTTGAGCGCGAAGGCGTCGTCTTTAAAACCCGTTCGGACACGGAGGTCTTGGTCGAAGCGTATCGCGTTTGGGGCACAGAATGCTTCCGGCGGTTCAACGGTTTTTGGGCGATCGCGCTCTACGACTTCCCTCGTCGGCGGTTGATTTTGAGCCGCGACCGTTTGGGCAAACGCCCGCTCTACTACGCGCGCATCGGCGATCGGCTATGGTTCGCGTCCGAGATTAAAGCGTTGCTGCGGGTGCCGCAGATCGCCGCGCGGCGTTCGGTCAATCGCGGCGCGATCTGGCATTGGTGCGTCGACGGACTGCGCGATCTCGAGCACGGGACGTTCTTCGAAGGCATCGATAACTTTCCGCCGGCCTCCTGGACCGTCGTCGATTCGAGCTTTCCAAGCCGGATCTCGCCGTTCTGGCGAGTTCCGCACGAACGCATGCGCGAATCGGACATCGGCGTCGGACCAGCGGCGCGGGAAGTGCGCGAGCGATTGGAAGACGCCGTGCGCCTGCGGATGCGCTCGGATGCGCCGGTCGCCTTCGAGCTGAGCGGTGGTCTCGATTCCTCCGTCGTGCTGGCGCTCGGATGCCGCGTGCAGAGCGAGCGCGTGCGCTCGTACACGGTGCGGTTCAGCGAACCGAGTTGGAACGAAGAGCCGTTCGCGCGCTCGGTCGCGAGCCGGCTCAACGTCGATTATCGCGTGATCGATCCGGTGTTGGATCGGTTCTGGCAAAACGTCGGCGCGTTTACGGAGTTGCAAGAGGAGCCGTACCACTCGCCGAATATGCAGGTCAGCCAGGAGATCTGGTCGTTCATGCGCGCCGAAGGCACGAAGGTCGTGCTGACGGGTTCAGCGGGTGACGAAATGTTCGCCGGTTACTCGAAGTACTACTGGCGCGCGCAGCTGGAGAATCTGACGCGCGGGCGCTTGCGGCGGTTCGTTGACAACGCGCGCCATTGGACCGAGCGCCAGCATGGCGTCGCGGGCATCGCGCGCGAAGCGGTGTACGCGCTGGGATTGCGCCGGCCGGTCCGCGCGCTGAAGCATCGGCTCGGCGCGAGCGAGTACCTCGTCGATACGCCGTTCCCGGCCAACCAATACTACAGTCGGTCGCTCACGCGTTGGTTGCATGCGGAGATCACCAATACGCTTATTCCGTATTGGCTGATGTCGGGCGATAAGACCTTGATGGGCTTGCCGATGGAAGGGCGCTGTCCGTTCTTGGACCATCGGGTCGTGGAACTCGCCACGACGCTGCCGATCACGTATTTGATCCGCGACGGCTGGCACAAGTGGATCTTGCGCAAAGCCATGGAGGATTTGCTCCCGGCGGACGTGGTGTGGCGTCGCACGAAGATGGGTTTTCCGTATCCGTATGAGCGCTTCTTCGCCGCGTATCGTCCGATCGTGGACACGATCCTCGCAACGGCGCGCAATCCCTACATCGATTGCTCGAAGCAGGATCGGCTGCGCACCGATTGGAAGGCGCTGAGCTTTCTGCTCTGGTACGAGATGTTCATCAACGACAATCGCGCGCTGTTTCGCCGTATCGAGAGCATGGCGGACCGGCGGCCGGTCGCATCCGCACCGCGCTACGTGCCGGCGTTCCTCGAACCCGTCGCGCCATGAACGCGACCAGAAAGGCAGCAAGGCTCATGGAACGAGTCCCGCACAATCCGCCGCCGGTTACCATCGCCATCCCGACGTACAACCGCGCGGCGACGTATTTGCCCGAGTGTCTCGGGGGAGCGTTGCGGCAGACGTACTCGAATCTCGAGATCATCGTCGCCGACAACGGTTCGACGGATCGCACGTCCGATCTCGTCGCGCAATGCGGCGATCCGCGGGTGCGCTACTTCCGGCATCCGCGGAACATCGCGCCGAACGACAATTACAACTTTTGCCTCGGGCAGGCGCGCGGGGCGTATTTTCAACTGCTACAGGATGACGAGCAGATCGATCCGGATTTCGTCGAGTCGTGTCTGCGCGCGGTCGGTTATTCCACCGCGTTCGGCCTGATCCATACCGGTGTGCGGACCGTCGACGCCAGAGGCACGGCGATCGGCGATTGTTTCAATCGAGCGGGCGTTACGTCGCTCGATGAATTGTTTCTGGATTGGTTCGCGGGGCGGACCGCGCTCTATCTGTGCAGCACCCTGTTTCACCGCGAGGCGCTGCTCGAAGCCGGCGGCTTCGCGTCGCGTCACAATTTGTTTCAAGACGTCGTGGCTCAAGTCAAAGTCGCCGCCCGCATGCCGCGCGCGGAAATCGCCGCCATCAAGGCGACCACGCGCCAGCACGGCGGGCAGTTCACCTACGGCGCGAACGTGCGCCGCTGGTGCGAGGATTCGTTGGAATTGCTCGATTTGATGTGTCGCTTGACGCCGGATCGACAGGCGCTGGTGCGGCGGCGGGGATCGCGCTTCTTTGCGACCATCGGTTACAGCCGCGCGAGCATGATTCGCAATCCTTTCGAGCGCCTGCGCGCGTATTTTCTCGTCCATCGACTTTTCGACCGTCGTTACCTGCCGCCCGCGCGATTGGTGCTGTCGAGCACCGGCGCGTATCGGCGGCTGCGGCAGGCGAAGCGCCGCCTGCTACGGCGGCCGGCGTGGGTGGACTGATGAGTCCGGTGTCGTCGCACCGCGTTTCGCGGCGAATGCGCATCGCCTACATCGTCGGCGCGTTTCCGCACGTGTCGGAGACATTCATCGTCAATCAAATCGTCGGGGTGGCGGAGCAGGGTCACGAGGTGGATGTGTATGCGACATGCGAGGGTGGAACCGACCTCATTCCGCCTTCCGTGGAGCGAAGCGGGTTGATGCGACGCGTCTACGCGATACACACCGCGAGCGGCCGGCTTCGCGCCGTGGCGCAGATTGCGGGCCGAATGTTGGCTGTGGGGGTGCGCGCGCCGCTGATAGCGTGGCGCGTCTTTCGCATTGCGCGACGAGACGGGTGGTCCGGGTCGCCGCGGCTGCTCTATGCCGCGTGCACGTTGAGCAAGCTCGGCTACAAGGAATACGACGTGATTCACGCGCAGTTCGGCCCTTACGGTTCGCTCGCGTTGAATCTGATCGAGGTGGGGGCGTTGCGCGGAGCGGTTGTTACCTCGTTCCGAGGTTATGATGCCGGCAAGCATCTGTCGGCGGTGCCGGCGTCGTATCAAAAATTGTTTCGCGAAGGCGCGCTCTTTCTGCCGGTGAGCGAGACGCTGCGAAAACGGCTGATCCGCGCCGGCTGCGAGCCGATCAAGGTGCGGGTACATCACTCCGGTATTCGGTGCGCCCCGTTGCCGCTGGTGAAGAAGATCCGCTTGGCGGGCGAGCCCACGCGGCTAATTGTCGTTGCTCGCCTCGTCGAGAAGAAAGGCATTCGCTACGCAATCGACGCAATCGCCCGCGTGCTCGCGTCGAATCGAGAGGTTCATTGCGAGATCGTCGGCGACGGACCCTTGCATGTCGCGCTTGCGTGTCAAATTGGCGACCTTGATCTCGGCGCGCACGTGCGGCTCATCGGTTGGAAGTCGCACGACGAAGTTCTCGAGATGATTGGAGCCGCTCACGTATTGATCGCTCCCAGCGTCACCGCCGACGACGGCGACGCGGAAGGAATTCCGAACGCCGTGAAAGAGGCGATGGCCATGGGGTTGCCGGTGGTGGCGACGTCCCACGGCGGCATCCCGGAGCTGGTGCAGGATGGTGTTTGCGGTCTTTTAGTCCCCGAGCGGGACGCGCCGGCGTTGGCCGACAAAATCGCCTACCTGATCGATCATCCTGACGTCTGGGAGCGGATGGGTGCGGCCGGCCGCCGCAAGGTCGAGTCGCAATTCGATCTAGAGAAGCTGAACGACGAGTTGATCGAGTTGTATGAGGAAGCGACATCGCGGTCTGTCGCTCCGCTGCCGCTCATGCCTCAGGCGTTGACCGAACATTGATATGAATAGGGCGACAAAAAGCTTTCCGACAACCGCGCCTCTGGTGAGCGTCGTCATTCCGACTTACAACCGGGCGGCGCTGCTCAGGCGTGCGATCCAAAGCGTGCAGCGGCAGACGTACACGAAACTCGAAATCATCGTCATCGATGACGCCTCGATGGACGACACGCGTGGTGTGGTCGCAGGCCTTGGGGACGCGCGCATTCGCTATATTCGCCACGACCTTAACAAGGGCGGCGCCGCCGCGCGAAACAGCGGAATTCGCGCGGCGACGGGCGCCTACATTGCGTTTCTCGATGACGATGACGAGTGGGAGCCGGAAAAAACCGACATCCAACTGGAAGCACTGGAACGGTACGACGTCGTGTTGTGCACCGGCAGCATCCGGGTCAACCGCGGACCGGATGCGATCGTGCGTCTCGACGATCTGCGGCGCGGCAAGTACACCGCCGGCGGCACCGGCGTATTGATGGCGAAGACGCCGGTGCTACGCGAGACGATGTTCGATGAAAGCCTGCCGCGCTATCAGGATTGGGACCTCTTCATCCGGATCGCACTGAAACACCCGATCGCCTATGTGCACCGGCCGCTGGTGCGCTACAACGACGGCGACCACTTCCGGATAACGACCAGTGTGCTGAAATTGTCGGCACCGGAGCTCGAGCGGCAATTCCGGATGTTGCGCAAGCACCGGGAGTTTTTCGGCCCGCGTTGGTTCCGGCGGCACATGTCGCGCGCGCTGCTCTACGGCTTGAAACATCGCGCGGACCGGTGGCGTCATCTCGGGTACGTGATGCGCCGCTACGGCCCGATCAATGCGCTGAGCGCCGTCGGCATGCGCGTGCACGCGATCGTCCGGCGCAAGCTCGAAGGGATCGACGTGCCGGCGAGTTTAACGTCGAAGCGAGGTGCGGCGTGACCGCCGTTCTCGTTACCGTCATCATCCCGACTTATCGGCGCGCCGATCTGGTGCCGCGGGCGATCCGTTCGGTATTGGCCCAGACGCATCGACATTTCGAGGCGGTGATCGTCGACGACTGCTCGCCGGATGACACCGCCGCGGCGGTGCGCGCGATCGCAGATCCGCGCATCCGGTATGTGCGGCACGAGCGCAACAAAGGCTTGCCGGCGGCTCGCAACACCGGCGTGCGCGCCGCGCGCGGTAGCTACATCGCGTTTCTCGACGACGACGACGAGTGGAAACCGCACAAGCTCGAACGCCAACTCGCGTCGATCGGCGATTGCGACGCAGTGTTGTGTGCGACCGAGGTCAACGGTCTGCGTGTTACGCGCTACCGCAAGGAGCGCATCACCGCCGCCGACTTGCGCAAGGGCAATCGGTTCGCGCCGTCCGGCTTGCTGGTCAAAACCACGGTACTGCGCGATCTCTGGTTCGACGAAACGCTTCGCGTCGGCGAGGACTGGGACGCGTATATCCGGATTGCGCACAAGTACCGCATCGGTTACGTGCGCGAGCCGCTCGTCATTTATTACCAGCAGGGACAGACCAGCATGACCTCCGAGGCGAAGGACCTATCCGTCGAAGATCTGGAACGGCGGATGCCGGTGCTGCACAAGCATGAGCGATTTCTCGGACCGTTTTGGATGAACTACCACGTCGCCTCCTATTTGCTGTCTTTCATCGGGTCGAGAAAGCGCAAGCTGCGCCACCTGATATACACGATGCGACGATGCGGGGTGGTCCCGGTTACGGCGGTGCTGGTGCACAAGTTGCGCGGGAAAATTTCCGGGGTTGTGAACGAGCGAGTCGCCGCCGCCGCTCGGTGGTATGGCAACAAGCCCAACGGCGGCGCGATCGGGTGGAGATAGAACGGTGTGTGGAATAGTCGGTTTTTTGCGCATTAATCCGGAACGATCTGCTCCGCTCAAGAGCGAGGTGGGAAGCCGCATGCTGCGCGCGATCGTGCGACGCGGCCCCGACGGCGAGGGTCAATGGCAATCGCCGGACGGCAACTGCTGGCTGGGGCATCGGCGTCTCGCGATCATCGACCTCGCGACCGGACAACAGCCGATGAGCAACGAAGACGGCAGCGTGTGGACGGTGTTCAACGGCGAGATATACAACTACCGGACGCTGCGCGCGGAGTTGATTCGCTGCGGTCATCGGTTTCATACCTCGAGCGACACCGAAGTGCTGGTGCATGGCTACGAACAATGGGGCGGGGCGGGGCTCGCCGAGCGGCTGCAGGGAATATTCGCGTTTGCGATTTACGATCGGCGTAACCGGCGCCTTTATCTGGCGCGCGATCATCTCGGCGTGAAGCCTTTGTATTGGTGGACCGACGGCGACGTGCTGCTCTTCGGAAGCGAAATCAAAAGCCTGTTGCCGTACCCGGGCCTGCGCGCGCGCAAGGTGAACATGGCCGGCGTCGCGCAGTTCCTCGTATGCCGCTACGTGTCGCGCCCGCACACGATGTTCGAGGGCATCCACAAGCTACCGGAAGGCACGTGGATGGAAGTGGACGTGGGCCAGGCGGCCGCGCCGCAACCTCGAGTCTACTGGGATGTCCGTTACCAGCCGACTGCGGCGTTGTCGTTCGACGACGCGAAGGAGCAGCTCGATGGGCTGCTCAAGCGCACGATCCAGATGCAGCTCATGTCCGACGTGCCGCTCGGCGCGCAGCTCTCGGGTGGGGTCGACAGCAGCGTCATCGTCGCGATGATGGACATATTGCGCCGCGAGTCGGGCGTGACCGAGCCGATCAAGACATTTTCCGTCGGCTTCGATGTCGAACGCTTCAGCGAGCTGCGCTACGCCAGGATGATTGCCGAGCGCTACGGCACCGAGCACGAAGAAATCCGCGTCGGGTACAAGGACTTCATCGACGCGTTCCCGCTGCTGTGCTGGATCTACGACGAACCGATCGGCGAGCCACCGGCGATTCCGACGTATTTCATGTGCAAGAAGGCGAAAGAAAAAGTCACCGTCATGCTGTGCGGTGAGGGCGCCGACGAGCAGTTCGGCGGCTACTCGAAGTACGCGTTCGATCAGTACTCGCGCTACATCGACTGGCTGCCGGCGCGCGCGCGGCGGTCGTTGCTGCGCGGCGCGGGCGCGACACTCCCATTCAGTGCGCGGCGGCTGCGCAGTATTTTCGAAATCCTCGCATTGAGCGATCGCGCGTCGCGCTTTACCTCCTGGTACGGCGCGTTCGATACCGCCATCCAGGCGCAACTGTTGAACGCCGATCTGCGCGAGGCGATCGGAAATCGGTTCCTGACCGAAATCGCGAGCGATGTCATCGGCAACTGTGACAGCAATCACCCGCTCGACCAGTTCATGTATTGCGATATCCATACGCGGCTGGTCGACGATCTACTGGTGAAGAGCGATCGGATGAGCATGGGCGCGAGCATCGAGGCGCGCGTTCCGTTCCTCGATCACCATGTCGTCGAATTCGCGGCGCGACTGCCGCGGCGCTATAAGGTGAACGGCCTGCGCACGAAGATCCTTCTGAAGTCGCTCGCCGAGCGCTATGCGCCGCGCGAGCTGATTTACCGC
The DNA here is from genome assembly GCA_041485885.1 of Sulfurifustaceae bacterium. Classification (GTDB taxonomy): domain Bacteria; phylum Pseudomonadota; class Gammaproteobacteria; order Acidiferrobacterales; family Sulfurifustaceae; genus JACQFZ01. The sequence goes on from JBGPKL010000002.1 coordinate 44,060, forward strand.
CGCAAGGTTGGCTTCACCGTTCCGTTGTCGGATTGGTTCGTCGGACCGCTGCGCTCCTACGTACGCGACGTGCTTCTGAGTGATCGTTGTTTGGCGCGCGGCTATTGGCGGCCCGAGGTCTTGATCGCGACCGTGAATAATCACCTGGACCGCAAGGTCGATCGCGAACAGGGCATTTGGGTGTTGCTTGCGCTCGAGCTGTGGCACCGGCTCTACGTGGACAACGACGGAGCCGAAAGCGCCATCGAGCGGGTCAAAGAAGACATGCAGCGCTCGTTGTTGCGGGCGGCGGCCTGATCGCGGAGAGACAGATGAAGCGAATCCGACTTCTCGTTCTCGGTCCGTTGCCGCCTCCCGCCGGCGGGGTGGAAACCGTGACGCGTGCCGTGCTCGACTCGAACGCGTTCGCCGATTTCGAGGTGCATCACTGCGACACCACCAAGAAGCGCTCGAAGGATACGCAGGGGCGATTCGATCTCGGCAACCTGGTTTGGGCCGGCATCCATTTCGCGCGGATGACAGCGGCGGTGCTGCGGTTTCGGCCGCATGTCGTGTATATGCCGTTGACCGCGACGTGGTCGGGCTTCTGGCGCGACGCGGTGCTCGCGTCGATCGCGAAGTGCGGACGCGCGAAAGTGATCGCGCACGTGCACGGCTCGTGGCTCGATCGGATTCTCGCGGCGCGCGGAACGACCGAACGCATGGTGCGCTTTTGCCTGACGCGATTCGACGCGCTGCTGATGCTCGGTGACCATTGGAAGCAAATGATTTGCGGCTACGGATACGCGGGCAAGGTGCGTATCGTCCCATCGACCTTCGAGCGGCCGGTGTTCGAGGCGGGCGAGGATTTTGCGAGAGATTATGCGGTCGCGGAGCCGCACGGGTTGTTCGTCGGGCAGCTCGGTCGCGGCAAAGGCGTGCTCGATCTGCTGCACGCGTTGGCGCGAATCAAAGCCGCCGGCGCCGCGCCGCGGTTTACGCTCGTTGGCGGGCCGCAGTTCAGTGGCGATTGGGAAGCGATTCTGCGACTGCGCGATGAGCTCGGGCTAACGCAGCTCGTCGAGATGACCGGCATCCTGCTCGGGAACACGCTGTACGAGCGCTTTCGCCGCGCCGATTACTTCGTGCTGCCGAGCTACTACGAAGGGTTGCCGATCGTGTTGCTCGAGGCCGGCTGCTTCGGTCTTCCCGTCATCACCACGGCGGTCGGCTCGGTGCCGGATTTGATCCGGCACGAATCGAACGGGCTGCTCGTAACGGCGGGTAACGTGGCGGAACTGCAGCGCGCTATCGAGCGACTACGCGGCGACGCACCGGTACGCGAACGGTTCGGCGTCGCCTTGAAACGCAGCGTGCTGCCGTATCACCCGGATGCCATTTGCAGAAAGATCGCGGCCGTGGTGAGCCAGTTGGCCGGTGTCGATACTCTCGTCGAGGGACTGACCGATGCGGACAGACGCGGCTCTTGATAGCCTGCAGAAGGAGTCGTACTACGCGTTACGCGCACTGTTGCGCGACAACCCGCTCTGTCTCGCGCGGGTGCAGCAGTTGTTGCGGCACGAACGCCGGTCCGCCGATGAGCTGCGACGGCGCAATCTCGATCTGCTGTATGGTTCGCTGCGTGCGGCGACACGCCGCATCGGATTCTACAAAAACATAAAAATCGACTTTACGCCGAGCGAAGCGGAGCATGCGCTCGCTGAATTTCCTATCGTCACCAAGGACGATTTGTTGTCGCAGCCGGACAGGTTCTATCCCGGCGGCGGCCGCGAGCATCCCTGGACCATCGTCGGTCGAACCAGCGGTACGTCCGGCACGCCGCTCGGCTTGATTCGCAGCCTCGATTCCGTCATCTGGGAGAACGCGTTTTTGCGGCGACACTGGTACTGGTCGGGGTTTCGGCCGGGCATGCGCCGCGCCACGCTGCGCGGCGACGTGGTCGTGCCGGTCGAGCAGGAGCAGCCGCCATTTTGGTTTTACAACCGCTACAACACGCAGCTCATATTTTCCTCCCGGCACCTGCGCGGCGAGCTGCTCAATTCGATCGCCGACAAAATTGCGGACTATGCGCCGTATCTGTTGCAGGCGTATCCGTCAACGGTCTACGAGCTGGCGGTTCATCTGCGCGCCAAAGACCGTTTCCTGAATGTCCGCTACATCTACACCGGATCGGAAATGCTATATCCGTTCCAGCGCGAGCTGATCGAGGAGCGGTTGCGCGGGCGGGTCGTAGATTTTTACGGATTGGCGGAGCGCACGGTTTTCGCCGGCGAGTGCGAGCACGGGGCGCTGCACGTGAATACGGACTATTCCTGGGTCGAGATCGTCGATGACGCCGGCCGACCGACCGAAGGGCCGGGGTATCTGGTGGGGACGACGTTTTATAACCACTCGATGCCGCTGATTCGATATCGTGTCGACGATCAGACGCAGTGGCAACGCGGCGCATGCGCGTGCGGACGCTCTTATCCCCTCGTCGAGCGCGTCGAAGGAAGAATAGGCGACGCGATTTTCGGAACCGACGGCAGGCGCGTCAGTTCCGCGGCGCTGACGTTGCCGCTGCGGCTGGTGCATCGCATACGCCGAGCGCAAGTGGCGCAGATCCATCGAGACGAGTGGGAGATCCGAGTCGTGCCGATGGCCGGGTTCGGCGAGGAGCAGAAGCGCCAGCTCATAGACAACATCCACAAGTACGTCGATCCGGCCGTGCGGCTTCGCATCGCCGAGGTGAGCGACATTCCGCGCACGGCCGCGGGCAAGTACAAATGGATCGTGAACGAATGCCCACCCGAAGAGCGGCGCGCCGAGTCGCCGGAAACCGTTCAATAGGCCGCGCCCATGGAGCTGCTGCTGCTCAAGCTCGTCGCCTTTCTCAGACCGATCCTGCTGATCGAAGTCGGTCAGGAGAATTTGTTCGACCTCGCGGCGATACTGACCTTCGGGCTGCTCGCGTTCACGTTCTTCACGAAAGCGGCCGTGCAAAAATCCATCGATTTGACGCTCATGGACGTGTTGGTCGCCGCGTTCGCCCTGTGGTCGGTTTGCGTTTACGCGGTCTACTTCGAGATGGCGAGCATGCGCAACTTGGCGAAGCTCATCATTCCATTTTTCACGTATACGATCGCCCGTAACGTGCTGACAAGCACCGCGGAGTACCTGAAAGTTTTGTTATTGATGATCATCGGGTTCGTCCCGCCGGTACTGCTGAGCGCCGGGTTGATCGCGAGCGGTGGCGGGCTCGAGCAGTTCGGGAATAATTACTGGACCGGCATCCCCCGTTGGGCAGGAGTGTTCGCCGGTTCCCACAACCTGGGCCACAGCATGACGTTTTTGCTGATGGCGATCGGCATTTATCTGGTTGTATTGAAAGATCGGTACGGCAAGACGCCGCTGCCGCTGGTCATGAAGATTTTATTCGTCACGCTGGCGGCGGCGGCGCTCTATTGCCTTTGGATGAGCCAGGTGCGAACCGCGCTCGTCGGCCTGGTGGCGTTCATGGCGGTTTTTCTGTTCTTCACCAATCGCAAAGCGCTGATCGTCAGCGTCGCCGTCGTCGGCGTAGTTATCGTCGCATTTTTGCCGCTGCTGTTTCCTTACCTGTTTCCCGATCTCGTCATGATTCAGAAGGGCCAGGGCGATATGTCGTATATCGCCTCCGGGCGGCCGGTGTTCTGGGAGAACAACTTGAAGCTGTTCGCCGGCTTGTCGTTCGACCGGCAACTGGCCGGCGTCGGGATCGGGAACAAGGAGGGCGAGGCGGTGTATACCGGCGAGGGATTCATGGACAGCCACAACGACTTCCTCGAAGTGCTGATTCACACCGGCATCGTCGGATTCGTGCTCTTCCTCGCCATGCAAATCGTATTTTTCAGGGCGATCCTGCGTCTCAACGGCGCGGTCAAATACGGCTTTTTGGCGTTCTTCCTTGCCATTGCGATCATGAATTTCTCGAGCAACAGCTACATAAGCCGCTTCGGGCTGGGGCAGATGTACTACATCGTGCTGGCGTATGTGGGGTTGCGTGCGCACGCGCCAAGCCGGCAAGCGCGGGAAGTCGAGCGCGCATCGGTCGTCGGTATTCAGCCGATGAACGTGCGCGGTACCTGAGCGCCCGGCAATGGCAGTCGCCAGCACCGATACAACGCTTGCGCCGCCGCGGGATGATAAAGCCGCGGTGCTCGCCGGCTTGATACGAAACCGCATCGGACGCGGTGGACATCGCGTGCTCGTGGTCGGCTGCGGCTCGGGCATTGAGGCGGCGACGCTGGCCGAGGAGCTCGACTGCGAGGTCGTCGGGATCGACCTGCGCGCCGAATTTGATCGGCGCGCGGCCGCGCGGGTGCAGCTCAAAGTGGCCAATGCAACGGCGCTCGACTTTGACGATCAGGAGTTCGATTTCGCGTACTCGTATCACGCACTCGAGCATATTCCGAACTATCGCCAAGCGCTGACGGAGATGCGGCGTGTGGTGCGTGCCGCTGGATACTACTGCGTCGGAACGCCGAACCGGGCGCGCCTGCTGGGCTATCTGGGAGCCGCCGGCGTGGATCTGTCGACGAAATTGAAATGGAATGTCGACGATTGGAAGGCCAGGCTAACGGGACGGTTCCGCAACGAGTACGGCGCGCACGCCGGCTTTACGCCGGAAGAGCTTGGCGCCGAGCTGCAGCAGGTATTCGGGAACGCCGAAGACATCTCCATGGCCTACTACACCGCGCTTTATTCCCGTCATGCGCGACTGCTTCGCTGGTCCGCCCATGCGCGGATGACGAGATACTTACTGCCATCGGTGTATTTTTTTGGTAGACGTTGAGCCGAGTAAGAGGCTCGAGCGACCACCGTACGACGAAGAGGAACCACCCGGAAGCTGGTACGGGTGGTGGCGTAATTAATTAATTACTAGAAAAGCGAGCCGCCCGCGCCGATGCCGGGGCGCGAGCCGATGTTGGGGTCACAGGCCTTGTAGTGCGGGCTCGCGCTCGTCGGGCGCGCTCTCGGTATGCACACCTGTTCCGCCCCGGTCTGCAGCTTACGGTAGAAGCAGTAGTCGTTGCTGTTGGCGGCGTTCGCGTCGGTGATGACGATGTTCGAGCTGCCGGTCGTGTAGCTTCTGGAATTATAGAAGACGTTGGAGTCGACTTGGGTGCCGGAAGCCGCCGAACCGGTCTGCGGCCCGCTGTTGATCATGACGTTGCATCGTACGTCATTATTCTGCCCGCCGCCGAATTCGAACCACGTATTGGTATCGATGAGCGTGTTCAAATAATACTGCGTGTTCGACATGAAGGTCGCGCTCAAGGCATGCGACGGATTGGCGGCGTAGTGCTGCTTGATGTTGTATACGATGTTGCCGATGATCGAATTGTTGCGCGTAAAGTCCCAGTAGTCGCCGATGCCGCTCTGGCCATCCATCACGATATTGTTCTTCAGAAGCACGTAGCGCGCTCCCGCCGACGGATTGTTGAGCGCGTTGGAGAAGTGAACCACGTCGCCCTGGGCGCCGCTGCCGCAGCAGATGTTGGACAAATCGGTGCTGCGCGCGCCCCAAAAGCGGTTGTGCACGATCGATACCGGATTGTCCGCGCTTCCGCCCGCTTTGAGTCCCACGACGATCTCGGCCGCCGCGCACGGTCCGGTGCCGTTGTAGTGTCCGTTGCAGTCTGTGTACTGCTCCGGCGATACGTACATATCGTTGTTTTCCACGATCGTGCCGGCGGCGACGTGCTCCGAGATGTAGAAACCTTTGGTGCAGTTGTATGTCTCGTTATTGACGATGCGAGTTCCGATCGGACCACCGAAGAATCCTATCGCCGGCCAATCTTGGTCCGGTGTCGCGAGGCAATTGCGCAGTACGCTGTTCTGGATGGTGTTGAAATCGTTCGAGTAGAAAACAGCCGCCATCGTGGCGTGCGCATTTTCGGCCAACACGGAATCGACGATGTTATTGTCGGAATTAGCGCTCTCGGAAAATTCCAGACCGATGTTTCCTCCGCCACCACCGTTGATCGAAACTCGGCGCACGATCCAATAGTTGGCGCCACGAAACCGAAGCCCGGCGATCGTCGCCCGTTGACTGCTCGTTTGCTTGAACGGATGCGCGCCGGTGTCGCCGCTCGCAGAGTAGCGCAGCCAGCGTTCGTTGCCCGGTGTGCCGCTTGCGGTCAGGTCGATGACTCCTCGTCCGGTGTAGTCTCCCGGCTCAAGGCAGATGACGCGTGTGCCGCTGTCGTTCAGCCGAGACCAGTTCGGATCGTCGGTGCTGCGAATAACGACGCTACAGGATGGCTCCGTCGGAATAGCTCTTTCGTATTGCGCTGTATAGGCGTTTCGATCGGCGGCGAAGGCAGCAGTGGATAGAGATGCCAGGAGGGCGTAGAGCGAGAGCGCATTGACCGTAAACTTTCTATGACTCATTAAACCGGACTCCCCGTGACAATCACTATTCCTGGTGCGAATTATGATCGAGCCTGAAATTCGTTCAATGACTCTCTGACGTTTGTGGTTACTCGGTCGATGAGCGGGGCTGCATGGTAGACTCGCCGCGCTCGTCACGAGTCACAACGACAGTCGCAAGTTTGCAACGATGGCAGATCAGCGGAAGAATTGCGCGGAGGCACGGTCTGACAGTGGGCCGCCGCTTACAGCATGAAAGCGCAGCAGCGCACATCATCGCGCGAACGCACGTGGAAGCGCTTGGCGTACGCGTTGGGCGGCACGCAGTTCCCATTGGCGTCGCGATTGAGCGAATGGGTGTCGGCACATGCTCCGCGGCGGTCGGCGGTCGTCTGGTATTGGAATCGACTGCGCCGCATGTCGGCGCCGGAGCTGGTTTATCGCGCCGGACAAACGCTGCAAGCGCATTTGCAGCGGTTCGGGTTGGCGACGGCGAGGCGCATCGCCGAGCCCAATCTCTCGGTTCGACCGCGTGCCTTCATTGCCGGCGACGCCCAGTTGCCCATCGAGCGATATCTATCGGCCGCCGATGAATTGCTGGGCGGCAGTCTGTCGGTGTTCGCCACTCGATACGTTTACAAAGATCTACCCACCTGGAACAAGGACCCGAAGACCGGCGTGACGGCACCGCTCGTGTTCGGGAAGACGTTGGACTATCGCAACCCGGCGGTCGTCGGCAACATCAAGTATCTGTGGGAGCCGAATCGGCATTTGCATTGGGTGACACTGGCCCAGGCGTATCGGCTCAGCGGGCAACAACGGTACTTGGAAGGATTGCGAACCCAACTCGACTCTTGGCTCGATCAATGCCCGTATTTGCTCGGTCCGAACTGGACCAGCTCGCTCGAGCTTGCCATCCGGCTGGTCAATTGGAGCATTGTCTGGCAGTTGATCGACGGCATCGACAGCCCGCTATTCACGGATCGCCGCGGCCAAATGCTGCGTGAGCGCTGGCTCGTTTCGATTTATCAGCACGTGCATTTCATCCGCGCGCATTTGTCGCGGTATTCCTCGGCCAACAATCACTTGCTCGGAGAGCTGGCGGGCATCTACATCGCGACGCACACCTGGCCGTTCTGGCGGCAGGCAGGCGCGTGGCGGCGATACGCCAAGCGGCATTTGGTGGAGCAGGCGTTGGCGCAGAATACGTCCGACGGCGTTAACCGCGAGCAAGCAATCTCTTACCAGCAGTTCGTGCTCGACTTCATGCTGCTTGCGGCGTTAGCCGGGCGCATCAACGCCGATGACTTTCCGGTGGAGTACTGGCAGCGCATCGAGCGCATGCTCGAGTTCATTGCCGCCGTCATGGATGTGCGCGGCAACGTCCCGATGATCGGGGATGCCGACGACGGCTACGTCGTCCGTTTGTCTCAGGAACCCGATTTTTGTCCGTATCGCTCGCTCTTGGCGAGCGGCGCGATCCTTTTCAACCGGCCGGATTTCAAGCTCAAAGCGCGGGTGTTAGACGACAAGAGCCGGTGGCTGCTCGGCGAATTGGGTAGGAAAAAGTTCAAAGACCTGAAGCCCGCCGGCCATTTGAGCTTTCCGCGGCGTTTTCCGGAAGGCGGCTACTACATTCTCGGCGGCGAGTTAGACACCGAACGCGAAATCCGCGTGGTCGTCGACGCCGGTCCGTTGGGTTACCAAAGTATCGCCGCTCACGGGCATGCCGACGCGCTGGCGTTCACGCTCTCGATCGGCGGCCAGGAATTTTTGGTCGATCCCGGCACCTACTCCTACCATACCGACAAAGAGTGGCGTGACTATTTCCGCGGCACCGGTGCGCACAATACCGTGCGTATCGACGGCGAAGATCAATCGGTGAACGGCGGCAATTTCTTGTGGCTGCAGCACGCCCAGGCGCGTTGTACCCGCTGGGAAGAAGGCGCCGAGATCGACTGCTTCGTCGGCCATCACGACGGCTATCTGCGCTTGGCTGATCCAGTGATTCACGAGCGCGAGCTGATATTCGACAAGATGCAAAAACGTCTTCAAGTTATCGACAGAGTCGAGTGCAAGGAACGCCATGTCATCGAGCAGTGCTGGCATTTTGCGGAAGACGTAACGGTAACCGTGGGACCGGACGGCGCCATCACCGCGGCAAAGAACGGCTACGTGCTTACGTTGCAACCGCTGGCAAATGTTCGCGCCGAGCTACATCGCGCGGAATCGACGCCGCCGGCGGGATGGGTCTCCCGTCGATTCGACGTAAAGTCCGCCGCCTGCACCGTTGTCTGGAAAACCGAGGCGACGGGTTATGTTTGCTTGTCGACAAACCTGGAATGCTCCCTACCTTCCGTATTACCGTCTGCGATCGAGCCGCAAATAGATAACGCGAGGTTGTTCCTCACATAGTACGCGCCCGGCGTATCGGGCTTGCGGCGCGATGCTTCGATTGATTCGGCCCGGCCATTTGGCCGGGCCGTTTCTTGTAACCCCGCTGCTGTCGCTGGCAATCGGTGAGGACAAGTACGGATACCCAGCCGTGCTTTAACCCGGTCAAATAATGCCGCAAGCAGCATAACCACAGAAGCACTGGCGGGCATAGGGAAATGAAAATCAGCATATTCGGTTTGGGTTATGTAGGGGCGGTGTCCGCTGGCTGCCTGGCGCGCGGCGGTCATGACGTGATCGGCGTCGATCCGGCGGAAACGAAAGTCGATCTGATCAATCGCGGGCGCACACCGATCATCGAACAGGATATCGGGGACATTATTCGCGATGAAGTCGCCGCCGGCCGGCTGCGGGCGACGACCGATGTGGCGGAAGGCGTGCGCCGCTCCGACATCTCGCTGATTTGTGTCGGCACACCGAGTCTGCTCAACGGCAGCCTCGATTTGAGCTACGTACGGCGGGTGTGTGAGCAGATCGGCAAGGAGCTCAAGCGCAAAAGCGGTTTCCATGTCATCGTGGCGCGCAGCACTATGCTGCCGGGATCGATGCGCGGCGTGGTCGTACCCGCTCTGGAGGAATTCTCGGGTAAGCGTGCCGGCGGGGATTTCGGCGTGTGTAACAATCCCGAGTTCCTGCGCGAAGGGACGGCGGTCCACGATTTTTATCACCCTCCGAAGACGATCATCGGCGAGCTGGACGAGCGCAGCGGCGATACGCTATTGGAGCTTTATCACGGCATCGATGCGCCGCTCGTGCGCACCGACATCGAAACCGCGGAGATGGCGAAGTACACCGACAACGTGTGGCACGCGCTCAAGGTCGGTTTCGCCAACGAGATCGGCAATATCTGCAAGGCGCTCGACATCGATGGCCACCAGGTGATGGACATCTTCTGTCGCGATACCAAACTCAATCTGTCCTCGTATTACTTGAAGCCCGGCTTCGCGTTCGGTGGATCGTGTTTGCCGAAGGACGTGCGCGCGCTGCTCTACAAGAGCCGCACGCTCGATCTGCATCTTCCGATTCTGAACGCGATCCTCCCGAGCAACGAGCGTCAGATCGAGCGCGGCTTGCAAATGATACTGCGCGAGGAGAAACGCAAAATCGGCGTCCTCGGTTTCAGCTTCAAGGCAGGCACCGACGATCTGCGCGAGAGCCCGATGGTCGAGGTGATCGAGCGCCTGATCGGCAAAGGCTACGAGCTGAAGCTCTACGATCGCAACGTGAAGCTCGCGGAGCTGGTCGGCGTCAATCGCGATTACATACTGAATCGCGTACCGCACATCTCCCGTTTGATGGTCGAATCGGTGGATGAAGTGCTCGATTTCGGCGAAACCATCGTCGTTGGCACCAACGACCGCGAATTCTGGCGGGTGCCGGAACGTTTGCGCGAGGGCCAAGCGATGGTCGACTTCGTCCGGGTTCCGAACGCCGATAAGAACGAAAATTATCATGGCATCTGCTGGTAGCCGCCGCGTCCTCATCATCGTAGAGAACCTCCCGGTACCGTTCGATCGCCGGGTGTGGCAAGAGGCGACGACGTTGCGCCGCGCGGGCTATGAGGTTTCGATCATTTGTCCGGCGGGCAAAGGCTACGACCGGCGCGTGGACGTCATTGACGGCATTTCCATCTATCGCCATCCGCTCCCGCTCGAAGCGTCGGGCGCGATCGGTTACTTCGTGGAATATACGTGCGCGCTGTTTTGGCAATCCGCGCTCGCCTGGCGCGTCTTTCTGGCGCGCGGCTTCGACGCGATCCACGCGTGCAATCCGCCGGACACGATCTTTCTGGTTGGCGCGATGTTCAAGATCTTCGGAGTTCGTTTTCTGTTCGATCACCATGACATCAATCCGGAGCTCTATGAGGCGAAATTCGGCCGCCGCGATATGTTTTACCGACTGCTGTTGTGGTTCGAGCGGTTGACCTTCCGCGTGGCGGATGTATCGATTGCCACCAACGAGTCGTATCGCCGTATCGCGATCGAACGCGGTCGAATGCCGCCGGGTGATGTGTTCGTGGTACGCAGCGGTCCGGATCTCCGGCGGCTTAAGATCCAGCCGCCCGACGAACGCCTGAAGAGCGGGCGGCGCTATTTAGTCGGCTACGTGGGCGTGATGGGCAAGCAGGAAGGGATCGATCTTTTGCTCGAAGCCGTGGACCACCTGGTTCACCGGCTGGGACGGCGCGACGTGCAATTCGGTTTGGTCGGCGGCGGGACCGAGCTTGGGGCGATGCAGACGTATGCGAAGCGGCTCGGCGTCGATGACTACGTGACGTTCACCGGTCGCGTATCCGATCGCGAGCTGCTCGCGATGCTCAACACCGCGGACGTCTGCGTGAACCCCGATATCGCCAACGCGATGAACGACAAGTCGACGATGAACAAGATCATGGAATACATGGCGCTCGGGAAACCGATCGTGCAGTTCGACTTGGCCGAGGGTCGGTTCTCCGCGCAGGAAGCGTCTGTCTACGCCACTCAAAATGACGCGGTCGATCTGGCGCGGAAAATAGCGGAGCTGCTCGATGATCCGTCGCGCCGCCGCCAAATGGGACAGTACGGTCGGCGACGAGTGGAGACGGCGCTCGCGTGGCAGTACGAAGCGCCGAAGCTGTTGCAAGCCTACGATCGCTTGTTCGTTTCTCGATCGACGCGGCCGGCGGCGTCGAAGCCGTCGCATCCCGCGAACAGCCGAAACGAGTAAGGCCTGCGCGCGGGCGATCAGCTCGCGTTGCGCTGAATGGTTACGATGAGACCGGTCGGCGCAGGGGGTTGAGTGATGGCGCCGGTATCGGCTTCGAGAGCCCCCATCGTGGCCGGAGCTGCACGCGGCGTTCCCGTAAGGTCGAACGAAGCGAGTCCGGCCATCGTGGCAACGGGGATCGAGAGCGCGAGTACCAACAGAAGAAACGCGGTTATTTTCCTAGGCCTCAGCGAACGGCGAGTTTCACGCATGGACGAGCTCCCTTGGAAATTTGAGGTACGGCTAGATCACGCTACACGCGGCAGCGGACCAATCGGACAGCGCGTTGGCGCCGTTGTACGCGCGTAACCGAAAGCACACGGTATCGCCGTGCTTCAGCGCGAGATCGCGACCGGCATTGAAGGAAACGGCGGGTGCCTGCGGATCGAAACTCTGGGCGCTGGTCGATAGATCGGCGGTGGCAACGGTCGCGGCGGCGACGGTCGGTCCGTAGTACACGATGTAGCCCGCGACGCTGTCGGCGTTTGCGCTCCACGCGAGCGATATGACCGTGTCAGTAGCGGCGGACGTCTCGGAAGCAGGTGTCGAGCCGGCGGATGAGCTGGTGTCGGGTGACGAGGAAGAGGCGGCGGTTGGCGATCCGCCGCAACCGGAGAAGAAAACGCACGCTAGGGTCGCTAGCACTAGGCAGGGCAGCTTGCGGCGGCGGTCGACAAGAGCGATCACGAGTCCTCCCTTGGTGGCGCCGATCTAAGCGGCGCATCGTAGTTACATCGTCGCGATCGTTTTTTTTCTGGACGAACCGCAGCTGAGGTTCGTCATGACCGCTGCTTCACTCGCTTTTATTATGGTCTTTGTTCGTTCGATTTCTATCGCTACTCGATGGACACGCAAAGGCTGCGGACAAACGGCAACGGCGCGGACCAAGGTGTCTCCCGAGAGCGATACAGCATTTCCATGAGGATCCGGCCGGTGAAGGGACAGGGGTACCGTGATATCGTCGATCGGTGCTCCCAATCGGAGTGTCCAAGAACAAGAGCAGTGTTTCCGACGAGTCAGTCGCCCGGTTCTCGCCGCCATTCATGATGACGTTATGACGCCTGAAGAAATCAAACGATACGTCGAGCGCCAATTGGGTGAGCTTGGGTGCACGGTGCACATCGGTAAGGCGGGATTCGAAAGAATATTTCATTTTACGGAAGGGACCGAGGACGGTACCAAGCAACTGTGCCACAAGCTCATCTCGCTCGGCGCGCTACAGGAGAACCAGGAGATAAACGACGATGTGCTGCAGATGGCCATGACCGATTTGACGCGGATAGACGATATGGCGCCGCCACCGCAAGCCGCGCGAACCGCGAATCCGGAGATGGACCTCGTGTCGATCGAGCAGCTCGCGGCGGTTCTGGAAGCCAAAGTCGCGAACCGGGAGGCGGAGCGCGAATTGCGATTTTCGCCGGCTGTTGGGCATGGCGGCAACGGAGCGCGCGCTAGACCGGCCGCGGCGCCACTGCCGAAAATCCTCGTGGTCGACGCCTCCGCCGCGGCGCGGACGATGTACGCAAAAGTCCTAGCGAATAATTTTCTCGTGATGGAGGCCCCGGATGGGGAGCAAGCGTGGAAGGCTTTGATCGAGCAGGCCGATATCGAGCTCGTCGTTACCGATCTCGCGATGCCCAATACCGATGGCTATGAGCTGATAAAACGTATCCGCACGGCGCTATCCCCGCCGCACTTGGTGGGTGTGCCTATCATCGTGGTGACGCGGCCCGAAGCGGCGAGCGCTAAGCTTCGCGCGCTCATGGTGGGCGCCGACGATTTCATACTGAAGAATGCTGCCCCGGACGAATTGCGCGCGCGCGTGCTGGCGCGTCATCGCTTGAGCAAGACGGCGGCGCGTGTTTCCAGCAACGCGCTGCCGCGTACGGTCGAAACCTCCGCTCGGATATTTACTCCGCGCAGCCAGGAAACCAAACGGAAAGCTCAACCGGCGCGTGCCGGACAGACCGCGGCGCCCGCGCCGAAGGCCGTGCCGCCGAAAGAAGCATCCGTCGTTGCGTTCAGCGTGGAGCGGCGAATTCCGCCCGGGAAAGGAGCTACTCCTGCGCTCGGGCTCGCCGCTTCGCGCGAGTCCTTCGTCAAGCAGCTCTATCGCATCAGCTCGACCACGACCATCACCCTCAGCGCTACCGCACTGTTGGCTCTCGCGATCATCGTGATCATTTACACCGGGCGTCCGACGTCGCGGATGGAAATCTCGCAAATGACAAAGCCGCCACTCGCCGGCGAACCTTCGTCCTCCGAAACACACGGTAGCGCAGGAAGCAGCAGCGGTCCTACGCCGCGGAATGAGCCGCTGCGCGACGAGCCGGTACCCGAAACGGCGCGACCTACGGCGCCGGTTGCGCTCATCCCCAGCGCGAGTCTACCCGCACCGCCATCGACGGATATCGAGCGGTTGAGCAAACCGAAGTCTGAACCGAATTCCGCGAGATCCGCTGGCGTCGATGCGCGTGCGGGGGAGAAATTGCAAGCGGCCAGGTCAAGCGGGGCAACGCCCAAGAGCGCGAAGCCCGACAGCATCGAGTCGGTACCGAAGGTCCCGCAACCGACGCTGCCACCGAGTGAAACTCCGGCTCCGCCGATGCGTCCGGCGCCGCCGCCCTCTGTCGGCGCGAATGTCGGACGCGAACCAACAGCGACTGCGGAGCGTCCTCTCGCCGCGTCGGCGCCCGCCCCAAGCGCTCCTCCGGTTAACCGAATTTCGCGAGACGAGCTCGCTTCGTTCCTGCGTCGGTTCGTGTCCATTTACGAAGCCGGCGATCTGGATCAGTTTCTGGGTCTTTTCGCGGATAACGCGCGCACTAACGACCGCACCGGCCGCAAAGGCATACGCGAGGATTACGACACGCTTTTTCGCGCGACCGATCTGCGCCAGATGAAGCTGGGCGAGATTAGTTGGGAGATCGAGGGCAATCAGGCGTACGGCTGGGGCGATTTCGACGTGACGGTACGCCGCTTGAACGATCAGGAAACTTATGTTTACACGGGATCGATGACTTTTGTTCTCGAGAAGAACGACGGGCGTTTGCGCGTCGTGAGGCTCTATCACGGCCAACGACGCGCCGATACCGGGTGAAGCGGGCGCTTTGGCCTCTCATGGAAAACGTTTGGTCGCTGACGTCGTCGTGAGCTTGCCTGCCTCCGCTAGCCGCTGGCGGCGATACCGGGAGTCAGGCAAGGAGGAGACCGCCCCCAGCGGTCAGTGCCGTCGGATCGTTCGGCCTATCTGGGGCGGAATCGATAGAGAACGACGACATTGGTGTTGAGCGAATACGACCTCCAAAGACTGTGACCTTATATGTATGGCGCAGAATGCTGGAAGTTGGCCCGCCCCGGTTCATGTCCCCCAAGAATCGGTGCCGAACCTAACGACGGTCAGCTAAATGCCATCCTTATGCTAGTCTTCCTGATAGACCAAGGCGTTGGGTGGCAATAATAGGTCTTACTAGAGCTATCACGTGTACAGTCCTGTTCTTTCTGTGCCTGCGCGACGCGTTTCCGGATGGGTGGCCGAGACCGATCCGAAATACGCGCGCGCGTGGCTGGCATCGCTGCCGTTGGCCAACAGCGCCGAAGCGGCGCGCGAAATTTATCAAACGCTGTACACCGTTAACCGGGTCGAGCTGAAAGTCCCGGTTCGGCTCGAGCTGATGGCGCTGTACGAGCCCGTGGTCACCACCGTCTGTAACGGCCTACAGTCCCACTTGGTGCATGCGGTACCTCCGCTCGGACCGAAGAAGCGACAGCTCGCGGAATTCATCCGCCGGCTGCATATCGAGATGGCGTACGGTTACAAGTGCTGCCTGCGCGATCTAAGCCACGCGCGCGTTTTGCTGCGTCGCAAATCCCGCTCGGCGGTTTGCATCGAGCGCGCGCTCCATCATCTGAGCGAAGTGTTGCTGCGCTCCTATTTGGTCTATTTACCTTATCCGAACGCGGTGTGGCGCGAAACGCACGAGCTTTATCGACTCGCCGAGTCGTTAGGCGTCGTGGATGAGGTGCTTACGATGGACGGCGAGCACGACGCGCACCCGGTAACCATCGATGAGCGCTACGTCCAGACCTTGTTATTGGGTCTCGCGAATCCCTACCAACTCGCACATAACGCCGTTCATCAGTTGCATGCCTTTGTCAGCCATTGGGCGAAGCAGGCGAGCATTACGACGAAAGCGGATCTCAAGGATGCCACCGGTTGTTTTCTGGTCGATCTCACGGCCGACGCGCCACCCGTGCCGTTCACGAAGAAGAGCCAGAATGTTTCCGGCAGTGCGCGCGTATTGGACGCTCGGCCGCTTCTGAAAACATTGCAGCGCTTGGTGATTCGATTGGACGCGGGCGAGCCGATCGAGAAGCTGGGGCTGGGCGTCGATTGTCTCGATAGCACGTGCGTCGATCTGCTGCAGCGCATGACCCGTGCATTGGGCGAGAGTGCGCGCCGGCGTTACGCGCGACGTCAACGGAGCAGCAACGTATTCGTTTGCGTCGGCCTTAATGCCGTTCACTTTTTCGCGAATGGACAGCGGCCGTTTGCGGCGTACGCTCACACTTTTCCTTGGCTAGATCGACCCGGCCGCTTGGTGGAATCGCCGGACGTTGCCTTTGTCGAGCTGGAAGAGGAAAACAAAGATACCGCCGCGTCCATCCCCGCTCTTTCCGAAGGGTCAACAGCGGTACCGGTCGAAAGCTATCGAGTCGATCGGTGGCAACTGCGCGATATCGGACCGCAAGGTATGTCCCTTGCGCGGTATGGCGACGCGGCCACGCCGGTGCGGGTCGGAGAACTAATCGGTGTGCAGCAACCGAGCGATCTCGGCCGCTGGCGCACCGCCGCGATCCGGTGGGTGAAAAGTCCGGAGACCAACAGCGTGGAGGTCGGTGTCGAAATGTTGGCGGCCACCGCCATGCCGGTTGCCGTGCGACTTCCCGGCGGATCGAACGCGTTCCCCGGTCTGCGGTTGCCGGCCGCTGAGGTCATGCAGCGCCCCGCGACGTTGCTCCTCACGCGCGGCGCCTGCCAAGTGGGAGACGAGCTGGAGGTGATCGACGAGGAAGTCGGGGTGCGTCGAGTGCGTGTTCTGCGTCTGCTCGAGCGGACCGGTGCGTTCGAGCAGGTCGTGTATGCCGACGTGGTCCGCGTATAGAAAGTATTTGTTGGCGGAGGATGTATCCGCTAGGACGTCCCATTCCAATCGCTCGGTAGCCAGGGGCGAATGTGCTTCAGCATCTCGTGGTAGATTTTCGGATTACCCGCAAGCAGAAGGCCACTGCGCAAGTGCTCCTGTCCGCCGGCCGGATCGCCCACCAAGCCGCCGGCCTCCTCGATGAGTAAGCATCCGGCCGCCATATCCCAGATTCGCAAGCCGAACTCCCAAAAGCCGTCGAAGCGCCCGCACGCGACATGCGCGAGATCGAGCGCCGCGGACCCGGCACGGCGCACGCCACTCGATTCGCGCGCGATCTGCCGGAACACGTTGATCCATGTCTCGAGATAATCGCTCGATTTGAACGGAAACCCTGTTGCGAGCAACGCCCGCCGAAAATCATGCGTCTGACTAACCCGAATGCGGCGGTCGTTCAGATGCGCTCCTTGACCTCGCGTTGCCGTGTACAACTCATTGCGATTGGGATCGAACACGACGGCCTGTTCCAATCGATCCTTATGTTGCAGCGCTATCGATACCGCGTAGTGAGGATACCCGTGCAGGAAATTAGTCGTGCCGTCGAGCGGATCGATGATCCAGCGGTATTCGCTCGCGCCGGAATGATCGCCCGTCTCCTCGGCGAGGATGGCATGATCGGGATAGGCGCGCCGGAGAATATCGATGATCTCGCTCTCGGCCAATCGGTCGACCTCGGTGACGAAATCGTTGCTGCCTTTCGCTTCGATCGTCAGTCGCTCGATGCGATCGGCGTTGCGCAGCACAATATTGCCTGCGCGGCGTGCGGCTTTGATCGCCGTGTTGAGCAGCGGATGCATCGTGGCGTCTCGTTGTAAAACAGCGCGAAGGCGCGGGATTGTATAAGCTGTGCAATCCGGTTAAAAGTCGATCGACTCACTCTTTCGAGACTATGAAAGCGCTTCAAGCGATCCGTACGGTGCTGGTTAGACCGACCCACCCGGGTAACGTCGGCGGAGTCGCGCGGGCGCTAAAGAACATGGGGCTGGAGCAGCTCTATTTGGTCGCTCCGCCCGATCATCAAAACGCGGAGGCGAACGCGCGCGCGGCGGACGCCGTCGATGTCTTAGCCAGTGCCGTCGTGTGCGCGGATCTGGAGCAGGCTATTGGGGCGTGCCATTTCGTCGTTGGCGCCACCGCCCGGCCGCGGCGGATTGAATGGCCGACGCTCGAGCCCGCGGCCTGTGCGAACCGATTGCTCGCAGAGGTGAATCGAGGGCCGGTCGCGATCCTCTTCGGCCAGGAGCGCACGGGTCTCACCAATGCCGAGCTCGACCATTGCAATGCCCTGGTGCACATTCCGGCAAGCTCCGCGTATCCCTCTCTCAACCTCGTTTGCGCCGTGCAGATACTGGCGTACGAAATTTATCGAGCAGCGTCAAAGGACGCGGTTTGGGCGGAGAACTCGGAGCCGCCAGCGACGCAAGAGGAATTAGTGCGCTTTTACCGTCACCTGGAGGAGGTCCTCGTCCGGATAGGGTTCATCGATCCGGAGAACCCTCGTCTGCTCATTCGTCGCATGCGCCGTCTATTCAATCGTGCTCAACCGGATCGAAATGAGGCAAACATTCTGCGCGGGATTCTAACAAGCATCGAGCAGATCCTGGAGAAGCACGATGGGGGGAAGCACGATGGCCGAGAGTGAATAGTTGACTGATTTGATCGGACATGTACAATTAGCCTATCGGCTCCTAGATTCCTCAAACAATACCCGTATGAAATTGACCACAAAGGGTCGTTACGCCGTAACCGCCATGCTCGACCTGGCCATTCATTACGACAACGGCTCGGTTACTCTGGGAGATATCGCGGCGAGGCAAGGAATCTCACTTTCCTATCTTGAGCAGCTGTTCGCGAAACTGCGGCGCAGCGGTTTGGTCGATAGCGTGCGGGGTCCAGGGGGCGGCTACAGTTTGTCGCGCTCGCCGTCGGAGATTTCCGTCGCGCAAATCGTCGTGGCGATCAACGAAAACATAGACGCCACGCGCTGCGGCGGGGAACGTAACTGTCAAGGCGACGAGGCATGTCTTACGCATCAGCTCTGGGAAGATCTGAGCGGTCGCATCTATGAGTTTCTGGAGCGGATTACCTTGGCGGAGTTAGTCGCGAAACCGCATGTGCAGCAAGTAGCGGCGCGCCAGCGCGCTCGCGTACACGTCGTGATGCCTTCGCGAGGGGTGAGCTGATGGCCATCACCCTCACGGATAAGGCGGCTAGTCGGGTCCGGAATTTTTTGGCCGGGCGTCGCGCGGCGGCGTTGCGATTTGGTGTGAAAGTTACCGGTTGCTCGGGTAATACTTACGTGGTCGAGCCGGTAGACGCGATTGGTCCCGAAGACGAGATATTCGAAAGCCAAGGAATCAAAATAATCGTGGACAAGAAAAATCTGATTTTTCTCGATGGGACCGAAATCGACTACACCCGCGCCGGATTGAACGAGGGCTTTCGTTTCAACAATCCGAACGAGAAAGCTCGCTGCGGATGCGGCGAGAGTTTTACGGTCTGAAGTAACGTCCCGTGCAAAATAAGCAAAAATGCTTGAGCTGCTTCTTTAATCAGGACTATCGCGGTCCTGATTCGGAGGGTCGCCGCGCATGTTACGAATGAGCAAACTCACGGACTACGGGACCGTCGTGATGACGTATCTCGCGAAAGAGAAAGACCGGCTGCACGCGGTCAGCGAGATCGCCGGACAAACTCGGGTGTCGGCGCCGACGGTGAGTAAGATCTTGAAGCGCCTGGTGCGGGAAGGGCTCGTCGTCTCGCATCGTGGAGCCAAAGGCGGATACAGCCTCGCACGTCCGCCGGCGCGGATCAGCATGGTCGAGATCATCGACGCGCTCGAAGGTCCCGTGGGTTTGACCGAATGCGGTAGCTCGCCGGGCCTATGCGTGCAGGAATCGTTGTGTTCGATCCGCGCCAATTGGCAACGCATCAACGGCGCGGTGCGCCAGGCGCTCGCGAGCGTCACGCTCGCCGAAATGGCCGAGCCCGAGCTGCCGCGCTTTACCGCAATGCCGGTGAAGATGACTCGTCGAGTAAGCGCTCTGTAACCCCATCGAACATCGAGATCGAAAGAGGAAACTGTGGCTACGTCGAACAAAGAAGTGGCAGAGCTGATCGGCCGGCAATACCAGCATGGCTTCACCACGCTGCTCGAAGCCGATTCGCTGCCGCCGGGTCTGAACGAAGATATTATCCACGCGATCTCCGCCAAGAAGCAGGAGCCGCGGTTCATGCTCGAGTGGCGCCTGCAGGCGTATCGCCACTGGCTCACGATGAAAGAACCCAAGTGGGCGCATGTGCATTACCCGCCGGTGGATTTTCAATCGATTGTCTATTATTCGGCTCCTAAGTCGCAGAAGGACGGGCCGAAGAGTCTCGATGAGGTGGATCCGAAGCTGCTCGAGACGTACGAGAAGCTTGGCATTCCGCTCAAGGAGCGCGAGCTGCTTGCCGGTGTGGCGGTGGACGCCGTGTTCGACAGCGTTTCGGTCGCGACTACCTTCAAGGACAAGCTCGCCGAGTTCGGTATTATTTTTTGCTCGTTCTCCGAGGCGGTGCATAAATATCCCGAGCTCGTGCAGAAGTATCTCGGTTCTGTCGTTCCGCATACCGACAATTATTACGCTTCGCTCAACGCCGCCGTATTCAGTGACGGCTCGTTCGTCTACGTGCCGAAAGGCGTGCGCTGCCCGATGGAGTTGTCCACGTATTTCCGCATCAACGCGTCGAAGACCGGGCAGTTCGAGCGTACGCTGATCGTCGCCGAAGAGGGCGCTTACGTCAGCTATCTGGAGGGCTGCACGGCGCCGATGCGCGACGAAAATCAATTGCACGCCGCGGTCGTGGAGCTGGTCGCGCTGAAAGCCGCGCAAATCAAGTACTCGACAGTGCAGAATTGGTATCCGGGCGACGCGCAGGGGCGCGGCGGCATTTACAACTTCGTTACCAAGCGTGGCGCGTGCCGGGGCGAGAACGCGCGCATCTCCTGGACGCAGATCGAAACCGGCTCGGCGATCACGTGGAAATACCCGAGCGTCATTCTCGAAGGCGACAACTCGGTCGGCGAGTTCTACTCGGTGGCGCTGACGAATAACTATCAGCAAGCGGACACCGGCACGAAGATGATCCACATCGGCAAAAACACCCGTAGCACCATCGTGTCGAAGGGTATCGCCGCCGGTCACGGGCAGAATGCATACCGCGGTTTGGTGAAAATACTGAAGGGCGCGCGAAACGCGCGCAACTACACGCAGTGCGACTCGCTGCTCATGGGCGACAAATGCGGCGCGCACACGTTCCCGTATATCGAGGTGAAGAACCCGACGGCGAAGGTCGAGCACGAAGCGACGACGTCGAAGATCAGCGAGGACCAGCTCTATTATCTGCGCACGCGCGGACTGTCGGCTGAGGACGCCGTGTCGATGGTCGTCAACGGATTTTGCAGAGAAGTTTTCAAGGAGTTGCCGATGGAATTCGCCGTCGAAGCTCAGAAACTCATCGGCGTAAGTTTGGAGGGGGCAGTCGGGTGAGGCGGAGCCGTCGCGAACACACTTAACGTGTGTTCGCGCCGCCGAACGCCCGCACACGGAGGTGCGGGCCGGGGTTCAACGGAGTCGACTGAAGTCGCGCCAGGGATGGCAGACACGTACCGTGAGGCCAGAATTGAAAATGCTATCGATCAAGAATCTACACGTGAGAGTCGACGACAAGCCGATTCTCAAAGGCATCGACCTTGACGTGAAGGCGGGCGAAGTCCACGCCATCATGGGACCGAACGGCTCCGGCAAGAGCACCTTGGCGCATGTGCTCGCCGGCCGCGAGGGCTACGAGGTGACGGAAGGAACCGTCACTTACCAAGGCAAGGATTTGTTGTCCTTAAGCGCCGAACAACGCGCGCGCGAAGGTATCTTTCTCGGCTTTCAGTATCCGGTGGAAATTCCCGGCGTCAGCAATATCTATTTGCTCAAAGCGGCATTGAACGCGATCCGCAAGCACCGCGGCGAAGAGGAACTGGACGCCATCGACTTTCTCGCCCGTGTTCGAGAGAAGCTGAAACTCGTCGACATGAGCGAAGACTTGATGTATCGCTCCGTCAACGAGGGTTTCTCGGGCGGCGAGCGCAAGCGCAACGAAATTCTGCAAATGGCGGTTCTTGAGCCGCGTCTGGCGTTGCTCGATGAAACGGATTCCGGTCTCGATATCGATGCGCTCAAAACTGTCGCCAACGGCGTCAACGCGCTGCGCACCCCGGAACGCGCGGTCGTGGTGGTGACGCATTATCAACGTCTGTTGAATTACGTCGTACCGGACGTCGTACACGTCCTGGTGCAGGGGCGCATCGCGAAGTCGGGCGACAAAGGATTGGCGCACGAACTAGAGCGGCGCGGCTACGGGTGGGTCGAGTCGGCCGCACGAGCGTGAGATGGTGAATACCGAAACCGATCCCAAGCATCGCTATCTGCAAGCGGCGCGCGCGCTGAACAGCCAGCTACCCGGGCACCGCGCGTGGATCAAGGCATTGCGCGAACGCGCCAGCGCGCGCTTTGACGCGGTGGGTTTCCCCACCATGCGCGATGAGGCTTGGAAGTACACCAATCTCGCGTCGCTGGTTCGCCAGCCGTTCCATGCGGTGTCGGACGCGACGCCGCTCACCCGTGAACAACTGGAACGTCTGCTCCCTAATGCCTTCGACGCGTTTCGCCTCGTCTTTATCAATGGCCGTTACCGTCCGGAGCTTTCGAATCCTCCCCACGTCGACGGCCGCGAGATTGCCCGCCCGCTCGCCGACGCGCTGGATCGCGACGCCGAAGCGCTTGAGCCGCACTTGGGCCAAGTAGTGTCGATCGAGGCCCACCCGCTCGCGGCGCTGAACACAGCGTTTCTTGCCGACGGGGCTTACGTCAGTCTCCCCGAAGGCGTGGCCCTCGAGCGACCGATCCATCTCATTTACGTCGCAACGGCGGACGCGCTGGCGCAACCGCGCGCGTTGATCGTCGCGCGCTCGGGTAGTCGCGCCACCGTCGTCGAACAGTACGTCGGAATCGACGAGAGCCGATACTTCACCAATGCCGTGACGGAAGTCGTGCTGGAACGCGGCGCGCGAGTCGAGCATTATCGCTTGCAGACGGAGAGCCGCTTGGGCTTTCATGTGAATGGGCTACACGTGCGGCAACACGAGAATAGCGAGTTCATCTCGCAGGCCATCGATCTCGGTGGGCTGTTGGTGCGTAACGATCTCTACGCGTTGTTGGACGCGCCGGGGGCGAGTTGTAGCCTGAACGGTTTGTACGTAGCCGACGGGCGACAGCACGTCGACAACCACACTTACATCGCCCACGCCAAGCCACGCTGCACGAGCCGGGAGTTTTACAAGGGCGTGCTGGATGGGCGTGGGCGCGCGGTGTTCAACGGCCGTGTCGTGGTTCAGCCGGACGCTCAGCGTACCGATGCCGAGCAGATCAACAATAATCTCCTATTGTCCGAGGATGCCGAGATCGACACGAAACCGGAACTCGAGATTTATGCCGACGACGTCAAGTGCAGTCACGGCGCGACGGTCGGCCAGCTTGACCTCGATCAGCTGTTTTACCTGCGCTCGCGCGGTGTCGACGACGCGCAGGCGCGCGATTTGCTGACGTTTGCCTTTGCCAATGACGTTCTGCGTCGATTTCGTATCGCGCCGTTGCGCGCGATGCTGGAGCACTCCATTACGACGCGCTTGTTGCGGGGCCGGAAGTTGCGGGAGCTTGAGCTGATATGACGCAAGCGATCGACGAAACGGTTTCGCGGGTACGGCAATCGACACCTCCGGTGTTGGACGTGCAGCGTCTACGCGCGGATTTTCCGGCGCTGGCACAGCAGGTCCACGGCAAGCCGCTGGTGTATCTCGACAATTCGGCGACGACGCAAAAGCCGCAAGCGGTGATCGATGCGCTCACTCGCTACTACATCCATGACAACGCCAATGTGCATCGCGCCGTGCATACACTGAGCGAGCGCGCGACCGCCGCTTACGAAGACGCGCGCGGCAGGATCAGAAATTTCATAAACGCCGCCTCGGACAAAGAGATCGTGTTTGTTCGCGGCACGACCGAGGCGATCAATCTCGTCGCGGCGAGTTGGGGGCGCGCGAACGTGCACGCGGGCGACGAGATTCTCATCACCGGCATGGAACATCATTCCAACATCGTTCCGTGGCAACTTTTGTGCGAGCAGACCGGCGCGCGACTGCGGGTGGTACCCATCACGGACAGCGGCGAGCTCGTTTTCGCCGAGTTCGAACGATTGCTCACGGCGCGCACGCGTCTCGTGAGCGTCGCCCATTGCTCGAACGCGCTTGGCACCATCAACCCGGTGGCGAAGATCATCGCACGCGCGCATGCGGCGGGTGCCGTGGTGTTGCTCGACGGCGCGCAGGCGGTGCCGCATCTGCCGGTCGATGTGCGCGGCCTCGACTGCGACTTTTATGCGTTCTCCGCTCATAAGCTATACGGTCCGACCGGGATCGGCGTGCTGTATGGCAAGGAGCGGTTACTGGACGCCATGCCGCCGTATCAAGGCGGCGGCGACATGATCAAGACCGTGAGCTTCGAACAAACTACGTACAACGATTTGCCCTACAAGTTCGAAGCGGGAACGCCGCACATTGCCGGCGCCGTCGGACTCGGTGCCGCGATCGATTATGTGACGAATATCGGTCTAGCCGCGATCGCGGCGCACGAGCACGACCTGCTGCTGCGCGCGACGCAGGTGCTGAACGAGATCCCCGGCGTACGCATCGTCGGCACCGCGCGCGAGAAAGCGGGTATCGTCTCGTTCACGCTGGAGGGCGTACATCCGCACGATATCGGCACGGTGCTCGACCACGACGGGATCGCCATCCGCGCCGGCCATCATTGCGCGATGCCGGTGATGGCGCGTTTCGGTT
Organism: Sulfurifustaceae bacterium; assembly: GCA_041485885.1. Classification (GTDB taxonomy): domain Bacteria; phylum Pseudomonadota; class Gammaproteobacteria; order Acidiferrobacterales; family Sulfurifustaceae; genus JACQFZ01. The sequence goes on from JBGPKL010000002.1 coordinate 68,786, forward strand.
TGCCGGCCACCGCGCGCGCGTCGTTCGGGCTCTATAACACGCGCGAGGACATCGACGCATTGGTGCAAGGGGTGCGGCGGGTACGGGAGATGTTCGGATGATGCAGAATTTGCGCGCCTTGTATGAGGAGGTCATTCTCGACCACAACCGCAGGCCGCGAAATTTTCGGCATTTGCCGACCGGCAGCAATCGGCACGCCAGCGGCCACAACCCGCTCTGTGGCGATCAGTTGACGCTCGACTTGTGCATTGAGGACGGCGTCATCAAGGAAGTCGGTTTCGACGGTGCCGGTTGCGCGATTTCCACGGCCTCCGCCTCGCTAATGACGGAAAGCATCAAGGGTAAAACCGTGGAAGAAGCGGAAGCGTTGTTTCGAGGGGTGCATGATTTGCTGACAAAGCAGGGTGCGCCGGGCAATATCGGAAAACTTCAAGTGCTGGCGGGCGTACGGGAATATCCGGCGCGAGTAAAGTGCGCGTCGCTGCCGTGGCGCACGCTGGAAGCCGCGTTGAAAAACGCGAACACACCGGCGACTACCGAATGAACGACGCAATCCCAAAGATGGAAGACGCGAACATCGAGCGGTCCGGGGCTCCCGAAGGACTGCGCGAGCAGATCGTCGCGGCGCTGAAGAATATTTACGATCCGGAGATACCGGTGAATATCTACGATCTCGGACTCATTTATTCCTTGGATATCGACGTCGAGGGCAATGTAAAGCTGAAGATGACGCTGACCGCGCCCGGTTGTCCGGTGGCGCAGACGTTTCCCCAGACGGTGGAATCCGCCGTCGAAGCAGTCCCCGGGGTGAAGGACGCGGAGGTGGAGCTGGTGTGGGAGCCGCCCTGGTCGCGTGAGCGGATGACCGAGGCGGCGCAATTGCAGCTCGGGATGCTTTAAGACATGTCGGAGTGGGTCGACGTCGCGGCGGTAAACGAATTGCCGCCCGGGACGCACCGTGTCGTGGACGTCGACGGCGCCCGGGTTGCGGTTTTCAATCTCGACGGCGTCTACTACGCGATCGAAGACGTCTGCACCCACGACGGCGGTGAGCTCACCGGCGGTGTCGTGAAGGGGGAGGAGATCGTATGCCCCCGGCACGGCGCGCGCTTTTCCATCAAGACCGGCGCCGTCCTCGCGCCACCCGCCTACGAGCCGGTTCGCTCGTTTCCGATCCGCGTACGAGACGGCCGCGTGCAGGTACGCGACGACCGTTGGGATTGAGAATCTCGCGGCGCATTGTTTGGCTTCGGACGAGAAGCTACACTATGCGGCGGGTTATGCGAAGAAATTCAAGCTCTTCCGTATTTATTCTTTGCTCAAATCGCAATCGGAGTTTTCATGGCGGTCGAACGTACCCTCTCGATAGTCAAACCCGACGCCGTCGCGAAAAATTTGATCGGCGCGATCTACAGCCGCTTCGAGCAGGCGGGTTTGCGGATCGTCGCGGCGAAAATGTTGCGGCTCGATCAACCGCAGGCGGAAGGTTTCTACGCGGTCCATAAGGAGAGACCTTTCTTTAAAGGTCTCGTCAAGTTCATGACCTCGGGACCCGTCATGGTGCAAGTGCTCGAAGGCGAGAACGCGATCGCTCGCAACCGCGAAATCATGGGCGCCACCGACCCCAAGAAGGCGCTGCCCGGAACGATCCGCGCGGATTTCGCGGCGGATGTGGAACGAAACGCCGTTCACGGTTCCGATGCGTCGGAAACGGCGAGAACCGAGATCGCGTATTTCTTCCGCAACGGCGATATTCACACCCGCCCCCGATAGAGCGCATGACCTCGAACACGCCAATCAATCTGCTCAGCCTGGATCGCCACGGGCTCCAAGCGTTTTTCTCGGCGCTCGGAGAGAAACCGTTTCGCGGGTTGCAGGTCATGCAATGGCTGCATCAATACGGCGTGGACAATTTCGCGGCGATGACCAACTTGAGCAAGCCGTTGCGCGAGCGCCTTTCGGAAACCGCGGTTATCGTCGGGCCTACCGTCAAGCAGGACCAAACGGCGGCGGACGGAACGCGTAAATGGTTGTTCGAGCTTGCGGACGGCAACGGTATCGAAACAGTCTTTATTCCCGAAGCGGGGCGAGGCACGCTTTGCATATCGTCGCAAGCCGGGTGCTCGCTCAATTGCACGTTTTGTTCCACCGGTGCGCAGGGGTTCAGTCGCGATTTGACCGCCGCCGAGATCATCGGACAAGTGTGGCTGGCCAGTCGGTTGCTCGGGAGTTGCGGACAGAGTCGCCGCGTCGTCACGAATGTCGTTTTCATGGGCATGGGCGAGCCGCTGCTCAACTTCGACAATGTCGCGACGGCGATTCGCGTGCTGCTCGACGACGTCGCCTACGGGTTGTCGCGTCGGCGCGTGACGGTGAGCACGGCGGGCATGGTGCCGCTGATCGATCGATTGCGCGAAGAATGCCCGGTGAGCCTCGCGGTCTCCCTGCATGCGCCGAACGATGCGTTACGCACGGAACTGGTCCCGCTCAACCGCAAGTACCCGATCGCCGAACTGTTGGCCGCGTGTCGCCGGTACGTCGCGGACGAAGCTCGCCGCAAAGTGACCTTCGAATATGTCATGCTGGCCGGCGTCAACGACGGCCTCGATCATGCGAAGCAGTTGGCGACGTTACTGGGCGACGTACCGGCCAAAGTCAATCTGATTCCGTTCAATCCGTTTCCGCACACGCGCTATCAGCGCTCTACGCCGCAAGCGATCGATGCCTTCCGCGACGTCATAGTGCAAGCGGGGCTCATGACGATCACGCGGCGCACGCGCGGGGACGACATCGACGCGGCATGCGGGCAGCTCGCCGGCGAGGTGCGCGATCGCACCGGTCGGCGCGAGCGCTGGCTGTCGCGGGCGGTCCAAGAGCGTTGAGCGCATGATCACACGGATCGCACTCGCCGCCGCCGTGGTATTGCTCGCGGGGTGCGCGTCGACCGCCGAGCGTGAGGCGGAAGAAGGGAAGCGCGCGCGCCTCGTCGAAACCAACGTGCAGCTCGCCAACGGCTACTTGCAGCGCGGCCAGTTCGAGTTCGCCAAGGAGAAACTCGAAAAGGCGCTCGCCATCGACGCGAACGATTCGCAGGCAAACAATATGATGGCGGTGCTGTGGTGGCGCCTGAAAGACTATGAGGTCGCGGAGCGGCATTTCACGCGTGCCGTGCGCGATAAACACAACGCCGAAGCGCAAAACAACTTCGGCGCGTTTTTGTGTGAACGCAACCGAACCGATGAGGCGGAAACGTGGTTCAAGCGCGCGGTCGCGAATCCGCTCTACAAAACGCCGGCGCAGGCCGCCGAAAACGCAGGCCTCTGTCTTTTCAAAGCGAAGGCGTACCCCAGAGCCGAGAACTATTTTCGCGAAGCGTTGAAGCTCGATCCGCGGCTGCCGGCTTCGCTTTACCACTTGGCCCGAATCGGCTACGAATCCGGGCGCACGCTGGCGGCGCGTGGATTCATGCAGCGTTATTTTCAGGCCGCCCAAGACACGCCCGAGGCGTTGTTGCTCGCCGTCTACATCGAGCGTGTTCTTAAGAATAAGGACGAGGAAGCGAGTTACGCCGTGCGTCTGCGCGGTAAGTTTCCGGCGTCTCCGGAGGCGCAGCAGCTTCAGCATCCGGCCGCGAGTCGCAAGGGCTGAGACACATGACTCCGCAATCCGCGTCTGCGAGTGCCTCCACCCCCGGTGTGCGGTTGCGCAAGGTGCGAATCGAGCGCGGCCTTTCGATCGAGGAGGTGGCGCGACAGCTCCGGCTCTCGCCACGCGTGATCAGCGCGCTCGAGGAGGGGGCTTACGAACGCCTTCCGAGCCCGACGTATGTGCGCGGCTATTTGCGCAGCTACGCGATGTTGCTCGGCCTCGCGCCGCAACAGCTGATCGATGAATTCAACACCTCGCCCCAAGCGGCGCAGCGCGCGGACATGACGGCGCCGACGCCGGTGCGCGAAGCGAAAAGCAGTGACGCCATGGTGCGTTTCGGTACCGTGTTGGTGGCGGGCATCGTGTTGGGGTTGGCGGTGCTTTGGTGGACCGGCAAGGATGGATCGACGCGCCGGCGACCGGCGTCGGTGACGGCGCCGACGGCGAGCGAAGCGCCGCGAACCGTGGAAACTCCGGCGGAAACCCCCGTCGTCGTGGAAGCTCCGATCAAGGCGACCGAGCCGCCGAGCACCCAGAATGAAAGAGCCGTTGTTTCGAACGTGGCGCCGGTTTTGCCCGCGCAACAAACACCGAGCACGCCGCCGCCCGATCCGAACGCGGCGCACCTGCGCCTGACGATTCGAGTGCAAGAAGACTCTTGGGCCGACGTGCGCGACGCGCAGCAGCGCCGCTTGCTATACGAAACCGTTTCCGCGGGACGCGTCGTAAGCGTCGAAGGGGCTGCGCCCCTCAGCATTTTTCTCGGCAACGTCGAAGGCGTCAGCGTTGAGGTGAACGGTCAACCTTACGACGCGCTTCGGCATCGGCGCGGGCAAGTCGCGCGCTTCACTGTAGGTGCCGGCAACAACTGATCGAGGGTCGGGCGCGGCGTCTTTTTGGGATTCCTCCGTGACTAAAATGATCCAGGCCGTGCGTGGCATGAACGATCTCTGGCCCGAGACGCTCGTGCACTGGCAGCGTATCGAGACAATCGCCCGTGATGTGCTGGGTGCGTACGGTTTTCGCGAAATCCGATTGCCGATCGTAGAACGCACCGAGTTATTCACCCGCTCGATCGGCTCGCATACCGATATCGTCGAAAAGGAGATGTACAGCTTTGAATTGGATGGCGAGCGCCTGACGTTGCGGCCTGAAGGTACGGCGGGCGCCGTCCGCGCGGGCATCGCGCAGGGGCTACTGCACAATCAAGTTCAACGCTGGTGGTACGCGGGGCCGATGTTTCGGCATGAGCGTCCCCAAAAAGGCCGGTATCGTCAATTCCATCAGATCGGCGCTGAAGCGTTCGGCGCGAGCGGGCCGGACATCGACGCCGAAATGATCTTGCTGACCGCGACGCTCTGGAAGGCGCTCGGACTCGCCGAATTGCGGCTCGAAGTGAACACGCTCGGCACGCCGTCGGCGCGCGTGGACTATCGCGCGCGGCTCGTCGCGTATCTGCGTTCGCGCTTCGATGAGCTGGACGAAGACAGTCGACGACGCCTCGAAACGAACCCGTTACGCGTGCTCGACGGAAAAAACCCCGAGATGCTCGATGTGATCCGATCGGCGCCGAGTCTGCTCGATTTTTTGGACGATGCGTCGCGCCGGCACTTCGAGGAGCTGCAAAAGCTCTTGGATCGCGTCGGTGTCGACTATGCGGTGAATCCACGTCTGGTTCGCGGTCTCGACTACTACACGCGCACCGTCTTCGAATGGTTGACCGATCGACTCGGCGCGCAATCGGCAGTGTGCGCCGGCGGACGGTATGACGGTCTGGTCGAGCTTCTGGGAGGTAAGCCCACGCCGGCTCTCGGGTTCGCTCTCGGCCTCGAGCGGCTCGTCGAGTTGTTGATGCAATCGGCGCCGACGGCGACGGACGACGCACCGCAGGTCTACGTCGTACCGATCACCGACGCGCAGGCGGCTTCGGCGCTCCTGCTCGCCGAGACGCTACGTAGCCGCGGCCTGCGGGTCGAATGCCACTTCGGCGGCGGCAGCCTAAAGAGTCAGATGAAGCGCGCCGACAAAACCGGGGCGCGTTACGCGGTTTTGCTCGACGCGGGCGACCAGGCCGCGGTGAAGGACCTGCGCGGCGACGCGGGACAGCGTACGATAGCGCCCGCCGAGATCGGCGATTATCTCTCGGTGCGGTTGTCGGAAAAATCCGGGCGATGAATTGATCGAATATTGCGGAGAACGATGCGTGGCTGCGTATACCGACCAGGAAGAACTCGAAAAACTGAAAGGGTGGTGGAAGGACTACGGCGGCGCGTTGCTGATCGGCGTGCTCCTCGGCCTCGCGCTCTTGTTCGGCAACAAGTACTGGCAGCAGTACAAGGAACAGCAGCGCGTGACGGCTTCCGAGTTATACGCGGCGATGTTGCAACAAGTGCAGGGGTCGAGGGCCGACGTCGCGCGCGTGAGCGGGACGAAGCTGATCGAGGAGTACGCGAATACGCCTTACGCGGGAATGGCGGCGCTGATGTTGGCGCGCCTGAACTTTGAAGCGAACGACGCCGCGGGCGCGCGGCAACAACTCGAATGGGCGGCGGCCCATGCAATCGACCCGGCGGTGGTGCACGCCGCGCGATTGCGCCTGGGGCGCCTGCATATTGCCAACGCGGAGTACGACGCCGCGGTGGCGTTGGCGCAGAACGCCGCCGCGGGGTTCGAAGCGGAGTATCTCGAGCTCAGGGGCGACGCGCTGGTCGGGCAGGGAAAAATCGACGAAGCACGAAAAGCCTATGGCGCGGCGATCAAACAAATGTCCGCCGAAGCGCCGTCGCGGCGCTTGCTGGAAATGAAGCTCGAGGATATCGGCGGGGCGCAACGCGAATGAGGACCGGATGTATCGTCTTGTTGGCGTCTATTGCCGCGACCGCGTGCGCGTCGCGCGCCGTGCGCGAGCCGCCGGCGCCGCTGGTCGAGTTCCCGCCCGCCTATAACGTGAAGCAAGCGTGGTCGGCGGACGTTGGGGCGAGCTCCAGCAAAGGCCATCTTCGTCTGACGCCGAGAGTGAGCGAGGGCGTCGTCTACGCGGCAGATCCGGAAGGGCGGGTAAGCGCGCTGGCGGTCGACTCGGGCAGACGGATTTGGGACGTCGATCTTCACACGGCCGTGAGCGGAGCCGTCGGCGTCGGCGAGAATTTGGTGTTGGTCGGAACTCGCCGTGGACAAGTGTTCGCGCTTGCTCGCGACACCGGCAAGCAACTTTGGACGGCGACGGTATCGAGCGAGGTGCTCGCGCCGCCGGCGGCGAGCGGCGGCGTCGTCGCGGTACAAAGCGTCGACGGCCGGATCGCCTGCTTGGCCGCGGCCGACGGCAAGCGGCTCTGGGTGTACGAACGCTCGGAACCCGCGCTCAGTCTGCGCGGTACCGATACTCCGATTGTGACCGCGGACGCGGTGGTTGCCGGATTCGCGAGCGGCAAGGTCGTAGCGCTTCGCCTTCAGGACGGCGGCGTGTTGTGGGAGGCGACTGTCAGCCAGCCGCGCGGTCGCAACGAAATCGAGCGTCTGGTGGACGTCGACGCCGCCCCGCTCGCAATGCCCGACGCCGTTTATGCAGCGAGCTATCAAGGAAAACTCGTCGCGCTCAACCCGCGCAGCGGCGCCGTGCTGTGGTCGCGCGATGTGTCGACCTACACGGGCATCGCCACCGATGGAGCGAATCTCTATTTGACCGACGAGAAGAGCCACGTGCTTGCGTTCGATCGACGCACCGGAGCGAGCCTGTGGAAGCAGGAGGGGTTGCGTGGCCGTGGCCTCAACGCGCCGGTCGTCTACGGCGACTTCGTCGCTGTCGCCGATTACGAAGGTTACGTGCACTGGCTTGCGCGCGACGACGGTCATTTTGTCGCCCGCCATCAGATCGGCGGCGGCCCGGTTCGCTCACCGGCTGCGATCGATGGGGAAACGATTTTTGTCGCTAGTACGTCGGGGACGTTGGCGGCGCTTAAACTTGTGCGGAAGTAGGGAAGGTTTCCGAAGTTGGTGATCGCGCTTCGCGCGAGTTGTCGAAGTATGAAATAAACTTGTGGGTGGTTGACCCACGGCAAGTGACTTTTCTTTGCTTGTCCAAAGAAAAGTCACCAAAAGAAAAGACACCCCGGTCGCTGCGCCCGCGCGCAGAATCAGCGCGCGGGTGCCCTGCGCTCCTCACCGCTCCCGGACGCTCGCCCAACTCGCCGGCGGATGAAAAGCACATCCGCTCGGGCTCAAACACGGTCGAGCGCAATCCACCGGGAGCGGCTCCGGTGCTCGGCTTGCTCTACGGGGATTGAACTGCAACTACAACAGCAACTGCAACAACAGAAAACCTACGACAGCAGAATCTATCGTGGTTGCTGTTGTTCGGGTCCCCGTAGGGCGCGCTTCGAGCACCGCAGGGTTTGGGCAAAAGCCCGAATGGGGAGCGGGCAGGAGCCCGCTCCCGAGCTTCAGTACACGGACGTACTGTAGCTCGGCGCCGGCCCAAACCCGAGGAGCGCAAGGAGCGTTTGCGCCCTCCGGGGGGTCCTTCTCTTTGCGTACTTTCTCTTGGACAAGCAAGAGAAAGTACGCCGACCGCGGTTCGGGAACCGCAAGTACAATTTATTAGGACTCGACGAGCGAGCGCCCGAAGGGCGCTCCAACGCAGCGCCCATGCATAATAGCGCCCCATGAAACCCGTCGTCGTGTTAGTCGGTCGGCCCAACGTCGGCAAGTCCACGCTGTTCAACCGTCTCACTCGCAGCCGCGCCGCGATTGTCGCCGACGAGCCGGGGGTGACGCGCGATCGGCAGTACGGCGATGGTCTGATCGGCGATCGGCCTTACTACGTCGTCGACACCGGCGGCATTTCCGATAGCCTGAGCGCTAGTGCCGGCAGTCGCGGATTGCGCAACCTGATAATGGCGCAAATCCGTCAAGCGCTGGGCGAAGCGGACGCGATCGTACTCCTGGTCGACGCGCGCGAGGGTATCAATCCGCTCGATCGAGAGATTGCCAATGATCTGCGTCGATATGGAAAGCCGGTCACGCTTGCGGTCAACAAAGCCGAAGGGATGGACTTTGCCATTGCCGCGAGCGAGTTTCATTCGCTCGGTCTAGGCGCACCGTGGTCGATTTCGTCGGCGCACGGCGACGGCGTGGAGGAGCTCATGGAGCACGCGCTCGCTCCGTTACCGCGCGCGATCGACACGCCCGCGCCGAGCGACATTCCGCGTGTCGCGGTGATCGGCCGCCCCAACGCCGGAAAGTCGACCTTGGTCAACGCTCTCCTGGGCGAGCAGCGCGTCATCGTCGCGGATGAACCGGGGACGACGCGCGACAGCATCCAGGTGCCGCTCGAGCGCGCCGGAAGGTCGTACGTGTTGATCGACACCGCCGGCGTGCGCCGCCGCGCACGGGTTACGGAGGCGATCGAAAAATTTTCCGCCATCAAGACGCTGCAAGCGCTGGATGAAGCCAATGTCATCATTCTCGTGCTGGACGCGAAAGCGGGCATCGGCGAGCAGGATGCAACACTCGCCGGCTATGTGCTGAAGCGCGGGCGCGGTCTCGTGATCGCGCTCAACAAGTGGGATGCGCTCGATAAGAGCGCTCGCGACTGGATCAAGCGCGAGTTCGAGCGCAAGCTTCCGTTCCTCGACTTCGCGCGCGTGCATTACGTTTCGGCGTTGCACGGCACGGGTATCGGAAGTTTGTTTTCCTCCGTCGATCAGGCGTTCGCTTCGGCGAACCGGGAGCTTCCTACGCCGCGCCTGAATCGGGTGCTTCAGGCGGCGACCGCGAGCACTCCGCCGCCGGTGGTGCGCGGCCGGCGCATACGCTTGAAATTCGCGCATCAGGGCGGAAGGAACCCGCCGATCGTCGTCGTACACGGCAACCAGGTTCGCTCTCTCTCCCCCTCTTACCGGCGCTATTTGGCGCACGCGTTTCAGCGGGCGTTCGATCTGGTCGGTACACCTCTGATGATTCAGTGTAAAGAAGGCGAAAATCCATTTAAGGGCCGATCCCCGCGCCGACGAGCACGAAAGCGCTAGCTAATGCGCTGGAGCTTACTTTCGTAGACAACGGAAACCTAAAAGAAACATGAAACGCGCGTGGTCTATAGTTAGCTACGAGAACGATATACGCGGTGTCATGGCGGACGGGCCGGGCGCGCCGCTATAAAAGAGGTTTCCGTTGACTGCGTACCACCAAAATGCGTTGCAGCCGGGGTCGACTCTGGCCGAGTACACGATCGAATCGGTGCTCGGCTATGGCGGTTTCAGTATCACTTACCTCGCGAGCGACGCCGCTCTCGGCCAGCACGTCGCGATCAAAGAATACCTCCCGCAGGAAATCGCCACGCGCGATCAAAACACCGCGTTGGTTATCCCGTTAGCCTCCAAAGATGCGATCCGGCACTATCACTGGGGTCTCAAGAATTTCGTGAAAGAGGCGCGGGCGCTCGCCCGTTTCAAGCACACCAACATCGTGCGCGTGCTGCGCTTCATCGAAGCGAATGGCACCGCCTACACCGTGATGGAGTACGAGCAAGGACAGACCTTGGCGCAGTACCTCAAGGCGTCCGGCCATCGTCTGGACGAGTCCAATTTATTGCGCATCGTCATGCCGATATTGAACGGCCTGCACGCGGTGCACGAAGTGGGACTGCTGCACCTCGATATCAAGCCGGAAAATATTTATTTACGGCAGGACGGTAGCCCGATTCTCATCGACTTCGGCTCCGCCCGTCACGCGCTGACGGAAAGCCGCCCCTCCGGTCGCGTTACGCTGACGCATGGCTATGCCCCGGTCGAGCAATATCCGGACAAAGGCAAGCTCGGTCCGTGGTCCGATGTTTATGCGCTCGGCGCGACCATGTACCGCTGTGTCACCGGCAAGCGCCCGGACGATTCGATGGACCGCTATCGCTCGGTGCTCGACTACAAGACCGATCCGCTGAAGCCCACAACGCGGGCCGCGACCGGGCGTTATCGGCGCGTGATCCTCGAGTGTATCGAACGCGCCATGCAGATCTATGCCAAGGATCGGCCGCAGACCGCGCGCGAATTTCAGGACGAGCTTCTCGGTCGCATCAGGCCCGGCCGCTCCGGGGTGGCTTCGAATTCCGCCGCCTCGGCCGTGAGCGGCTCGGGCAAATCACGGCGAGAGGTTCGAGCAAGCACGGTTCGTGTTCGCCGCTACGCGGTAAGCGTGTTCGCCGTCGTCGTCATCGGCATGGCCGTTTGGTTGGATGGGGCGGAGATCTCGAGCTTCTGGAGCGATCTAGTCGGCTCGATCTCCGCACCCACGAACGTCGTGACGCCGAGCGAACGTGCTCGCCCCGCGGCGAATCCTCCACGCAACGCGACCGTGGCGCCGAAGGTGACAAAAGACAGACAGCGCCAGGACGCGCCCGGGATAAAGTCCACGGCTCGCGAATCGCTCACGCGTGCTTCGCTGCCTTCCAGCTTGCGTTCCGTTTTGACCGGGCACGCCGATTGGGTTCAGGCCATCGTCTTTGCGCCCGCGGGGCGGCGGCTCGCGACGTCGAGCAACGACCGCACCGTGCGGCTGTGGGATATCGATACCGGCGCCGTCGTTAACGTGCTCAAGCTGCCTTATCCCGTGGATGCGATCGACTACTCGCCGGACGGCCGCACACTGGTGACGGCGGGAACCGACGGGACAGTGCAGCTCTGGGATACCCGTGCCGCGACATCTGTCGCGCGATTCGAGGGTACCGGTTACCCGTTGTTCAGCGTCGCCTACGCGCCCGACGGCCGCAATGTGGCGGCGGCAGGCAAAGATCGGGTGGTCTATCTGTGGAATACCGGCAACGGCAATCGTCGCGCGCTCGAAGGTCATCGCGGCGAGATCAACGCGCTTGCCTTCAGGCCCGGCGGCAAAATGCTGGTATCGGCCGGCGCGGATCGATCGATTCATGTTTGGGACGTTGAGAGCGGACAAGAGACATCGACCCTCTCGGGCCACAAGGATCTGGTTCTTGCGCTGGCGTTTTCGCGCGATGGGAATTGGCTCGCTTCCGGAGACGCGGGCCACACGATACGGCTGTGGGATATGCGCACGCTGACGCTCGCGCAGACGCTTAACGTGAGCCAATCGGTGTTATCGCTAGCCTTCGCGCGCGACGGATCGTGGCTCGCCGCCGGAAGCGCCGACAATACCGTGCGTTTGTTCGACCGAGAGACGGGCCGCTTGATCCAGACCCTCGAGGGCCACGCCGGTTACGTGCAAGCCGTGGCGGTATCGCCCGACGGATCGTTGCTCGCGTCGGGTGGCCGCGATCGGAAGGTGCGGCTCTGGCACGCAGCGGTCGAGCACGCCTCGCGGGAGTAGGAGTGACCGCGCTTTCGCGCGATCTTGTCGACGCAGGCTATTTGTGGATCGCTGACCCGTTCGATGGGTCTTCATTCTCGCGAAAGCGAGAATCCAGGTTCTTACATTTGTTACCCTCTCTCTTCCTCCTTACATCCCCTCTCCCTCTTAGGGAGAGGGCTAGGGTGAGGGTGAATAGTCGAATCGCCTTCGGCGATGTTCATCGAGCGTAATAAATGTACTTGTGGGTGGTTGACCCACAAGTAGAATTTATTAAAACTCGACCAGCAGCGCCCGAAGGGCGCTCACCTCTCTAGTGCGCGCTCTCCCGCTGACCGGCGAACTGCTTGAGCGATTCCTCGGAAACAAAGAGCAGCGGGTCCACCCGTGTATTGTTAAGACTGACCGCCCAATGTAAGTGCGGGCCGGTGGCGCGGCCGCTCATCCCGATGTCGGCGATTCGTTGACCGCGGGTCACTGTCGCGCCCGGCGCGACGGCGGCGCGGTCGAGGTGGTTGTACATGCTGATCAAGCCTTGACCGTGATCGATGAAGATCGTGCGGCCATTGAAGAAATAATCGCCGACGCGGATAACGACGCCATCGGCCGGCGCGGTCACGGGAGTGCCGCGGGGCGCGGCGATATCGACGCCGCTATGCGGTTGGCGTTCCTGATCGTTGAAAAAACGGCGGGTGCCGAACGCGCCGCTCATGCGACCGTGTGCGGGAAACTGAAACGCCAGGAGCGGAGTGTGGGGTTCGGTCCAGCGCGTGAACGCCTCGACCATCGCGGTTTGATCGTGCCCGATGCGTTCGAGATCGGCCGCTGTCGGGTCCACCATGCGTCGGTCTTTGAGCGAGATGCGCTGCGCGCCGTATTCCTTGGGCCGCACGGTGAAGCGGCGAGTGCTCAGACGGTCCGCGGCATCGAGGAGCGTCAACTCATGTTCACCGGCGTTAAGTGTTAGCGGCAATCCAACTACCGCTAACCAGTTGCTCGATTGACGTGTGACCATGACGCGGTCCGTACCGAGAAACGCGCGCGGCGGAGCCTCCGCGGCCAAGCCGACTTCCACCCAAGCGACGCCTCCCGGAACCGGATCTTGACGCGGCAGCCAGTCGGCCGACGCGCTCGAGGCGACGAGCATGCCGGCAGCTATCAGCAGACAGCGTCCCCCGAGCGACTCGGAGGAAACAAGAAAATCCCGGACAGATATCGGGAGTCTTTGGAGCCCTTGAATCGTTCGTCCCGCGCGCATCATTTCTCGCGTCGCTCTTTCACGATGCAAGCGAGACTGCCGCGCGCGAGACGCGCCTCGATCGATTCGCCGAGCGCAACGGCGGTGGCATCGCGCACGATCGCGCCGGTCGTTTCGCTGCGCACGATGGCATAACCGCGGTCGAGCGTCGCAAGCGGGCTGAGCGCGTTCAAGGCGTGCGCGAAATGGGCAAGGCGCTGGCGTCCGTCCTCGAGGCGACGGGCGAGCGCCTGCGCCAATCGCTCGTAGAGGTGGCGGCAATCGAGGCTACACGCGCGCACGCGCGCGAGTGGAGAGCGGCGTTCGAGACGCGTCGATAGATCATTCATGACGACGTGCGCGCGATGCAGTCGACGCGACTGCGCGAGCAGGAGACGATGCGCGATCGTATCGAGCCGCTGCGCGAGATGCGCGAGTCGCGCGCGTGGGTGGATCATGCGGGCGGCGAGCCAATCGAGGTGCTGCGCGCGTTCCCGAAGACGGTCGCGCAGGCAGCGAATCAGCCGCGACTCGATGTGGCGGAAGCGCTCGAGCCACTCGCCTTGATCCGGGCTCGCCAGCTCCGCCGCCGCGGTCGGTGTCGGCGCGCGCACGTCCGCCGCGAGATCGGCGATCGTGAAATCGGTTTCGTGCCCGACGGCGGAAACGACGGGAATCGGACAGGCGACTAACGCGCGCGCGACGATCTCTTCATTGAATGCCCACAGATCTTCGAGCGTGCCGCCGCCGCGGGCGAGAATCAAAACGTCACACTCACGGCGCAGGCCGGCCACACGCAATGCCTCCGCGATCGGCGCCGCGGCGCTCTTGCCTTGCACCGGCACGGGATAGAGCAGAATCGGTATCGCCGGAAAGCGACGTCGCAGCGTCGTGATGATGTCGTGCACAACCGCGCCGGTCGGCGATGTGATGAGCCCGATGCGTTTCGGCAGCCGCGGCAGCGGACGCTTGCGCGCCGTGTCGAATAAACCTTCTTGCGCCAGCCGCATTTTCAGCGCCTCGAACGCGCGGCGTAGCGCCCCTTCGCCGGCTTCTTCGAGATGCTCGACGATCAATTGATACTCGCCGCGCCCTTCGTACAGCGTGACGCGCGCCCGCACTATCACGTGCATGCCGTCGCGCGGCGGAACCGCAGCGAGTCGAAGCTGCGCACGAAACAGCGCGCAGCGGACTTGTGCCGCGGCGTCCTTCAGGACGAAATAAACGTGACCGGACGACGGACGCGCGAGGTTCGAAACTTCGCCCTCAACCCAAATCGGCGGAAAGCTGCCTTCGAGCAAGGCGCGTGCTTCGCGGTTCAGGCGCGAGACGGTGTAGGTCTCGCGCAAGGGCGTGGTCCGGGACGCGGTGGCTTCGTGTTCCATATCTATAAATCCGCAACGCGTTGACGGAAGCCGAGGCGCAGACGTGCTCGCGGCGGCCGCTCAGCGACGATACGAGTAGTCCGCCTTGGTATTCGCGCCTTCGGCCGCCTGCTTCTGCGCGAGCAGCGCTTCATCAAGCGCCTTTTGCGCGAGTTTCATCGCTTCCTCGAGGTTGCCCGCCTTCTGCGCCTCGCGCGAGGCGGCGAGATAAGCCTCGGTGTTGAGCCATAGGAATCCCTTGTCGGCGGCACGCTTGACCTCCCGTTCCGCGCGCGCGACCACGGTAGCGTAGTCGGGCTCCTTATCGCGATTACTCTTCAATTCGGGCGGATTGCCGGTGATTTCCGAGCGGGTGGCTTCCGTTTGAGGCGCGGCACCGGCGCAACCGAGCAGGGCGAATGTGCCGGCAACGATGCATACCGTCGCCGTGCGTTTCAGGGAGTGCCGTTCGGGAGAGGCCATGACGTAAGGGTAAGCAAATAACGGCAGCGGTTCCAGAGCGCCGACCGACGCGCTACCCCAGCATGGTTTACGCGCACGCGGGAGCTTCCGTATAATACGCCATGCAGATCCTTCAAGAAGCGTTAACCTTTGACGATGTCCTGCTGGTCCCCGCCCACTCAAGCGTTGTCCCGATCGACGTCGATTTAAAGACGTTCCTCACCCGTACCATCCGCCTCCATATTCCGTTGCTCTCGGCCGCCATGGATACGGTGACGGAGGCCCGCACCGGCATTTGCCTGGCGCAGGAAGGCGGTCTCGGCATCATTCATAAGAACTTACGCGCCGAGCGCCAAGCGGAGGAAGTGCGCAAGGTGAAGAAATTCGAGAGCGGCACCATCGTCGATCCCATCACCGTGACGCCGGACACCACCGTGCGCCAGGTGCTCGAGCTCACGCGCACGCACGGAATCTCCGGCGTACCGGTGACGGACAAGGGCGGGTTGGTCGGAATCGTGACCGCGCGCGATCTTCGGTTCGAGACGCGTTACAACGAGCCGGTCAGCCGTATCATGACACCGAAGAACAAGCTGGTGACCGTGCGCGAGGGCGCGCCGCGCGAAGAGATCCAGCGGCTGCTGCACGAGCATCGCATCGAGAAGATCTTGGTCGTCGACGATAAGTTCGGGCTGAAGGGGCTCATTACCGTCAAAGACATTCAGAAGTCGAGCGAGTATCCGAACTCGGTGAAGGACTCCAAGGGCCGGTTGCGTATCGGCGCCGCCGTCGGCGCCGGCGACGAGGAGCGCATCGAACGCCTGGTCGATGCGGAAGTGGACATCATCGTCGTCGACTCCGCGCACGCGCATCAGCAGCGCCAGATCGATCGTGTGCGCTGGGTGAAGAAACACTATCCCGATCTGGCGGTGATCGCCGGCAACATCGCGACCGCCGAGGCGGCGCGCGATTTGCAAAAGGCCGGGGCGGACGGCGTGAAAGTCGGCATCGGCCCAGGTTCGATCTGCACCACGCGCATCGTCGCTGGCGTCGGCGTGCCGCAGTTGACCGCCATCGCCGATGTCGCGAAGGCGCTTGCGGGTACGGACATCACGGTCGTTGCCGACGGCGGTATCCGCTATTCCGGCGACATCGCCAAAGCCATCGGCGCCGGTGCCCACAGCGTCATGGTGGGAAGCCTGCTCGCCGGTACGGATGAAGCTCCAGGCGAAGTGGAAATTTTCGAAGGCCGCTCGTACAAAACGTATCGCGGCATGGGGTCGCTCGGCGCCATGGGTGAGGGGACCAGCGATCGTTACTTTCAGGAAGGCGCGGTGCGCGACAAGCTGGTGCCCGAAGGTGTCGAGGGGCGAGTGCCGTATAAGGGGCCGATGGTAAATCTGATTCACCAGTTAACGGGCGGCTTGCGTGCGGCTATGGGTTACACCGGTTCTCCCGATATCGAAACGCTGCGCACACGCGCGCGATTCGTGCGCATCACCAACGCCGGCGTGCGCGAATCGCACGTGCACGACGTCATGGTCACCAAGGAAGCGCCGAACTATCACCGTGAGTGAAGCGAAGAGCCCGCGAATGAACGACCTTTCGACGACGCCACAGTCCGAGACGCTGTGGAAAACCATCCGCGCCGAAGTGACGGCGATGGCGGAAGCAGAACCGGTATTGGCTGGTTTTTTTCAGCGGACCGTGCTGCGCCATTCCCGGTTGGAGGACGTGCTCGCGGCTCATCTAGCGGGCAAGCTCGCCGGCAGCGTGCTCGATGTCCGCGCGCTGACGCAATTGATCACGGAAGCGCTGGCTGCCGATCCCGATATCATGGCGGCCGCGCTCGCCGATCTACAAGCGGTGCGCGAGCGCGATCCCGCGTGCAAGACTTATGCGATACCGCTATTTTTCTTCAAGGGCTACCAGGCGCTGCAATCCTATCGAATCGGGCATTGGCTCTGGCGCCAGGGCCGCGAAGCATTGGCGTGGACGGTGCAGAACCGCGTCTCCGAAGTTTTTGCCGTCGAGATTCATCCCGCGGCGCGGATCGGTCGCGGCATATTGCTCGATCACGGCACCGGCCTGGTCGTCGGCGAAACCGCGGTGATCGACGATCACGTTTCGATTCTGCAGGACGTCACCCTCGGCGGTACCGGTAAGGAGCAGGGCGACCGTCACCCGAAAATTCGTCGCGGTGTGTTGATCAGCGCGGGCGCGAAGATTCTCGGCAATATTGTTGTCGGCGAGGGCGCCAAGATTGGCGCGGGCAGCGTCGTGCTGAAGGATGTGCCGCCGCATTGCACCGTGGTCGGCGTGCCCGCGCGCGTCGTCGGCACGTGCGAATCGGCCGATCCGGCGTCGCTGATGGATCATCGCATCGATCCGACCGGATGAGAGTGTCCCCGCATCGGTCCCCGTCGCTGCGTTGTTTTCTTCGTCGTTCGTGCACATCGTCATCGTCGACTTCGGTTGTAGTCATGTAGGATGGGTGGAGCGAAGCGAAACCCATCAAGATAATATTTCGTTGGTTGTTGCCGGGGTGCAACGAAATCAGTCGCACCCGTTCAGCGGCGCGAATGCACGTTAAGTGCATTCGCGAGAGCTCCGCTTCACCGCCGCCCGCGGCTCCACCCAACCTACGTTAGAAGCTCCATGACCGATCCGCATTCACAGAAAATTCTCATCCTCGATTTCGGCGCGCAGTACGTGCAGCTGATCGCGCGGCGCGTGCGCGAGTCGGGCGTGTATTGCGAGATCTATCCCTACGACGCGACGGAAGCGGAGATCCGCCGTTTCGCGCCGCGCGGCATTATCCTTTCCGGCAGTCCGGAGTCGGTGACGCTCGAGCAAACGCCGCGCGCGCCGCAGGCCGTCTTCGACATGCAGGTTCCGGTCCTCGGCATCTGCTACGGTCAGCAAACCATGGCGGCACAGCTCGGCGGCAAAGTCGAAAGCTCCGACAAACGCGAGTTCGGCTATGCGCACGTGCGCATGCACGGCCACTCGAAGCTCTTCAAGGGAATCCGCGACGAGGCCGAGCCGAGCGGCGCGGAATATCTGCACGTCTGGATGAGCCACGGCGACCGCGTGACGCAGCTGCCGCCCGGTTTTCGCGTCATCGCCGCGAGCGAGAACGCGCCGTTCGCCGGCATCGCCGATGAGGCGCGCGGCTTTTACGGCGTGCAGTTTCACCCCGAAGTCACGCATACCACGCAAGGCGGCGCGATCCTGCAACGGTTCGTGCGAGACATTTGCGGCTGCGAGTCGCTGTGGACGGCGGGGAACATCGTCGAGACTATGACCGGCACGGTGCGCGCGCAGGTTGGCAAGGACGAAGTCGTCCTCGGCCTCTCCGGCGGTGTCGATTCTTCGGTGGTCGCGGCGCTGTTGCACCGTGCGATCGGAAAACAGCTAACCTGCATTTTTGTGGATACCGGCTTGCTCCGGCTGAACGAAGGCGATCAAGTTATGTCGACGTTCGCCGAGCACATGGGCGTGAAGGTAATCCGCGTGAACGCCGAAGAGCGGTTCCTATCCGCCCTCGCCGGTGTCGCCGACCCGGAGGAGAAGCGCAAGATCATCGGCCGTGTGTTCATCGAAGTGTTCGAAGAAGAGGCGCACCGCATCAAGGGTGTGCAATGGCTTGCGCAGGGCACGATCTATCCGGATGTGATCGAATCCGCCGGCGGGCGCACGAAGAAGGCGCACGTGATCAAGTCCCACCACAACGTCGGCGGTTTGCCGGAGCGGATGAAACTCAAGCTGCTCGAGCCATTGCGCGAGCTGTTCAAGGACGAAGTGCGCCGCATCGGCGAAGCGCTGGGGCTGCCGCATCAGATGATTTACCGGCATCCGTTCCCGGGTCCCGGGCTCGGCGTGCGGATACTGGGAGAAGTGAAGAAGGAGTACGCGGATATTCTGCGCCAAGCGGACGCGATCTTTTTGGAAGAATTGTATCGACACGATCTCTACGAGCGCATCGCGCAAGCGTTCGCCGTGTTTCTGCCCGTGAAATCGGTCGCGGTTCTCGGCGATGCACGGGCCTACGAATACGTCATCGCATTGCGCGCGGTCGAGACCGTCGATTTCATGACCGCTCACTGGGCGCATATACCGTACGACGTTCTCTCGACCATCTCGCACCGCATCATCAACGAAGTCCGCGGCGTGTCGCGCGTCGTGTACGACATCTCCGGCAAACCGCCGGCGACCATCGAATGGGAGTAAGCCCGTCGGAGGACGTGCGCTGGATGGAGCGCGCGATCGAGCTTGCCCGTCACGCGCAAGCGCAAGGCGAGGTGCCGGTCGGCGCCGTGCTCGTGTTGAACGGCGCGGCGGTAGGGGAGGGATGGAACCAACCGATCGTGGCGCGCGACCCGACGGCCCACGCTGAGATCGTCGCGCTACGCAGCGCGGCAGCACGGCTCAAAAACTATCGCTTGCCCGACACGACGCTCTACGTGACGCTCGAGCCGTGCGCGATGTGCGCTGGCGCTATTGTTCAGGCACGCGTAGCGCGCGTGGTATATGGAGCCGCGGACCCGCAGGCTGGCGCGGCCGGGTCCGTCTACGATTTGCTGCGCTCGGACACGCTGAACCATCGTGCCGTTGTCGTCGGCGGAGTGTTGGCGGAAGCTTGCGCGGAATCCTTGCGCGCGTTTTTTCGCGCACGCCGGTAGGGGAGTGGAGAAGCGCCCGTTCTGGCGCTTCTCTGGTCGATATAATAAATATACTTGTGGGTGGTTGACCCACGGCAAGTGACTTTTCTTTGTCTCGCCAAAGAAAAGTCACCAAAAGAAAGGCGACCCCGATCGCAGGGGACCGCGCGTAGTTTGCGCGGCGCAGCGACCGGGGTGTCTTTCTCTTTGCGTACTTTCTCTTGGACAAGCAAGAGAAAGTACGCCGACCGCGGTTCGGGAACCGCAATTTAATTTATTACACCTCGACAAGCAGCGCCCGAAAGGGCGCTCTGCCTATATCGCCGGTGCCCGCAACTTGAACGCCGGCACCGTGCGTTTCGACTTTTCCTCGTCGACCATTTTCACCAGGACGTCGTAATAAACCCGCACGCGGTTCACGAAACGTACCGGCTCGTCGCCGCGGCAGAAGCCGTACTTCGTTTTCGCGTACCACTTCGGATCGGCGAGCAGGGGCAATCGCTCCTTTACGTCGTTCCACTTATCCGGGTTTCCGCCCAGCTTCTCGGTGAGAATGCGAGCGTCTTCGAGATGATAGAGCCCGACGTTATACGCCGCGAGCGCGAACCATAGTCGGTCGGGATGCTCGACGCGCTCAGGCACTCGATCGAGCAGCTCGTGGAGATAACGTGCGCCTCCATCGATGCTCGTGGCCGGATCGTGGCGGTCGGTCACGCCGACTTCCTTCGCCGTCACGCCGGTCAACATCATGAAGCCGCGTGCGCCGGTGAACGAGATGCTTTTCGGATCCCAGTACGATTCTTGATAGGCCAAGGCGGCGAGTAGCCGCCAGTCGAGATCGTGTTGTTTGGCTGCCTCCTCGAGCGATTGCTGGTAGAGCGGCAGGCGATTCTGTACGCGTGCGCGGAACACGGTGAGGTTGACGAAGTTCGTGCGGCTGGCCGGACCGTAGTATCGATCGACGAGCTGAGCGAGAGCACCGGAACGCTTATACGTGTCGAGGAACTTGACCGCCGCGTCGTAGACGCTCGTATCTTTCGTGGGACGGAACGCCCACGCGAGCGGCTCCGCTTGCTGAATGTCGAACGCCACCTGAAGCTCGGGGAAGTACTGGCGATTCAACGCGACGATGTTCGAATCGGCGATAGTGAGATCGAGCAGGCCTTCCCACACGAGCTGGAGCTGCTCCTCGGGCCGCCGATCCTCCGCCTCGATCCACTTCAAATCGGGATGTGACTGTTTAAGCTCGTTCAGCCGCTCCGCGTAGCGCGTGCCCGCGTGCACCTCTATCTCGCGCCCGATGAGCTCCTCCACTTTGCTCGGGCGCCCGCTACCGAGGCGATAAACCACCTGCTGGCGGATCTGTTGGTACGACGGCGTGAAGCGAACGAGCGCTTGGCGCTGCTCGGTGTCGGTGATGTTCGCCGCCGCGAAATCGGCTTCACCGTTGAGCAGGCGCGGTATGACATCGGCGAATTTATCGACCGCGACGACACGCAGCTCGACGCCGAGTTGATCGGCGAAGGCCTTAGCCAAGTCGTACTCGAAGCCGACCGGCCCTTCCGGCGTCTCGTAGTACGTCGTCGTACCCGCGAAAGTCAGCACCGTGATCTTGCGCGCGCGCCTAATCGCGTCGAGCCGGGAATCGTCGAGAAGCGCGCAACCGCTCAACACAGGCAGCAAAAGCGCTAAAACCAGCGGGGCGATTACCTGAGCCCCGCGATCACGCCGTGAAGTCATCGCTATTGCCATAACCGGGAGCCTAGCGCTGTGTTCGGCGCTTGTCACGGCATCGGCGGTTAAGAGCGGTACGCAACTTGTTCGCGCCGTTGGCTTTACGTAAGCTACGCGGCCGGCGGCGGCGCGGAACGCGCGACGCGACGTCCGTCCAGGGATAGCAGGTAACAGCGAATTTTGGAGAGGTGCAAGAGCGGTTGAATTGGACGGTCTCGAAAACCGTTATGCGCGTAAGCGCATCGAGGGTTCGAATCCCTCCCTCTCCGCCATTTTAAGGGGTTTGCGAAAAGCGCCCCTGCGAATGTCTGCCTAATATTTGAACAGTTGCTAACATTCTGCTAACCACGGTTGCCGGCGGCGGGTCCGCAAGGCGACTGATGGGACGACCTAACATTGGGACGCGCAAACATTGGGAGCATCGATCAATGGATTGGAACAATCCAGCGGGCGATAGATTCAGATGGAAGATTTGCCGCCCCACATTTCTTTGAACCTTACCATTTTCTCGTACTTGCTCTTCTCGCGAAGCGACATGGCAGGACTGGCATAAAATTGCCGGACACCGTCTCCGGGTACGCAGCGAGAATGGGACTATGGGAAGCAGCCGGAATGAATCCACCAACGAGAGGGAAGGAACGAGACCCAGGTGGGCGCTTTATGCCTGTCCAGGCGTTAATCGATGGCACTCGGGTTGACAATAGTGCGAACCATCTCGTTCGTATTGCTTGTAGAAAACCGCCGACGGAAGAAACGAAGAAGAGTTTATGGATAGTATTTAGTGAATTATTAAACAACTGCTGCGACCACGCAGAGAAACATCTTGATCGGTACGGACTAGCATGTGCACAGGCTTGGCCCAAAGCACGTGTGGCACAAGCGGCAATCGTAGACGGCGGATGTGGAATTCGCGAAACACTGATGGGCAATCCTGACCTACACACTCGTCTACAAACGGAGAACGCGTGCGCTATCGCGACCGAATACGGCACGACTGGGAAACCGCACAAGCACACCGGGTACGGGCTGAATTTGACCCGGCGCCTCATGGAGCTAAATAGCGGCAAGTTAATAGTAATTTCGGATAACGAAGGCTTTGAAAGCAGCAATGGTGAAGTTGTAGTACAGTCATTACAGTACGGTTGGCGGGGGACCATCGTAGTTATGGAGTGGCCCATAGCGGCACCTCTTGATGTCGGCGCTGTCTACCGTGAGTGGCCACCTTCCGAGGAGGCATAGCCAATGAAGACGGCAACTATTGCGATTAAATCTCTTGGCCCTCTCGCTACTCGCGAAAACGGGGCACGCGCTCGCGCGTTAATTTTGGCTGCTCTAAAGGAAGCCGAAGCCATCGTGCTCGACTTTTCAGGAAACGTATTGATTACCCCTTCGTTCGCTGATGAGTGTTTCGGACTGACTGCCGTCGCACTAGGAAGGGAACAATTCAAGAAGCGGGTGCGCTTACAAAACCTGAGAACGCAGGACGAGGTTTTGATTTCGCATGTTGTCGCACGCGCTCTGAAGGAAAAAGAGAAACGGGTGGCGTGACTTCGTTTATTCCTAGCAGTGTGAATACGATCTACAGATAGCGCTGTACAGCTTTGAACGGTTTTCTCAGCGCTCACGCACTCGAAAACCGTTATGCGCGCAAGCGCATCGAGAGTTCGAATCCCTCCCTCTCCGGCAAATTACAAATACAGAGTTCTGCAATTTTCGGAGAGGTGTCCGAGCGGGCGAAGCGGAGATTTCGCGAACAGACCTAACGTCTGTTCGCGCCGCTGATGCCGCACAGGAAGTGCCAATTTCGCGGTAGCACATGGATGTGCGAGAGCGATCGCCCAACCACGGAGGGCTGGGCCGGGGTTGATTGAAGTCGCAGCGACGCGCCAGGGATGGCAGGTGCGGAGAATACCGGAGAGGTGTCCGAGCGGTTTAAGGAGCACGCCTGGAAAGTGTGTGTACGCCAAAATCGTACCGAGGGTTCGAATCCCTCCCTCTCCGCCATTTATTGCAATGTACTTGCCATCCCTGGCGCGACTATTTCGGCTCCGTTAAATCCCGGCCCGACCTTCCGTGGTCGGGCGTTCGGCGGCACGAACACACGTTAAGTGTGTTCGTGAAATCTCCGCCTCACCCTCTCCGCCATCTTTGGCCCCTTACTTGCCATCCCTGGCGCGACTATGTCGCTTCGTTAAATCCCGGCCCGACCCTCCGTGGTCGGGCGTTCGGCGGCGCGAATGCATGTTGCGCCGCTCCTGCGCTTTCATCGCTGCGCAGTCCTGCTCCGCTTGAAAGCCGGGGCTCGGCTCCTGCCTCGCCCGCTTGCCGGGGCAAAGGTCCACTGGACCTTTGTCTGTTTCCGGTTCGCCCTGCGCTCGCGGCATTCGTACGTCCATGTACAGCAAATGCATTCGCGACTACTCTGCCTCACCCTCTCCGTCACTTTTGCTTCCGCTCCCTGCCCCAATGATCGTCGATACCTAAAAGATCTTTGCATTGCATAGACCTCCAAAACACGGAAACAACAGGGATTGGACTATACCTGATCGACACGGTGGTACGCGTGCGCGAGGAAACGGGAAGAATTCAACCGCGTGGGCGATGAGTTCGACGGCATTGCTCAAGATCGGAACCTGCGCGAATTGCTGGCTAGAAAGCGTTGACGGTTATGCCAGACGCATTAACTTTACGACTGCGTGAGGGGTTGCTGGAGTCGTTTGGCGGATTCGAGTGGGATTCGAAAACGCACCGTGGTGCCGAAATCGACTTCGCTTTGCAGCTCTATGGTCCCCCCGTGCGCCTCGATGATTTGTTTGACGACGGTCAATCCGAGACCGGTACCGCCGCCGCGCCTTCGGGTCGTCCGGTATTTTTCGAAAACTTCTGGCTTCACATCGTCCGGGATTCCACGTCCGTCGTCGATCACCCAACATTCAAGACTACCGTCGCCGGTCAGCGCCGCGCCAATCGTTACGGTTCCTTTCGGTGTGTAGTCGATGGCGTTGGAAATCAGGTTTTGAAAAACTCTTTGGAGAAGGTCGGGGTCGCCGTGCGCGAGGATATCGCTCGCGATTTCGTTCACCACTTTAGTTTTGGCGCTCTCCGCCAACGGTGAGAGCGTTGTGATCGCTTTTTCCACGACCGCTGCAAGGCGCAAGCTCGAGTAGCGCACTTCAATTTTGGTTACGAGCCGGATATTTTGCTCCTCTTGAAGCAGCTTTACGGTCAACGCTTGCATGTAACCGATATTGCGTTTCACCATCTGCGGAATCGACAGGTCGAGCTCTTCCGGCCATATTTTTGTCAGTCGCCGTTCGAGTAACAGCATGGCGTGGGAGATAGCGGTCAACGGTGACCGCAGGTCGTGCACGATGAATTGCAGGTACTCATCGCGGCGCGCGCGTTCATCCTTATCTCGTTGCGCCAAATAGGCCGAGATTGCCGCTCTAATTCCGTCGTCGATGATTTCGTTCAAAAGGCGCCCGGCGTGGCCGGCAACCGATAGGCCGGTACGTTCCACATGCTCCGTCATACACATGCGAAGCAGCTTGTACTCTTCTACCACGTGGCCGACGTCGAGACCCGTGGTCTGACGCTGCTCTCCGTGGATGCGGGATACCTTCGCGGCGTGCTCCGAGCACGCGAGGTCCTCGATATCTCGGATCATCTCATCGATGAGCGCCGGGACATGATCGCGGAGTACGGGTGAAGTTAGATTACTTTCGCGGGGGAGCTTGCGAACTTCTGCCTCCCATTCTTGAAGGAGTATCTCCTTGCCGCGCCGGAGTAGGTCGGCCAGCTCTTGTGCGCTTGCGCCTCTCATCTCACGCTCCTAATAGTTATCGTAACGAGGGCATGCTAACGCGTTTGGAAACGAGATTAACCTCGTAATGACGGTGGCTTTTCGTGCGCCAACTACGATGATCGCAAAATCATCGAGCGGGTCCGCCGTATTGATCGAGCACGGCGACAAGCACGTCGACGTCAACAGGTTTCGGAAGGGCCGCTTCGACCTTTAGCGCCTGCGCCTTATCATCGAGATTGGGATCCGCTCTCATCACGATCACCGGAATTCTCGAAGGCGACGGAATCACTTCACTGACGTGCGCGAAATTCCTCGCCATCCATCACCGGCATGCGGAGATCGAGCAGGATTAGATAGGGGGCCTCGATTTCTTGCAGGAGCTTAAGCGCCTCGCGGCCGTCGCAGGCTGTGCGCACTTGGAATTCGAGATCACCGAGTACCAGGGCAAGCGCATTTCGTATATCGGGGTCGTCATCGATTGGCAAGAGAGACCGGGTCAATGAAAGACTCCGCTGTACGGCGGCGAATTAGAGCCGCAGCACAGGTTTCGCTGCAACGGAGAAGGGACGCAGATGGCGGCAGGGAAAACCCCTATCAGTTGAGATTGACAATGCGTATTGTCGTTACGCGGCGGTTCGACGACTGGACGTAGTCCCTCAAGTCGCGATTCACTGGGCATGGGAAGCGGCGATCGAAATCTGCCGCGAGCGCCCGCTGCATGGCAGTCTCGATATCTGTGGGCAGACCGCCAGCGCAGTGAAGCACTGGC
The DNA here is from genome assembly GCA_041485885.1 of Sulfurifustaceae bacterium. Taxonomy (GTDB): domain Bacteria; phylum Pseudomonadota; class Gammaproteobacteria; order Acidiferrobacterales; family Sulfurifustaceae; genus JACQFZ01. The sequence goes on from JBGPKL010000002.1 coordinate 94,776, forward strand.
GTTTGGGTAGCCTCGGGCGCTCGGCAATGGCGCCCATCGATGAGGGCATGCCGGAACGCTTACTGACGGTAACGTAACCGCCAAGTTCGGTGGGTTCGGAATGCGGACAACGTGAGTGCTTTGCGAATAGCAACAGTCAGTGATCTCGATCGCATCGTCGAGTTGGAGCGGGTTTCGTTCCGCGCGGGCGAGGGCGGTTTTTCGCGCCGGCAACTGCGCGCGTTGTTGCGCAGTCCGAATGCGTTTTGGTTGATCGGCGCCCACGTCGACGCGGCGGCTTGCTGGCTTAAGGTCAGCAATGGACGTAGCCGCTGGGCGAGGTTGTACACACTCGCGGTGCATCCGCGTTTGCGCGGACAAGGTTGGGCGCAACGGTTGCTCAAGGCCGGCTTTGCGTGGATGAAAGAAAACGGACTTAGCGTTTGTCGCGCCGAAGTGAAATACGATAATCACGCGGCTCGGCGCCTCTACGCCAGCATAGGCTTTCGAGAAATTTCGCTGCTTCACAACTACTATGGCGCTGGACGGCACGGCGTGCGCTTAGTCAAGAAACCGGACCCGTCATGAGTCATCCGCCGTTGTCGTTGTCGAATGCGCCGGCGTCACACTATTGCCGCCGAGGAGGACGTAAATGCCGACGAATAGCTGCCATCCCATCTCGTCTCACGGTAAGTTACGAAGCCCGGATTGGTACGTCTCGAGCTTGATGCTCGATCGCGCGCTCGATGCGATACTGCGTCGAATCACGCTCCGTCGCGGTTACGACGTTCCTTATTTGGCGGGCTATAGCCGCGATGCGAAAACGATTTACATCGATCGGCACTTGCCGGAGTCTTTCACCTTTCGAGGCAAGAAGGTCGCGGTAGATCGCTATCTCATTCTGCACGAAGCGGTGGAAAAAACATTGATCGACGCGCTGCACCTGCACTATCAACATGCACATCAAATCGCGACGCGTGCCGAGGAATCCGCGGTCCGGGCCGACCGGATATCGTGGCGCGCCTATGACCGCTTCATGCAGCGATACGTGAAACACGTGGGGAGTGAAAAGTTAAAACGCGTTCCACCGGACTTGGATCTGAAGCCGTATCGGGACGAGCACGATCGCGATCTGCTAAAGCGCCTGCAGGCGGCGGAAGATTCTAAAACGTCGGCGCCGCGTGCTCGACGACGGACTGACGAGAAGAAGTAACGGCGTTTGAGAAAGTGCCAGCGTACGGGAGGCACTGATGTGCGTGTATGAGAGGAGTGCACCCAAAGAACGGGGATGCCATCGAAAGCGCCGAAGAGCAGAACGGATTTATTTTCCCCGAAATCTTCGTTAGGAGTGAATTCGCGCTAGCGCATGTTCCCTGTATGCCCGAGCGAATACCGCCCCGGCAGCGGCCAGACGGTGAGGCCGTGCGGTTCCTTGCCGACGGCGACCTCTTTTACCGCGCCGGTCGTGGTGTCGAACGCGTAGACCACGTCATCGAAGCGGCCGGAGAGCCATAGCGTTTTTCCATCGGCGCTGACGTTCCCCATGTCGGGGCTGCCGCCGCCGGGGACGGGCCAGGTGGCCTCGACTTTGCGCGTCGCGAAGTCGATGACCGATACGCTGCCCAGGCCGCGTTTGGGGCCGAAGACTTTGTTGGAGCCGCGGTTCGCGACGTAGAGCTTCTTGCCGTCGCGGCTCGGATAGAGGCCGTGAGTGCCGATGCCGGTATCGATAAAACCGATCTCCTTAAAGTTGTCGCCATCGACGATGAAGACGCCGTCGGCCATCATGTCGGCGACGTAAAAGATTCTTCCGTCGGGCGAAATGCGGATGTCCTGCGGCATCTTGCCTTTGGACAACTTCAAGTAGCCGACGACCTTGCGAGTGACGAGGTCGATCTTCGCGAGGCCGCCGGAGAATTCGCAGGTGAAAATGACGTAGCGCCCATCGATGGAGAAGTCGGCGTGATTGATGCCGGCACACTGCGGCGTCGGGATGGACGATTTGAGCGCCATCGTTTGCGGATCGCGGAAGTCGAGGCGCTTGTACGCTTCCGCCACGACGATGGCGGCGTCGCCGTTCGGGGTGAAATACATATTATAAGGATCGTCCACGGCGACCGACTTCCCCGGCTTGCCGGTCTTGGGATCGATCGGCGTGAGGCTGCCGTCGGTTCGATGTTCGGCATTGTTGGTAACCCAAAGCGTTTTCAAATCCCACGACGGCACGATGTGTTGCGGGTTGATGCCGACGTTGAATTTATCGATGACCTTGAACGTCGCGGGGTCGATCACGTAGACGTCGTTGGAGCGGCGGTTGGGGACGTAGATGCGCGCGAGCGCGCCGGTTGTTGCGGTGCTGACTTTATCCGCCGTCGTCTCGCTGTAAAGATTGGCCGGATCGGTCACCGGCGGCATGCCGGGCACGGTCGTTACCGCGGGGGCGGCGGCGATGGCGTAAGTGGCAAGTAGCGAAATGAATAATCCCAAGGCTAGGTTCGTGTTCGATGCGACGATGGAACGAGGAGGGCGGCTTAAACTCTTCATGCAATGCTCCTAACATTCAAGAAATCTTTGATCGGTTAATTCGCTCTCCCGGAGGGAGAGGGGTAACAAATTAAGATGTTTCTTGGCAATAAACAAAACTGCTCCGATCGACCGGGTTCGTGAGCGCACGTGGAAGAAGACTTATCGGCGCGCGGTCGCCTTCTTTATCGCCGCCACCGTTTGCGTGACGATCGTGTTCACGCCGAGTTCCCCGAGCTCCGCGCTCGCACGGCGCGGATCGCCGTATACGCCGTGGGCGCTATCCATATCGGCATCGGAGGACAAGCGACTCGCGCGCACGAGACGGGGGTCGACGGCAAGCGTGAGCGAGGTATCGGCGAGCCCCGCGTGGGTGCCGATTTCGTTGTCGCGATAGCCGCGAGCTTTGAGCGCTTGCGCATAAGTGATCTCGACCGCGCGATAGTATTCCTCGATCGCGTGCGCGCGTGCGGGAGCCGCGGTCCATTCGCGATTCAGTCGCTGTGCGACGGCCGCCATGTTTTTTTGATAGCCACCGTGATCGCCTAGGAGCACGATGTCGCGAAAGCCGTGTAGCTTGAAGCTGCGCGCGGCGTATTCGAGCGTCTTTTCAAATGTGTCGTCTGGTATGGTGATCGTGCCGGGGAACCGCATGTGTGCGGTGGGCGGGTTAACGCCGCCTTCGGGGACGTAAGCGACTACCGGTGCCACCAAAGCATTGCCCAGTGCCTTCGCGATTTTCTCCGCCAGTACCTTCACCCGCACGTTGTGCTTACCGAGCGCCATCGCCGGTCCGTTTTGCTCGGTGCCGCCGATGGGTACGATGATGAGAGTTTTCCCTGCATGAATCTGATCCTTCAGTTCCGTCCAGGTGAGATCTTCGAGGAAGACGCTGTCAGATGTTTGCGCCAGCGCAACCGGTACTACGAACCACAACAGCGCGCACAGAACACACGTAACGTTTATCGTAGCGCGGGTGGCAAGGTCCCGCAGTCGGTCATTGACGGCGGTCAGCCGCCTAAAGAACAGCGTGGCGTAGTATGGCGCCATTAAAATTCCGATCCACAGTCCGACGTTCAGAGGTGTCAGCGTTCGCCAGTACTCGCTGTGTAGAATCACGATCCCGCCCGCGTGCCGAACACGGCGACGATAGATACAAGTATGATCGGCCGCAGCGCGAGGCGTTACCTATGTCTATCCATATATAAAGCACATACAGCGGACTGATCCACTGGCCGTAAGTTAACAGAACCCAGGTAGACTGCGCGGGTTCTTGACGCGGTAGCGATACTGTGCCGAAATTGAAAAATCTTCCGTTCGCTGTTTATTTCAGCGGCGATTCAGCATAAAAAGGCAATCTGGGATTTGGGGGTTTTCATGGCATATGGGGGACAGCGGCTGGTAGTCCCGGTCACACTTGCGGCGATCCTGCTCGTTGCGTGCCAAAATACATCGTCGACGCCGGCCGTAGAGTCGAGCACCCGAACCGCTCCCCGGCTGACGGCGCCGCCGCCGTCGCCCGCACCGACTGCCGCCGAGCGGTCCAAGCCCGTCACGCCGGAGGCCGCTCGAAACATCGCGAACAATTGTTTTACCTGTCACGGGCCGGATGGCCGAAGTCCCGGTACGATTCCAAACCTAAGCCGGCTGAGCGCGGAGCAGATCGCGGGTAAGTTGAAGGATTTCAAGGCGGGCACGGAGCCATCGACCGTGATGGGTCGGCACGCGCGGGCGTACACTGATGCGGAGATCGAGGCGGTAGCGAGTTATATCGCGAGTTTGAATCGGTAGGAGAGGATATGGGAAAGATCACGCGCCGGGATTTCATCAAGCTGACCAGCGCGGTCGCCGTGGGAAGTCTCGCCACGTCGGGTTCTTTGCGTCGCGCGAGCGCGAAGGGTGATACGAACGTCGTGATCATCGGCGGCGGTTTCGGCGGAGCGACCTGTGCGAAATACCTGAGACGTCTGAACCCGGACATCAAGGTCACGATTGTCGAATCGAACAACCGGTTCGTGACCTGTCCATTCAGTAACTATGTCATCGCCGACTGGCGCACGATAGGCACCATAACGCAGAACTATGCGGCCATGGAAAAATATGGCGTCGACGTCGTATACGACACCGCGACGGCAATCGACCTGGTGGGCAAAAAAGTTCTCCTGAAGAGCGGCAAGTCGCTGTCCTACGAGCGCCTGGTGGTTTCGCCGGGCATCGATTTCAAATGGGGCGCGATCGAGGGTTACAACGAAAAAGCGGCCGAGGTGATGCCGCATGCGTGGAAGGCGGGGTCGCAGACGTTACTGCTGCGAAAGAAACTGTTGGCGATGCGAAACGGCGATACCTATATCATGGTGGCGCCGCCCAATCCGTTTCGATGTCCGCCCGGGCCTTACGAGCGCGCGAGCGTGATCGCGCATTACTTGAAGAGTTACAAGCCTCGATCGAAGATTCTTATTTTGGACGCGAAGGAAGCGTTTTCTAAACAGACGTTGTTCATGGAAGGCTGGGAAAGACTCTATCCCGGGATGATCGAATGGGTGCCGGGCGCGAAGGGCGGGAAAGTCGTGTCGGTAAATCCGAAGACGCTGACTGTCGAAGGCGAGCTCGACAAATACAAAGGTACCGTGGTCAACGTAATCCCTGCGCAGATGGCGGGCAAGATCGCACGCGATGCGGGACTCGCGGATGACAGCGGCTGGTGTCCGGTACGTCCCAAGACATTCGAATCCACTAAGGAAAAAGGTATCTACGTCATCGGGGATGCCGCGATAGCCGGCGCGATGCCGAAGTCGGCGTTCGCGGCCAATAGTCAAGGCAAGATCGCCGCCGCCGCGATCGCGGCGGAGTTGCGCGGCGAATCGCCCGCGGACGGTATTTACGTCAACACGTGCTATAGCTTGCTCGCGCCGGACTACGGCATTTCCGTCGCCGGCGTGTACCGCGTGACGGCCGAAGGCATTAGCGAAGTTCCCGGTTCCGGCGGCGCCAGTCCCAACGAAGCAGACGCCGCTTTCCGCGCCGACGAGGCGAAGTATGCGCTGGGCTGGTACGCCAGCATCGTCGCCGACGTCTTCGGGTAAGGTCCTGCCGATCCGCCCGACAACCGCGTGCTGTCGCGGTTTTCCTCACGTGATAAACTCACGCATCGCTTATGGCGGCGAGGGCCGGTCCCCTTGGTGACGAGTGCTTGTGAACCCGGTCAGGTCCGGAAGGAAGCAGCCGTAGCATTCCACCCGGGTGCTGAGGTGCGGCTGGTCCGCGCTGCCACCCGTATACGAGGCTTGAAACCAACCCGATGAGCTATCAGGTGCTGGCACGCAAATGGCGCCCGCGCACATTTGCGGAACTCGTGGGCCAGATGCACGTCGTGCGTCCGCTGGTCAACGCGCTGGACCATAACCGCCTGCATCACGCGTTTCTCTTCACCGGCACGCGCGGCGTCGGCAAGACGACGCTCGCGCGCATCCTGGCTAAATCGCTCAACTGCGAGACCGGCGTCACCTCGAAGCCGTGCGGCAAATGCAGCGCCTGCGTGGAAGTGGACGAGGGGCGCTTCATCGATCTGATCGAAGTAGACGCCGCCTCGCGCACGAAGGTCGAAGACACGCGCGAGTTGCTCGACAACGTGCAGTACGCGCCCTCGTGTGGCCGCTACAAGGTGTACCTGATCGACGAAGTGCACATGCTGTCGGGCCACAGTTTCAACGCGCTGCTCAAGACGCTCGAAGAGCCGCCGCCGCACGTGAAATTCCTGCTGGCGACGACCGATCCGCAGCGTCTGCCCGTCACGGTACTGTCGCGCTGCCTGCAATTTAGCTTGAAACGCTTGTCGGCCGCGGAGATCGCGCAGCAACTGGAAAAGATCCTGGCGGCGGAAAACATCGAGCACGATGCGGCGTCCGTGCGACTGCTCGCACGCGGCGCGGACGGGAGTATGCGCGACGGCCTGAGCCTGCTCGACCAAGCGATCGCTTTCGGCGGCGGGCGCGTCGCGGAGACCGACGTGCGCAGTATGCTCGGTACCATCGATCAAGACGCGGTCGACCGGCTGCTTCGCGGCCTCGCGGCCAACGACGCCAAGGCGTTGCTGGCCGTGGTCGCCGATGTCATCGACCATGGTGCCGACTGCACCGCGCTGCTCGATGAGCTGCTGCTCTGGCTGCATCGCATCGCCTTGACTCACATCGATCCCGCGTTGGCCGACGAGGGCGACGCGGAACGGTTGCACGCCCACGCGGCGTCGCTCTCGCCCGAGGATGTGCAGCTCTATTACCAGATCGGTTTGATCGGCCGCCGCGATCTCCCGCTCGCGCCCGATCCGCGCACGGGTTTGGAGATGACGTTATTGCGGATGCTCGCCTTTCGGCCGGCAACGACCGTTCGGATGGAGGAATTGGAAAAAGCAGCGCCGCAACCGCGAGCGAGCACTCCGGCGGCGACGAAGGTCAGCCCCGAGGTGCCGTCGCCGATTCAGCGCGACAGTCCGCCGACTTCGGCTCCTTCGTGGAAGGAGACCGTCGAGCGTCTCGCGGTGAACGGTTTGGTGCGCGAGCTTCTGAGCAATACGGCGCTGGAATCCATCGACGAAACGACGATCAGTCTGGTGCTCGACGAGAGCTGCGCGAAGCTCTTGAGCAAGGACCGCGAAACCGTACTCAAGCAGGTCCTCGAGCAACATTATGGTCGCCCGCTGCAACTGAATGTGCGCATCGGCGCGCCGCCGACGCCCACGCCTGCCCAGCAGAAGACGCGCTTGCAGAACGAGGAGCAGCGGGCGGCCGTCGAAGCGATCAACAGCGATCCGAACGTGCGCGCGCTGCGGGAGAAGTTCAACGCCCGCGTGAATCCCGACAGCATTCGTCCAACGGGGCGGTGACACTATGATGAAAGGCGGATTGGGCAATTTGATGAAGCAAGCGCAGGCGATGCAGGAAAATCTGCGCAAGGCCCAGGAAGAGCTGGCGTCGATAGAGGTCACTGGCAATGCGGGCGGCGGCATGGTTAGCGTCGTCATGACCTGCCGCTACGACGTGCGCCGCGTCACCATCGACCCGAGCTTGCTAAAAGACGACAAGGAAGTTCTCGAAGACCTAGTGGCGGCTGCCGTGAACGACGCGGTGCGCAAGGTGGAGAAGACGACGCAGGAGAAGATGGCGGGTCTAACGGCGGGTCTCGGATTGCCGGACGGGCTTAAACTTCCCTTTTGATTTCTGGAACCGCAGATGAACGCGGATGAACGCAGATGAACACGGAGGAAAGACAGAATAGAAGACGTTTTTCTATCTGCGTTTATCTGCGGTTCCAAAATTCTTATAGCTCATATGGATGAAATTCCCGCTCTCGAAGCGTTGAAGCAAGCCCTGCGCCGGCTCCCCGGTGTCGGGCCGAAGAGCGCGCAGCGGATGGCGTTTCATTTGTTGGAGCGCGATCGCGACGGCGCGCGGATGCTGGCGCAGTCGCTCACGAACGCCGTCGAGCGCGTAATCCAGTGCCGGCGTTGCAACAATTTCTGCGAGGCGGAGCTCTGCGCGATTTGCAGCTCGCCGCGCCGCGACACGACGCTACTGTGCGTCGTCGAATCGCCGGCCGATCTGGTTTCCCTGGACCAAGCCGGAGTTTATAACGGTATGTATTTCGTCCTGATGGGGCGACTGTCGCCGCTCGATGGGATTGGGCCGGAGGAGTTGGAACTGCATCGATTGGAAGCGTTGCTCGATCAAGGCGAGATCAAAGAAGTCGTGCTCGCCACCAACCTCACGGTCGAAGGCGAGGCGACAGCGCATTACGTGACCGAGCTCGTGCGGCGGCGCAACGTCCGTGCGACGCGCATCGCCTACGGCGTTCCGGTCGGCGGGGAACTCGAGTACACCGACCGTTCCACGCTCGCGCGCGCGTTGAACGGGCGGCGCGACGCCTGAGGCTCTTGCTTTCGAGGGAGCTTCCGCGGCGTTTCGTCTGTAAAGTTAGAGATAGCGTCCAACATCGAGGATAGAATCCTTTCGGATGGCTGCTCCCTCGGACCGTCATATCACCTTCGTCCCCGAAACTCGAATCGGGTTTTGGTTTCTCGGCACGCACACGTGGACCACGCACGTGATACGCGTCGCCCTCAAGGACTTGGAACGTCTCATCCCGCGGCGCAAATCGTCTTACGCGGTTGTGCTCGATGTCGGCTGCGGACAAGGAAAGTCATTTCGGCCGTTAATCGAGCACTTCGCGCCGCAACGCTTGATCGGCGTCGATGCCGAAGAGAAATGTTTGCGTCAGGCGCGGGCCGAGGCGGCGAAGGAAAATGCGCCGGTGCAGATTCGCGGCGGCGACCTGGCGGCGCTTAATCTGCCGGACGCAAGCGTCGATCTCGTGTTCTGTCATCAGACCTTTCATCACTTGACGCAGCAAGAACGGGCGCTGAGCGAGTTCTACCGGGTGCTCAAGCCGGGAGGAATCCTGCTCTTCGCCGAATCGACGCGCGCGTACATTTACTCTTGGACAATCCGCCTGTTGTTCCGGCATCCGATGAACGTGCAGCGCAGCGCCGACGAATATCTGGCGATGATCCGCGCGGAAGGTTTCGTGTTCGGGCCGGAAAACGTCTCGTTACCTTATTTGTGGTGGAGCCGGCCGGATCTCGGTGCAATCGAATGGTTCGGATTCGGCGTTCCCGAGCGACGGGAAGAGACGTTGGTGAACGTTGTGGCGACGAAGCCGGAAAAGTAAATCCCGCAGAGGGGGAAGGGAATTAATCAGAGCTTCCTTAAAGCGCGCAACAAAATGGGAACACCGTACCGCGTTTCCGGATTTCAAAACCCCTCTCCCTCCGGGAGAGGGGAAGGGGTGAGGGACGGATGCTGAGCGGCGGCAAGTAATTTTGTTAGGCGCCCTTGCTACTTTATCCGTGTTTACTGTGTTCATCTGCGGTTTCGACACATTTATCCACTATGTTCCAACTTGCCGTTTCACGAGCCCCTTCATTCGCCCAACAGGTCGTTGATCTTCGCGGCACAAATGAAGTCGTTCATCGATAATCCGCGTATCGCGTGCGTGCTGTACCGGACGTGACAGCGTTTGTAACCCACTTCGAGATCGGGGTGATGATCCTCGCGATGCGCTATCCACGCGAGGGCGTTCACGAACGCCATCGTTTCATGGAAATTTTTGAAGTCGAAGGTTCGGCTGATTTCCGTGGTGGTCTCGTTGAGCCGCCAGCCCTTCGCCTGGGGTAATAAATTCTCCGCCGCGCGCCGATCGATCGCGGCGATGCCGCCTTCACAAGGCACACAGCGTTGCTGCTTCAAGCTCGACATGGCAAGGCTCCATTCATTCGAAGCGGTAGTAGCTCTCGTTCAGATACGCGATCAAATCGTTGACTTGCCCGCGGGACAGTTCCTTCTTTAGCAGTGTGTTGCAGGCCTCGACTTGTCCGATCAAGCCGCTCAACGTTTGCACGCGCCGATCCTTGCGCGTGTAAATCTTCGCGTCGTGACACGCAGCGCAGTTCGTGGCGTGTAGCGTTTTCCCTTTGCCGGCGTTGCCCGGCAGCAGGGCTGTATCGGCGATCGCGGGTGTGACGCCGAGGATAAAGACGGTAATGAGCGCGGTTCCGTGTTTCAGCGACATACATCCTCCGATAAGTGTTTATTTTGCAAATGTGAAATGCGCGCGAGCGCCGGCGGGTGCGAATCGTAGAACGCCGAGTGCAATGGATCGGGTGTCAGCGTCGACGCGTTTTCCTGGTAAAGCTTGACCAACGCGCTGATGAGTGCGCCAGCGTCGCTTTGTTGCGCGGCGAACGTGTCGGCTTCGTGCTCATGCCGACGCGAGCCGCGTGCGAGCAGCGGATGCAGAAAAAAAGTGAAGACGGAGCTCGCCATTAGAAAGAGCGCCAATGCGGCGTGATTCGAGGGGTGGCTTACGCCGAGCGCCTGGTAAAACCACGGTTGTTCCACGAGCCAGCCGAGTAGGGCGAGACCGATCAAGCTAATGACGGCCATGAGCGCAACGCGCTTTATGATGTGGTGCAACTTGTAGTGACCGAGCTCGTGCGCTACGACCGCCTCGACTTCGTTCTCGGCCAACTGCTGTAGCAGACTGTCGAAGAATACGATGCGCTTGCTGCGGCCGAAGCCCGTGAAGTAAGCGTTGCCATGCGAGGTGCGCCGCGAGCTGTCGACGACGTAAATGCCTTGGCTGCGAAAGCCGGTGCGTTCAAGTAGCGCTTGCAAGCGCGCGCGCAGTCCCTCGGCGGTCAGCGGTTTGAACTTGTTGAAGAGCGGCGCGATCAGCGTCGGATACGCCCACACCATGAACAGCCCGAATGCCGTCCACAATGCCCAAACGTACAGCCACCAGAATCGCCCGGCGGTTTGCATCAGCCACAGCGCCGCCAGAATGAGCGGTATGCCGAAGAGCAAGCTCAACAGCGCTTGCTTAATCAGATCGCCGATGAACAAACCGGGGGAGGTGCGGTTGAAGCCGAAACGGCGCTCGATGACGAAGGTTCGGTATAGGGCAAACGGTAAATCCAAAATTGCGCTGATCAACACGACGCTCAGAAGAAACAGCGTGCCGCCGATCAACTCCGATCCAACCGTGCTGCGCCAGAAACGGTCGAGTGCATCGAGTCCGCCGCCGAGCGTCCACGCGAGTAGTAGTAAGGCGCTGTAAACCGTTTCCACCCGGCCGAGACCGGTGCGCACCACGGTGTAGTCGGCGGCCTTGCGATGCGCTTCGAGTGGAACCTGGCCCTCGAATGCGCGAGGGACTCGGCGGCGATGTTCGGTCACGTACTTGATGTGTCGGCGCGCGAGCCAGAGTTGCGCGGCCAGCGTGAGGGCGAGCAAGGCGAGGAACAAGACGGTGAAGGTGTGCATGCCGTGTAGTGTTATCATTGCGATTCGTTAGTTTAACTCACGGAGTTCGCGCATGTCGCAATCGCCGTCACCGGCACCCGACTCGAACGCGCTTATCTGGATCGACCTGGAAATGACCGGACTGAGTCCGGACGCCGACCGAATCATCGAAATGGCGCTGATCGTGACGGATAGCGCGCTCAACGTCGTCGCCGAAGCCCCCGTCATCGTGGTCAATCAGCCGCAGGCACTGCTCGACGGCATGGACGAGTGGAATAAGCGCACGCATGGGGCGTCGGGGTTGATCGAACGGGTCAAAAGCTCGAGCGTCACGGAAAGCGCGGCCGAGCGACAAATGCTCGATTTCCTCAGCCGCTACGTCCCGCAAAAACGCTCGCCCATGTGCGGCAACAGCATTTGCCAGGATCGGCGCTTTCTTGCGCGCACGATGCCGGCGCTCGAAGCGTGGTTTCATTACCGCAATCTCGACGTGAGCACGCTCAAGGAGCTCGCGGCCCGTTGGCGTCCGGACATCACGGGCGGTTTCGTGAAGCGGGCGACGCATCGCGCGCTCGACGACGTGCGCGAATCGATCGAGGAGCTGAAGTACTATCGGGAGCATTTGCTGAATATGCAGCGGGAGGAGCAGAGCGGTGGAGCGTCTCGATGACGATTAAGACGGCCGACCTTTGCGACGAGCATGAGCACGAGCTGCAAGTATCGGAGCCAGTCTTTCGCCACTTTGGCGGCAAGCGGGCGTTCGCCGGACGGATCGTCACGGTAAAAGTTCACGAAGACAATAAACTGGTGCGCAGCGAGCTAGAAAAGAACGGCGCCGGCAACGTGCTGATCATTGACGGCGGCGGCAGCCTGCGCAGCGCACTCGTCGGCGACAAGATCGCTCAGCTCGCGGTTGACAACGAGTGGCAAGGGCTGATCGTGTACGGCTGCATCCGCGATTCGGCGCAGATGTCCGATATCGCGCTCGGCGTCGTCGCGCTCGCGAGCAATCCCGTGCGGCCGAAGAAGAATGGCTTTGGCGAAGTCGGGATCGCGGTTCGGTTCGCGGGCGTGACGTTCAATCCTGGTCATTATGTTTATGCAGATGAGGATGGGATGGTGGTTTCGGCGAGGAAGCTCGATTGAGGGGCTTGTCGTTCCCGCGAAGGCGGCAAATTTTAGATTCCCCCTCCCTTTTAGGGAGGTGAGGCGGAGCCGTCGCGAATGCATCTAACATGCATTCGCGCCGTCGAACGGGTGCAACGAAGTGTATTGCACCCAGGTGGGAATACCTAGGGTGAGGGTGAATAGTTGAGCGCCTGTCGGTGCTTCTGTCGAGTAATAAACTTTAAAAACTTCGCCACGTTACGCGTCTCGATCGCTTCCTCCTTATGACTAAGGCATGAGTGCAAGCACGGCATAGTCAATAATGACTAAGTCGTCGCGTACTTACCGGCAGGTCGCGCCCAAAAGCCGTTTACCTGTTCTTGGCGTCGATGTCTTATCCTTTAGTCTTAGCACCAAAGATTCCTTGACGCCGTTGTGGTGAACTGGATAGATTCGATACCGCAATAGCGACGGTCGTGTCGGAACGCGCGACCATCAATAAAAAGTAGACCGGTAACAGACAAGAAGTGAAAAGACCGGTCAGACACCAAGGGGGGCCGCCGTCATGTATCTTCGCTCTGGGTGGACAACGTCTTCCAATCGTCATTTGGTACCCGTTCTACGCTGTTTTTGCTCGCCTCCTGTAGGCATCACTCTCGTTTTCGTCCGACCTAGCTCCACACGTTGGACAACCTTCTCAGTCAATCCGCTAGGAGCGACATGAGTACTAAGTACCATTTTAGTGGATTGCTATATGTCGTGGTGCTCTCACTGGCTTGCTTGTCACCTGTTGCGTGCGGCGGTTCTAACGCCAAATATGCGCCGGCCACTCATCCATGGATTGGTAAGTGTGCCACTTTCGCGGAGCCAATGGTGTATATGACGAATCTACCAACGGACTTTAGTCGGGACGAGGTGGTTCGTATCGGTCGCGTTTTAATGTCATCTAGTTACGCCGAGTATCTTCGGGGCACCCCAAAGGCCGAAGGTACGATCGTTACGCCGGTTCCCCAAGGGTCGAAGTTTGAAGTGGTCGCGGTTTTCACGATCGTGTACGAAGGCTACTCGCGTATGCTCGTCGACGACGTGGAGATGGCGGTTCTGAAGGACAACGGCGGCCAGAAATCAACCATTGTATTGGATGGACTAGAACCGTGTAGCGGAGCACCAAGTTAAAGGCGAGTCGCTGCATGGGGACTACCCGATTCATCATCACCGTCGTGCCGAACTCAAGATAGTTGTAGGAGTAAGCGGGGAGCAAAACCAATGATCAAGATCGCATTTTCGTGCCTATTGCTGACGCTTATGCTGGTCCCCTCTGCGTATTGTGCGGACGGAGAAACCACCTACTTCTTCATAAACGGTATGAATGTCGCGCCCGATGAAGCGCCGCGACTGCGACAAAGATTGCAGACGCGGGTGCTTCTCGACGTGCCTTCCGGAGATGTCAAAAATCTGTATCAGGACAACGACGCGGCTTTTTCTACGATGATCGACAGAGTACGTGCGCAGGGCAATGCCGATTCTCAGAGAGAGCTATTCAAAAATTTTTGGAAGTGGCTAGATGATTTGTCTCTGGCGCCGAGTTCGTTTCGACAACAGCTTGCAACGTTGGACGAGGCGGCATACGTGCAAAGTGCATGGCTTCAGCCGATGGTCGCCGCTCTACGTGATAACTACTACAACAAGAGAAGAAAGGCCGTTGTCGTTGCGCACTCTCAGGGAAACTTCTACGCAAATCAGCTCGTGAACTATTTGCGATCATTCGATCCTGCGGTGGCAGCGTGCGTTACCGTGGTGGGGGTCGCGACTCCCGCGACGTATGTTGCGAACTCAGGATCATACGAAACGCGAAGCGACGATACGGTGATCAATCTGGCACGGGTCGATTTTCCATGGGGTCGTTCTATCCTGCCGCCAACGTGGTCACCGACGGGCCCCGACCTTGTTCCCGATCCTTCGGGTCACACACTTATCGGGTCGTATCTTGGGCCGAACAGCTTGAGTCAACGAATCCGTAACGACGTCCTTAGCGGTAAGCAATCCCTAGACGCAACCGGAAGCGCGTGCGTTCTGCCGCAAGTCTGTTCCCCATTGAGGACGTCTGGGGGAAGCGGTAATTACCTCGTGTCCCACTTTCTCGGAACGGGCGCACGTGATGTATCGGTGCGTACTGATTTGGGCGGCTTGCTAGACGCAGAGCTGAGAATGAATATATGTGACGCAGACGGAGTCAGGTTTTGCTGGTTTAGTGGTAACGGAAACGTTGGGCCCGGCACTACGTTCAGGTTCAAATTCCACTTTGATGCAGCGGTGAACGCCACGGCTGGGATTGAAATACTGCTTGAGGCGTCCGGGCATTCCAACTGGAATTTGTGCGTCGATTGTGGTGACGGATCAACCTGCAACTAGGAGAACGCGACAATGAGAAATTGGTTGCTCGGCTTTTGCGTTTTTGCGTTCCTTTGCAGCTCCGCGTGGGCGGATGGCTGTCCAACAGCCTGCGCCGATTGCACGCTGCCGAACGGGCAGGTGGGCCAATTCTATAAGCTAACGCTCTATGCCAATATCGGAAAGTTCAGCAAGATTACCGGTGTTACCGGCAACCTCCCGCCCGGAGTTAGCGTTAACATCGATCAGAACGTTACGGGTTGGGACTCGCATCCGCATAACTTAGTATTGGTAGGTACACCTAGTCAACCCGGAACTTATGTTTTCAACTACAAGTTTGAAAATGGAATAGTGTGGGAACCTATCGAATATATTCCCGGTTACGGCAACTACATTACGCAGAAAATCCAGATTGATTGCATTCAGGGGACTGGTATTTCGTCGTTACCGCGCTCCGTGATCTATGTCCCGATTCCTATCGATGACGACATATATGTGATCGTGCCAGTGGAGCAAAACCTTCCGCGCGATCCTGGAGTGGCAGGTGATGCGACTGTAACGGGAATCGATTCCAACGGCGATGGAGTACGCGATGACGTGGAGCGTGGCATCGTCTACGCGTACCCAAAAAATCCAAAGGCACAGACCGTGTTATTCGAAATGGCGAAGTACTATCAAGCCGTGCTAGCGAATAGCACATCTGCTGCCGCCGTCCAACAATATTTCGGCATTGTCGCGGCCTGGGGAGCATGTCTCGACGCGGCTGCGGTTGAACCCGAGGTCGAAGGAAGACTGCTTCGTCCGCTGGTGCTCAATAGCTACGACAGGAGCTACAACTACATTCTTGCGTTGCGGTCACTTCAAGGGGCCGGGCCAATTCCCGAGATGATGGCTGCCTGTCCTTAAGTCTTCGACCTTTAAGCGGAGGATGCTCGATGACAGCACGAAAAATCTTGTTCCTGACGTTTCTGATTTCTTCGTTTGCAGCGGACGCAACTATGAAGCTTGGGAGAAAAGTCGAGAGGATTATAAGCAGTTTACTTGTTTTGATTGCCGTCGCTGCTCTTGGTGTGTCGACAAATGCCCAGGCCGATTGGGTGTGGAGCGGACCGAGTAAGATTACGCAGATTCAAAGTTTTTATTCGGTCACCTACTTTAAGCTGAACACCGGTGGCGCATGTGGTGCGGGAGATGCGTAGAGCCTGCCCATGGATACTGGAAACGGCGCCGAAGCCGATAAGTACAAACGGGCCGCGTTGCTGGGCGCTTATCTAGCAGGTAAGTACGTTAACTTGCGTTGCGAGAATTCCAAGGTGACAGATTTCTACATACAAGATTGAAGCTAGAACGCTCGTGGAGCAGGCGCGGCTTGGGTAGGCCTCGCGAAGGCGTACTGTCAGTACACGTAGCCTGGGTTAGCCGCGAAGCGGCGTAACCCAGGATCGATGACAGACAATAGAACTCCGAGGGAGAAATGCAAGCGAAAGTCTACAAAACAGCGATTCGTGAACGGACTATCGTCCGGCAAATGCCAGTTCTTGCACCTTAAGGGGGAATGCTCAAATGACTGTTCAATTCGCGAGAGACGAGGGGGAGTGAATGAAATATACAATCATGGCAATCGCAGCAATTGTCGCTGTCCACGGTATCGCATCAGGCGCCGCGATAGCTGATGAAACGACGCCATATCGGACAGTACGTATGGTACAAATCAACGGCACCGGTCAAGAATTTTACTTTCGCGCCACGGAAGGCGGTTGGGGCGCACCCTCTTGCCCCAACGCAATTTATGTTTACGTTACGAGTGACGTTGTCGATAGAAAACTTGTTTTGGCGGCTGGTATGACCGCAAAAGCAATGGGCACGAGAGTGCAATTCATAGGGAATTGTCTTGATCAAAATTACTTTAAGGCAACGTACGTCATTTTAGGGGATTGACGGTCGTTCTTAAACGCAGGAGAGGAGCAACGGGAATCGTGCGAGTCAGCGAACTCGTGCGAAAGCCCGGTTCGCTCTCTCCCTTAAAGAAGGTGCGACGCGACGTTCCCGCGCGCTCCGCTGGCTATCTTACTTCGGAAACTGAATCTGCCCGCACGTCGGCGTGTACGGCCAGCTCGTTCGGGTTGGAGCGAGCGTAGCGTGCGCCCCGCGCACGATCACCTTACAATCGCCCCATGGAACGTTTCGCCGATCCGTCGTCCCCGGCGCGATCTATTTCTCTACCGTGAACACGTTCCAGCGCCAAAACGTGCTGACCGACACCTTGTTCTGTCGGGCGCTAAAAGACAGTATCGAAGCCGTGAGGGCGCAGCGCCCCTTTACGACCGATGCATTCGTCCCGTTGCCGGATCATTTGCACTGCCTCTGGACGTCGCCGCCGGATGACGCCGACTATGCCATGCGCTGGAGCATCATCAAACGCCGCGTCAGTCAGAAGACGCGCGATCACATCAAACCGCCGCTCACGTCTTCGCGCGAGACACATAGAGAACTCGGATGATGGCAGCGCTGCAGCGACACGCGGGCTATATCCATTGGAACCCCGTGAAACACGGTACGTCGCGCACGTGAAAGAGTGGCCGTATTCGAGCTTTCATCGCTTTGTCGAACGCGGACTCTATCCGCTGGATCGGGCTTCAGACGGGCATTCGTGGGACGGCTGGTTCGGTGAGTTGGATTGATCATGCGCGTGGCGCACGCTACGTGTGCTGCTCCGTGCCCTACGTTGACTGTCAGGGCGTGGTAAGCCCGCGAACGAGGCAGGCCATGACGAAACAACTTTGGTCGCGTAAACTTGTGGGAGTAAACACATCACGAGAGTTGCCATGTCCAATGTCAATCGCAAGCAAGTTGCCCACCAACTGATCGACAAGCTGCCGGACAACGCCACCTACGACGACATGATGCGCGAACTCTACGAACGCCAGGCGATCGAGCGGGGACTCGCCGATAGCGATGCCGACCGCGGCGATGATGTGAAAGCGGTGCGAGCTAAGTACAACCTACCCGAATGAGGGTCATCTGGACCCCCGGGGCGCAAGCCCACCTCGATGGCATTTACCGATACCTCCAGCGTGACGCGCCCGTTCTACGCCAACGGCGTGGTGGATAAACTCACGCGCCGCTCCCAGCAATTAATCGACCACCCGCATTCCGGGCGCGTCGTCCCGACCTACGACGATCCAAGTCTGCGCGAACTGATCGTCTTCCCCTATCGTCTGATCTATCGCGTGAAGACCGATCGCGTTTACGTGATCGCCGTCTTCCACGGCGCGCAACAGTTGCCCGATTCGCTTTGATCCCACTGATGAGAATGATAGCCCTCAATAGTGGCGTGCGAGCGAGCCACGCTACGGCAGATAACGGCTGCCGGTCACGGTCAACGTACCGTTGTTGTCCCCACCCCAGATGATCATTTCGCTCCCGGTCCAAATCGCGGTATGACCGGTTCGTGCGGAAGGCGTGTTGGCGTCGATCTTAATGAGCCGCCACGTATCGGTCGCAGGCCGATACGCCGCCCCCTGATTCGATGACGTATCGCCGCCCCAAACGATCATTTCCGTTCCAGTCCAAACCGCGGTGTGTCCACTGCGGGCAAGCGGTGCGTTCGCCATTGGGGTCCACACGTCGGTCACGGGGTTATAACGGGCGCCCGTAGCGGTGGCGAGACTACTAATGTCAGTGCCACCCCACACGATCATCTCGGTTCCCGTCCACACCGCGGTGTGATCCGTGCGGGCGGACGGCGCGCTGAGAGTGGGCGAAACGTTGACCCAGTCATTGGTGGCGGGCCGGTAGCGAGCGCCGCTTCGCGTTAGCACTCCGCTGTTTCCGCTCCATATAATCATCTCGGTGCCGGTCCAAACTGCGGTGTGACCCACGCGAGGTGTAGGCGCACCGCTTGCTCCGTCCGCATTGGTTGCGGTCCAACTTCCGACGCCGCTCGTGTTAAAACGTCCACCGGTATTTGTCAGGATAGCGCCCGTTGTTACACCGCCCCATACGATCATCTCGGTGCCGGTCCAAACCGCAGTGTGTTGACTGCGCGCAGGCGGGGCGCCGGTCGGTGTCGTTGCCGTCCAGATGTCGGTGGCGCGCGCATAGCGTCCGCCAGTGTTGGTCGAGCTCGCTCCGATAACGTCTTCTCCTCCCCACACGATCATCTCGGCGCCGGTCCATACCGCGGTGTGGCCGGTCCGCGCCGACGGCGGATTCATACTACTGGTGAGCGTCCACACGCCCGCACCTGGCGTGGGCGCGTAAAGTCCACCGGTGCTGGTGACGGATCCTCCGATGTCGCCGCCCCATACGATCATCCGGCTGCCGGTCCATACTGCCGTGTGATCGGCGCGCGCGCTCAGCGCGGGATTAGCGGTCGGCTGCCACGCGTCCGTTGTCGTTGTGAAGCTCCAGACAAAATCCGCGGCCAAAGCGTTGCCAGCCAAGTCCTTGATCGCTGTGGTGAGGGTTGCTTGATAAATCGCCGACTTCGCTAACGTGCCCGCCGTTGGAGTGAATAACGCTGTGCGTCCGTTCGCCGTGACGATGCCGCCGCTGACGACAGCGCCCGCAGCGTTGCGAACGACGAAGCTGTCCTTAGTGACGGAGGCGCCAGCGACGGATTCGCTGAAGGTGACAGTGAGAGGGTCGGTCGACGAGACGCCGACGGCGGCGGCGGGCGGATCGGTCGCCACTACGGTGGGTCGCGTCGTGTCGGACGTCGTCCCGCCGCCTCCACCTCCGCCGCAGGCGCTGGTGCCGAGTAGCGCGGCTGCAATCGTCAAGAGAAATATTTGCGAAACTGGCTTCTTCACTACGTTCCTGCCTTCTAGCCGTGCCTACGGCTGAAATCGGGATCAGATAAGCAGTTTGGCGGGCTCGGTCGAATTACGCAACGCTGGCGTGTCGTGCGAGGGCCCAAGCAACGTGCTCGCGCACGAGCGCGGACGAATGATCGGCGCGCGCCCGTAGCGCCTGCAGAACCGGTTCGCTGGTGGGGGCATTACCTAGGGCCACTGCAATATTGCGTAACCATTGTTGATAGCTGATACGTCGTATCGCCGATCCTTCCGTGCGTTCCAGGAACTCCTCTTCCGACCACGCGAAAAGTTCGATCAGCTTCGGCGCATCCAGGCTGTGACGCGGCGCGAAATCCGGCTCCGTCGTCAAACGCGCGAAGCGGTTCCACGGACAAACGAGTTGGCAGTCGTCGCAACCGTAGATGCGGTTGCCGAGCAGCGGGCGTAATTCCTCGGGGATCGATCCGCGCAATTCGATGGTGAGATACGAAATGCAGCGGCGTGCGTCCAGTTGGTAGGGACCGACGATCGCTTGCGTCGGGCACACGTCGATACAAGCTTGGCACGTGCCGCAATGATTCGTCGCCGGCGCGTCCACCGGAAGCGGCAAATCGGTGTAGATCTCCCCGAGAAAAAACCAGGAGCCGGCGTCGCGCGCGATCAGATTGGTGTGCTTGCCGATCCAGCCGAGGCCGGCGCGCTCGGCGAGCGCTTTCTCGAGCACGGGGGCGCTGTCGCTGAACACGCGGTAACCGATCGGTCCGACTTCCGCTTCGATGCGCGCGGCCAGGCGTTGCAATCGTGCACGAAGGACTTTGTGATAGTCGCGACCCAGGGCGTAGCGCGAAACATAGCCGGCGGTGGGATCATCGAGCACGGCCTGCGCATCGGACGCGGCGGGAAAATAATTCATGCGTGCGCTGATGACTCGCACGGTACCGGGCCGCAACTCCGCCGGACGGCTGCGGCGTACGCCGTGCGCCGCCATGTAGTTCATCTCGCCGTGGCGGCCGAGCTGTAGCCAGTCGAGCAAATGCGCTTCCGCTTTGCCTAGCTCGACGTCGGTGATGCCGATTTGCTGAAAGCCCAACGCTTCGCCCCATTTTTTGATGTGCTGGGCGAGGGAGGCGAGGTCAGTATCGGATTCAGCGGCAGGCATGCTTCGACGCGGCGATTGTTAAGGAAGCTCTGATCAAGTCGGTGTTCGTGCTTCGACAGGCTCAGCACGAACGACTATTTCGCATAAAGACCCGTTCGGTCTGGACCTGTCGAAGACCGACCGTACACTTGTTCAGGCTTCCTTAAAGGAATGTACGCGGCAGACGCGGGCGCAAGTGCGCAAATGCTACCACGATGCCGAAGCACATGCCCCGCAACCGAAGCGCCCTCCGGCCCGTCGTTACGATGGGTAAGATCATTCCGTGTCGCGCAAGCGTACCCCGGCCGTTTCCGCCCAGGCTACACTACGCATTCAACATGAGTCTGCCGATACCTATATATAGTGCCGCCCAAGTGCGTGAGCTCGATCGCCGCGCGATCGAGGCGCATCACATCACCGGCGCCGAGCTGATGACGCGCGCGGGTACCGCGGTGTTTCGCGTGCTGTGCGCGCGCTTCCCGCGCGCGCGTCGCGTCGCCGTCGTTTGCGGGCCGGGGAATAACGGCGGGGACGGTTATGTCGTCGCGCGATTAGCGAAAGAAGCCGGTAACGAGCCGCTGGTGCTTACGATGGGCAAAGCGCCCAGCAAGGGCGATGCGTCGCAGATGCGGGTGCGATGCGAAGCCGCGGGTGTAACGGTACGACCGTTCGATGCGTCGACGCTCGCCTTGGCCGACGTAATAGTAGATGCGTTACTCGGGATCGGACTGGAGCGGCCGGTCGAGGGCGAGTGGCGCGCCGCGATTGAATCGATCAACGCGAGCGGTCGTCCGGTCGTGGCCGTCGATATCCCCTCCGGGCTCAACGCAGATACCGGCGCCGTCATGGGTGCCGCGGTGCGCGCGAACATCACCGTGTCGTTCATCGGATTAAAACTCGGATTGTTTACGGCGGATGGCTGCGATCACGCCGGCGAAATATTGCTCGACGATCTCGACGTGCCAATGGACATATACGACGGATTGCCGCCCGCGGCACAACGTCTATCGGGGTCCGAGCTGCGCGGCTTGCTCCGACCGCGTCCGCGCAATTCCCACAAGCGCGACTTCGGCCACGTGCTCGTCATCGGTGGCGGCAGCGGTATGCCGGGTGCGGCGCGGCTGTGCGGAGAGGCGGCGCTGCGCGCCGGCGCGGGTCTCGTTACGGTGGCGACGCATCCTTCGCATGCGGCCGCCATGAATATTGGGCGGCCGGAGTTGCTCGTCTATGGCGTCCGCAGCGCTCGCGATCTGAAGCCGCTGATCGACCGAGCGACCGTGATCGCGCTGGGTCCCGGCTTGTCACGCGATGCTTGGGCGCGCGGTGTGGCGCGCGCCGCGCTCACCGCCGCGCAGCCGCTCGTGGTCGATGCGGATGCACTCAATCTCTTGGCGTTGAAGCCCGTCAGAAAAAAAGATTGGATACTGACTCCGCATCCGGGTGAAGCCGCGCGGCTGCTAAAGACCACGACGCAAGCCGTTCAGCGGGACCGCTTCGCCGCCGCGAGGCAACTCGTCAAACGTTTCGGCGGGGTTTGCGTGCTGAAAGGGGCGGGGTCGTTGATTGCGTCCGAGGATGGCCTTTGGATATGCGATCGTGGTAATCCCGGATTGGCAAGCGGCGGAACCGGCGATGTCCTGACCGGGCTCATTGCGGCCCTGCGCGCGCAAGGCCTGGCTCCGCTCGACGCGGCGCGGCTGGGCGTGTGGGTGCACGCCGCAGCGGGTGACGAGGCGGCGGCGGATGGCCCGATCGGGCTGGTCGCCTCGGATCTCTACCCGGGTATTCGGCGTCAATTGAATCAGGTCCGGGATGACGACGCGGCGGATTGAAACCCACAGCGAGCTCGAGACGGAAGCGCTCGGTCGTCAACTGGCGTCATCGCTACCGGCGGTTCATCTCATCTACGTGCGCGGTGCGCTCGGTGCGGGGAAGACCACGTTCGTACGCGGCATAGTCCGCGGCCTCGGGTACGGTGGTCCGGTGAAAAGCCCCACTTTCACTTTGATCGAGCCTTACGAGTGCGGGGACATCGCTCTCTGCCACTTCGATCTTTACCGCGTGGCCGATCCGGCGGAGCTCGAGTTTCTCGGGCTGCGCGATTACATTGGAAGTGACAACGTTTGCGTTGTGGAATGGCCCGAACGCGCGCAAACATTTTTGCCGCCGCCCGACATAGACGTTATGATTGAGCGAACGAACCACGAGGAACGAGCGTTGCAATTCCAAGCGCACACCCCGCCCGGCGCGGCGGCGCTCCGCGCCCTTCGATGATACGGCGCCGCGTTCGCCTCGTGCTCGCCTCGTTGTTTCTCCTCGCGCCGCTCACCGCTCACGCCACCGTCACCGTACAGAACCTACGCCAATGGCGGGCGCCCGATCACACACGCCTCGTTTTCGATCTCAGCGGATCGCTCGAACATCGCGTATTCGTGCTGAGCGATCCGGATCGAATCGTGATCGACCTCGACGATGCGGAGTTGACCGCCGCTCTGCCCGAGCTCGACTTCGCCGACTCGCTGCTTTCCGCGGTCCGCACCGGGCGACCCGAGACGGGCACGCTTCGGATCGTGCTCGATCTGAAATCGCCGGCGCAGCCGCGCACGTTCGTGCTGGGTCCGGCGGGACCATATGGGCATCGATTGGTCATCGATTTACTGGACAGCAAGAGCGGCGCCGCCGACGAGGCGAAAGCCGTCCCGGAAACCGAGCCCGCGCGCGAGCCCAAACGGGCGCCGAGTCGCAACGCGCCGCCGAAAACTTTTGTCGTGGCGGTCGACGCTGGACACGGCGGCGAAGATCCGGGCGCGCTCGGACGGCGTTATCGAACACGGGAGAAGGACGTTACGCTCGCCATCGCGCGCGAGCTCGCGCGCCTGATCAACCAAAAGCAGGGCATGCGCGCGGTGTTGATCCGCGACGGTGATTATTATCTCGGCTTGCGCAATCGCTTTTACAAAGCGCGTGCGCAACGCGCCGATTTGTTCGTTTCCATCCATGCCGATGCGGTGCCGGGTCGGCTAGCGTCCGGCTCCTCGGTTTATGCGCTTTCCGAAAAGGGCGCGACGGATGCGATGACTCGCATTCTAGCGGAACGTGAAAACTCGTCGGATTTGATCGGCGGCGTCAGCATCAGCGACAAGGACGACGTGCTCGCCAAAGTGCTGCTCGATCTGTCCCATACCAAGACGATCCAAGACAGCCTCACGTTAGGCGGGGACATGCTGGCGGAGTTGCGGCGTGTCGGGCCGATCCACGCGGTGCGCGTGCGCCAAGCGGGCTTCGCCGTGCTGAAAGCGCCCGACATTCCCTCGGTGCTTGTCGAAACCGCATTCATTTCGAACCCGGCGGAGGAAAAGAAGCTGCGCTCGCCCAAGTTCCAGCGCGAGATGGCGCAAGGAATCTTTCAGGGAATCCAACGCTTCACCGCGCGCAATGCCGGGGGAAACGCGGTGGCGCAAACGCCGACGCCGCTCGGGCGCGGACCTAAGTTGGCGCAGAGCGAAGCTCCGCGTGCATCGGTTGCTCACTGACGTTCAGGTCTGTCAGGTTTGCAATAAGGCGCTTGCCTTCGGCGAGCACGGTCGCTAAATTCGGTTTGACTATCAAACCAAGGGTAAAACCAATGAACAAGTATTACGTTACGGTTGTGCTTGCCGCCTGTGCATTGACGGTAATGCAGGCGCAGGCGCGCGATACCCGCCATCTTCTCGCCATCGACGAGGCGCTCAATATCAGCGTAGGCGAGAATAAAGTGGATAAAGACATCAAGCTCTACTTCGGCAATCAAAAACATCCGGCCGTGGCGAAATCGATGGGCGAATATACGTCGAATAGGAAAACCAACGCCGCCAACAAGTCTGACGAAGAGGCGTGCCGCATCGCCTTCCTAAGCGCGGTACTAGCGCTACAGGAGCGCGCGCGTAAAGAAGGCGGTAATGCGGTGATCAACATACGCAGCGTGTACAAAGGCGAAAACGTATCGAACGACAAGCAATTCCTCTGCGGTGCCGGAGCGATCATGGCGGGGGTGGCGTTGAAGGGTACCGTAGTTAAGGTGGCCGGCGGTAAGTAATTATTCTCGGCGGTCGCGTTCGGTGCGCCGCGTCGAATCACAACCTACGCTTGCAGCGACCGTACCTCGGGAAGCGACATGGCGGGTGGGTCGAGCCGGCGCGCGATTTCGGTTTGCAGCGACTTCTGTAGCGCCGGGTCGTGCACCAGCTGACCGTCCCGCGTGACCACGAAGAAAATATCCTCGGCGCGACCGCCGAAGGTCGCGATCTTGGCGGTGACGAGTCGCACCTTGCATGCCGCGAGCGCGAGCGCGACCTGATACAGCAATCCCGGGCGGTCCTGCGCGATGACTTCCATGACCGTCGTCTGGCCGTTCGGTGCGGCACTGAAAGTCACGCGCGTTTCGATTGGGAAATTTTTGAGCACGCGCGATAGGTGCGCGTGGTGGATGTCGCGTCCGGGTTGCGGATTGAGGAGCTGCGCGCGCATTGCCGCGCGGATTCGCGCAAGCTCGTCAGGCTCGGCGATCGGCTCTCCGGCGGAATCGAGCACGACGAACGTATCGAGCCCGAAGCCGAAGCGGGTGGTGTGGATGCGCGCATCCCAGATCGACAAGTTGAGGCGGTCGATCCCGGCCGTCAGATCGACGAACAATCCGTCGCGATCGGGCGTGTAGCTCAAGATATCCGTCCCGCCCGCGCCGGGATGGTAGCGCACCGCGAGCAGCGGAAGCTCGGAGGCGGGCGTGCTCGTGATCACTTCGGCGTGCCACGCGAGGCTCTCGGCGTCGTGGCGCAGGAAGTAATCGGTATCCATGTGCGCCCAATGCTCCTCGACGACGGGCGCGGCGATGCCCTTGGCGGCGAGCCGGCGCATGACTTCGGCGCGCAGATCGTTGACGCGCGCTTCCAGATCGAGAGGCTTCGCGACGCCGACGCGCAGCTCGTGCAGCGTCGAGTGATAGAGCGTCGACAGCAGTCGATCGCGCCAGGTGTTCCACACTCTCGGGCTCGTGCCGCGCATATCGGCGACGGTAAGCAGATACAAATTGTCCAAGCGCTCCTTGTCGCCGACGTGCTCCGCGAAGCGGCGCACGACCTGTGGATCGAAGATGTCTTGACGTTGCGCCGTTTCCGACATCGTCAGGTGGTAGCGCACCAGCCACTTCACCAACCGCGTGTCGTACTCGCTCATTTCGTGCAAGCGGCAGAATGCCTCGGCGTCTTGTTCTCCGAGAATCGAATGATCGCCGCCGCGGCCCTTGGCGATGTCGTGGAATAGTCCCGCGAGGTACAGCCGCTCGCACTTGACCACGCCCTGACCGATGTTGCTCGCGAGCGGAAATTCATGCGCATGTTGCGCGAGCATGAAGCGGCGCAGATTGCGCAACACGAAGAGCGAGTGTTGGTCCACGGTGTATACGTGAAACAGGTCGTGTTGCATCTGCCCGACCACGCGCCCAAAAACCGGAATGTAGCGCCCGAGCACGCCGTAGCGCCCCATGCGACGAAACTCATGAGTGATGCCGCTCGGTGCGCGCACGATTTCCATGAACAGGCTGCGGCACGCGAGATCGCGCCGGAAATTCGCGTCGATGCGATGCAGGTTGGCGCGCACCGAGCGGATGGTGTCGGCGCGCACGCCTTTCAATTCCGGATGCAGTTGCATCAAATGGAACAGCTCGAGCAACGCGAACGGGTAGCGCTCGAAGATTCGCGGACCGCGCACTTCGAGGAAACCGTTGTGCGACTGAAAGCGCCGATTGAGCGGAACGATCTTGGCGCGCCCGCGCGTCAGGATCGCTTCGTCGAAATGCTGCAACAGGATTTCATTGAGCAGCGACAGGTCCTTGACGGTGCGGTAGTAGCGCTTCATGAACAGCTCGACCGCGAGCGCGCCCGGCCGATCGCGATAGCCGAAGAGTTTCGCGAGCGCACGCTGATGGTCGAAGAGCAGGCGCTCTTCGCGTCGTCCGGCGGTATAGTGCAGGCCGCAGCGGATTTGCCAGAGCAGTTCCCGGCCCCGCACGAGCGTGCGGTATTCGAGCTCGCTTAAGAATCCTTGTTCGACCAATTCGTGCAGCGATTCGGTGTTGAAATGTCGCTGCGTCACCCAGGAGATCATGTGGATGTCGCGCAAGCCGCCCGGTCCTTCCTTAATGTTGGGCTCCAAGTTGTACGCGGTGTCGTCGAAGCGCAGATGCCGCTCGGTTTGTTCCCGGCGTTTGGCGGCGAAGAATTTCGCGCTCGACCAAATCTTGCGCGGGCCGGTGAGCTTGCGCATTTTACGGAAAAGCGCGCTGTCCCCGGCGAGCAATCGCGTTTCCATCAAAGTGGTGGCGACGGTGATGTCGCCTTTGGCTTCGCGCATGCATTCCTTCACGGTGCGTACGCTGTGTCCGATCTCGAGCCCCATGTCCCAGAGGAAGCGCACGAACGACTCGATGAACGGGCCGGTCTTTACCGAGGCCTTCTTCGTGAGAATTAAAATATCGACGTCAGAGGCCGGATGCAGCTCGCCGCGCCCGTAGCCGCCGACCGCGACAAGCGCCATCGGCAGGCGCTTCGGCGCGAGAGCGAGTTGTTGCTCCCACGCGCGCATGAGCAGCTCGTCCACCAACCAGGCGTGCAGCGAGACCAGATGGGACGCTTGGCGCGGTTCGGCGAGATGGTGCTGCTTGAGTCGCTCGCGTCCGTCGCGCAATGCCGTACGAAACGCGGCCAGCGGGTCGCGCGATTCCGCGAGCGCGCTCGCGAAGGCGCCGGTGTTGAAAACGTCGTCCTTACCGAGGCGCGCGCTCACGACACGCTGTCCGATGATCGCGTGAGGATTTCGTGGCCGCTAGCGGTGACGAGCACGGTGTGTTCCCATTGCGCCGAGAGCGAGTGATCGCGTGTGACGACGGTCCAGTTGTCGGGCAATAATTTCGTTTCCGGACGTCCGGCGTTAATCATCGGCTCGACCGTGAAGATCATCCCCGGTATCAGCGCCATGCCGGTCCCAGGCCGGCCGTAATGCAGCACCTGCGGGTCCTCATGAAATTCGCGCCCGATGCCATGACCGCAATACTCGCGTACGACCGAGAAACCGTGGCGCTCGGCGTGGCTCTGAATCGCGTGGCCGATGTCGCCGAGCTTGGCGCCGGGGCGCACTTGCTCGATGCCGAGCTGCATGCACTCACGCGTGATCTGCACCAAACGCCGCGCCTGGATCGACGGTTCGCCGATAAAGTACATGCGGCTGGTATCGCCGTGGTAACCGTCTTTAATGACGGTGACGTCGATATTAATGATGTCTCCTTTCTTCAGCTGCTTCTCGCCGGGAATCCCATGGCACACCTGGTGATTGACCGAGGTGCAGATGGATTTCGGGAAGCCCTTGTAGTTAAGCGGCGCCGGCACCGCGTGTTGTTGGTTCACAATATAGTCGTGACAAATCCGGTCGAGCTCGCCGGTCGTAACGCCCGGCACGACGTG
This sequence comes from Sulfurifustaceae bacterium, assembly GCA_041485885.1. Classification (GTDB taxonomy): domain Bacteria; phylum Pseudomonadota; class Gammaproteobacteria; order Acidiferrobacterales; family Sulfurifustaceae; genus JACQFZ01. Next base: position 123,058 of record JBGPKL010000002.1, read on the forward strand.
CGGCGCGATCATATCGAGCACCTCGGCGGCCAAGCGGCCGGCAAGGCGCATTTTTTCGACTTCCTCGGGAGTTTTAATCGTTGCGGACATAAAGCACGCCGTTATTTTCGATCATCGGCGGCGCCTAATAAAGGTCTGAGCACGCTTTGGGAGCGGAAAAGTCCTTGAATCGCATTGTTTTGCCGGTCGGCGCTGTGGTATAAGAGCGGGCCTTCGCGCTTCCGATGGCGAAGACATAGTCTCCGCCGGCTGCACGTATCGGCCGCCGGTTAACTCAAACCCACACACGGGTCCTCTCACGTGCATCCGGGTGTGGCGCATTTTAAGTATTGACGGAAGCGGGCCGCCGCTGGGTACGTTACCGCGTCAACCTTAAGATGCGCCATCGATGCACGAGATCCGTGGCGGAAAAACCCTTAAGGAGCAACCATGAGCGCTGTCACCATGCGCCAGATGCTGGAGGCCGGCGTGCATTTCGGCCACCAGACCCGTTTCTGGCATCCCAAGATGCGCCCCTACATTTTCGGGGAGCGCAACAAGATCCACATCATCAACCTCGAAACGACGCTGCCGCTATTCGAAGAAGCGCTGCAATTCCTGAAACGCCTCACGGCGAACAAAGGAACCATCCTTTTTGTCGGCACCAAGCGTCAAGCCCAGGATATCGTCGGTGAGGAAGCGGTTCGCGCCGGCTGTCCCTATGTCAACGATCGGTGGTTGGGCGGCATGCTCACGAACTACCGCACGGTGCGCAAGTCGATCGAGCGGTTGAAGTTGCTCGAGACGACGCTCGCCGATGATGCCAGCAAGCAAAAGCTTTCCAAGAAAGAGCTGCTCAATCTCGAACGCGAGCGGTTGAAGCTCGAGCGCAGTCTCGGTGGGATCAAGGACATGCCGGGCTTACCGGACGCGCTATTCGTCATCGACGTGGGACACGAATACATCGCGGTGGCGGAAGCGAATAAGATCGGCATTCCGGTGGTCGGCGTAGTCGATTCGAACTGCAAGCCCGACGGCGTCGATTACGTTATTCCCGGCAACGACGACGCGATCCGGGCGATTCGCCTGTATGCGCAAGCCGCCGGCGACGCGGTGCTCGAAGGGCGTACCCAAGTGGAATTCGCCGAGGTCAAAGACGACGAAGATTTCATCGAGCTCAAGGAGGAAACGGTGAAAGTAAAGATGGCGCCCCGGCGGCGCGCCGTTCCGGGCGCCGCCGCCGCGGAAGGCGCGGAACCCCCCAAGCGCGGGACGCCGCCGCCCGCCAAGCGCGCACCGCGCGGACGGGCGCGCGCGAGCGGCAAGACCACCGTCGTCGAAGACGAGGGAACGGAGTAACGCAATCAGCGACGCCGAGTTTCGAAACCCTCGGCCGAGTGGAGCAAGCATGAGTATTTCAGCGGCACAGGTGAAGGAACTGCGCGAGCGCACCGGGCTTGGGATGATGGAATGCAAGCAGGCGCTGAGCGAAACAAGCGGTGACATGGAAGCGGCGGCGGATTTGCTGCACAAGCGCGCCGGTGCGAAAGTCGAGAAGAAATCCGGGCGCACGGCCGCGGAGGGCGTCATCGGTCTCAACATTGGCGCCGATCGCAAGCTCGCCGCGATCGTCGAGGTCAATTGCGAGACCGACTTCGTCGCCAAAGGCGACAACTTCTCCGCGTTCGCGAACGCGGTTGCGGCCGTGGTCGCGACGCGCAATCCTGCCGATGTCGAGGCGCTTTACGGTCTGCCGATCGGCGCGGGTGTGGAGACGGTGGCGCAGGCACGCGAGGCGCTGGTGATGAAACAAGGCGAAAATGTCGGCGTACGTCGTTTTGTCCGCTACGCGACGACTACCGGACACGTCGGCGCGTACGTGCATAGCACGCGCAAGATCGGCGTGCTGGTGGAGCTCCAAGGGGGCGATGAAAATCTCGCGAAGGATGTTTCCATGCACGTTGCCGCGAGCAAACCGGAATACTTGTCGCGTGAGCTAGTGCCCTCCAGTGCCGTGGAGAAAGAGAAAGAAATATACGCCGAGCAGGCGGCCGCGAGCGGCAAACCGAAAGAAATCGTCGAAAAGATGGTTGCCGGCCGGATCAACAAGTACCTGAACGAGATCACGCTACTCGGACAACCGTTCGTGAAGGATCCGGACACGACCGTCGAGAAGCTGCTGAAGTCCGCCGGCGCGAAGGTCGCGCGGTTCGTGCGTTTCGAGGTGGGCGAGGGCGTCGATAAAAAGAAAGATAATTTCGCCGCCGAAGTGATGGCGCAGGTCAGGAGCAAATAAGCGAACCGGCCGTTGCCGGTTCAAGCATCCGGAGGTCCGACAGCGTCGGTCCGACATAATGACACCGAAGGGTTTTCGGTCGTGACCATCAAGGAGCGTTCGGTTCTCGCTTACCGGCGGGTACTGCTCAAATTGAGCGGCGAAGCGCTCATGGGGCCAGACGCCTATGGTCTGAACCGCGCGGTGATTGAGCGGATCGCGCAAGAGTTGAAGACGGCGCTCGCCACCGGGGCGCAAATTGCGGTGGTCGTCGGCGGCGGCAATATCTTCCGCGGTGTCGCGCCCGCGGCGGAGGGCATGGATCGTGCGTCCGCGGATTACATCGGCATGCTGGCGACGGTGATCAATTCGCTCGCACTGCAGGACGCGCTCGAGCGTGCCGGCGTGCCAGTGCGCGTTCAGTCCGCGCTGCGCATCGATCAAGTCGTCGAACCGTACGTGCGCCGGCGCGCGATCCGGCATCTGGAGCAGGGACGTATCGTCATCTTCGCCGCCGGCACCGGCAATCCGTTCTTCACCACCGACACGGCGGCGAGCTTGCGAGCCGCGGAAATAGGCGCCGATATTGTGCTAAAAGGCACGAAAGTGGACGGCGTATACGATCGTGATCCAATGACGCACCCGGACGCCAAGCGCTATCAGGAGATCAGCTACAACCAGGCGCTGGCCGAGCGTTTGGACGTAATGGACGCGACGTCCATTGCGCTCTGCCGCGATCAGAATTTGCCCGTACGCGTGTTTAATATGAACAAGCCCGGGAACTTCTTGCGCATTCTGTACGGGGAACCCGAGGGCACGTTGCTGAAGGGGTAACGTCATGGCGCAATCGCTCGACCAAATCAAGAAAGACGCCGAAACCCGGATGGTAAAATCGCTCGAGGCGCTCAAGACCGAGCTCGGTAAGATTCGCACCGGGCGGGCGCATCCCGGATTGCTCGAGCATGTCCGCGTAGACTACTACGGCACCAAGACGCCGCTCAATCAGCTCGCCAACGTCAACGTCGCCGACGCGCGCACGCTGACCGTCACGCCCTACGATAAGGCGGCGTTGAGCGCCATCGAGAAAGCGATTCGCGAGTCCGACCTCGGGCTGAACCCGGTCGGCGCCGGACAGACGCTGCGCGTGCCGTTGCCCGCGTTGACCGAGGAGCGTAGGCGCGAGCTGACCAAGCACGTGCACAAGGAAGGCGAGAACGCCAAGGTCGCGATTCGCAACGTGCGTCGCGACAGCAATCAACACGTGAAAGAGCAATTGAAAAAGAAGCTCATCGGCGAGGACGACGACAAACGCGCCGAGGATGCGGTGCAGAAGATGACCGATCGCTTCATCGGCGAGGTCGACAAGCTCATCGCCGCCAAGGAGAAGGAGATCATGCAGATATAGCTGCATGATCTTCCGACCCCCATGACCCTTCCCGCTCCCCGTGACGCCAACGCCGGCAAGATTCCGCGTCATGTCGCGATCATCATGGACGGGAACGGCCGCTGGGCGAGGCAGCGTGGTCTTCCGCGCGTCGCCGGGCATCGCAAAGGCCAGGAGCGCGTGCGCGAGCTGGTGGAAGCGGCGGGAGAGAGCGGCGTTCGGTATCTGACGCTTTTCGCCTTCTCCAGCGAAAACTGGCAACGACCGGCACACGAGGTCTCGCTGCTGCTCGATCTATTTCTCGCGGCGCTCGAGCTAGAGGTCGCGCGGCTGCACGAGAAGAACGCGCGCTTCCAAGTCATCGGCGACGTCGGGCGTTTCGGCGAGAAAATCGTCGAACGCATTCGTGCCGCGGAGGAGCTTACGCGCGCGAACACCGCGTTGACGTTGACGATCGCCGCCAACTACGGCGGGCGCTGGGATATCGCCCGCGCCTGTGCCGAGGTCGCGCGCGCGGTGCAAACCGGCGCCCTCGCGGCGACCGACGTGCTGCCTGAAACCATCGAGCGCTATCTCGCGACGCGCGGCATGCCAGAGCCGGATCTCTTCATCCGGACCGGTGGAGAGCGGCGCATCAGCAATTTTCTGCTCTGGCAATTGGCGTACACCGAGCTTTATTTCACGGACGTCGCGTGGCCGGATTTCGATCGCGATCAATTCGCGATCGCCTTGGCGGCATACGCGGCGCGGGAACGGCGTTTCGGTTTGACCGGCGAGCAGCTCGAAGCGGCGCGGAATGCTTAAGCAGCGCATTGCCACGGCGATACTGCTGATCGCGCTGCTGCTCGTGGCGCTGTTCGTACTTCCGTCACTCGGTGTCGCGCTGTTATTCGGAGCCTTCGGTGTAGCCGCGGCGTGGGAATGGGGTGGACTGTGCCGGTGGCGCCGTGCCACCCGCGTCGGGTACATCGCGATCGTCGTGGCGGTCGGTGCTGCGTTATTGATGGCGGTACGAGCGGATCGGGCTGTCGCAGCTGTCGTTTTCGGCGTCGCCGCGCTATGGTGGTTGCTCGTTCTAATTGTCCTGGTCCGTGGTACGAACGGCATCTTTGAGTCCAATGGCGGGCGCTGGTTAGCGGGAATCCTTACGCTGGTTCCGGCCTGGCTGGCGGTTAGCTTTCTTCACGACACCGACCCCGATCGGCCGTTACTGCTCTTAAGCTTGTTGCTTGTGATCGGTTTCGCGGACTCGGGGGCTTACGCCGTAGGCCACGTATTCGGCCGAACGAAGCTCGCTCCGGCGATCAGTCCGGGTAAAACGGTGGAGGGTGTGATCGGTGGTGTCATCACGGCAATGTTGCTTGGCTATGTTTGTGGGACAATGATTTGGCATCTACAAGGCGCGCGCCTCGGCGTCTGGATCGGGTTGGCTATTGGCTCCATGTTGATTTCGGTGGTCGGCGATCTGGCTGAAAGCAAAATGAAGCGCCTGGCGGGCGTCAAGGACAGTGGTCGTTTGCTTCCGGGTCACGGTGGAGTTCTCGATCGCATCGACGCGTTGACCGCGGCCGCGCCGGTATTCGCGTTGGGCTGGCTGGCGGCGTTCGACGCACGCGCATGAACATGTCTGCTATCGATCAGCATCGGGAAAGCGAAGGCGTTGTCATTCTCGGTTCGACGGGCTCGATCGGCGCGAGTGCGCTCGACGTCATCGCGCGCCACCCGGAGCGGTTCCGCGTCGTGGCGTTGACCGCGCACCGGCAAGTCGATGTCATCTTCGATCAGTGCGTGCGTTTTAAACCACGGATAGCCGTGATGTTGGACGCCGCCGCCGCCGCCGCGCTCGCGACGCGCGCGCGCGCCGCCGATCTAGCCACCGACGTGCGCGCCGGCGCCGCGGAGCTCGAGTCGGTAGCCGCAGCCGCGGACGCGCCGATCGTCGTCGCCGCGATCGTCGGTGCCGCCGGTTTGCGGCCGACGCTTGCGGCGGTGCGCGCCGGCAAGCGCGTGCTGCTCGCGAACAAAGAGCCGCTCGTCATCGGCGGGAATCTATTGATAAAGGCGGCGCGATCCGGCGGCGCCGTGTTGCTGCCGATCGACAGCGAGCACAACGCGATCTTTCAATGTTTGCCGCGCGACTTCGTTCCGGGCGAGTCGCCGCGCGGCGTGAGGCGGATCCTGCTCACGTGCTCGGGCGGGCCGTTTCGTACGACGCCCGCGGAGCGCCTGGCGCACGTGACGCCGGAGCAGGCCTGCGCGCATCCGCGCTGGAACATGGGGCGGAAGATTTCGGTCGATTCGGCGACGCTCATGAACAAAGGGCTCGAGCTGATCGAAGCATGCCGTCTATTCGGCGTCGCGCCGGATCGAATTGAAATCGTCATTCATCCGCAAAGCGTGATTCATTCGATGGTGGAATACACCGACGGTTCGGTGCTGGCGCAGCTGGCGAACCCGGACATGCGCATCCCGATCGCGCACGCGCTGGCGTGGCCGGAGCGCATCGAATCCGGCGCGCGGCCGATCGATCTGCTCGAGACGGCGCGCCTCGACTTCGCCCCGCCTGACCCCGAGCGTTTTCCGTGTCTGCGCTTGGCACGCGATGCCGCCGTGGCCGGCGGCACGATGCCGGCGATATTGAACGCCGCCAACGAAGTCGCCGTGACCGCCTTTCTCGATCGACGCATCGCGTTCACCGACATTTCTCGGTTGATTGAGCGCGTGCTCGATGAAGTGCCGGCCGGGCCCGATCAAACGCTGGAGCAGGTACTTGCGCACGATGAACGGGCGCGGCAAGTTACCGAGGAACTCATAGCGGCCGGCGCCGCTCGAAAGAGCCAAGGAGCTCTATGATCGATATTCTTTTTTATGCCGCCGCCTTTGTCGTCGCGCTCGGCGTTTTGATCGTGGTGCATGAATTCGGGCACTACTGGGTGGCGCGGCGCTTGGGCGTGAAGGTGCTGCGATTCTCCGTCGGCTTCGGTAAGCCGCTGTGGCGACGCTATATCGGTCCCGACCGAACCGAGCTCGTCATTGCGGCGTTGCCGCTCGGCGGTTACGTGAAGATGCTCGATGAAACCGAGGGACCCGTTGCGAAAGAAGAATTGCATCGCGCGTTCAATCGCCAGCCGTTGTGGAAGCGCTTTCCGATCGTCGCCGCCGGTCCGATCTTTAATTTCTTATTCGCGATCCTCGCCTACTGGGCCGTCTATTCGATCGGCGTCGAAGGTATGCGCCCGATCGTCGGGAAAGTCGCGGCGGAGTCAATCGCGCAGCGCGGCGGGTTCCAAGCCGGCGACGAGATACTGGCGATCGATGGCCACGATGTGCAGAGTTGGGGACAGCGGCGGTTGTATATCTTTCAGCGCGCGCTCGATCGCTCAGTGGTCAACGTCGAGGCGCGGGATGCGCAAGGGCACATTCAAACGCGCCGATTGGATCTGCGCGACGTACCCGCGTCGGCTGTCGACGCCACGCTGATGGAGCGGGGCATCGGACTATTGCCGGTATTGCCGCAGGTGCTTCCGGTGGTCGGCGGGTTGGAGGACGGTCCCGCCAAGCGCGCCGGGATTCAAGTGGGTGATCGTTTCGTACGCATCAACGGCGAGCCGGTGAAAAGTTGGGACGACATCGTCGCGCTCATCGCCCCGCGGGCCGGCCAGCCGGTTACCATTGAAATGGAGCGGGACGGTCAGCGTCTGACATTTCAAGTGACGCCCGAGGCAAAGAAGCAAGGCGAGCGCACGGTCGGCCTCATCAACGTGCGGCCGCAGATCGGGGACGTTCCTCCGGAGCTGCGCGTGCGCGTGCAGCTCGGTCCGCTGCCGGCGCTCAACGAAGCGCTGCAGAACACGTGGGCCATGACGGCGCTCACATTCGAAATGCTCTACCGCATGGTGACGCTCGAGATATCGAGCAAGAACATCAGCGGGCCGATCACGATCGCGCAATACGCGGGCTACTCGGCGAAGACCGGCGGCGTGCAGTTCCTGATGTTTCTCGCGGTCATCAGTATCAGTCTCGGTGTGCTCAATTTGTTGCCGATACCCGTCTTGGACGGCGGGCATCTGATGTACTATGTGATCGAAGCGATCAAGGGAGGTCCGGTCTCCGAGCGGGTGATGCTGTTTGGTCAACAAGTGGGCATCGCGTTGCTCGCCGGACTCATGATTCTCGCGTTCTACAACGATCTCACAAGGATATTCAACTAGACCTCTTCAACGCCGCGTACCCATAACCATAATGAATCGATTTATTGCGGCGCTCATCATCGCCCTATCACCCGCGCTGGTCCATTCGCTCGAGTCCTTCGTCGTCAAGGACATCAGCGTGGAGGGCGTGCAGCGCATTTCTGCCGGCACGATCTTCAACTATCTCCCCATCAAAGTCGGCGACACGGTGACGGAGAAGAGCGCCCAAGACGCGATTCGCGCATTGTACAAGACCGGCTTCTTCAAGGACGTGCGGCTCGAGCGCCGCGGCGATGTGCTCATCGTCTCGATGATCGAACGACCGTCGATCGCCGGTGTTCGCATCACCGGCACCCACGAGTTCTCGCAGGACGATCTGAAGAAAGGGTTGAAGGAAATCGGCTTGGCGGAAGGGCGCATCTTCAATCGATCGCTGCTCGACCGCGTCGAGCAGGAAATGCGTACGCAGTACTTCAGCCGCGGATTTTACGCGGTTACCATACAACCTACCGTCACGCCGCTCGAACGTAACCGCGTCGATATCGAGGTTGCCGTCACTGAAGGACCACCGGCGCGGATCCGGGAAATTGTGATCGTCGGTAACCAGGAGTTTCCGGACACGGAGCTGTTGAGTTTGTTCACGCTCGGGCCGGCGTCGTGGTGGGCAGTGTTCTCGAGCCGCGATCAGTATTCGAAGCAGAAACTTTCCGGCGACCTCGAGCGCTTGAAGAATTTCTATCAAGACCAGGGCTTTCTCGAATTTACCATCGAGTCGACGCAGGTGTCGATCACGCCGGACAAGGAAGATATCTACATCACCGTCAACCTCATCGAAGGTAAGCGCTATACGGTCTCGGACGTCCGGATGACGGGCAAGTTTCCCGTTCCGGAAGACGAACTGCGCGTGCTGATCAGCTTAAAGCCGGGGGCGGTTTTTTCGCGCAAGGAGGTCACGGAGTCCGCGAAACGCATTTCCGACCGACTGGCGAACGACGGCTACGCTTTCGCGAACGTCAATGCGGTTCCCGAAGTGAACAAGGACGTTCGCACGGTGAGCTTCAATTTCTTCGTCGATCCAGGGCGGCGCACGTACGTGCGTCGGGTGAACTTCGCCGGCAACGTGGCGACACACGACGAAGTCCTGCGGCGCGAGTTGCGCCAGCTCGAGGGCACGTGGTACTCGGCCGAGCAGATCCGGCGCTCGCGCGAGCGCTTGCAGCGGCTTGGATTCTTCGAGGACGTGAACGTCGAAACGCCGGCGGTCTCCGGCACGTCCGATCAAGTCGACGTGAACATAACGGTCAAGGAGCGTTCGACCGGCAGCCTCATGTTCGGTGTCGGTTATTCCGACCAAGGCATTGGCATCAATGCGAGCGTCACCGAGAGCAATCTCTTCGGCACCGGCAAGGAGCTGTCGTTGCGGGCCGACAACACACAGGCCACGCGTAACTTCAATCTCCGTTACGTGAACCCTTATTACACGCCGGAAGGCGTGAGCCGAGGTTTTAGTTTGTTTTCGAATTCCGTCGACACGAGTCGACTCGACATCTCCGCGTACAACACCAAGACCGTGGGCGCGGGCGTGTTTTGGGGAATTCCGTTGACCGAGTACAACCGCCTCAACATCGGGTTGGACTACGAAAGCATCGGCATCGAAACGCGGGACACGAGTACCCAGGCGGCGAAGGATTTCGTCGCCGCCGAAGGTTCGCCGGTGCGGTCCGTGAGACTTACCCTCGGGTGGTCGAGCGACAGTTTGGACAGTCTTATCTTCCCGACCCGCGGCACGTTGCAACGCATCAGCGGCGAGGCGTCGGTCCCCGGCAGCGACATCGAATATTACAAGCTCAATTATTTGATCGGCCGCTACTGGCCATTCAGCGAGGCGACGAGCTTTCGTGCGCGCGCGGAGCTTGGCTACGGCGATAGCTACGGCGACACACAGAGTTTGCCATTCTTCAAGAATTTCTACGCGGGCGGCAGCACCACCGTCCGCGGCTACCGATCGAGCACGCTCGGCCCGAAGGACGTGAGCATTACGCGCGACGTGAACGGCAATATCACGAGTTCCGTGGAGCTGCCGATCGGCGGCAACCGGCGGGTGCTCGGCAATTTGGAGTTCTTCTTTCCCGTGCCCGGCATGGCGCGCGACAACAAGTCGATGCGCATGAGCGTGTTCGTCGATACCGGACAAGTGTACGGAACCGGCCAACCACTCGATCTCGGGGAGTTGCGTTATTCCGCGGGTTTGGCGTTTAATTGGTTTTCCCCGGTGGGCCCGCTGGCCTTCAGCTACGCGAAACCGCTGAACGACAAGCCGGGCGATCGACTCGAGGGGCTGCAGTTTACGCTCGGTGTTCCGTTTCGCTGATCAGGGGTTGGTTTTGAGACATCGCATCATCACATCGTTGTCGTTCATCGCGCTTAGCGTGGTGTTGCCGTCTCTCGCCGAGGAAGCGCGCGCGCAAGAGCTTAAGGTCGGTTACGTCAACGCGGTCAAAGTGATCGAGGAAGCGCCGCAGGGTCAGGCGGCGCTGAAGAAGCTCGAGACGGAATTCGGGCCGCGCGACAAGAAGCTCGTCGCGATGCAGACGCGGATCAAGCAGCTGGAGGATGAGCTCGAGAAGAACGGGTTGCTGCTGAAAGACGTCGAGCGGCGTGCCAAGGAGCACGAGATAGTCGTGTTGAAGCGCGACGCGCGGCGCGAGACGCAGGAGTTTCGCGAGGACTACAATTTGCGACGCAACGAAGAGCTCGCGGCGTTGCAAAAAGTGGTCTACAAGGCGATCGTCGAAATCGCCAAGCAAGAGAGCTATGACTTGATCCTGCATGAGGGCACGATCTACGCGAGTCCAAAAGTCGATCTCACCGACAGGGTTTTGCGAAAGTTAGGAAAGAAGTAGCGCAACGATGGCGGCCACCCTAGCAGAGCTCGCCCGGCGGTTTGGAGGGCGATTGCGTGGCGTGGGCGACGTCGAAATCACCGGAGTCGCCGCGCTCGACCGCGCCGGACCGAAGCAAATCGCCTACGTCAACGATCCGAAACACCGGCGCCAGCTCGACGCGACGCGTGCGTCCGCGCTGATATTGACCGAAGCCGATGCGCAAGGATACGCCGGCAATGCGATCGTCGTGGATCAGCCGCAACTCTGCTTCGCGCGTATCGCCGCGTTTTTGCACCCCGCACCCACCGTGCGCCCCGGCGTGCATCCGACCGCCGTTGTCGATGCGGCGGCGCGCGTGTCCGCGCGAGCCAGTATCGGGCCGGGCGCGGTGGTAGAGACGGGAGCCGTCATCGCTGAAGCGGTCGAGATCGGCGCGGGTTGCTACGTCGGCCGCGACGCGCGGATCGGAGCGGGCACGCGCCTGGTCGGTCACGTGTGGATCGGCGAGCGCTGTGTGATCGGAGAGAGGTGTCTACTGCATCCCGGCGCCGTGGTCGGCGGCGAGGGTTTCGGCTACGCGAAAGACGGCGAGCGCTGGATCAAGATTCCGCAACTCGGACGCGTCGTTATCGGCGACGATGTCGAAATCGGCGCCAACACGACGATCGATCGCGGCACGTTGGGCGATACCGAGATCGCCGACGGCGTAAAGGTCGACAATTTAGTTCAGATCGCGCATAACGTGCGGGTCGGCGAGCATACCGCGATGGCGGCTTGCGTCGGCATCGCGGGCAGCGCCGTTATCGGGCGACGCTGCACGTTCGGCGGCCAAGTCGGCATTGCCGATCACCTCACCATCGCCGACGATGTGCATGTGCTCGGCACCTCGCTGATCGCCGGTTCCATCGCGGAGCCCGGTGTTTACTCCTCGGCAATTCCGGCCGAACCGGCGTCGCGCTGGCGCCGTCAGGCGGCGCGGTTGCGTCGCCTCGATGAGCTTTTCCAACGTTTGCGTGATATCGAGGAAGCAGTGAAGAAACTGAAAGAGGAGCGAACTTGAATCCACTCGACATCCGCGAGGTGCGCAAGTATTTGCCGCACCGGTTCCCGTTCCTGATGATCGATCGCGTGCTCGACTACGAAGCGGACAAACGGCTGACGGCGATCAAGAATGTCACCATCAACGAGCCGTTTTTCCCCGGCCACTTCCCGCATCAGCCGGTGATGCCGGGCGTGTTGATTCTCGAGACCATGGCGCAGGCGTGCGCCATTCTTTCGATGAAGACGCTCGACACGATGCCGAACGACGACTCGGTGTACTACTTCCTCGGTATCGACAAGGCGCGATTCAAACGCGCCGTCGTGCCCGGCGATCAGATGCGCGTCGAGGTGACGATCAAACGCAAGATGAAGGGCATCTGGTTGTTCGACGCCACGGCGTCGGTGGACAGCGAGCTTTGTTGCAGCGCCGAGCTGATGTGCACGTACAAAGGCATCGGGGCGTCGGCGTGATACATCCGACGGCGATCGTCGACGCCGGCGCGCGGTTGGGGCAGGAGGTCGAGATCGGCGCCTATTCGATCGTGGGCCCGGACGTCGACATCGACGACGGCACGTGGATCGGGCCGCACGTCGTCATTCACGGGCCGACACGCATCGGAAAAGCAAACCGGATTTCCCCGTTCTGTTCGCTCGGTGGACCCGCGCAGGATCTCGGCTATAAAGGCGAGCCCACGCGTCTTGAGATCGGCCATCGCAATGACATACGCGAGTACTGCACGTTCAACCGCGGCACGGTAAACGGCGGAAGCATAACGCGGGTCGGTGATGACAACTTTATCCTCGCCTACTGTCATGTCGCGCACGATTGTCAGGTCGGCTCCCGCACGATATTCGCCAACGCCTCGAGCCTTGCCGGCCACGTGCATGTCGGCGACTGTGCGTATCTCGGCGGATTTACCATGATTCACCAGTTTTGCCGCGTGGGGGCTCACTGCATGACCGGCGTCAACACAACGCTCTTCAAGGACGTGCCGCCGTTTCTCACCGTCGCCGGCGAAGGCGGTACGCCGCACGGCATCAACGTGCGGGGCCTGCGGCGGCGCGGTTTTACCGAAGACACCATCCGCGCGCTCAAGCGCGCCTACAAAACGCTCTATCACTCCGATCTCAAGCTGATCGAAGCCATGGACGAATTAACTCGCGTCGGAAAATCCGAACCCGAAGTGGCGCGCTTCGTGGAATTCATCAAGACGTCCAAGCGCGGTATCGTCCGATAATACGAAATCGCGCCGCGACCCGACTCTCCCTCTCCCCTCGCGGGAGAGGGATGGGGAGAGGGGGACTGCTCTTAATGAAAAATACAATCCCGCCAGACACTGCCCCCTCTCCCCGACCCCTCCCCCGCGAGGGGGGGAGGGGGCCTTATAAGATCGGCATCGTCGCCGGCGAAGTCTCGGGCGACTTGCTCGGCGCCGGTTTGATGCGCGAGCTGAAACAGCGGCTACCGGGCGTGCGCTTCGAGGGTATCGGCGGGCCGCACATGCAGCGCGAAGGGTGTGCCAGCTTGTACGACATGGATCGTTTGTCGGTGATCGGCCTTGAAGGTATCGCGAGAATCCCGAGCGTTCTGATGATTCGCCGGCGCGTCGGGTCGCATTTTCTCGCCGCGCGACCGGACCTTTACATCGGCATCGACGCGCCGGACTTCAACTTGAGCGTCGAACAACGCCTGCGCGCCGCCGGCATTCCGACGATTCACTACGTCAGCCCGACCGTGTGGGCGTGGCGTGGTTATCGCATTCGCAAAATCCATCGCGCCGTCGATCGAATGCTGACGCTATTTCCATTCGAGGCGCGGTATTACCAGGAGCACGGCGTGCCCGTCACGTTCGTCGGTCATCCGCTCGCCGATCAAATTCCGGATCGCTACGATCGGGGCGCGCTTCGCGCCGGTCTCGGGCTGCCGCTCGATCGCACCGTCGTCGCGCTGCTGCCCGGCAGTCGAGTCGGCGAGCTTCGACACCATGCGACGCTATTTGTACGTGCCGCGCAGTGGCTGTACGCGCGTCACCCCGAGCTGCACTTCGTGGCTCCGTTTGCGAGTGAAGCGACGCGGGCGCTTTTCGAGCAGGCGCTATCGCGAGAAGGAGGCGCGACGACGTTACCGCTGACGTGCTTGTTACATCAGTCACGCGACGCGCTCGGCGCGTGCGACGTTGCGCTGCTCGCGTCGGGCACCGCGGCGCTCGAAGCGGCGCTGCTAAAGAAGCCCATGGTCGTCACTTACAAAGTTTCCGCACTGTCGGCGATGTTGATCAGAATGTTTGCCCACGTGCGGATGTACTCGTTGCCGAACCATCTCGCGGGTCGGCGCCTAGTTCCGGAAATAATTCAAAACGAGGCGACGCCGGAAGCGCTCGGCGCCGCCGTCGAACGCTATATCGATCATCCCGAGCAGGCGGAGTCGGTGCAAGCGGCGCTCGCCGAAATGCACAAGGCTCTCAGGCAGAACGCCGACGCGCGGGCGGCGGAAGCGGTGATGGAAGTCCTCATCGAGCGAACCCTGGAAGATTCGACGGCGACTAGCCAATGACGGTCGCTACAGTCCGAGCTGTCGAACCAGCGGAACGCGCGTGTTGAATCGAATCTCGCGCCGGCCGTTGCCCAAGTCGGGGCCCATGGCCTTGAGCAGGGGCTCGAGTTGTGCGGCGTCGCCGCGAGGCGTCGCGATTCCGACGAACTGTACGTCGCCGTCGCCGGTGACGTGCCATTGGCCTTCGCCGGTTAGCTCGAGGTTGCCGCGTAACGTCGTCAAGCGAAAGGTCGCGGTCTCGCCGCGCCCGGTGAGCTCGACGCGATAGTCGCCGAGTCCGGTCGAGCCGGTGAAGCGGCCGCCGGCGCCTTGCCATTGCGCGTCGACGACCGCCACCAGACCTTCGCGGCTCAGCTCGATGTTGGGCGCTTTCACTTCGATGGTGCCGGTCGGCGCGAAGAAAGCGACCGGCGGATAGACGAGCGCGAGGAGCTGCGCGGGAAGCGTGGTCGCGAGGTCTTGCACGTTTATTTGTTGGCGGCCGATTCGTAGCGACGCCTGTCCGCGCGCGGCGGGGCCATCGAGTTGCAGCGTCAGTTGCGCGCGGCCGGCGAAGAGCCACAATGGATTGACGCGCCATTGCAGCGTACCGAGATGGCGCACACCGGTCGCCGCGCCTCCCGCGTGCAGCTCTCCGGTACCGCCCCAAAAGGTGCCGCGCGGAGTCGCGAGCATGATGACGCCGCTGCTGAGTCGCGCCGCCGCCTCCGCCAGCCAAACCGCGGGAACGGTGGCGATTAAAAAAAGCAGATAAAGGACGAGACCGAGGAAAAAGTAGCCGGCGCCTTTTCTCATCCGCCGCGCATCGATCATGAACCGGCGCCGCGCAGGAGCAGGCGCGCGTTTACGACGCCGGGCGTGGGTTGCGGTTCGAGGCTCGCGTTCTCGATGCGCACGCCGCCTTGTTTCTGCAGGTTCGCGAGCCACTCGATCAAGCTGTTGAAGGCGACGCCGTCGATCGCGAGCGACACCGCATTCTGGCCTTGAGGTTCGACGCGCTTGATGTTCGGACGGATGCTGTAAGCCTGCGCGGACTGCTCGACGAAGCTCAGCAGCCCGCCGCTTGGCACAACCGGCGGTGACGCGCGCAGTACTTTAATCCGACCCGCTTGCGCGCGCATCCACTGTAGCTGTTCGTACTCGTGCGGGAGATTGGCGCGCAGCCGATCGAGATCGCGCTGTAGCGGCGTCCACAGTAGCGCGTAGAGGAGCAGGATTGCGGCGAGCGCCCCGCCGGCGCCGAGTAGCAAGCGCTCGCGCGGCGCCAGACCGCGCCAGTACGCCAACGCGCGCTGGTAAAATTCGTTCATGTCCGCTGCCTCGGCTTCGCTTTCAGCTCGCTGGGCTGCACCTTGAGGCGCCCTTCCACTTCGTTGCCGCGGCCATTGGCGGCGAGCACTTCCACGTCAAGGTTCGCCGCCTGCAACGTGCTCTTCATCGCCTCCAGTGCCTGAAAATCGGGGAGCGCGATCTCGAGCGTCAGGCTGCGCTCCGTATACTTGATGCCTTGCAGTTTCATTCGCCCTTGTTGCGTTTGCAGCGCGGGCGCGATGCGGGTCAACAGCGGCAGGAGATCGGCCGGGCCGCCGCCGCGCGACTGTAGCGCTTCGAGCTGTTTTTGCATTTGCAAGGCGGGATCGAGCACGGTCTTCACTTCCGGGAAGCTGCGTTGAAAGATATCGTGCATCTCCGATGTGTACACGCTGTGATCGTGATGCAAACGGATCCACTCGGCGACGTCGACGATCACCACGGCGACCAGCCACACGCCGAGCATGATCGCCGCCGGGCGCAGGGGACGCGCGAGCTGCTGCAGATGCGCGCCCTGCCCGAAATCCGCCTGCAATAAGCTGAGCGCGGACGGTTTCGCGTGTTGCCAGAAATCGGTTGCCTCGACCATCAGCGGCACGTCGAGACCCGCGCCCCAGCGCTCGACGTCGAACGTCGGCGGCGGTGCAACGAGCACGAGCCGCTGCGGCGGCGCATTGCGTGCCTGCGCTTCTTTCAGCGCCGCAACGAGCACTGGCGGAGGCGCATCGAGCGTCGCGACGCTGATGAAGCCGTCGTACTCACCGCTGCGCACCCACAACTCATCGTCCACAAACGCGACCGACCACGCCTGCGGGTAGAGCGGCAGCGCAAGATTGCCGGGGCACAGGCTCGCCGGCCGCAGGCCGGCGCCTTTCAGAATATCGAGCCATATGTTGAGACGCGCTCGTTGCGTGACGGCGACGGCGAGACTGCCGTCCGCTTCGCGCACGTACGCGAAGTGAAGATTCTCCGGCTCCTCGAGCAGCTGATCCTCCAAGGCATAGGGCAACGCCTGCAGGATGCGCGCGCGCGAGCGTGTGGGTATCGTGGCGCGCGTGAGCAGCGTCTCACCGGGCGGCGTCCACACGTGAACCGGGGCGGAGCGAACAGCAGCCGGTAATTGCGCGAGATTTTCCGCGCGCCCCGCGCCGGCGCTCGCGGAATCGCCGTTACGCATCCACCAACGCACGGACGGATCGGTCTCGGGCCATCCCCGCGGCAAGCGTACGTGCACCCCCGCGCCGGCGAGCCCGACGGCTCCGGCATTCAACGCGCGGAGCCCGTCGATAAAGCGATCTTTAAGTCTTCTCTTCATCTAAGACGATCTTGGGAGTGATAATCCGGTACCACAGTGCTTTGGCGGCGTTACCTGAAGAACGGTCGATGAGCGCCTCGGTACGCTGCTGCGTCCGGCCGATGCGGGTCTCGACCGACACTATAAAATACCCGCTGATAATACCCCAGCCGCCCGTGAAAGGGGGGTTCGGACCGAGCAGGACCAAGAAGTCGCTGTTACTTTTGAACGGCCGCGTTTCGCGTAGACGAACAATTTGCTCCGCCTGCGACACATCAGAGTTCGTCAGCGCGGCGATGACCCGCGCCGAGGCCGTATTGACATTGATCAGCGTGGATGATGCCGGCAGCGCGACGACGTAGGGGCGCAATTTTTCCACGACGTCGTCAGTGTAGCCCTTTACCAGGTGCAGCTCGTCGACGCTCATCAACGGTTGGTTGGCCGCGCGATAAGGCGGATCGTGGTTCAAGTAATCTAGATCCTCCGCGCCATTCGGTCGTGCGTTCGAATCACCATCCAGCCAATCGATCAACGTATCCGCGAGATTCGGATCGAGGCCGTTCAGTTCCAGTAGTTTTCGAAACAACGGTTCACCGCTCTGCGGCGGTGTGCCTTTGCCGGCGGGCGGGCTTGCTTGGCTCTGGCCTTGTGCGGTTTGCGGTACCTGAACCAGATTATTGAGATTAAAGCGTCCCTGCGCATCGGCGATGGAAATAAGCACGGCTCCGCCTTCGACGGGTAACGGCGGTATCGGTCGCGCCCAATCCTCGCCCAGATGATCGGCCCCGCTGGTCTGGCTGTTCCTGGCGTCGCGCTCGAGGATCACGGCGGCGAATTCGAGCGCGCCTTGGCGCAGGCGCTCCGCCTGCGCGAGATCCACTAGGTTCTGCGTTTGGCGCAGCCATACCTGTTGGCCGAGCGCGAGCGAGGTGGCGAGGGTCGCCACGATCGCGAGGATGAGCATGGCGGTGATCAGCGCGACGCCGCGTTGGCGCCCTATCATTTGTCGTCTCCGACCAGAAACACGCGCTTGTATTTTCCGCGCTCTTTCAAGGCGATTGTAACTTCGACGGCGCCCGGAAGAGGAGGGGCGTTCCCCGCCGTTACGATCGGCGGCCAGCGGTCGATCCAAGCGCCGTTTTGATAGAAGCGCACCTCGAACTCCTCGACGTCGCGGAGAATCGGGGTACCCGCGGGTTGGGTCAATGGCGCACGATCGAGCACCGGCCAAGTGAATCGAACAAGGTTTCCGTCAACCACGCGATAGGCAACACGCTGCAGATCGGCGGTGAAGCCGTTCGGCACAAAAATACCGCCACGCGTGAATTCGACGTTCGGGTCGCCCATGGCGCGTGGGTCGGTCGGTTGACCTTTGAAGGCGGAATCCGGCTTAAGAGTGCCGTCGTTGTCGCGAATCCGGCGATTGCGCGCGAGTGAGAAATCTTGCTTTAGTCGATGGAAGCCGAGCGAGGTCTCGCGCCAGAACACGCGCTCCGCGTCGACGCGCTCGCGGCTGTCGAGTAGGCGCATGAGCCCGCCGTACGCCATGGCGGAAAAGATGGCGAACACCGCAACCGCAATCAAGACTTCGATCAGCGTGAAACCGCTGGTTCGAAATAGCGCGTGCGAGGGCAGCGGATGTCGAGCGCGCGTCGGTGCCATGCGAAAGTCAGAGCGCGTCTTCATGGTCTGCGCAAAAATACCGCGAGGCGCGCCAGGACATCGGGCGATTTCGGCGCCGTGATCTCGATGTCGACGCGGCGCAGCTCTTCAAACGGCGTGGAGGAGACGCGCTCGCGCCAGTGCCACTCGCGTCCGCCGAGCTCGAGTGTGCCCTCGGTCGTGTCGAGCCCGGGCCAGTTGCGGCGGAGCTGGTGGTCGGTGGCGCGCTCTTCGGCGACCCACAAGGCCACCGTGCGCTGGCGCAGCTCGGTGGTGAGATCGATCGCTTGTCCCATCGCGCGTAGAACCGCCGCGAACGCAATCGTGAGGACCGCGAGCGCGACCAAAACTTCAACGAGCGTGAATCCACCGTTTCGTGAACAAGACCGTTTCATAGGCACGCTTTATCAGGTCGTGGCCGGTTCGGGGGCGGGGGCGGACAGTATTTGGCCATCGCTCCGTCCTTCCACGTACCACACGAGGCGGCCGAACGTGAACATCATGGTAAAGACGGGAAATTCTCCGCTGGGATCGAACAGAATTAGATCGGCACGCTGTCGAGTTTCCTCGCGCTGCTTTTTTGGCTCGAGCGTTAGCGGCCGCGGTAGGGCGCGAGGCCCCAGCAGCTCGTCGGTCTCGATCGGGACGAGCTGGCTCTTCGCGTTGAGCGACAAGAACCGATAACCCTCGTGCGTCAGCACGAACGCATAAGGACGCCCTTCGAGGATCGCTTGTTGCTGCGCGCCCTGTAGCACGAGTGCCAGCCGCCGCGCTTCGTCGCGCACGATATCGCCCTCGTCACGCGTCAAGCGCGCGCCGATCATGCCGACCATGATCGACATGATGAGCACCACGACCACGACTTCGATCAGCGTGAAGCCGTGGGCCGCGCGCATACGGTAGCGGTCAATTGGCGTCCCAGGAACCGATGTCGGCATTGTAACCTTCGCCGCCGGGCTGACCATCCGCGCCGTAGCTAACGACGTCCACTTCGCTGCGAATTCCCGGATTCAAATATAAGTAGTCGTGACCCCACGGGTCCTTCGGCAGCTTCTCGATGTAGCCGCCGCTCTTCCAATTGCGCGGAACGTCGCCGGTATCCGGTTTCTTGACCAGCGCTTGCAACCCTTGATCGGCCGCGGGGTAAACGCCGCTATCGAGCCGATAAAGTTTCAGCGCGTTCATGATCGTATTGATGTCGTTTTTCGCGGCGACGACCCGCGCCTGGTCGGGGCGATCGATAACGCGCGGTATGATCAGTCCGCCGAGGATACCAAGAATCAGAACGACGACGAGCAATTCGATCAGCGTAAAGGCGCGTTGACGATGCCGGCTGTTGCAGGTTCCCTTGGACATTCTTGGCCTCATTTGATTAGCTGATTCATTTCGAAGATCGGCAGCATGATCGCGACGACAATGAACAGCACGATCCCGCCCATGACGACGATCATCGCCGGTTCCAAAATCGCCGTCA
This sequence comes from Sulfurifustaceae bacterium, assembly GCA_041485885.1. GTDB lineage: Bacteria > Pseudomonadota > Gammaproteobacteria > Acidiferrobacterales > Sulfurifustaceae > JACQFZ01. The sequence continues at coordinate 143,107 of JBGPKL010000002.1, forward strand.
GCGTTTTCACCCAGCTCTCGAGCTCGCGCGCCTGCGCCTCGGCGGCGCGCTGTAGCATCGCATCGAGGCGACCGCTCGATTCGCCGCTGGCGATCAGATGGACAACAAGCGGCGGGAACAACTTCGTCTTGGCCAACGCGCGCGACAGGCTTCCGCCCTCGCGCACCTGGCGCAGCGCCTCTTCGACGGCGGCGCGCATCGGCAAATTGCTTACCACCGGCACCGCCGACTGGAGCGCCGGCAACAACGGAATACCGCTCGCCGTGAGAATGCCGAGGGTATCGGCGAAACGCGCGGCGTTTGTCCCGCGCACCAGGCGTCCCATCACCGGTACGCGCAAGAGGAAGTTGTGCCAGCGCAGCCGTATCGCCGGATTGCGCAGCATGACGACGAAGCCAACGATGGCGGCGACCGCGGCCAGCAACCATATCAATCCACTGGCGCGCGCGCCGTTGCTGATGGCGATCAGTATCCGCGTGATCAGCGGAAGCGCCTGCCCGGTATTCTCGAACACGCGCGTTACCTGAGGCACCACGTAGACCACCAGGAGCGAAATGACGCCGAAGGCGATCACGGTGACGATCGCGGGGTAGATAAAAGCGAGTATCACTTTCTGGAGTAACGCCTGGCGGTTCTCCGTCCAATCGGCGAGACGTTCCAGCACTTCGACGAGGCGTCCCGATTGCTCGCCGGCGTCGATCATGACGCGATAGATATCGGGGAACGCCTGCGGGAACGCCCCCATGCTGCGCGCGAGCGATTGACCTTCCACCATCCGCCCGCGCACGCCGGCGAGCACGTTGCGGGTGCGCGGTTTGTCGGATTGTTCGATGAGGGCGTTGAGGCATTCCTCGAGCGTCAGCCCCGCGTGCACCAGCGTGGCGAATTGCCGGGTTAGGAGCGCGAGATCGTTGCCGGAGATGCCGCGGCGCAGCACGAACCGCGGGGCGCCGGCGGCGGTCGTCGCCTGTTGTTCGCGAATGATGCCGACCGACAACGGCGTGAGACCGCGTTCGCGCAGCAACGCGCGCACTTGCCGTTCCGCATCGCCGTCGATGACGCCGCGGACCGCGCGGCCGGTGGAATCGAGCGCCTGGTATTCGAAGCCTGCCATGTTTAGTTAAGAACCTGGAACCGCAGATGAACGCAGATTAACGCGGATGAAATAAAACAGAGAAAACAATTTCCGTTTTATCTGCGTTCATCTGCGTTTATCCGCGGTTTCGAAGTTTTTCAAATTACTCGCGCGAGACGCGCAGCACTTCGTCGAGGCTGGTTTCGCCGGCGAGCACCCAGCGCAAGCCGTCTTCGCGGATGGAGCGCATGCCGCGCGCGCGCGCGTGGTCGCGCAAGCGCTCCTCGGAACCTTCGTCGTGAATCAGCGTGCGCAGCTCATCGTCGATCGTGAGCAGCTCGAACACGCCGGTGCGGCCCTGGTAGCCGCTGCTCGCGCACGCCGTGCAGCTGGCCGGAAGGTTGATCTGGCGTTTATCGGTCGGCGCGAGCTGCAATAATCGCCGCTCGGCGGTGTCGGGCGCGTGCGCCTTGCGGCACTGCGGGCAGAGACGTCGCACCAGGCGCTGTGCCAGCACGGCGATCAAACTCGACGCGACGAGAAACGGTTCGATGCCCATGTCGACGAGACGCGTAACCGCGCCGACCGAGTCATTCGTATGCAAGGTCGCAAGCACCAGATGGCCGGTGAGCGACGCCTGCACCGCGATCTGCGCCGTTTCAAGATCGCGGATTTCGCCGATCATGATGATGTCCGGGTCCTGGCGCAGGATGGCGCGCAACGCGCGCGCGAACGTGAACTCGGTCTTGGTGTTCACTTGCGTCTGGCCGATGCCGTCCAAGTCATACTCGATCGGGTCCTCGACCGTCATGATGTTGTGGCTCTTGGTGTCGAGCTGCGACAGCCCGGCGTAGAGCGTGGTGGTTTTGCCGGAGCCGGTTGGACCGGTGACGAGCAAGATGCCGTGCGGTTGGTTGATCAATTTATCCAACATATCCAGCATGTCGGGTGCCATGCCGATCGCGGTAAGCGTGAGGCGGCCGGCTTGTTTGTCGAGCAGGCGCATGACCACGCGCTCGCCGTGTGCGATCGGCAGCGTCGAGACGCGCACGTCGACCGGTCGCCCGGCGAGGCGCAAGGTGATGCGGCCGTCCTGCGGCATGCGCTTCTCGGCGATGTCGAGGCGCGCCATGATCTTGATGCGCGAGACGATCAGTCCGTGCGCCGCTTGCGGCGGCTCGATGATGTCGCGCAGCACGCCGTCGATGCGGTAGCGCACGACCGAGCGCGTCTCGAACGGCTCGACGTGAATGTCGGAGGCGCCTTCGCGCACCGCTTGCGAGAGCAGCGCGTTGATGAGGCGCACGATCGGCGCGTCGTCCTCGCTCTCCAGCAGATCTTCGACGCGCGGCAGGCCTTGGGTGAGATCGTTCAGGTCCGGATCGGTGTCGAGGCCATCGACGATCTCCATCGCATGATGCTTGCCGCGTTCGTACGCGCGATTGAGCGCGGTGTCGAAATCCTCGTTGCTCAGCTCGCGCAGTTGTATGGGTTGCCCGAGCGCGCGCTGTAGCTCGGCCAGCACGGCGCTCGAGACGCCGGGGCGCGCCCAAATTTCGAGCCCGCCCTCGCCCTGGCGCGCGGCGATCACGCCGTGGCGTTTGGCGAAGTGGTACGGCAGCCGGTCGATCCATTGCGGATCGAACGTCTCCGTATCGGGTTGCGGTTGCATCGCCTTCACACTAGCTCGGGTTACGCTGCTCTGCCGGTGGCGTGGTAGTGCCGGGCCTGTCCTTTTCTTTTTCGGGTTCCGGCGCCTTCGGCGGCGGTGGGGGCGCGGGGCGCAGCCGGTCGAGTTGCGGAACCCCTTCGCTCTCGACGCCTTGAGCGCGGATGTAGTCGTAGCGGTCGGTCGTGACCCGATAGTTGCCCTCGGGGCTGCGTATGATCGTCGGCTTCAAGAAGATCATGAGGTTCGTCTTCTGCTTCGACTCGTTGGTCGAACGAAACAGCGCACCGAGCAGCGGGATGCGTCCTAAAAAGGGGACCTGACTGCGCGTTTGCGATATGCGGTCCTCGATGAGGCCACCGAGGACGACGGTGTTGCCATCGTCGACCAACACCTTGGTTTCGACCGAGCGCTTATTCGTGATGATGTCCGCCGCCGTCACTCCCGCGGGCGGTGCGGTGACGGTGGATATTTCCTGGAAGATGTCGAGCCTGACGCTGCCGCCCTCGGAAATCTGGGGTTTGATCTTCAGTTGGATGCCGATGTCCTTGCGGTCGATCGTTTGGAACGGGTTCGCTCCGGTCGTCGCCGTTGCCGCCGCGCCCGAGGTCAAGAAACTGCCGGTTATGAAGGGTACGTTCTGCCCTACGATGATTTTGGCTTCGGCGTTGTCGAGGGTGAGCAAGTTCGGTGTCGACAAGATGTTCGCGAGATTTTGCGATTCGAGCGCACGCGCGAGCGCGCCGATACTCCGTACCGTCGTGCCGTCCGGAAGCCGTATTGTCCTTCCCAGAAACGCGATCTGAAGCCCTTTCAGTAAGCCCAGCGACTTTGGATCCGCAATGGCTCCGGCGATACTTCCTTGGTTCTGTGGATTCGGCAGGTTAGTGAAACCGGCAACCGCGCCTTGTCCGACGCCGCCGGCGCTCGCCCACTGGAAACCCAGATCGAACGCCTTGTCCGTGGTTATCTCGGCGATCAACGCTTCGACGAACACTTGCGCGCGCCGCACGTCGAGCTTTTCGATGACGGCGCGTAAGTTGTTGTAGACCGCGTCGGAGGCATTGATGATGAGCGAGTTGGTCGCCTCGTCGGCCTGCACTAACGATGCCTCGGCCCCGGTGCGCGTGGCGCCGACCGGTCTTCCGACGACTCCCGGCACCGCACCTGCCCCCGGTGCCCCCGTCTGCTGCGAGCGCGCTTCTCCGGCGAGCAAGCCGCGCAACACATCCGCGAGCTTGACCGCCTCCGCGTTGCGCAAGTAGATCACGCGCGTCTGTCCGCCGGTGGTCGCGGGCACGTCGAGCTTGCTGATGAGCGATTGCAATTGCGCAAGCCGGCCCGGATTTTCGGTGCGAATAAGCAGGCTGTTCGTGCGCAGATCCGGAATGATCGTGAAACGATCACCCGCGACTGGGAAACCCGTCGGCTGAACCGGCACGCCGGGTATGCCCCCGGCGCTGCCGGGCGCCGCGAGGCGTGCGATCAAGTCGGCGAGATCGAGCGCCGAGGCGTTTTTCAGCGGCACCACCGTCACTTCGCTCGAGATCGGTTGATCGATGCGATCGATGATGCCGAGCATACGACGGACGTTGTCCGCGTAGTCCGTGAGAATGAGCGCGTTCGCGGCTTCGTACGCGGAGAGTTGGCTGGTCGGCGCCATCAGCGGCCGCAGCACCGGCACTAATTGGGTCGGCGATACGTTCTGCAGTATCGCTACGTGCGTTACCATCTGCTCGCCGCCGCGTGGAGAGTCCTTACTGACGTCCGCGCTTTGTTTCGCTTCGGCGATAGGTATGACTCTGACCAGTCCGCTCGGTCCTTCCACCGCCGTAAAGCCTTGCGCCTTCAAGGCGGATAGAAAAATCTGGTATGCCGCCGCCCGTGGAACCGGTTTCGCGGAGATAATGGTGATCTGACCCTTGACGCGAGGATCCAGCAAAAAGTTTCGGTTGGTCATCTGCGACACGGCTTTCACAACCGCCTGGATATCGGCGGCTTGAAAGTTGAGCAAGACTTCGTTGCTGTTCACCTTCATCGGCTGTGGGCCGGCCGGCGCCGGGGCGCTGGGCGGAGCCGGCGGCGTCGGTGCCGGGGCGCGCGCGCCCGCGGGGGCCGTCGGTTGCGGCGCGAAAGCGGGCGGCGTCGGTTCCGCATCGCCCTCGTCGTCGTTAGGGTCGGCCGCGTACACCCAAGCGGCCGCCGTAAGCGCAAGGATCAGAAGTCCCCTGGGCCAGCAAGCTACTGTCGTAGTCATTGTGTGAATCGCTTTTATTGAATGTTGTACACGATCGTCTCGTTTCTGCCGGCCCGCCGCACGTTGACCTGGATGTTCCCCACCGTGCCGAATTGCTGATAGAGCCGCATCACGTCATCAACGGTGTTGACGTTTTGACCGTTAACGGCGTTGATGACGTCTCCCACCCGTAAGCCGAGTTTCTCATACACGCTGCCCGGATTGATCTCGCGCACGAGGAAGCCCCCGCCGGCATTCGGCACCATCAGCGCTTGCGTGAGGAAATCCGGCGTTTGCATCTGTTGCGTCAATTGCTCTCGGTCGACCATGAAGTTATTTGCGCCTTGTTGTTGGATACCTTGCAGCCGGTCTCGTTTTCGTTTGCGTGATCCCGAGCCCAACCCCGGGTTTGGCATGACGATCGATCCGTCCGGTAGCGCGCCGCCGGTGTCCTTCAGCATCAAGCTTTCGGTCGCGGCCCCGCGGCGGATCAGCACACGGTCCGCGTAGACGGCGTAGAGGCTGACACCGCCGACGATTTCTTGTCCGACGCTGAACGGCAACTCCGGGCTGCCGTCAGCGCTGATGAGAGCGAAGCCGCCTGCAGGCGTTATCATCACGCCGGTCAGTACGAGGTTCAGGCTGCTGATGGGGACGTCCACGACTGACTCCGGATCCTTAGCCGTCGACGTTAATTGTCCGAACAGGTTGCTCGAGAGCAGCGATTGCAAGTTGTAGTCGCCGGAGCTTTCATTCGTTGCGGCACCGGCGGACGGATTGTCGGTAACGGGCGGCGTTAGTAGGCGCCACGTGCCGCGCGCCAAACTGAAACTCAACAGGGCGAGTGCCAGCAGATTGATGACAATGGGTACCCAGCGCCGCGATAGCCACTGCTCGATATGTTCGAGCAGAGGAGGAGACGCCACGCTGCCGTCGGGTGTGCGCTGAGTGCCGGATAAATCCATGGCGGGAGTATACTATGTATCCCCTTGAAACTATAAAAGGAACCCGCTCGCTGCGGTGTGTTTCGTCCGTCAGGAGTTACCGCTCGGTCGCTGAACCGACGGAGGGTTGGAACTAGAAATTCGAGCGCAAGTTCACCAGCAGAGTGACATCCGGCGCGGTGTGGACGTTTAGATCCTCGGATACGCCGATGTCGAGCGCCGTGCGCTCGGTGAAGTTCAAGGTAGTCCCCAATACGAATTGCACCGAGGTCGCATTCAGCGGCTTAAGCTCGCTCCCCTTATAAAATGGACCGTGAGCCAGCAGTTGCGCTTTTAATATAATCGGTTGCCATATCTGCCAGGCGAGGGTGGCACCCCCGAAGGGTACGACTCGTCGTTGAAGTTCCGGCAATACGTCACCTCGACCGACGCCGACTACACCGCCTGCGATCGTCCAAGCGGTCGATTCTGGGCATGCGGCCCGGGCGCAACCCGCGACTATCCAAAGGGCAAAGTCCGCCGCTCCGCTACCGTGCAGCGTAGCGGAGTCGCCGGTCGGCAGTTTGAGGCTCGCCCGCAAAGCGGCGTCCCAGGAATTTTGATCCGCGCTCATCCGCCAGCCGCCAAGCAGTCGCACATCGCCGACGCCGCGCGTGGCGCCGGTGATCTGCAAACGATCGACGCCGTTGCGCCGATAGAGATAAGCGAGATCATTTTTAGGAAAAGCGTTACGTCCGCCGTCCGGAAAGCCGAAGGTGTCGTGCCACGTATCGATAAAACTGTCGAGGAAGCCGCCGCTGTGCGATAGATAAGGTACTTCGATGCCCCATTCGCCGCTGATGGCGCCGTACGCCACGGCAAGGGCAACACGATGCGTTTCGCCATCCAGGAAAAGCGATTCGAAATCGTTGGCCGCCGAGAAAAAATGGCTCGCCGCTTCGGCGCTTAGTCGAACTTCGAGTTTGTCAGGCGCAAGCATCCGCGATCGGCCGAGCGACGGCAGGCCGTATATTTGAACCAGCGGGCTTAGATCGTTCGCGGGGAGCGGATCGAAGTTGTCCGCGTATGATGTGAACGATGCGACTGCCAGCGTTGCGGCGACTAAAACGGCGCTGAATTTCCGCATCATCTAGAGAAAATCAGCGCGCGAACATGACCAGGCAGCTTCGCACAAATGCAACGTCCGCGTGCGACCGGCGAGCCGTGCCTCGAAGGGTCTCGTCATCTTGCTCTTCCGTCCCCGCGGCATTTAGAGTCAAATTAACTTCGTGAGCGCTTCGTTCGTCCATTTACGAGTTCATTCCGAGTTCTCGCTCGCCGACGGCATCGTTCGCATTCCCGAGCTGGCGGCCGCCGTCGCGACGGCGGCGATGCCGGCGGTGGCGCTCACCGATCTTAGCAACGTTTTCGGCGCGGCGAAGTTTTATCAGGCGGCGGTCGGAGCCGGCGTTAAGCCGCTGATCGGCGCCGATGTGTGGGTGGCGCACGCCACCGATCCGCACAAGCCGAGCCGGCTGACGCTTCTGTGTCAGAACCTCGAAGGGTATCGCAATTTGTCGCGGCTGCTGACATTAGCCTACCGCGAGGGCCAAAAGTTAGGGCGGCCGTGTGTGGAACGCTCCTGGTTAAGGCAGGCATCGAGCGGGTTGATCGCGCTCTCGGGTGCGCATGAAGGCGAAATCGGTGTAGCGCTGCTCGGGGGCAATCGTACCGCGGCGCGAGCGACCGTCGATGATTACGGCGAATGGTTTCCCGAGCGTTTCTATGTCGAGTTGCAGCGCATCGGGCAACCGCGCCAGGAAGAATACAATCACGCGGCGGCGGGGTTCGCGCAGGAAGTCGGGCTGCCGATTGTCGCGACCAATCCCGTCATGTTCCTTAAGCGGCCGGAGTTCGACGCGCACGAAGTGCGCGTGTGCATACAAGACGGTCGGGTACTGACCGACAGCCGCCGGCCCCGCCGACACACCGCGCAACAATACTTCCGCCCGTCGTCTGAAATGCACGAGCTCTTCGCCGACGTGCCGGAAGCGATCGCTAATACAGTCGAGATTGCCCGCCGCTGCAATTTGCGCATCGAGTTCGGCAAGTACTACCTGCCGACGTTCGAAGCGTCGACGGATGAGAACGAGAGTCTGCGGCGGAACAGCCGCGAGGGCTTGCGTCGACGCCTGAATTTGATGCCGGAGGAGAACCGCGCCGCGGCCGAGGCGCCGTACCGGGCGCGCCTCGATCTCGAGCTCGAGGTCATCATCACGATGGGCTTCGCGGGCTATTTTTTGATCGTCGCGGACTTCATTCAGTGGGCGAAGCGCGACGGCATACCCGTCGGGCCGGGCCGCGGTTCCGGCGCCGGCTCGCTCGTCGCGTACGCACTCGGCATCACCGAGCTCGATCCGATCAAATACGAACTTCTGTTCGAGCGCTTCTTGAATCCCGAGCGCGTGTCGCTGCCCGATTTCGATATCGATTTCTGCGTCGAGCGGCGCGACGACGTGATCGCGTACGTGAAGGGCCGCTACGGCGCCGACAAGGTCGCGCAGATCATCACGCACGGCACCATGGCGGCGCGCGCGGTGGTGCGCGACGTCGGGCGCGTCATGAGCCACCCTTATGGTTTTTGCGACAAGATCGCGAAGCTCATTCCATTCGAGATCGGTATGACGCTCGATCGCGCCCTCGAGATCGAACCGCTCTTGAAGGAACGTTACGACAAGGAAGAAGACGTGTGCGCGCTGCTCGACACGGCGAAGATGCTGGAGGGTCTGGCGCGCAACGCCGGCAAGCATGCGGGCGGTGTCGTCATCGCGCCGAGCAACCTCACCGACTTCATGCCGCTCTATTGCGAGCAGGGCGGTCATGAAGCGGTGACGCAGTTCGACATGGAAGACCTCGAGAAGCTCGGTCTCGTGAAATTCGACTTTCTGGGGCTGCGTACGCTCACGATCATCGACAAGGCGGTGAAGATCATCAATCGCAATCGCGCGCAGGCGGGCGAAGCCCCGCTCGTGATCGAGCAGCTTCCGATCGACGATCCGGTAACGTATCAGCTCCTCAAGTCGTGCAAAACCACGGCGCTGTTCCAGCTCGAGTCCCGTGGCATGAAAGATCTCATCAATCGCCTCAAGCCCGATCAGTTCGAGGAAATCATCGCGCTGGTTGCGCTGTTCCGCCCCGGCCCGTTGCAGTCGGGGATGGTGGACGATTACATCAATCGCAAGCACAAGCGCATCCCCGTGAAGTATCCGCATCCGAGCCTCGAGCCGATTTTGCGGCCCACCTACGGTGTCATCCTGTATCAAGAGCAGGTGATGCAGATTGCCAGGGTGCTGTCGGGCTACACGCTCGGAGCCGCCGATCTGTTGCGGCGCGCGATGGGAAAGAAAAATGCGGAAGAGATGGCGCAGCAGCGCGAGGGTTTCGTCGGCGGCGCGCGCGCGCGCGGCGTCAGTGAAAAACTGGCGACGGAAATTTTCGATTTGATCGAGAAGTTCGCGGGCTACGGCTTCAACCGCTCGCACTCCGCGGCGTACGCGCTCATTGCGTACCAGACCGCTTGGCTCAAGGCGCATTATCCGGCGGCGTTCATGGGGGCGGTCTTGTCCTCGGACATGGACAAGACCGACAAAGTCGTGACGATGATCGCCGAGTGCCGCGATATGAAGCTCGGCGTGTCGCCGCCGGATATCAATCGGTGCGAGTATGAATTCATTCCGATCGACGACAAGACGATCCTCTACGGTCTCGGCGCGATCAAAGGGCTCGGCCAATCGGCGATCGAAGCGATGATGCAGGCGCGCTCGCAGGACGGGCCGTTTCGCGATCTGTTCGATCTGTGCAAGCGCATCGACGCCCGCCGCGTGAACCGCCGGGTGCTCGAATCGCTCATCAAGGCCGGCGCGCTCGACGGGCTCGGAACCCATCGTGCGGCGCTGATGGCGTCGCTCGGCAAAGCGCTCGCGGAAGCCGATCAGCACGCCGCCAATAGTGCGGCGGGGCAGTCGGATTTATTCGGCGAAGCGCGGGCGCCGTCGGATAAGCCGGTTTACGAACAAACGCCCGAATGGAGCGAAGACGAGCGGCTCGACGGCGAAAGAGACACGCTGGGCCTCTATCTCACCGGCCACCCGATCGCGCGATATGCCGACGAATTGGCGCATTTCACGAGCAGCACCATCGCCGAGCTTCGGCCCACGCATGACCGAGCCATCGTCGTCGCCGGCCTCGTGGTCGCCGTACGCGTCATGCAAACGCGCCGCGGCGACCGCATGGCGTTCGTGACGCTGGACGACCGTACCGCGCGTCTGGAGCTGGCGGTATTCTCCGAGTTGTTCGAGCGCCATCGCGATCATTTGGTGAAGGATACGCTGCTCGTGGTGACGGGCCATGTCTCGGTCGACGAATACACCGGCGGATTTAAAATGTCGGCGGAGGAGATCTATAATATCGAGCAAGCGCGCGGCGTTTTCGGTTCTCGTCTCGTCATCGCGGTTGACGCCCTGACGGCGGCGAACGGCTTCATTGACGAGCTCAAGCAGATTCTCGCGCCGAGCCAAGGTCCCTGTCCGGTATGCGTTCGTTATCGCAGCGACACGGCGGAGGTCGAGCTGGTGTTGGGCGAGGAATGGAAAGTGAGCCCGAGCCGGTCGGTCATGGAGCGATTGAGTCGACTTGCCGGCGAACGGAACGTTCAGCTTGAATATCGTTAAGATCTCCAAACATCGTCTCCTGCATCACGCACCGCACTACGGTATGAATTTTAAGAATCGACGGAACCGCAGATAAACGCAGATGAACGCAGATAAAGGCAAGGGCTCCCGTACTCGGTTACCTTTATCCGCGTTTATCCGCGTTTATCTGCGGTTCCAAAATCTTATTGTGAAGTGCAGACGCAATGAACCATAACTACCTCGACTTCGAACAATCGATCGCGGAGCTCGACGCGAGGATCGAAGCGTTGCGTTCGGCGCCGCACGGCGCCGACATCAAGGAAGAAGTCGGTCGACTGGAGGCGAAGAGCCGGCGGCTGACCGAATCGATTTTCACTTCGCTCACGCCTTGGCAGATCTCGCAGGTCGCGCGCCATCCGATGCGGCCCTATACGCTCGACTACATTGGGCGTCTTTTTACGGATTTCGAGGAATTGCACGGCGATCGCGGTTTTGCGGACGACGCCGCCATCGTCGGTGGCCTGGCGCGGCTCGACGGCCGGCCGATCGTCATCGTCGGCCACCAAAAAGGCCACGACACGCGCGAGAAGGTGCGGCGCAACTTCGGCATGCCGCGCCCGGAGGGTTACCGTAAGGCGCTGCGGTTGATGCGACTTGCCGAGCGTTTTCGTCTGCCGCTTGTTACCTTCATCGACACGCCGGGCGCGTATCCGGGCGTGGGCGCGGAAGAACGTGGGCAGAGCGAAGCGATCGCGCGCAATCTCTACGTGATGTCTAGGCTCGCGACGCCGATCGTCAGCGTCGTGATCGGCGAGGGCGGTTCGGGGGGGGCGCTCGGCATCGGCGTTTGCGACCGCTTGGTCATGTTGCAGTACGCGACCTACTCGGTAATATCGCCGGAGGGATGCGCGTCGATTTTGTGGCGGGCGGCCGACAAAGCCTCGGCGGCGGCGGAGGCGATGGGTATCACGGCGGAGCGCTTGTCGCAGCTCGGTCTGGTCGACGTCGTTGTCCCGGAACCCCTGGGTGGCGCGCACCGCGACCCGGAAGAGACGGCGCGACGACTGAAGGCGGTGTTGCAAGATGAATTGGATAAGTTACGCACGGTGCCGCCCGACAATTTGATCGAGAGCCGTTATCAGCGTTTGATGCATCATGGAGAATTCCAAGAAGAATGATCGGTCTGGACCGGTCTCGACCCAACGCCTTTATCCTCGGCGCCGGTTCACACTCGACGCGCTCGCCGAGGTACTAAGCGCGGAGCTTCGTCTCACTCCCGATTCGCCTCTCTACCTCGCTTACAGCGGCGGGCTCGATTCCCATGTTTTGCTGCACGCGCTCGCACATCTGCGCGAGCACGCCGCATGGCAGCTCACGGCGTTTCATATCGATCACGGGTTACAACCGAATTCGGCGGAGTGGGCGCGTCGTTGTGCGGCGGTGTGCGCGGCGTTGGACGTACCGTGTCACTCGGAGCGCGTCGTCGTTCGCGATGTCGGCAGCCGCGGACTCGAGGACGCGGCGCGCCGCGCGCGCTATGCCGCGCTGGCGCTGAAACTCCCGCCAGGAGCGGTCCTTTTGACGGCGCACCATCAAAACGATCAGGCGGAAACTCTGTTGCTACAGCTTCTGCGCGGCGCCGGCGTTGCCGGGCTTGCGGCGATGCCGGCGCTCGCCGATTTCGCGCGTGGTCGTTTAGCGCGCCCGCTGCTCGGGTTCGAACGCCGCGCGCTCGCCGATTATGCGGCGGAGCAGAAACTGCAGTGGATCGAAGACTCGAGTAACCGGGACGAAGGTATGGCGCGGAACTTTCTGCGCCATCGTATTTGGCCCACGATTGTCGAACGCTGGCCGCAGGCGGCGGAGCGCCTCGCGCTCGCGGCGCGCCACCAAGCCGACGCCGCTTCTCTGTTGCATGAACTAGGCGACATCGACCTCGCAACAGTCGCCGACGCGCAGGGCGACTTGTGCATTACCGCGCTCAAGCAACTTTCTTCCGAGCGACAGGCAAACGTTGTACGTCGTTGGATTCGCACCGGTGGCATGACAACACCCGGAGAGCGGGTATTGCGGGAAATTTTGACGCGCGTGGGCACCGATCCGCAAACGCGCTACGCGGTCGTCGGCTGGCGAGGCGGTGAAGTTCGTCGCTATCGCGATCGACTGGTGCTAGCGCGCTCGGTGCCCTCGATCGCAGCAGACTGGGAGGTGACGTGGGATCCGACTACCGTGCTCGAAATTCCCGGCACCGATTGGCGCCTACGCTCGGAAACGACTACCGGCAGAGGCCTTGTGCGCTCGCGACTCGCCGGCAACGTCATGCGCGTGCGATTGCGACGCGGCGGCGAGCGCTGTCGATTGCGCGGGCATACGCACAAACTGAAAAAGTTATTGCAGGAAGCGGGGGTTCCACCGTGGGAGCGAGCGCGGTTGCCGCTGATTTACGTCGGCGAGAATCTCGCCGCGATCGGAGATCGCTGGATTTGCGAGCCTTACGCGGCGCTCCCCGAGGAGCCGGCTATCGCGTTCGTACTTGAGCGCTCGGACGCGCGCTAAGTCTTGCTCGTTAATTGCGCAAACCGACGCCATCTGGTAGCGTGTCCTTCCGTTCCGATGTCGGAGTGTCGCATCGGTGGTGCCGATGCAGGACGTGCCGCGCAACGTGGCCGGAATCATCAGCCGACTTGAGCAGAACGGGTTTTCATGACCAAGTTTATTTTTGTGACCGGCGGTGTGGTTTCCTCTTTGGGTAAGGGGATCGCGGCCGCCTCCCTCGGCGCCATCCTCGAAGCGCGTGGCCTCAAAGTCACTCTTCTCAAGCTCGATCCCTATATCAACGTCGATCCGGGCACGATGAGCCCGTATCAGCACGGCGAGGTCTACGTCACGCAGGACGGCGCCGAGACCGATCTCGATCTCGGTCACTACGAGCGGTTCGTGCGCACGACCGTCGGCAAGCGCAATAACTTCACGACCGGGAAGATTTACGAAAGCGTGATTCGCAAGGAGCGCCGCGGCGACTATCTCGGCGCGACCGTGCAAGTCATTCCCCACATTACCGATGAGATTAAACGCTGTATCGAGCACGGCGCGAACGGCGCGGACGTGGCGCTGGTCGAGATCGGCGGCACCGTCGGCGACATCGAGTCGCTGCCGTTTCTCGAAGCGATCCGGCAGATGGGCATCGAGCACGGTCCCGGGAATTGCGTTTACGTGCATCTCACGCTCGTGCCCTACATCATCGCGGCGGGAGAGCTGAAGACGAAGCCGACGCAGCACTCGGTCAAAGAGCTGTTGTCGATCGGCATACAGCCGGACATTTTGTTGTGCCGCTCCGATCGTCTGTTGCCGGAAGACGAGCGCCGCAAGATCGCGCTCTTCACGAACGTGCCGCCGCGCGCCGTTATTTCGGCGCCGGACGTGGACAACATCTATCGCATCCCGCGTGGGCTGCACGAGCAGGGGCTCGATGAGATCGTGGTGGAACGCCTGCACCTCAACGCGCGCAAGGCGAATCTCGCGGAATGGGACAAAGTGGTGTACGCCATGGAGCACACGACCGCGGAAGTCGAGATCGCGCTCGTCGGCAAATACACGCACCTCACCGAGTCGTACAAGTCACTGAGCGAAGCGCTCAAGCACGGCGGCATTCACACGCGCACGCGCGTCAACATTCGCTACGTCGATTCCGAAGCGATCGATACCGAGGGCACCGCCGCGCTCGAAGGCGCGGACGCGATTCTGGTGCCGGGCGGTTTCGGCGAGCGCGGCATCGAGGGCAAGATCAAGACGGCGAACTTCGCGCGCACGCGCGGCATCCCGTATCTCGGCATTTGCTTGGGCATGCAGGTGGCCGTCATCGAATTCGCGCGCAACGTCGCGGGTTTGAAAGGCGCGCATAGCACCGAGTTCGATCCGAAGACGCCGCATCCGGTGATCGCGATGATCACGGAGTGGATGACGGCGGAAGGCGCGAAGGAGCGGCGCGCCGTCGGCGGCGATCTCGGTGGCACGATGCGGCTCGGCGGCCAGGAGTGCAAGCTGTTGCCGAATACGCGCGCGCGCGAACTTTACGGTCGCGATACCATCATCGAGCGCCATCGACATCGCTACGAGTACAACAACAACTATCGGGAATCGTTGCCCGCGCGCGGCCTGGCGATCTCCGGCACGTCGATGGACGACACGCTGGTCGAGGTCATCGAGCTGCGCGACCATCCGTGGTTCGTCGGCGTACAGTTTCATCCCGAATTCACCTCCACGCCGCGGGACGGCCATCCGCTTTTCCGCGGCTACATCGAAGCCGCGCGCGCCCGCCGCACCGGCGCGGAGCCGCGTCAGGCGGCGGCGCGATGAAGTTGTGCGGGTTCGAGGTCGGACTCGACCGCCCGTTCTTCTTGATCGCCGGTCCGTGCGTCGTCGAGTCCGAGGCGCTTGCGCTCGAGTCGGCGCAGCAGCTCAAAGAGATCACGGCCGCTTTGAGCATTCCATTTATTTATAAATCGTCCTTCGACAAGGCGAATCGCAGCTCGCACGTGTCGTTTCGCGGACTCGGCATGGAGCCGGGGCTCGCGATCCTCGCGCGCGTAAAACGCGACATCGGCGTACCGGTGTTGACCGACGTGCACGACACGCCCGAGATCGAAGCGGTCGCCGCGGTGGTCGATGTGTTGCAGACGCCGGCGTTCTTGTGTCGCCAGACCGATTTCATCCAAGCGGTCGTGCGCGCCGGTAAGCCGGTCAATATCAAGAAGGGCCAGTTCCTCGCGCCGCACGAAATGAAGAACGTCGTCGAGAAGGCGCACGACGCGGGCGGCAAGGGCCGCATTCTCGTTTGCGAGCGCGGCGCGTCGTTCGGCTACAACAATTTGGTTTCCGATATGCGCTCGCTCGCTATCATGCGCGAGACCGGTTGCCCGGTCGTGTTCGACGCGACGCACTCGGTGCAGTTGCCCGGAGGGCAGGGCGCGAAGAGCGGCGGCCAACGGGAATTCGTTCCGGTGCTCGCGCGCGCGGCGATCGCGAGCGGCGTTGCCGGCATTTTTATGGAGACGCACCCCAACCCGGATAAGGCGCCTTCCGACGGGCCGAATGCCTGGCCGCTCGCGCGGATGCGTGAATTACTCGAAACGCTGAAAGAGTTGGACACCGCGGTTAAACGACGCGGCTTCGCCGAGCTGGCGTTGATGTCGAGTTGAAGGACAGCGTGATTTTGGAGGTCGCTATTCTGAACGTCCGCCCGGGCCACGAAAGTGATTTCGAAGCGGCGTTCAGGCGGGCGTCCGCGATAGTCGCTGGCGCCGACGGTTACGTTTCGCATCAGCTGCAGCGTTGCCTCGAAAACGACAGCCGCTACATGCTCTTGGTCAATTGGAAAACGTTGGAAGATCACACGATCGGATTTCGCGGTTCGCCGCAGTATCAGGATTGGAAGCGCCTGCTGCATCATTTTTACGATCCGTTTCCCGTCGTCGAGCACTACCAGTCGGTGTAGCTCCTAAAGAATTTTGAAACCGCAGATGCACGCAGATAAACGCGGATCAAGGAAAACTAACGGTTTGGTTTCATCTGCGTTTATCCGCGTTCATCTGCGGTTTCAGCAATCTTATCTATCGTTCCTGGATTTACGCTTTCGCGGGAGTGACAACTTTACAGTTAATCAGAGCTTCCTTTGAAAGGAAAACTGAGATGGCCGTAATTTCCGACATACACGCGCGCGAGATTCTCGATTCGCGCGGTAATCCCACCGTCGAAGCCGACGTGACGTTAACGTCGGGGGCGATGGGACGTGCTGCTGTTCCGTCCGGCGCGTCGACCGGCTCGCGCGAAGCGCTCGAGCTGCGCGACGGCGACCCTAAGCGTTATCTCGGCAAGGGGGTACTGCGCGCGGTCGCCAACGTCAACGGCGAAATACGCAAGCTTCTGCTCGGCCGCGATTCGCGCGATCAAGCCGGCATCGATCGCGCCATGATCGAGTTCGACGGCACCGAAACCAAATCGCGCCTGGGCGCGAATGCGATACTCGCGGTGTCGATGGCCAACGCGCGCGCCGCCGCCGCCGACTCAAAACAGCCGCTGTATCGTTACTTGCATCACGGCAATGAGTTCATCATGCCGGTGCCGATGATGAACATCATCAACGGCGGCGCGCACGCCGACAACAGCGTGGACATGCAGGAGTTCATGATTCTGCCGGTCGGCGCACCGACGTTCGCCGAGGCGTTGCGCTACGGCGCGGAGGTATTTCACACCCTCAGGAAATTGTTGCACGCGCGCAAGCTCAACACCGCCGTCGGCGACGAGGGCGGTTTCGCGCCGGATCTGCCGTCCAACGAAGCGGCGGTTCAAATAATCATCGAGGCGATCGAGAAGGCGGGCTACCAGGTAGGCGCCGACATCGCGCTCGGCCTTGATTGCGCGAGCAGCGAGTTCTATAAGAATGGTCGCTACGATCTCGAATCGGAGCACCGCCAGCTGACGGCGGCGGAGCTCGTCGAGCTACTGGCCGATTGGTGCAAGCGTTACCCCATCATTACCATCGAGGACGGTTGCGCGGAAAACGATTGGGACGGCTGGAAGATGCTCACCGACCGGCTCGGCAAACAAGTGCAGCTCGTCGGCGACGATCTTTTCGTGACCAACACGAAAATTCTGAAGCAAGGGATCGAGAAGGGCATCACGAATTCGATTCTGATCAAAGTGAATCAGATCGGTACGCTCACCGAGACTCTCGCCGCGATCTCGATGGCGCGCGCCGCCGGTTACACGTCCGTTATTTCTCACCGTTCGGGCGAGACCGAAGACAGCTTCATCGCGGATCTGGCGGTCGCGACGGGAGTTGGCCAAATTAAGACGGGTTCGCTGTCGCGCTCCGATCGCGTCGCGAAGTACAACCAGCTCCTGCGCATTGAAGAGGCGCTCGGCAAGGAAGCGCGTTATCCGGGCCGCGCCGCGTTTCGACAGCGAACCACGTAGCCCCCCTGTTCCCATGTCTCGCTTGCGATTAGTGACCATCGGACTGATCGCGCTGCTCGTCGTGTTGCAATATCCCTTGTGGTTCGGCAACGGCGGCTTGTTAACCGTGTGGGGCCTGAAGCGCGAGATCGCGGCACAGCGAGAAGACAACGCACGGTTGCGCGAGCGCAATCAGGCGCTCGGCGCGGAGGTCATCGACCTCAAGCAGGGCCTCGACGCGGTCGAGGAGCGGGCGCGGGTGGAGTTGGGCATGATCAAGAAGGGGGAGACGTTTTTCCAAGTGATCGACGAGGCGAAAGGAATGACGCCAACGCCGGAGGCTCGATCGCGTGGTGTACGGTAGTAACTATAATGTTCGCGCTTGGCGCGAATACTACAGCGAATACGGCAACGGTTCGATCGCGAGCGGCGCGCCGCCCGGCTGCCCCAAATACAGCTCACCCTGCTGCACGCTCTCCGTATGAATTACCGCGAGCAAATCATATCCGCTCGACGGAGCGGGGCACGCGACCACCACGGTGCCGGTGGACTGGCGCTGCTTACCGGATGAATAAATAGCGGCGCCGGGCATCGGCGCATCGATGGTCTCGACGTGAGCGCGATACATCCGCTGCTTCACGCGTCCGAGATAGTGCACGCGCGCGACGATCTCCTGACCGGTGTAGCAACCTTTGTTGAAACTGATGCCGCCGACGAGGTCGAGGTTGGCCATTTGCGGCACAAAGGCATCGCTGGTTTCGGGCAAGACCGTCGCAATGCCGGCCATGATGTCGTGCCACGTCCACGCGTCTGCGCCGGCTGCTATGGCGTCGAGCTTCAATCGGTTCCATATTGCGGGCGCATCGGCCGGTGGCGCGAGAATCTCAAAGCGCGGATGAAAACCCGGCAGGCGCGCTACCATCGCGCCGGCGATCGATACGCACGCATCCGCGTCTTCGGGTGCCGCACCCGCCGCGGCGCGCACCGCGCTCGTCGCGTCGGGCCCGGCGATGCCAATACGTACGAACGCGTCATCGGCGATCTCCAGAACAACTTTCGATCGCAGCACATACAGGCGCAAGCGCTTGAGAATGTCGTCGCGCGACGCGCCGGGCAGCTGCAAGAGGCATCCGTCGCGATACGGCAATACGCGAAACACCGCGAGCATGCGGCCCTTGGCGCTGCACCAGGCGCTTAGTTGGCTGTGCGTGGTATCGAGGAGGGCGAGATCATTGGTAAGCTGAGCGTTCAGGAAGCTCTCGACGTCGGGCCCGCTGGCGCTAATCAGCGACAAATGCGCGAGCTCGACGAGCACGGTCTCGTCGCGCGCGATGCGCCGAGCCGTCTTGGAGTCGTCCAAATCTTTCATGCGGGCTCCGTCGCCTGCTTCTGCGGTGCGCAAAAACTCTTCCAGTCGGGAATGGCTCTTTCCATCTCGGTCACTGAACGCCGGTCTTCGAACGATAATCGTTTCGCGCCCGCTTCCCACGGATGCGCTCGACTCTATATAATATCGGACCGCGCGCGATAATTTCGGACAGAGGATGTCCCGCGTCAGACTATACCGCTCAGCCAAAAAAACACCATGCAAAGAAGCGCGATGCGCCCCGTCTATCTGAACCTAGTGCAAATTCGGTTGCCGATCGGTGGCTTCGTCTCGATTCTCCACCGCATCACCGGTGCCGTGTTGGCGTTGGTGATGCCGTTCGCGCTGTGGGCGTTACAGGCTTCGCTCGAAAGCGAAGCGCGCTTCGAGCAAGTGCGCGCGTTGCTCGGCAGCGGGCTCGGGCGGGCGGTGATACTGCTGGTATTATGGATGCTGGTGCAACACCTTTATTCCGGGCTCCGCCATCTCTTTATCGATATCGATATCGGCGTCGACCTGCCCACCGCCCGGCGCACGGCGTGGGCGACGCTGCTCGCGTCCGTCGCGACCGTGCTGTTGGTGGGGGCGCTACTGTGACTGGCGCGCGCTCCCTGGGCAGTGCGCACCGCGGCATCGCGTCGTTCCTCATACAGCGTCTGACCTCGATTTATCTGGGCGGCTTCACGATCTACTTGATCGTTTATCTTGTCTTGCATCCGATCAAAAACTATGCGAGCTGGAGCGGTTATTTTTCCGCGGGTTGGGTGCGGCTTGCTTGGGGAATTTTCATCGCGACTCTGCTTGCCCACGTTTGGGTCGGATTGCGCAGTATCTATATGGACTACGTGAAACCGACGTGGTTGCGGTTCACCGTCAGTACCTTTACCGCGTTTGCGCTAGTTGCGCTCGCCTTCTGGGCGGCGCTGATCCTCTTGCGAGGAATCGCGTGACGTTGCCGATTCATCGCTTCGATGCGATCGTGGTAGGCGCCGGGGGCGCCGGTATGCGCGCGGCGTTGCAGCTTTCGGAAGCAGGGATGAAGACGGCGGTACTCTCGAAAGTGTTTCCGACGCGTTCGCACACGGTCGCGGCGCAGGGCGGCATCAGCGCCGCGCTCGGCAACATGGGCGAAGATCACTGGCTGTGGCACATGTACGACACCATCAAGGGGTCGGATTATCTCGGCGATCAGGATGCGATCGAATTTCTGTGCCGCACGGCGCCGGAGGTTGTCGTCGAGCTGGAGCATTACGGCATGCCGTTCGACCGTAACGACGACGGCACGATCTATCAGCGGCCGTTCGGTGGGCACTCGGTCAACTTCGGCGAGAAGCCGGCGCAGCGCAGCTGCTGCGCCGCCGACCGCACCGGTCACGCGATGCTGCATACGCTCTATCAACGTAACGTGCGCGCCAACACGCAGTTCTTCGTCGAATGGATGGCGCTCGACCTCATCCGCGACAGCAGCGGTCAAGTGCTCGGGGTGACGGCGTTCGAGATAGAAACCGGACAGGTGTCGATTCTCCACGCGCGCGCGACGATCTTTGCGACCGGCGGAGCGGGACGGATCTTCGCCACGAGCACCAACGCGTTCATCAACACCGGCGACGGTCTCGGCATGGCGGCGCGCGCGGGCATACCGCTCGAGGACATGGAGTTTTGGCAGTTCCACCCGACCGGCGTCGCCGGCGCGGGCGTGCTTATTACCGAGGGCGTGCGCGGCGAGGGCGGATTCCTGCTCAACAAAATGGGCGAGCGCTTCATGGAGCGCTATGCGCCTACCATGAAAGACTTGGCGAGCCGCGACGTCGTCTCGCGCGCCATGGTAACGGAAATGAAAGAAGGTCGCGGTGTCGCCGGCGAGCACGGCGACTATCTGCTGCTCAAGCTCGATCATCTCGGCGAGGAGAGAATTGAAAAGCGTTTGCCGGGTATCCGCGAGATCGCAAAAAATTTCGCCAACGTCGATCCGGTGAAGGAGCCGATTCCGGTCGTTCCGACGGCGCACTATCAGATGGGAGGGATCCCGGCGAACTATCGCGGCGAAGTCGTGGCGCCGAAGAGCGGCAATCCGGAAGTTCCGGTGCCGGGTTTCTATGCAGCGGGTGAGTGCGCCTGCGCGTCGGTGCACGGCGCCAACCGGCTCGGCACTAATTCGCTCACCGATCTCGTCGTCTTCGGACGCGAGGCGGCGAACTCGGCCATCAAGTTCCTCCAAGAAAATGTTGGCCATAAGGATCTACCGAAGGACGCCGCGGAGCGCACCCTGGCGCGCCTGGCGCGCCTCGACGGGCAGAAGAACGGCGAACGCATGGTAGACGTCGCGACGGAGATGCGCCGAACAATGCAAGCACACTGCGGCATCTTTCGATTTCCCGACCTGCTGGCCGAAGGCGTGCAGAAAATCAAACGAATCGCGGAACGGGTCGGACGGACGGAAATCAAGGACAAGTCGAAGGTCTTCAACACCGCGCGCGTCGAAGCGCTCGAGGTCGACAACCTGATCGAAGTCGCGACGGCGACGATGGTCTCAGCCGAGGCGCGCAAGGAAAGCCGCGGCGCTCACGACCGATCCGATTTTCCGCAGCGCGACGACGTCAATTGGCTGAAGCACACGCTCTATTTCAAGGAGAACTATCGGCTCGAGTACCGGCCGGTGCATCTGAAGCCGCTCTCGGTTCCGTCGTTCGAGCCGAAAGCGCGGACGTACTAGCGACGGCAAACAATGCAACCGCAGATGAACGCAGATAAACGCAGATATGGGGTGAAATTTTTTAGCTCATCCGCGTTGATCCGCGTTTATCTGCGGTTTCGCAAATCTTAGGAGCTTTATATGCGTTTCTCGGTCTACCGCTACAACCCGGATGTCGACGCGAAGCCGTATATGCAGGACTACGACATCGCGCTGCAGTCCACCGATGTCATGCTGCTCGATGCCTTGGTGCGCCTCAAAGAGACGGACGATTCGCTGTCCTTCCGCCGCTCCTGCCGCGAGGGGGTGTGCGGCTCCGACGCCATGAATGTGAACGGCAGAAACCGTCTCGCCTGCATTACTCGCGTCGCGGAGCTCAAAGAGCCGATCGCTATCCGACCTCTGCCTGCGCAGCCGGTGATCCGCGATTTGGTCGTCGATATGTCGCAGTTCTTCAAGCAGTATCATTCGGTCAAACCTTACGTCATCAACAACGATCCCGAGCCCGAGCGCGAGAGGTTGCAGTCCCCCGAAGAGCGCGAGAAGCTGAACGGCCTGTACGAATGTATTCTGTGCGCCTGTTGTTCGACGCAGTGCCCCTCGTTCTGGTGGAATCCGGATAAGTTTCTCGGACCGGCGGCGCTGTTGCAGTCGTATCGGTTCATCGCCGACTCGCGCGATCAAGCGACCGGGGAGCGTCTGGACGATCTCGAAGATCCGTACAAGCTATTCCAGTGCCACACGATCATGAATTGCGTGGAAGTGTGCCCGAAGGGACTCAACCCAACGAAGGCCATCGGCCATATCCGCGAACTATTAGTGAAGCGGGTGACGTGATCGATGATCGTCGCCGCGAGAGGACGCTTTGGCGATGTCGCCGCGGCATCCTCGAGCTAGATTTGTTCTTCCAGCAATTCATTGAACATCACTACGCTCTGTTGACGGATCGCGAGCACGCGGCGCTCGAGCGGCTGCTCGAGAGTCCTGATCCCGAGTTACTCGACTACTGCTACGGAGTGGCGCGGCCCGACGACCCGGAGTTGCATGCGCTTGTACGAAAAATCGTCGGATAAGGTCGTCCTGGAGTTGGGGATTTCGTGGACGCTGGCGGCGGCTCTCATCGTCGTGCACGTCGGTGCCGCGGCGATCGCGCTGTCGATGCCGCTGGCTATTTCTCTCCGCCTCGCGCTTACCGCGCTAGTTGCCGTGAGCCTGTATCGCGCGCTTTGGGGACATGCGTTGCGCCGCTCGCCGGATGCGATCATTGCGGTCGAGCTGGACGCCGAAGAAGACGTATGCGCGGTGCGGCGGCGGGTGAGCGATTGGCAGACGGGGCGGCTGATCAATCGATGGGCGCATCCGCTGCTGACGCTGCTCGTCGTGAAGTGCGACGGAAGCCGATGGCCGGTGAACGTCGTGATTCCGACCGACGCGGTGGCGAAGGAGACCTTCAGACGTTTGCGGGTTCGGCTGAAGTTGCGAACGTCGGCGGAGTAAGGACGGTGTCGCGGTTGGCATAACGCGGATCCGGCGCGGGATAGTCGCGCGTGAAATGCAACCCACGGCTTTCCTTGCGCCACAGCGCCGAGCGGATGATGAGCTCGGCGACCAGGACCAAGTTGCGCAACTCGATCAAATCGTTGGTCACACGGAAGTTGCGATAATACTCGCGGATTTCTTCGCGCAACATTGCGACGCGATGCTGCGCGCGTTCGAGCCGTTTGGTCGTACGCACGATACCGACGTAGTCCCACATGAAGCGGCGCAGCTCGTCCCAGTTATGCGACACCACGACTTGCTCGTCGGCGTCCGTTACGCGGCTCTCGTCCCAGCGCGGCAGTGTCGGCGGGGCGTCAGCGGGCGCGAGTTGCGCCGCGATGTCGCCGGAGGCGGCTTCGGCGAATACCAGACATTCGAGCAACGAGTTGCTCGCCAGCCGGTTCGCGCCGTGCAAACCGGTGAACGCGCATTCGCCGATAGCGTGCAGTCGAGCGAGATCCGTGCGGCCGCGTAGGTCGGTCATTACGCCTCCGCAGGTGTAGTGTGCCGCCGGGACGACGGGAATAGGTTCGCGTGTCATGTCATGTCCGAGCTCGAGGCAGCGCCTATAGATAGTCGGGAAGTGCGCCTTTATGAACTCCGCCGGTTGATGGCTGATATCGAGGTTAACGTGATCCACTCCCCGGCGTTTCATTTCGTAGTCGATGGCGCGGGCGACGATGTCACGCGGGGCGAGCTCCCCTCGGGCATCGTACGCCGGCATGAACGGCTCGCCGTTCGGAAGGGTCAATCGACCGCCTTCACCGCGTACCGCCTCGCTGATGAGAAACGACTTCGCCCGAGGATGGTAGAGGCACGTGGGGTGAAACTGCATGAATTCCATGTTCGCGACGCGACAACCCGCGCGCCACGCCATGGCGATACCGTCTCCGGTCGATGTATCCGGATTGCTGGTGTAGAGATACACCTTCGACGCGCCGCCCGTGGCCAGCACGACCGTGCGCGCCGGTATCGCCCGGACTTCGCCGCTCTGTTTGTCGAGCGCATAAAGCCCCAAACACCGATTCGGGCCGGGGAGCCCCAACTTGTCGCTGGTAATGAGATCGATTGCGAGGCGATGTTCGAGCAGCTCGATGCCGGGGTGCGCCCGTGCATGGCGAACCAGCGCCGTCTCGATGGCGAGCCCGGTGGCATCATCGGCATGAACCACACGGCGATGACTATGGCCGCCCTCGCGGGTGAGATGCAGCTCCGCGCCGCCGTCTTCCGTGTGCGTGCCGGTTCCGGTGGTGAACGGCACACCGAGCCGTTGCAACCAAGCGATCGCTTCGGGTCCGCGGCGCACGACATGCTCGACGGTGTCGGCATGACAGAGCCCGGCGCCGGCTTGCGTGGTGTCGTCGAGATGGGCCTCGAAGGAGTCGTCGCGCGAATTCACAACGGCCGCGACACCTCCTTGCGCGTAGAACGTCGATCCCTCGGTCACGATTCCTTTGGCGAGCACGCTCACGCGCACACGGTCGGCCAGGCGCAACGCGAGACTCAGACCGGCGACACCGCTACCGACGACGAGGACGTCAGCGACAACCGGGGAAGGCATGTACGGGATTTGGGCCGAGGGAGGAGTAGTGGTTGCTATCGGCTTTATCCTATCATAGCGGCGTTCGCGTGGACCTCGACCGGATGTCGGGGAAGGTGGGTATTGCACAACAATAAGCGGAAACTCGGGATGGAAAAGCCGAACTTTATGGTCGGGCGGCGGTCAGTTAATGTCAGCCGCTGGGTCGCGCCCACAGCAGATCGGACGTTAGGTCGATAAGGCGCGGATGTCGGAACGTAGCATCGATCAGAAGCTCGTCTCCCGGGTTCAGAAGGGCGAGAAAGCGGCGTTTGATTTGCTGGTCCGAAAGTATCAGCACAAGGTAGCGAAGCTCGTGGCGCGCTACGTACGCGACCGAGGTGAAATCGAGGATGTTACCCAAGAAGCGTTTATCAAGGCCTATCGGGCCATCGGCGGATTTCGCGGTGATAGCGCGTTCTATACTTGGCTGTATCGGATCGCCGTGAACACGGCGAAGAATTATCTCGACTCAGTAGGCCGGCGCCCACCGAGCAGCGATATGGACGTGGAAGGCGCCGAGCTGATCGAAAGCGGTGAAGGTTTGCGCGACCAGGCGACGCCGGAGCGCGCGCTGCTGACGGACGAAATCGCCGCGACGGTGAATCGGGCGATTGATGCGTTGCCGGAAGACCTGCGAACCGCCATTACGTTGCGGGAGATCGAGGGGTTGAGTTACGAGGAGATCGCGCAGGTGATGGATTGTCCGATCGGCACGGTGCGTTCGCGCATCTTCCGTGCGCGCGAAGCGATCGACAATCAATTGAAACCGTTGTTGGAAAGGTAAGAAACCGTGTTCACATGACGATGAAAGAAAAACTGTCGGCGCTGATCGACGCCGAGCTCGACGAGTTGGACGAACGTCGTACGCTGAAGGCGTTGGCCGATGACGGGAAGCTGCGCTCCACATGGGAACGTTATCATTTGATACGCGCCGTGATGACCCGCCAGCTCGAAGCGCTCGCCGCGCCGGGTCTGGCCGAACGCGTGATGGCACGCCTCGACGACGGAACCCGCCGAATCGCCGCTCCGCCGCTGCGCTTCTGGCCGCTCGCCGGCGGCTTCGCCGCCGCGGCGTCGGTCGCCGCCATCGCGATCTTGACGTTTCAAGCGATCGAGCAGCCGAGCGCTCCGTCGGGCGCTCCGACCGCCGCCGTGGCGTCGACCGCGGGCGGGAGCCCACCGGTGACGGCGACTGTCACCCCAGCCGTGATGGCGACATCGGATCCGGAGGAGCGACTCGACCTGTATCTCGTTGGACATAACGAGTTCATGCCGATCGCCGGTATCGGAGGCATGCTGCCGTACGTGCGTGTCGTTACGCACAATCAAGATAAATGATCCGCCGTCAACTCCTCTTTCCCAGCTCCGTCGTCTGTCTCGTTGTCAGCCTCCCGGTTTTTGCGGCCACTGAAGCGCAGGATTGGCTCATGCGCATTCATCGGGCGGCCGAGCGCCTCAACTACGAGGGTACGTTTGTGTATCAGCACGGCGCGCAACTGGAAACCATGCGGATTTTTCATCGCGCCGACAAAGGCGTGGTGAAGGAGCGGTTGGTCTCGCTCACCGGGCCGGCGCGCGAGGTGATACGCACGGATGAGGAAGTTCGCTGCTATCTGCCCGATCAGAAGTCGGTGGTCATCGAGCATCGCCGACTCGGTCAGGCGGGTTTTGTCGCGATCGTTCCGGAGCGACTGGTGGATCTCGACGAGAACTACGTGATCGAGCTGGGTCGCGGCGCGCGGGTCGCGGGCCACGACGCGCAGCAACTGCTGATTCGTGCCCGCGACGATTACCGTTACGGGTATCGACTTTGGGCGGATCGCAAAACCGGACTACTGTTGAAATCCGATCTGACCGACGATAAGGGCACGGTGCTCGAGCAATTCATGTTCACGCAGATTGCCATCGGTGGAAATATTCCCGACTCCGCGCTCGCGCCGCAGACCAAGGACGGCAACATGGTATGGTACCGCGACAGCGATATCCCCCCGGGAGCGCCGACGCAAAGTTGGCAAGCGACGCGCGTGCCGAAGGGCTTCAGGCTTTCGAGTACGGTCATGCGCCGTTTGCCGAAGGGAAATCGCGTCGTCGAGCAGCTCGTGTACAGCGACAGCCTCGCGGCGGTCTCGATATTCGTCGAGCGGCTCGACGACGGCGCATCGGCGTCCACGATGATGGAGGGGCCGACACGCGTCGGCGCGTTGCATGCGTTCGGCAAGACCATGGATGGGCATCACGTCACCGTGGTTGGCGAAGTGCCGCCGAAGACCATCGCCATGATCGGCAACTCCCTCGTTTCCGCGCCCGTGCGCTAGCTATGTCCACAATGCCCGTCGCCGGTATCACGCGCTTGGCGTTCTGTGCGCTGTTGATCGCTCCGGCGGCGTCGGAGGCAGTGCGCGATCTCCCCGACTTCGCCGCCCTGGTGCGTCAGCACGGCGTCGAAGTGGTCAACGTCAGCACGACGCTGGTCGGCAGACGCGAGCGCGCCATCGAGTGGAACG
Source organism: Sulfurifustaceae bacterium (assembly GCA_041485885.1). Lineage (GTDB taxonomy): Bacteria > Pseudomonadota > Gammaproteobacteria > Acidiferrobacterales > Sulfurifustaceae > JACQFZ01. Next base: position 170,338 of record JBGPKL010000002.1, read on the forward strand.
ACGAATCGCCCGATACGGCGCCGCCCGATTCGCTGCGCGGCGAAGCGAACGAAGGCGCCTCGCTCGGCTCGGGCTTCGTGATTTCGCCGAGCGGATATTTGTTGACCTGCGCGCACGTTGTCGAAGGCGCGGCGGAGATCGTCGTGCGATTGGCCGATCGTCGCGAGTATCGCGCACGCCTGATAGGCGCGGATCGGCGTAGCGACGTCGCGTTGCTCAAAATCGATGCGGACAATCTGCGCGCGGTGACGATCGGCGATCCGGCGCGGCTGCATGTCGGCGATTGGGTGCTCGCGATCGGCGCTCCGTTCGGTTTCGACAGCTCCGCGACGTCCGGTATCGTCTCCGCGAAGGGACGCAGTTTGCCGAGCGAGAACTACGTTTCGTTTCTCCAGACCGACGTCGCCATCAACCCCGGTAACTCCGGCGGGCCGCTGTTCAACCTGAAGGGCGAGGTCGTCGGCATCAACTCGCAGATTTACAGCCGCACCGGCGCCTTCATGGGGGTTTCCTTCGCCATACCCATCGACATCGCCATGCGAATCGCCGAGCAGTTGAAGGGCGGCGGCGGCGTTCACCGCGGCTGGCTGGGTGTGAGCTTGCAGGAGGTTACGCATGGCCTGGCGTTGGCCTATGGTTTGGATCGCCCGCGCGGCGCGTTGATCGCCGATATTCTCGCGGGCGGACCGGCGTCGCGGTCGGAGCTAAAGGCGGGCGACATCGTGTTGGAGTACGAAGGACGTCCGATCGGGTTGTCGGCCGAGTTGCCGCCATTGGTCGGTCTCACGCAGCCGGGGACGCGGGCGAGATTCAAATTGTTTCGACGTCACCAGGGTGTAACCGACGTGATCGTGAGCGTGGGCGAGCTGCGCGAGGAGCCGCTCACCAAAGTCTCCCTGCCGACGCCGCGCAGCGACGGCGGACATCGTTTGGGGCTCGTGTTGAGCGACCTGTCGGCGGTACCGCGCAAACGCCACGACCTGAACGCCGGCGCTTACGTGGAAGACGTATTCGACGGCCCCGGGCGGGAGGCCGGCCTGCGCGCCGGCGATATCATTGCCGAGGTCGACGGCCGAGCGGTGACCGGTCTCGGTCAATTTTATCGGCTGGTGACGCAAACGAGGCCGGGCCGCCCCGCGGTTCTGCGCGTGCGTCGCGGGGTGGCGTCGGTGTATTTGGCGCTCAACGTTCCCTGACGCCGCGACGTTTATGGAGCGGCTGAAATCGGTTAAGCTACGCGCGCACAAAAAGCAACGAGCGGTGAAACACCGGACGTATCGCAAGCGGGCGCCGCTAGGGGCGCCTTTTTTCATGCCCCGTGAACGCGCCCTACTTGCGAGGCGCGTCACTCGCACAGGTTCCAAAAGGCGTCCATGAGCGGTTGGCGACAGGAACTCATTCGGAATTTTTCCATCATCGCGCACATCGACCATGGCAAGTCCACCTTGGCGGACCGATTCATTCAGACTTGCGGCGGCCTCGAGGAGCGCGAGATGCAGGCGCAGGTGCTCGACTCGATGGACCTCGAGCGCGAGCGCGGCATTACCATCAAGGCACAGAGCGTGGCGCTGAGCTACGCGGCGAGTGACGGCAAGACGTATCGTCTCAACATGATCGACACGCCGGGCCACGTCGATTTCTCGTATGAAGTGTCTCGCTCCCTGACCGCGTGCGAGGGCGCGCTGCTGGTGGTGGATGTGACTCAGGGTGTGCAGGCGCAGACAGTCGCGAACTGCTACACGGCGTCCGAGCTCGATTTGGAAATCCTGCCCGTGCTCAACAAGATGGATTTGCCGGCCGCCGACCCGGAGCGCGCGATCAAAGAGGTGGAAGATATCATCGGCATCGACGCCTCGCACGCCATTCGCGCAAGCGCGAAGACGGGTGCCGGCGTGCCGGAGATACTGGAGTCGATCGTCGCGCGCATTCCGCCGCCGCGCGGCGATCTCGAGGCGCCGTTGACGGCACTCATTATCGACTCGTGGTTCGACAACTACCTCGGCACCGTATCGCTGGTGCGCGTCATGAACGGTCGATTGACGCCGCGCGACAAGATCCGCTTGATGGCGACCGGGCGCGAGTACCAGGTCGAGCAGATCGGTGTATTCACGCCGAAACGCAAACCGGTCGACCTGTTGAGCGCCGGCGAAGTGGGTTACGTCGTCGCCGGCGTCAAGGACGTGCGCGGCGCGCGCGTCGGCGACACGATGACCCACGCGCATCGGCCGGCGGCCGCCGCGCTTCCCGGTTTCACGGAGATCAAGCCGCGCGTCTTTGCGGGACTCTACCCGGTCGAGTCGTCGGAATACAACGCGTTTCGCGACGCGCTCGAAAAGCTTTCGCTGAACGACGCCTCATTGCAATTTGAGCCCGAGACCTCGCAAGCGCTCGGTTTCGGTTTCCGTTGCGGGTTTCTCGGCATGCTGCACCTGGAGATCATTCAGGAGCGCCTCGAGCGCGAATACGCTTTGAATCTCATCACCACCGCGCCGACCGTGGTGTACGAGGTGCAAACGAACAAAGGCGAGGTGTTGCGCGTCGAGAATCCCGCGAAGCTGCCCGAGCCGCAGACCATCGAGGAAATTCGCGAGCCGATCATCCGCGCGACGATACTCACGCCGCTGGAGTACGTGGGCGGCGTGATCGGGCTGTGCGTCGAAAAGCGAGGGGTCCAGAAGGACATGCTGTATCACGGCCGCCAGGCGATGATTACGTATGACCTTCCGCTCAACGAGGTGGTGCTCGATTTTTTCGATCGGCTGAAGTCAGTGAGCCGCGGTTACGCATCGCTCGATTATGATTTCCTGGAGTTTCGACCTGCGGATGTCTGCAAGCTTGACGTGCTCATCAACGGCGATAAAGTGGACGCGCTTTCGGTCATCGTGCACCGCCAGCAGACCGAGTATCGGGGGCGCGAGCTGGTTAAGAAGCTGCGGGAGCTGATTCCGCGCCAGATGTTCGACGTGGCCATTCAGGCCGCGATCGGCTCCAAGGTCATCGCGCGCGAAACCGTAAAGGCGCTGCGCAAGAACGTGACGGCGAAGTGCTACGGCGGCGATATCAGCCGCAAGCGCAAGCTGCTTGAAAAGCAAAAGGAAGGAAAGAAACGCATGAAACAGCTCGGCTCCGTCGAAATTCCGCAGGAGGCGTTTCTCGCCGTGTTGCGGGTGGATGGCTCGAAATGAACTGGGATTTCTCTCTCATTTTATTTTTGCTTGTCTGTGCAACCGGCGCGATCTGGGCGCTCGACCGTTTCACCTGGTCGGCGGCGCGCGGGCGCGCCGCCAAGGCGGCGGCGCAAGCAGGCGGCGGCGAGGACGCGGTGCGGCATGCCGGCAAAGAGCCGATCTATGTCGAGTACGCGCGCGCGTTCTTCCCGGTCATCTTGATCGTGTTCCTGCTGCGCTCCTTTATCGTCGAGCCGTTCCGCATTCCGTCGGGCTCCATGCTGCCGAGTTTGTATATCGGCGATTTTATTTTGGTGAATAAATTCGCGTACGGCATACGGCTGCCGGTGATCAACAAGAAGACGCTCGACACCGGCGAACCGCGCCGCGGCGACGTGGTCGTGTTCCGCTACCCGCGCGATGAGTCGATGAATTACATCAAGCGCGTGATCGGCCTGCCCGGCGATCGGATTGCCTACGAAGGCAAGAAACTGTACATCAACGGCCAACTGATGCCGCAAAGCGGTGCGACCTCGTCCAACGTGCAACAAGACGGCGAGTCGTTCTACGAGGCCGGGCGTTATACCGAGACACTCGACCGGGTACGGCACGATATTCTGTTATCGAGCGGCTACGGTTTGCCTTACAGCAACGTGGTGCCACCGGGGCACTACTTCGTCATGGGCGACAACCGCGACCATAGCAACGACAGCCGTGTCTGGGGCTTCGTACCGGAGGAAAACCTGGTCGGTAAGGCGTTTCTCATATGGTTTTCCTGGGACAGTCGGAACGATCCGCCGTGGTTCTGGCAGCGGATCGCCTTCGAGCGCATCGGCAATATTATTCGCTAAACTCATAGCATTGGTTTTGCCCATAACGAGGAAGCTATGATCGCCAGCCGGCAACGTGGAATGAGCATGTGGAGCGCGATGTTCGTCATCGGCGTGCTCGCGTTCTTTCTGTTCTTGTTGTTCAAGCTATTGCCGCCTTACTTGGAAGACTTGAAGGTCCGCACCGCTCTGGACGGTCTGCTGCGCGAGCCGAACGCGGAGAACCTGTCGAGAAGCGAATTGATCGAGCGGTTGGAGAAACGCTTCGACATCGATAACGTGACGAACGTCAAGGCGAAGCAATTGGAGATTAAGCCGTTGGGAAAGATAAAACAGATTCGGATCAATTATGAAGTCGTCGTCCCGCTCGCGTACAACGTCTCGGCGCTTCTCGAGTTCGACCATGCGCGGCAGGTCCGAGCGGCCGAGTAAAGCGCAGGCTGAGCTCTGCCGCCGATTGAACTATGTCTTTGCGGACGCCGCGCTCCTGGAGCGAGCGCTGACGCATCGCTCCCACAGCGGCAATCACTACGAACGTCTGGAATTCCTCGGCGACAGCATTCTCGGCTTCGCCGTCTCCACCGAGTTGTACAATCGTTTTCCCGATCTCCCCGAAGGGGATCTCACGCGATTGCGCGCGAGCTTGGTGAAGGAAGAAACGCTGGCGAAGATCGCGCGCGAACTCGCGCTCGGCGATGCGCTCGCGCTCGGCGGTGGGGAGCTGAAGAGCGGCGGCTTCGATCGCGATTCGATCCTGGCGGACGCGTTGGAGGCGATCTTCGGCGCGATTTATCTCGACAGCGGAATCGAGCCCACTCATGCGCTGATCTTGCGACTCTACACGCCGTATCTCGATCGTCTCGATCCGCGCGCGATCCCGAAGGACGCGAAGACGCAACTTCAGGAGCATTTGCAGAAGCGATCGCTGCCCGTCCCGATTTATCACGTAGTCGAGGCATCGGGCGATCCGCACAATCAGACGTTCGTCGTCGAATGCCAGATACCGGAGCTTTCCGTGCGAGCACGCGGCGCGGGCAGCACGCGGCGAGCGGCGGAACAACAGGCGGCGCGCGAGGCCTTGGAGCGGCTTGAACTCGGGAAGCAATGAACCGCGGATGTCTCGTAGCGGCATGGTCGCGCTCATCGGCCGGCCCAACGTCGGCAAGTCCACGCTGCTCAATCGGCTCGTCGGAGAACACGTCAGCATCGTATCGCGCCGTCCGCAAACGACGCGCCACCGCATCCTCGGCATCAAGACCAGCGATGAGACGCAGATCCTATACGTCGACACGCCGGGTCTGCACGCGCCCGAGGGACGGCGACTTAACCGGTATCTTTCGCGCTTGGCGAGCGGAAGCGTGGAAGGTGTGGACGTCGTCGTTCTGATGATCAGCGCGGAGGGCTGGCGCGCCGACGACGCGCGCGCCCTCGAACTGGCCAGGCGCCTCACGGTGCCGGTGATTCTCGTCGTCAACAAGATCGACCGCCTGAAGGATCGGACCGCGCTGTTACCGTTGACGCAGGACTCGGCGCAACGCATGGCGTTCGCGGAGATCGTGCCATTGTCGGCGCGTTCGGGTGATAATGTCGCCGCCTTGGAGCAAGCGTTGATCAAGTACCTGCCGGAGCAGGCGCCCGTATTTCCGACAGATCGACGAACCGACAAGAGCGCGCGCTTCCGCGCGGGCGAAACCGTGCGTGAGCAAATCCTCGCGCTTTACGGGCAAGAGGTTCCGCACGCCGCGGCGGTGGAAGTGACGCGGTTCACGCAAAGCCAGAAGCGGTTGGACATTGAGGCCGTCGTGTGGGCCGAGAAGGAAGGACAAAAGGCAATTCTGATCGGCAAGGCGGGCGAGCGCTTGAAGCAAGTCGGTGTTCGCGCGCGGCGAGCGCTTGAAAAACAGCACGGTAAGAAAGTGAACCTTCGATTGTGGGTGAAGGTCCGCAAGGGCTGGTCCGACGATGCGCGCGCCTTGCAGCGCTTCGGTTACCACGAGGACGCCGTGTAGATGCGCGAGCAACAGCAAAGCGCTTTCGTTCTGCACCAGCGCAATTACAGCGAGACCAGCCTGTTGCTCGAGGTCTACACGCGCCGGCATGGTCGTCTCGGGCTTATCGCCAAGGGCGCGCGCCGGCCGAGCAGCAAGAATCGCGGCGTGCTCAAGGCGCTCCAACCGCTGCTGCTCGGCTGGAGCGGCAGAAGCGATCTCATGACATTGACCGGCGCGGAAGCGGATGGTGCGACGATCGAGCTGGTGGGCACGGCGCTCTATTGCGGCTTTTATGTGAACGAGCTGTTGATGCGACTACTGCACCGGCACGATCCGCACGAGACGCTCTACGACTGTTATCGCGCCGCGCTCGAGGGGCTGCGGGACCGCGGCTCGCACGAGGTGGTGTTGCGTATTTTCGAAAAGCACTTGTTGAAGGAGATCGGCTACGGTCTGACGCTCGATCGCGAGGGCGCGAGCGAACGGCCGATCGAACCTGACGCGATATACGATTACCGGCGGGAAGGCGGCGCGGTGCGAGTGCAAGATCCCGAGCTCGCGCCGCGCGGGGACAGCGTGCGCTTGCGCGGCACGAGCCTGCTCGCGCTCGCCGCGGAGCGGCTCGACGGCGAGGCGGTGCTGCGCGAGATCAAAGTGCTGACGCGCGCTGCGCTGGCACCGCATTTGGGAGATAAGCCGCTGCATAGTCGGCGCTTGTTTCAAGAGCGCGTCTCGCCGGTGGGACCGCTCGCGGGAGACCGAGCCGGATGATCCAGCTCGGCGTCAACATCGACCATGTGGCGACGCTGCGCCAGGTTCGCGGCACGCGTTATCCCGACCCCGTGCACGTCGCCCTCGAAGCGGAGCAGGCCGGCGCGGACGCGATCACGCTGCATCTGCGCGAGGACCGGCGCCACATTCAGGAGCGCGACGTGGAAATTTTGCGCGACTTGTTGCAGACGCGCATGAATCTGGAAATGGTGGCAACCGACGACATGATCGCGTTCGCCCGCCGCTTGCGTCCGCAGGATTGTTGTCTGGTTCCGGAGCGGCGCGAAGAACTCACCACCGAAGGCGGGCTCGACGTGCGCGGGCAACGCGATCGCATGGCCGGCTGTTGCGCGCGTCTGGCGGAGCTCGGCATCCGGGTTTCGCTTTTCATCGATCCCGAGCCGGCGCAGGTGGATGCCGCCGCGGTCACGGGTGCACCCGTCATCGAAATACATACGGGCCACTATGCCGATGCGCCGGATGCAGAGCGCCGGCGCGAGGAGCTTGGGCGCGTCGTGCGGGCGGTCGAGCACGGCCGCTCGCTCGGTCTGCAAGTCAACGCCGGACATGGGCTGCACTATCACAACGTTCAACCGATCGCCGGCATTGCCGGTGTTGCCGAACTCAACATAGGCCACGCTATCGTGGCGCGCGCGCTGTTCGTCGGCATTGGACCGGCGGTGCGTGAGATGAAGCGTCTCATGCGCGAAGCGGCGACGCGATGATCTACGGCATCGGCACGGACATCGTGCGCGTCGGGCGCGTCGAGCGCAGCCTCAAGCGTCATGGCGAACGATTCGCCGCGCGTATTTTGACGGCAGCGGAGCTCGCGGATTTTCGCCGCGCCATAAAGCCCGCGCACTTTCTCGCACGCCGCTTCGCCGCCAAAGAGGCCGCGGCGAAAGCGATGGGCACCGGCTTCGTTGACGGCTTACGATTTCGCGATATCGAAGTGCGGCACGACGGGCGCGGCAAGCCGGAGCTGAATTTCGGCGGACGGGCGCTCGATTTCATGCGGACGAACCGCATCGGCGCGGCGCACTTGAGCTTGGCGGATGAAGAAGATCACGCCGTCGCCTTTGTGACCTTGGAGGCCGGCGTGTCCTAGGGAAGCTCTGATTAAGGTCGTCATTCCCGCGAAAGCGGGAATCCAGGTTTGAAATACATCGGCCGTTAGGCCGATTCTCGATGCCGACTTTCACCGGCATGGCGAAATTTCGACTTGATCAGAGCTTCCCTAGGTGAGGGAGAAAATGTTGGCGCCGTTTCCCTCACCCCCCACCCCTCTCCCGGAGGGAGAGGGGTAATAAATAAGTCAGGTCCCTAACTCAACGCCCGAAGATCACGCCGATCCCGATTCCAAAATTAACGTTCGGATTGCGCCGTTCTTCGTCGAGCGGCCAGAGGTGTGCCTGCTCGGCCTGCAACACCGGATAGACGTAAGGCGCGTCGCCGACCTTGCCGTTTCGAGTTCCCGTGACCGTGCCGGCGCCGCTGACCAGCCGTCCATTCCGGTAGTCCGCGGTCTCGAGGTAGCCCTCGCGTATCAGCAGGAAACGACGCTGCGGCGGCGCGCCGAGGTCCGGCCGAGCGTCACTTGCCAACGGATAGCCGAGCACTTCGATCTCGGTGGTATCTTTGAGATTGCGCAAATTCACGATCACTCCGCCCCAGGCCACGCGATGACCGCGCGCTGATTCGACGTCCGCAATGGCGCGGTCCGGCGTGAGCGTTTTATCCACGCTCGATAGGTCGATCGGCGGCGTCGTGGCGCAGCCGCCGAGAAGGACAGTCAGGAATGTAATCGCGATCCGCACGTTGACCTCTCGCTAACGCCAATAGGGATAGAAGGGGTAGGGCGGCCTACCAAGGATAGACGCGCCCCGGCCACAGCGGGTCATAGAATGGATCGTAGAATCGGTCTCGGTAGTAAACCGGGCGTTCGACGGCAGGTTCCCATAGCTTCACGGCGTCGGCTTTCACGAGTACGTACGTGTAGGGATACTCCCCGATCGGGCGAGTCACCGTTCCTTCAACGGAGCCGGCCACCGTCATCAGACGTCCGTTGGCGTAGATCGCCGGGTCCAGAAATCCTTCCACTCGCGCAATGAATCGGCCGAGACTTTGATCGCTCGCTCGCGCGCGGCCGCTGCCATCGAGCGGCAGCGCCACGATGTCGAGCCAGGTTTCACTAGGACGATTCTCGACCGCGGCCATCCTCCCGCCCCAACGCACGCGTTGTCCCACGTAGGCGGGCACGTTGGCGCGAACTTGGGCGAGCGACAGATCGATCGGCGGCGCGTCCCGAATGGCGTCGGGCGCCTGCGTCGCACAACCGGCGAGCAGGACGAGCAGCCAAAATGACGTGATGACTGCGCGCATCCGGGCAGTATACGCCCGCGACTTAGGCGATTAGCGTCGTTGTCAGTGCGGTTTCGCACGGTGATATCGCGCCGGGACAAAACGCATTCGGCGATTCGATGACCAACGCCAAGTCACTCTCGGAGGCGAAACGTTTTGGTATCGGGCACGCGACCGCATAAAGTGCGTACATGCCGCAGATCGTCAGGAAAAAACCGATATATCGATCGTAAGCACAAAAATGCGCTCTTTGACCGGCCCGGATCGACATTTTTAGCAAGCCGTTTGCTCTGCTGCTACGACGGGCGCTGATCGGGAAACCAAGAAAGATATAAGTGTTGTTCGACGAAAGCGCTTGACTCGAAAGGCTGGCCGGCCATAGAGTCCTCGGCACTGTTGCGATTAACGGGCATATATTTATAACCGCAACGGCCTTGGGAGGGGTGGTGAATTCGTTTTAGGTCCTTTTTCCTTTCTATTCACCTTCGTCTAGTTTCGCCCTCCCAAGAGTAAACGGAGCCGCCGTCTGTTCGATTATTTCCTCGCTAGTTTACAAAGGGGGAGGGCGCGGCGGCGTGTAGTACGTGTCGGTGGAAATAAGGTGTCGACAGAGTGGCGTTAGCTAACTAACCGTCACTCGTACCTCACCAGTTCCCCGGTACGCCACAACAAAACGAGGAGGACGTATGTTACGTCCAATAAAACGCACGCTTGTAAGTTTATCCGCAGTTGCTTCAATCGCAGTGGGTATGTTGGTGGCTGCTCCCGCTTATGCAGCTAGTGATCCTGGTGTGCGCGGCGGAGCCGCGGGTGCAGGACAAGGGTTCGCGAACTTAACGGCGGGTGAGGCGGCTCTTTTCAACGGCAACGGCAGGACTCAGTTCGAAGAAACCGAGGACGTA
>JBGPKL010000003.1:0-153205 GCA_041485885.1 Sulfurifustaceae bacterium
CTCAACAACAAGATCCGCGTCCTGCAGCGTCGTGCATACGGTCTGCGCGACGAGGAATACCTGCGGCTCAAGATACTGACGTGCATGTTGCCGGTGCTCTAAAATGATCGAAAATCACCCACACGATTTCACGAAGACCCAGCAATATTTTCCAGACATTCCTTAAGGGGTGGACCACCCGCTCGATTAGCGCATCGCGTTGCACGATAATGCGCCCACCACCGCCCCGCGTTGCGGGCTTCCCTCTAAACCAAGGAGACAACATGACCATCAAAGTCGGCGATCGCCTGCCCAACGGCACACTGAGTGAATTTTTCGAAGTCGAGAAGGACGGCTGCAGCGTCGGGCCGAATGTTTTCAAAGTAGAAGACCTGGCGAAGGGTAAAAAGATCGCCATCTTCGGCCTGCCCGGCGCTTTCACTCCCACCTGCTCGGCGAAGCACGTGCCGGGCTATCTCACGAATTTCGGTGCGCTCAAGGCGAAAGGTGTCGATGAGATCTGGTGCATCTCGGTGAACGATCCGTTCGTGATGGGCGCGTGGTCCAAAGATCAGAAGGCCGGCGGCAAGGTGCGCATGATGGCCGACGGCAGCGCGGACTACACGAAGAAGTTGGGACTGGAGATGGACTTGACGTCGCGCGGCATGGGCATGCGCTCGCAGCGCTATTCGCTGCTCGTGCAAGACGGTGTGGTGAAGGCGATCAACGTCGAAGCACCGGGCAAGTTCGAGGTCAGTAACGCGGAGACGATGCTCAAGGCGTTGGCGTAGCGGGCTGAAACGTCGCGATTCGAGGGGGAGCCGCTGAAGGTAAAAAATATCGACAACGAGCGGGAATTCGATTGGGGCAGAACATCGCGGGATTACGCGGAGCATCGCTCCGGCTACCCCGAGGAGTTCTATGACGCGCTCGCGGCGCTCGGGATCGGCAAGCCGGGGCAGCGCATCCTCGACCTCGGCACCGGCACCGGCGAGTTGGCGCGCGCGTTCGCGAAGCGCGGCGCGCGAGTGGTCGGCGCGGACATCGCGGCGAATCAAATCGCCGCCGCGCGACGCTTGGCGGCACGCGACGGCCTCGACGTCGCGTTTCAAGTGTGTCCGGCGGAAGACGTGGAATTCTCCGACGCGTCCTTCGACATCATCTCCGCCGGACAATCCTGGCAATATTTCGACGCCGCCCGCATGGTGCCGAAAGTGCTGCGCCTGCTGACCGCGCACGGCGGTCTGGTGTTGACGCAACTCCTATGGTTGCCGCACGAAGATCCAATCGCCCGGCAAACCGAGGAGTTGGTGCTGCGGTTCAATCCCGACTGGAAAGGCGCGGGATACACCGGCACGATGCCGCCGCTTTTTCGCTGGGCGAAGGACGCGTTCGATCTGCAAACCTTTCATGTCATGCACGCACCGATCGAATTCACTCGCGCCTCGTGGCGCGGCCGCATCCGCGCCTGCCGCGGTGTTGGCGCGAGTTTATCGGATGACGACGTCGCGCGTTTCGATGCGGAACACGAGCGACTGCTCAAAGGAATCGCGCCCGAGGTCTTTACCGTGCTTCATCAGATGACCGTGCACACTTATGTCCGCAAACGCGCTATTGGACCGAAGCCGGTGTCTGACGGCGACAAGATCGTCGGCTAGCGCGCTCGCTCATGCTAGAGCACATCCGCGCCAACTTGCTCGAAGCCCAAACGGCGGTGAGGCGAACGATTTCGGTTACAAGCAGGTGTTCTCGCGCTACATTGAAAGCCATGCGGTGAGGCGCTAGCGCTCACCTTATATTTAAGGAAACGGTCGAACGGCTCGTCGTTCTCGGCCAGCCGACTCGCATCGGCGGTGCTCGATCGCCGCCCTTGCGCAATGCAAGGAGATAGTGCTCTGATACGCGCGCGACCACCATCTACGGGAGGGGGTATGGAGCAGCGGCGCGGTATCGGCGAGGACTGGCTCGCCTTCTGGCTCGGACTACTCGTCTTTCTCATCGCGCTCGGTCCGCTCGCCGGGATCGATTTACTCGGCTGGGCGGTTCGAACGAAAGTCTGGACGGACATTGGCCAAGCGCTTTCGCCCGTCGCCGGTTCTTATTCGCTCGGTGGTTTTTCCGCTTTACTTCTCACTTACGTTTTCTTGGTCGCCCTACTCACTGCCGGCGCGTGGTTGCTCAAGGCGAAGATACGCCGCTTCGTTGCCGCGTTTACCGTCGTCTTTTGGGTGAGCTACATCTGCTGGATCCTTGGCAGCTACGCGAATATCGCGGTTAATACTCCGGCTGACATGCAGAAGTTCGGGGTCACCTGGTCGCTGCGGCTCACGGGCGAGGCGGGTTACATCATCGCGCTCATCGCCGGTCTCGTCGTCGGGAACCTATTCCCACGCTTCGCGACGTGGCTCGCGGAAGGAACGCGCACGGAGCTCTATATCAAGATCGCGATCGTGCTGCTCGGCGCGAAGGTCGGCGTGATCGCGGCGGAGAAGCTCTCGCTTGCGACCGTGGTGATGTTCCGCGGCCTCGCCGCCATCATCGAGGCGTATCTCATCTACTGGGCAATCGTCTACTTCATCGCGCGCAAATACTTTAAGTTCAGCCGCGAGTGGGCCGCGCCGCTCGCGTCCGGTATTTCGATCTGCGGCGTCTCGGCCGCGATGGCGACGGGCGCGGCGATTCGCGCGCGGCCGGTCGTGCCGATCATGGTGTCCTCGCTCGTCGTGATTTTCGCCGTCGTCGAGCTACTTATTCTGCCGTTCCTGGCGCAGGCATTCCTTTCGCACGAGCCAATGGTCGCGGGCGCGTGGATGGGACTCGCCGTGAAGACGGACGGCGCGGCGGTCGCGGCCGGCGCGATTACGGAATCACTCATCCTGTCCTCGGCCGCCGCCGAGGGCGTGAAATATCAAACCGGTTGGATACTCGGGACGACCACGACGATCAAAGTCTTCATCGACATCTTCATCGGCATCTGGGCGTTCATCCTCGCGTACATTTGGGCGACGCACATCGATGCGAAGAAGGGCACGAAAGTGCGGGCGACGGAGATCTGGGAGCGTTTCCCGAAATTCGTGATCGGTTACATCGTGACCTTCGTACTGCTGCTCGCGATCGGCATCGGCGCGAGTCCAACCTTGATGAAGACGCTCAACGCGGCGACCGCCGAGTCGGATAACTTTCGGCAGATTTTCTTCGTCATGACGTTCTTCAGCATCGGCGCCATTTCCAACTTCCGTAAACTCTGGGAAGAAGGCATCGGCCGGCTCGCGGCGGTATACGTCGTTTCGCTCTTCGGCTTCGTCATCTGGATCGGCCTCGTGATCTCCTGGATCTTCTTCGCCGGGGTCAAACCTCCGCTGGCCGCGGGTTAACACAGGAGATAGCCATGGCAAAACGCCCGCAATCGCAGGTCAAAAAGGAAATGCAGAAGATGCCCTATGAGCCGCTCCTGAAGATCGAGAAGTCGCTGATCCTCTGGAGCCTCGGCATCGGCGCCGTCTTGATGGTGATTCTGATATGGGTGAGCTACGCCTTCTTTCCGGGTAGCTAAGCGGACTTCTGCGCGTGCCAGAGTTCCATCAAGCGCGTAGTGAATCGCGTTTTCGCGCCTCGCGTTCGCGCATGACGTAGACGTAGGCGTGCCTCAAAACAGATCGCTCGCCTTCACCACATTGCGCATCGGCTCCCCGCGCGCGAAGCGTCCGAGGTTGTCGAGAAAGAGATCATCCCCGCGACGCGGGTTGCCGCTGCCGAATGCGGAGCAATGCGCTGAAACTCGCACCTGCGGATGCGACCAGAGCGGACTGTCCGCCGGCAACGGCTCGGTGTGAAACACATCGAGAACCGCGCGGGCGGGAGCCCCGCGATCGAGGGCTGCCAGCAACGCGGATTCATCGACCAGTCCCCCGCGACCGACGTTCACGATGACGCTGCCCTGCTTCATTCGCGCGAAGAACTCCGCATTCGCCATGCCACGCGTCTGCTCATTGAGACCGACGCATAGAACGACGACGTCGGACGTCGGCAAAAATTCATCGATACGATCGGCCGTGACGACCTCGTTGGCAAACGCATCGGGTTGCACGCTTCGGCGAACGCCGACGATCGATGCGCCGAACGCCTGCGCGCGGCGCGCCGTCTCCTTGCCGATGTGACCGTAGCCCACGATCAACCAGCGCGTGTCCACCAGCTCGCGAAAACGAATCCGCCGCCATTCGTGCTGCGCTTGCAATCGTCGACGTTCATCGCCATTTTGAAAATAGTCGAGCACCGCGCCGAGAATAAAATCCGCCATCGCCGGACCTTGCGCATCGCTGTTCGTGAGCACGATGCCTTTTCCCGCGAGCCGCGCAAAGACCGGATCGTCAACACCCGCCGCCGCCGATTGCACCCAGCGCACGGTTTCGCTCTTGAGGAGTGCGCGAAAGAATTCGCGCCGGCCCTCCCAGGCAAACAGATCGAGATTAACCCACGCCGCCGTCGGCTGCATTTGCTCGACACTGCTCGGTGCACCATCGACGAGAATTTCGCCGCGTTCGTTCATCGCGCTGATGCGAATGCCCGGCGCGCGCTCATGGATACGACTCGCCAGCCGGCGATACGAGGGCTCAAACAGAAATACGTCGATCGATGTGTGTTGCGTCATGGGATGCCTTGTTTGATGAGCGCTCGCTTCGCGAGCTAAGAGCGATGCTTGTCGCTGCCATCGCGAGGCCCATTATACCGGCCAAACGCCGTCGCCGATCTCTCTGTGCAGTCGTATTCGGATATTTGGATATACTGACGGACGTTCGTCCAAACATGTTGGGCTCGGTACCGTCATGCAAATACTCGGATTAGCGGGACGCAAAGAATCCACCGAAGCTCAGATGAGAAACCTGCTGAGCATCATCGACCTCGGACAGTCACGTGTATCGTTGCAGCAATATGGCTTTTGGGACAACGAAGCGGACAGCCCGAATCCCGACGTACTGCCCGAGGCCGAAATTGCGGCTAAGAGCGGGGCAGAACTGGTCGTCGCGAAGTCCTTTGGGACGCTCGTCACGCTAGTCGCTAACGAACGATACGGATTCAAGCCGGCCAAATGCGTATTCATCGCTACTCCGCTGCGACGCTACGAGGCGGAGAATCGTGTCTCCCTGTTAGAGGGGTTTGCGATGCACACCCCAATCCTCTTTATCCAGCAAACCGACGATTTCAACGGCAAGTTCTCCGCGCTCGAGTCCGTGGTGGGGAAATATAAGCATTGCACCGTGATCGAAGTTCCGGGAAACGATCACGTGTACGGGGACGTCAAAGAGTTGAAGCGGCGCATAGAGGATTGGTATCGCTAATTAGTTCGTCCGCGCGCGCCAGAGCTGCGTCAAGCGCTGCGCGAACTTTGTTCCCAGCGCGTCGTCCTCGTGCATGAAATACACGTAGGTGCGTTCCAGGGATTGCGCTGCGATGCGCTCGACCCAGCCGCGCAGATCGGCGTCGTCGTAGTGCGTGCGCCGCAGGCGCAGGTAGCCATGATCCGACGTCGCAACGAATGGCGTGTCGCCTTCGTCGGTGTCGGTAACGCAGAGCACCGCACCGTGAGCGCGAAGCGTCTGGTACACGTCGTCGGCCTGCCAGGATTCATTGCGGAATTCGAAGGCGACGCGTTGACCGGACGGCAGTACGCCGAGAAAATCTTTCAATCGGGGTAGATCTTTCTTCAGGAACGGCGGCAACTGGAAGAGGAGCACGCCGAGCTTATCCCCGAGCGTGGCGGCACGACGCAGCAACTCAGTCACGTCGGGCTCGGCTGCAACCAAGCGCTTGTCATGCGTGATGCGGCGTGGCGCTTTGAGCGTGAAGGTGAAATGCTCGGGCACCTCGGTTAGCCAGCGCGCGAGCATCTCCTCCGCCGGCATGCGATAAAAGGTGTTGTTGATCTCGACCGTCGCGAAGCGCTCGGCGTAGTACCTGAGCATCGCACTCGCGGGCAGCTTGTCCGGGTAGAAATGGCCGCACCATTCCTTATAAGAGTATCCACTGGTTCCCGCTAACACTTGCATCGCGCTTGCTCCTAGAATTCAAGGTCCACTCAAGCAGGATGGTTCTCTTGGCATCCCGTTCGCCGAAACGCAAGCCCGCCACTCGGTCTCTTCGCAAAAAACAGGCAAAGCCTGCGACGGCGGATTCGAAAACGCCGGCACTGCTGAGCGAATACTCCGCCAAGCGCGCGTTCGATGCCACCCCCGAACCCGCGCCTGCGATTGCGACCCGCACCGGGCCGCTGCTCTTCGTCGTGCAACAGCATTCGGCGCGGCGGCTGCATTACGATTTCCGGCTCGAGCTCGACGGCGTACTGAAGTCGTGGGCGGTGCCGAAAGGCCCGTCGCTCGATCCGCGCGACAAGCGCCTAGCGGTGCACGTGGAAGATCATCCGTACGACTACGGCTCGTTCGAGGGTGTGATCCCGCCCGGACAGTACGGCGCGGGCGAGGTGATCGTTTGGGATTGCGGCGTCTGGTCTCCCGACGAGGATCAGGAATACTGGTTCCATGATCGCAATGAAGCCGAACGGCGCGCGCGCGAAGGCCTCGAGAAGGGCAAGCTCAGCTTCACACTGCGCGGAGAGAAACTGAAAGGTTCGTTCACGCTGGTGCGAAGCTCCGATAAGAAGAATTGGTTCCTCATCAAACACAAGGATCGGTTTGTGTCTGAGATCCCCATCACCGAACAGAATCGCTCCGTGCTCAGTGGACTGGCGGTCGAGGACCTCAAAACTGTTCCGGTGCGCCAGATGCCGGCTTCGAAGCTCGTGCCCTCCGGCGAGATCGAAACGCTTCCGGCGAAGCTCGCGCCGATGATGGCCGAATTGGGCGATGCGCCGTTCAATCATTCGGACTGGATGTGGGAGCCGAAGCTCGACGGTTATCGCGTGCTCGTTTTCATCGACGCTGGGCGCGTTACGTTTCGATCGCGGCGTGGCGGCATGGATCTCACGTCCGCATTCCCTGGCCTCGTCGCGGAACTCGCGCAGCAATCCGTGCGAACCATGGTGCTCGATGGCGAGATCGTCGCATTCGATGCGAACGGAAAGCCGTCGTTCGCCGAGCTTCAGGACCGCGCGCAGTTGAAGACTGAGAAAGAAATCGCGGCCGCGGATAAAAAGGTTCCGGTCATGTTGTACTGCTTCGACCTGCTGCACTTCGCCGGAGTCAACTTGCGCGCGGCACCTTACACCGATCGCCGGCGTTATCTCGCGCAGTGTTTGCTGCCTACCTCTCACGTGCAGCTCGTGCATACCGCGGAGGACGGCGTCGCGTTGTACGAAGCGGCGCTTGCGAACGGTTTCGAGGGCGCGATTGCTAAACGCAAAGACAGCAAATACGAAGCCGGCAAGCGTTCGGCATCGTGGCTCAAAGTTAAGTCGACGCATAGCGCGGAGTTCGTGATCGGCGGCCACACAAAGGGCAAAGGCTCACGCGAGTCGCTTGGCGCTTTGCTGGTCGGTTACTGGGACCAAGACAAGTTGCACTACGCGGGGCACGTCGGCTCGGGCTTCGACGATAAAACGCTCGCGCAAATCAAAGCACGCTTCGAGAGCCTGCGATCCGATAAGTCCCCGTTCGCCGAGAAGCCTCCGCTCCATAGTCCAACGGTTTGGCTCAAACCCGAGGTCGTCGCTGAAATAAAGTTTCAAAATTGGACGCCCGACGGCTACCTTCGCGCGCCGGTGTTTCTGCGGTTGAGAGACGATGTCGATCCGAAGAACGTGCGCCGCACCGAATCGAATCCGACGGTACCCGCACGTGCAGCGCGGACGGCGAACACACCGATCGATGAAATCCTGCGACAGCTCGATAACAAGAAAGACACCTTCGCCCTCGCGGTCGGGCTGCATCCCGTCAAGCTCACGCATCTCGATCGCGTGTACTGGCCGGCCGACCCCGCGTTTAAACAACCGGCGCTCACCAAACGCGATCTGCTGCGCTACTTGGCGCAAGTGTCTTCCTATATGCTCCCGCATCTCGCGAACCGCCCGCTCACGATGATCCGCATGCCCGAGGGCATCAACGGCGAACGTTTTTTCCAAAAACATTGGGAGCAGACGCGGCCCGAGTTCGTCGAAACGGTTACGGTGTACTCGGAACACAAAGACGAGCGGCACACCTATATCGTCTGCAACAATCTTCCGACGCTGCTCTGGCTCGCTCAGGCGGGCACGCTTGAGTTTCACGTCTGGCACTCACGGGCGAATCCGGGCCCGGACGCCGCGAGCCAGAGCACCGACTACGACAGCTCGATCGCGTCGCTCGAAGGCTCGGTGCTCAACTACCCGGACTACGTCGTCTTCGACATCGATCCTTATATATATTCCGGCAAGGAAGCCAAGGGCGAGGAGCCCGAGCTGAACACGGTGGCTTTCGAAAAGGGAAAGGAGGTCGCTTTCTGGCTACGGGAATTGCTGCACGGCATGGGGCTCGAGCCGATCGTGAAGACCTCCGGCAAGACCGGCCTGCACGTCTTCGTGCCGATCGAGCGCACGCTCGACTTCGACGCCGCCCGCCAGATGAGCGAGACACTCGGGCGTCACCTGATGCGCCTGCATCCCAAGGACATTACAATGGAGTGGAGCGTGCCGAAGCGGACCGGCAAAATCTTCATGGACTACAATATGAACGTTCGCGGAAAGACGCTGAACGTCGCTTACTCCCCGAGAGGATTGCCCGGCGCACCGATATCGATGCCGCTGACGTGGGAGGAGCTGGAGCAGGCGCACCCGCTCGACTTTAGAATGACGAACGTCATCGAGCGCTTGGCCAAGACCGGCGACCGCTGGCGCGACGCGTTGACTCGCAAACAGAGCGTCGAGCGAGTGCTGAATCGTACCAAAGGTTAGGTACGCTACGATCCATCTAATCCCATGTAGGGTGGGTGGAGCGAAGCGTAACCCACCAAAATAATACTTTGTTGGGTTCCGCCGCTCGCGCGGCTGCACTCAACCTACATTAAGACGCGTACGGAAGATCACATTCGGAGAAAAGTCATGGCTGCCCGATCGATCGCATCGCTGACGATTTCATTCGGCCTCGTATCCATTCCCGTGAAGCTCTACTCCGCCACCGAGGCGAGCCGGGCGATTTCCTTCAACCTCCTGCACAAGGATTGTGGATCGCGACTCAAGCAACAATACATCTGCGCCAAGGACGAGGTCGTCGTTTCGCGCGACGACATGGTGAAGGGATACGAATTCGCGAAGGACCAGTACGTGATGTTCACGCCGGAAGAGTTGAAGGCACTCGAAGAGGCCGGCACCCAAACCGCCGACATCACCGAATTCGTGCCGATCGAATCCGTCGACCCGGTGTACTTCGACAAGGCGTATTACTTGGCGCCGGACAAAGGCGGTGCGAAACCGTATGCGCTGCTGACGAAGGCGTTGCGCGAGACGAACCGCTGCGCGCTCGGCCGCTATGCCGCGCGCGGCAAACAGTACATCGTGATGATACGTCCGGTCGAGGACGGCCTGGTGATGCAGCAGCTTCTTTACGCGACCGAAGTGAGATCGATCGGCGAGATCGACATCCCGAAGACCGAGGTCAAAGACGCCGAGTTGAAGCTCGCCGAGCAGTTGATCGAGCAGCAAGCGTCCGACAAGTTCGATCCAAGCGCGTACAAAGACAACGTGCGCGAGCGCATCGAGGCGGCGATCCAGAAGAAAGTGGAAGGCCAGGAGATCGCGGTCGCCGAAGCGCCGGCCGAAGGCGGCGCACAGATTATCGATCTCATGGAAGCGCTGCGCGCGAGCCTCGACAAAAAGGCGCCCGCGCGCAAGCCCGCAGCAGCGGCGCCGCCAGCGGAAACGCGCAAGCCGCCGAAGCGCGCGCAGTCAGAGTCGAGCACAAGTAAAGCCAGCAAGAAATAGACGACCGAGTACACCACGATAAACGCCACAACGGAGGAGCCGGTCGCCATGCACCAGTACGGCGTGCGCGACGTCGAGAAGTTGCTGCGCCTGCCGCGCAGCGCGATCCACGGTCTCATCAAGGCGGGGTTCGTCTCGCCCAGGCGCGGTCCGCGCAACGCGTTCCTATTCTCGTTCCAAGATCTGATCGTCCTGCGCACCGCGCAGACGCTCGCCGCTGCCAACGTGCCGGCAAAGCGCATCAGCAAATCGCTCAAAGAATTGCGCCGCCAAATCCCCGAGAGCATGCCGCTCTCCGGTCTCTCCATCGGCGCGGTCGGCGACCGCGTGGTCGTCAAAGAAGGCAGCAACCGCTGGCACGTGGAATCGGGGCAGTACGTGCTCGCGTTCGACGGCGATCCGGCCGAGGGCTCCATGCGCGTGATGGAGCGGAAGACTCCCGCCGCGAGAGAAGCCGCAGATGATTGGTTCGAAAAGGGTTACGCTTTGGAGAGCGACCGTGTCGAAGCCGCGCGCGAAGCGTATGAGCGAGCGGTGGCGGCCGACCCTACCCACCTCAACGCCAATATCAACTTGGGGAGAATCCTGCACGAAGCCGGGCGTCTCGCTGACGCCGAACACGTCTACCGCAACGCCATCGCCGCGTGCGGCAACGATGCGCTGCTCTGGTACAACCTCGGCGTTCTTCTGACGGACATGGACCGCAAGAACGAAGCATTGGAAGCGTACGAGGAAGTATTGCGCATCACTCCGCGCATGGCGGATTGCCACTACAACATCGCGCTTTTGTGTGAAGCGTTGAAGAAGTACAAGCAAGCGATACGGCATATGGCGCAGTATCGGCGGTTGATTGAATAGCCTTCTGCTGTGTCAGTGCAGCAGAGGCGATAGGAAATAACCGATCAGCTCGTAATTGGCGTAGGCCCTTTGAAAAAGTATAACTCAGCGTTTTGTCCTTCGAGGTCGAGTGGTCCGAGAATCTTCTCTACATTTGCACGAGCACTGCCAATTAGATCGTCGTAGGTAAGAATCCGCAGTTTGTTCTGTTGAGCTTGAAGCACAGCGATCTTTTTACGATTTTCCTCAGTTAGTGATGCAGACCGACCGATGACTACGAGGATGCGCGGGTTGGTCGAGATTCCAACTAGTCCAAGACCCTCTTCGACTCTCTGCTTATTGTCGGTGATGTATTGAATCCAATCCGTAATCTGATTGATTGCATGGGTCAGCTCCTCACGCTGTTGCCCGTCTTTCCGAAAAATTTCTCTAATTGGGGCTTCGATTTCTACAAGCAAATAGTCGTTGTACGGTTCGCGAAAAACGAAATCACTTACCCTGGCTCCGAAGGCCAGTTTCGACCAACATCGCTGAGACGTCGGACATAAAAGTTCGGGGTGTTGTTTGAGGAATTGGTGGACCGGTTCTTCCGGACCGGTTAGGAGGGTCTCAAATTCCTTAAGAAGCGCCGCATAGGCTCTCCTGGTAGCTCCCCGGCTGTCAATGCCGTGAAGTGTTGACGCTACGAGATTCTTTTGAGCAATTGCAGCAAGCAGATCGAGTTCCGCCCACATCGGCGCGTACTCAGGCTTCCAATATTCGTCGGCAGGCAGCGGGTAGATTTCTATCGTTTGCCACCCGACGTTAATCCGGAAGCGACTGTAAGCGATGAATTGTTGAGCGTCAGGCCCCGCAACGTTTGGCGGTGCTTCAAGAGGTTCAAGAACTCCATGCAACTGCATATTAAAGTCATTCTGAACTGAGACGAGGCAAGGGGGGCGTGATGACGGTGGTGGCATTTGAAAACCTGCCGACAATGTCGTTGAAACGCAAATATAAGGGCGACATCTCGTTAGCTCTTTCGTAGCCCCATCTGGGGCGATTGTGCTGAGCGCAATCTCGGGGCCACCACTACTGGGAACGAAGGTGCTGGGGTCTTCGGGGAAGTAGATTACCTGTTCAGAAAACCCTGGTGCCGCTTCGGAAAGATCTACGGTCATCTGCCCGCACCTTATCTTCGGTTCTTCCTGGGAAGCTAAGTCGTACCGAACCAATATGCCGTCATTGCAGCGAACAACGAAGATGTCACAGGGTCCTTGCATATGCGGCGGCGCAAGCTCCTTCTGGCCCGCGTATTTACTTTCAAGAAGCTTCCGCGCAGCTTCTCTGTAAGCTTTCAGTGTTTCACAGACAGCCGAAGGAATGGAGCTCGCTCCAACGTTGGACGGTTCTGCGGCTAGTTCCTCAGTGAATTGCAACGGCTTTCCCGGTTGCACGAGTACTTTGCCGTATTTCGTTCGAGATGCCTGTTTGTCCTTGTCGTGTTCCACTGCGCGCTTCAATGAGATAGCGTGGCTGCGGTTAGCGGTGCGACTTCGTTCATTGTAGACAACAGCAGAAGATCGACGTCACGAAACAACGCCGTGGGTTGGCCGCTGATTAAACGATCAAGCGTTAGCAACGCGGCGGGCGTGGGGAATTTCGCCGTGGCCCACGGGACGAACTTTGTCGGCGGGTAAGGTCGCAACGGCAATGGTCTGACCGTCGAGGGCGACGAATTCGACTTCGAGACCCGCGCCGCCTTTGTGAATCATGACCACGGTGCCGATATCGCCGCTCTTCAGTCCGTGTTCCGGAATGTCACTGGTCAGTACGATCTGGTCGAGTTCCTTCACCATCTTTGCCTCACTTACACCGGATACGCTGTAACGAACCGCGGAGCGTCTTCACCTGTTTCGATGAACCAGACGGCGCGAACCTCAGGGCTCGTATTTCGTGGAGTCCTTAACGGACCGTCAACAATGTACTTGGTCCCATACGTCGTGATCATAGCTTTTGCGTCATGTTCAGTTGCGTGACGTCTAAGTGCAGTTTCCAACTCCCGCCAGTTGGCCGGCGTGAACCTATGCTGTGCAAAAAATCTCGCTTTGCTGCGACCAGATGGATGACTAGAGGATAGCAAATAGTCCGTTATCTTAGCCTTGATTACTATAGCTATGTGAGCATTGGGCAGTCGCACTGTTGGTATAACGGATTTCTTATCGTACGTAACGAAACGAAGTATAAGCCGGAACCAATATCGAACGTAGAGAGAACGTTTTCACATAAAAAGACGACGCACGATGGGCGGACACGGACTTTCGCTTCGGATGCGCTTCTCGCGTTCGACGGAACCAGGACCGAGCCTCGTCAGCTGCTCGATCCTAAACTCGGTCGTCTCTTGTGCCAATCCGTCGCCTGCTGGAATGCGTGCCCGGCGCGTAGCAGGAGCGCTTCCTGGAAGTAGCGGCCAATGAGTTGGAATCCGAGCGGGAGACCGTCCGCGCTCTTTCCGCCGGGAAGCGTCAGGCTCGGGCTGCCGCTCATGTCGAAGGGCGCGGTGAAGCGGATGCGCGTCGTGTCGCGCCGACCGGTCGGAGCGAAAGCTAAGCGGCACGACGATGAATTCGGTGTGCTATCTTCCCCTTAGTTGGCCAAGGAGATGGCATGGCGCACGAGTTGAACGGCGAGCGTCCGGTATTTCTGTCGACGCTGCCTGCGGGACGCAGAGAGCGCCGGCTCGCGGCCTCTGTCGTGCTGGTATCCGTCGCGGTGTTCCTAGCGGCGGCGCCGTTCGCGAAGCTGCAGCTCGCGCCGGTGCCGGCTTTCATCCCAAGTTTGGCGACGGCGCTCGTGATCAACGATCTGATCACGGCGGTCCTGCTGTTCGGTCAATTCGTCTTCCTGCGGTCGCGCGCGCTGCTCGTGGTGGCATGCGGCTACCTGTTCACCGCCTTCATGACCGTCGCGCACGCGCTCACTTTTCCCGGCGTGTTCGCGCCGACCGGTCTGCTCGGCGCCGGCCAGCAGAGCACCGCCTGGCTGTATATTTTCTGGCATGCCGGCTTCCCGCTGCTGGTCGTCGCTTACGCGCTGCTCAAGGACGAAGGACGGAAGATGAACTTGCCGCGCGGCCCGGCCGGCGTCGCCATTCTTGCCGGCGTTGCGGCGGTTCTTGTCGTCGTGTGCGCGCTCACGCTTTTCGCGACCGCGGGGCAGGAGGCGCTGCCCGCGGTCATGCAGGGCAACCGCATCGCTCCCCAAGGGTACGTCGTCTTAGCGAGCGTTTGGGTATTGAGCCTGCTCGCGCTGGTCGTGCTGTGGCGGCGACGGCCGCACACGGTGCTCGACCTGTGGCTGATGGTCGTGATGTGCGCGTGGGTCTTCGACATCGCGCTGTCCGCGGGCCTCAACGCCGGCCGTTACGACCTCGGCTTCTACGCCGGGCGGATCTATGGGCTGCTGGCGGCAAGCTTCGTGCTTTTGATGCTGCTGCTGGAGAACAGCTTCCTTTACGCCCGGCTCGTCGAGACGCATGAAAGCGAGCGCCGGAAAGGCGCAGAACTCGCGGCGGCGAACCAGGAACTGGAAGCGTTTTGCTATTCCGTCTCGCACGACCTGCGCGCGCCGCTACGCGCGGTGGACGGCTTTTCGGGGATACTGGAGGAAGATCACGCCGGGCAGCTCGACGCCGAGGGGCGCGGGCTGCTCGCCCGGATACGCGCCAGCGGCCGGCGGATGGAACGATTGATCGACGATCTGCTCGCCTTCTCGCGCCTCGGGCGCCAGCCGCTCAGTGTCCACCCGGTACAACTGGACGACCTCGTGCGTCAGACCATCGACGAGCTGCGCGCCGGCCACGACGACCGCAAGATCGAATTCGCCGTCGGTAAACTCGGGATCGTTCAGGCGGACCCCGCGCTCCTGCAACAGGTGCTGGTGAACCTGCTCGGCAACGCGATCAAGTTCACCCGCGACCAGAACCCCGCCGTCGTCGAGATCGGCTGCCGAGTAGAAGGCAACGCAACGATCTACTGCGTGAAAGACAACGGCGCCGGCTTCGACATGCGCTACGCGGACAGGCTCTTCGGCGTGTTCCAGCGGCTACACCGCACCGAGGAGTACGAGGGAACGGGCGTCGGGCTCGCCATCGTGCAACGGATCGTCATCCGCCACGGCGGCCGTATCTGGGCCGAGGGTGCCGTCGACCGCGGCGCCGCCTTTTACTTCACGTTGAAGGAAGTGGCGTGAGCGCTATTCACGAAGACAGACGCGCGAAGTGAATCGCTGAACGAAGCGGCGGTCCGACTACGTTGGCGTGGCTTGCGCTCGCCGTCGGCGCAGCTCGTCGGTCGTCTCGCCGTTACCGTCAGGTCTCCAGCCCGGCGGCATGAACAGATAGCCGAAAACCGCCTTCAAGCTGCGCGCGCGACTTAGATCACGCAGTATGCTGCTCCACTGCGTGAACTCGATGCGCAGTGGGTTGTAGCTGGTGATCGGATGCACCCAACCGTAGCGGCACGGCACGTCGTCGCGCTCTTCGACGTACGTTCCGAACAGTCGATCGAACACGATGAGCACGCCACCGTAGTTCGCATCCAGATACTCGATGTTGGCCGCGTGGTGGACGCGATGCGCCGAGGGCGTGTTGAGCACGTATTCGAGCCAGCCGAGCTTCGGAATCCACGTGGCGTGAATCCAGAATTGATAGAGCAGATTCAGCGTCAACGTCGCCAACACGACGGGCGTCGGGAAACCGAGCCACACCATCGGCACGAAAAAGAAAGTCGTTCCCGTCAGCCGGCCGACCAGACCGATGCGGTACGCGGCCGACAGATTCAATTCGTTGGCGGAGTGGTGCACGGAATGGTTGCCCCAGAACCAGCGCACGCGATGCGCGGCGCGGTGGTACCAGTAGTAGCAGAACTCCTGGCCGATGAACAAAATCAATATCGATTGCCAGGTGTCGAGCGGCATGGTTGTCAGCCGATGTTCCCAGGCGAGATTGACCAAGGGAGTTGCAATGGACAAGGGCAGGAAGATAGTCACCGCCACGCGGGTGAACAAGTCGAATACCGACACACCCATCGCTTTCCAGTCGTAGCGTTGCCGGCGCGCCAACACCAGCGCTTCGATCAGCGAGGAAAAGAAGACGACGGGTAAGGCGACGAACAGCAAGAATTGTTGAAGAGTCATTGCTTGGAACCGCGCCTCCGAGTTTGAAGTATAACCTGAAAGTCGATGAACGCTCGCGGGCGGGCCCCGACGTGGTTTCGGCCGCACTCAATACGCAGGCGCCGACACTCGCGGTTCGGGTGGAAACTTTAAAGGGACGTCGTGCTCTAACAGCGGACACGTCGACGAAGACTTCGATGAAGCGTTTACTTTCGATATTGCTCGGCGCCCTGGCGTGCACTGCATTCGTCGCCTCTACGGCAGCGGAACGCGACGACAGCATCGAGGTCGGCGGATTTTCTCACGGAGCAATCGGCGGGCTGCCGGCCAAATGGAAGCCGCTGACGTTTCCGACAATACGCAATCATACGAGCTACGCGCTCGTATCCGACGGCGGGCTAGTCGTCGTGCGCGCGGAGGCCAAGGCGAGTGCCTCGGGCCTCGCCACCGACGTACGCATCGATCCGCGCGAATATCCGATCATCCGCTGGCGCTGGAAGATCGCGAATCTGCTCGAGCGCGCCGACCTCACGCGCAAGGACGGCGACGACTACCCGGCGCGCTTGTACATCAACTTCCGCGGTAAACGCGACGAGTCGAGTTTTTTGGACAACGTGGAAATTGCCGTCTACCGCAAGATCTACGGGCAGGATCCGCCGACCGCCGCGATCAACTACATCTGGGACAGCAAAGCGCCCGCCGGGACGATCGCGCCGAACGCGTACACCGCGCGCGTGCGCATGATCGTCGTGAGGAGCGGCGCCGACGCGATCGGCCGCTGGGTCGATGAGGAGCGCAATCTGCTCGACGACTATCGCGCCGCCTTCGGCGAAGATCCGCCACCCATCGTCAGCGTTGCCATCATGACCGACACCGACAACACCGGCGAGTCGGCGATCGCGTGGTATGGCGACATTACGTTCCGTAAAAAGGAGACGAAGTAAGCCGCTACGCGACGGCGACGCAATGCATAAACGCGCTCAGGTAATGCATCGCGGATGTGTACACCCGCTTTCGGCGAGGCGCCTCCACAGTCCCGAGCAACTAGAACCGGACGTAAACGTCGATCGTACGACCGCCTCCGTTATCTACAACAGCCAATTGTCAGGCAACGATTGGCAAACCACATTCGCCTGGGGACGCGATGCGCCGAACGGCGGCACCGTTACCGATGCTTATCTGTTGGAGTCAGCCGTTAATTTTCAAAAGACGCACACGCTGTTTGCACGTCTGGAGCGGGTCGAGAAGAACGAATTGTTTTTGCACCCGAACCCGCTAGCCGACGAAGTCTTCCGCGTGAACAAGTTGAGCGTGGGATACGTCTACGACTTCCCGACCGAGAAGCGCTTCAAGTTCGGACTCGGCGGCTTGGTTAGCGCGTATTCGCTGCCGAGCGAGCTCAACACCGTGTACGGACACCCGACGTCCTACATGATTTTTGCGCGGCTGAAACTTCAGTAGCGGAGATTTTCCAGGAGAAAACGATGCTGCGTAAACCGTATGTATGGCATCCGATTTTTGTGCACTTCAGCGTGGCTCCGAAGACGGAGGAACCAAAGGGCGCGGTCGGCGCATCCGATCGACCGGAAAAGACCCATCAACATGCGCATAAGACGCCGGGCCATCGTCATTAGAAGACGGAAGGTTGACCACTCGATTACTTTTCTGATCGCCTGATTCGTCCTCGGAGCGCTCGGCAGCGTACGTCACTGCGATCGGTATCGCGCAATTCCTGCAGCACGATAACTGTGTACAAGTGGAAAACTCCAACGGCTGCTCGGATTTCGCTCCACATACTTGTCGGGCGAGAAAACAAGAAACGTTTTTTTCTTGCTGTCCATGTATAGGCGGCGTATAGCTACCGCTCCGGCTTTCTTTGCGTAGTCACTGCCAAGTGACGCTGGAAACTTAGAAGAAGGACTCACGTTTACAAGGTCTCTAACGAAGTACACCACAACACGAGAGGAGTGACACAATGAAACGTATGAACAAACATGCGTGGCTCGGCATTCCAGCTTTCACAGCTCTTGCAGTTAGCTTGTCGTTGAACCTCAATCTCATTCCTGTATCTGCCCACGATGAACCGGATGATCCACCGGCGCCGGGTTCTACTTGGGAAGTAGAAACCTGTTTGGATGATTCGAAGTGCGGGGAGGTCGGACCGTTTATTCCGATGACGTACAACGCCGTCGGCGCCTCGATGGTTTGGACCAAGAAGAATTGGGAAAAGCCACTGATCCAATATAAAGGTCGACATTCAGAGCAGTCGGCGACCGATGTCTATGACATGCAATGTGTGGAAGCGGCGATCCGCAGTTCGGGATATTCCGCTTGGCCAATACCGCGCGCTGAGTGGGCGGCCCAGTTCCCGACTAACGCAATAATTCCAACCAACGTCCTTCTGGATGCAGATACCACCACGCGTTTCGACACGACGGGTAACTCGCATCTGCGGAAAGGCTTCAGCCCCTGCATCAGGTCTTCCTTTAAATATCTCGTGTATGGCGGATATACGATGCATCAAGGCCAATCGCTGTTCGTGGCGAGCCGCCTCAAGGCG
This sequence comes from Sulfurifustaceae bacterium, assembly GCA_041485885.1. Classification (GTDB taxonomy): domain Bacteria; phylum Pseudomonadota; class Gammaproteobacteria; order Acidiferrobacterales; family Sulfurifustaceae; genus JACQFZ01. The sequence goes on from JBGPKL010000003.1 coordinate 18,435, forward strand.
CATTGGAACAAAGAGGGCTCGCAACTCTGGGACATCAGCCACCCGGATGCTTTCAAGACGCGTGCTGGCGGCGGCGTGTTCGACAATGTGCTGATCGACGAAGAAGACGCATTGTTGAACCTGCACACGTTCAAGGATTCCGGTGCCTCGCGAGGTTTGCACTACAGCATCTACTCGTTGGGCTACGCGACCCTAGCCGATGGCCGAGTCGTTAATGTCGGCGGCCACAACATGCAGAGCAACAGCGGGTTTAGAAAGCTGAATATCTTCGACCCGGAAACCAATACGTGGGCGAAGCGGCCGGTGCCGTGCAACATCGCAAATTGGCGGGCCGATCCGGGCGGTGTCGCGCTCGGCTACAAAGCGTTTGCGGATGCCGTTGCTGCTGCCGGTGGCCAACCTGGCTCGTTCGGCGGCTTTGCCGGCTACACTCCGAAAGGCGATCAGTTGGTCAATGGTCCGAACGGTGCGCCGACGTGGCCGAATTGCGATCAACGCAACCGCGAACACGTGGACCCGCCTCATCCGTCGGACATGCGTTATCAGCGTTGGTACCCGTCTGCGATCACTCTGCCGAATGGAAAAGTGCTGGTCTATGGCGGAGACGACCTGGACGAATCGGTGGCGCCGAATCCTAACGATCCCAACGTCGGTACTCGTGACAATGCCTTTAGGGCGACGAAGATCAACATCCCAGTCGCAGATCTGTACGATCCAAAGACGGATAGTACCGTTGCTCTGGAAAACGCTAGAAAGCTCTACCCGCTATATCCGGCGGCCACGGTGGTACAAACCGGACCGGGCGACAATGACTGGAAGCTGTGCACACTTTCCGGCGAACCCGCCCCGGCCGCGGAAGCTTCCGTGCCGAGAAGCAATGCGACGGATGATGCGGCGGAGTGGCGTAACTTCTGCTCAACACCCGGATGCGCCGCAGATACGCGGGCTGTTCGGTTCCTCGGGCAGCGGCCTTCGGCGAGTCTCGACTGTCTCGACGTTCAGGCAGCGGAGCGCGACCCTAACCGCAACATCCCTGCCGAAAACCACTGGACGCATATCGACACAGCTAAGAACGAATATGGTTACTGCTGTGGAATGGCAGACATCCTCAAGATCGGCCCGGAAGGGAAGACCGTGTCGCACAAGTGGATTGCGGTTAACGGTGCGATTGGACGTGGCAACCCGGGAGCCGGCACCCGCACGGCCGACATCGAGATGATCGACTTTGCCGATCCAGTTCCAAAGTGGTCGGTGGTGGGTCAAACCTATCAGCCAGGCAGCAACATTCACGTCGTGCCGCTGCCCGATGGTACGGCGATATTCCGCGGCGGCAGCGGCCCAGGCGGCGGGACGTATGAGTTGCGGAACTATACGAAGTATCAGCTGTTCAACCCGGAGGACAAAACCTTGAAGGTTTTGGCCAAGTCGACGCACCTCGGCGGACTTCACAAAACCGTGATGCTGTTGCCGGATGCGACCGTCATTGCCATGGCCGGCGATCGGACCGCGATGGTGTCCGTGGGCGACCGGGTGTATTCACCGGGCGATCAGGACCTCGGCGTTTCGGTGGCACAATTGTTCTCGCCGCCGTATCTGTTTGCGAATGCCGCAGGAGATTTGAAACCTCGCCCGGTCATCGAGAAGGGACCGGACCACGTCAAGTACAAACAATCGATCGTGTTGAAGGTGAATGACGCCGCGAACATTAAGACGGTGTCGATGGTTCGGACCGGATCCGTCACCCATGAACTCGCCAACGATAATCGGGTGGTGATACTCAACTTCAAGAATCCGGGTAAGAGCGGGATTCTGGTGGTGGATGCACCGCACGTACCTGCGCAGGCGATCCCAGGGGATTACATGCTTTTCGTCGTCGACAACAACGGCACTCCCAGCATGTCCAAGCACGTGCGACTGCATTTGAGGGGCGATGGGGATCAAGACGATCACGACTAAGATCGTGACGACGAGGATCACGATTAAAGACATACGTTTCGCCATCAAATAGGTGTGGCGGAAAGGGCGAGGTGAATACCTCGCCCTTTTTTATTTTCACGAGCGAAATGGTTCTGGACAAAATGATTTGTCCATTGCCATTCCTCCCGGAGGACGAATAATGTCGACCAAAAATCAGAACCGATAACCCAGTGTCAACCGGAACGAGCGCGGCTCGGCGGGATGGAAGTGGATATCCTCGACACCCGCGGCGGGTTCGCCTGGCAGACGCGACGCATAGAAGTATTCGATATCGTTTACCTTGGCGTTGGCGAGATTCGCTTATCGGCGCACGAGGAAATGGGGGAGCAGCGGGTGCGACAAACTGTCGCACGTGGGTTTCTGCCCACTGTCGCATTCGTTCGGCTTGATTTAGATTTGCGCGTCCATGATCGCCGTCACTGCGCCTCTATCGCTTTCCGCCAGCCGCCGCGTGTGGATTGCTTTGCTGCTTTCGATGGCGGTACACGCTACGGTGTTAAGCGCCTGGCACCTGCGGGTTTTCACTCCGCCGCAGCTCGCGGAAATGCAACCCATCGACGTGACATTGGTCGCCGAAAGTACGCCGCGTGTATTGAGGCGCGCGCCGCGCCAAGCGCCGGCGGAGAACACCGCCCCGGCACCGTTGCCGCGGCCCGCCGAACCGGCGGAATCCGCGTCGCCAGTGCCAACGTCGACCGCGACTGCGGCTGATCCATCCGTTGAAGCACAACCCGACCTCATCCCGCTTAGCAACCCGAAACCGCCCTATCCGCTGATGGCACTCCGAAACCGGATCGAGGGGACCGTGTTACTGTCCGTGCACGTGCCTAGCTACAGCACGGTTGGAGAAGTGAAGGTCAAACAGACCAGCGGTTCCGGAATGCTGGACGGATCCGCGATCGAAACTGTGCAGCGACGTTGGCGCTTCCACCCGGCGCCAGTTGACCGCACAAAGGACTTACAAATCGTTTTTCGTCTCGAAAAGGTAGTTGACCGGCACGTCGTCGCTCGCTAATTTGCGCGCCTTCATGGCAATAAGAGAAATCACGTGCGTAAATTGACGATGCGATCCTCCGTTCTTTCGTTGTCGCTTGCAGCAGCGGCTATTGCGCCGGCCGTTGACGCGGGCTGCGGCTCGGCCTTCTGCACACTGAACACGATGTGGGAAGCCCAAGGCGTTTCGACCGACCCCGGTTTCCGTCTCGATCTGCGCGATGAGTACATCAACCAGAATCAGCTGCGTGCGGGTCGGCAGAAGGCGACTCCGGGTGAATTTCCCCGGCCGCACGACGAACAACGCACGTTGAACCGCAACGTCATCACGACGCTCGACTACGCGCCGAACGCCGACTGGGGGATATCCGCGCAACTGCCGTTCGTGCATCGCGATCACTTCCATCTCCAGAACGAGGACGACGGCAGCCAAACTCCGGAGACCTGGCACTTCAAAGAGATCGGCGATTTGCGCGTGCTCGCGCGCCGGCGTTTGACAAGCGGCGATCAAACTTTCGGCGTGCTGGGCGGAATAAAATTGCCGACCGGCAAGACCGACGTCACCAACGAAGACGGCGAAGCGGCGGAGCGGATGTTGCAGCCGGGGACCGGCACGACCGACCTCATCGCGGGCTACTACATCAATTCGATGCGGCCGATCGCCGAGATACCGGCAAGATTCTTTTTCCAGACGCAGGTACAAGCACCGGTCAATGAGTCGAAGGGATTCCGCCCGGGCACTCACTTCAGCGCCGACGTTGGCATCGCGTATCCCGCCTCCGGGGATTGGAGCGGCCTGTTGCAAGTAAATATGGTGATCAAGGGCCGCGATCACGGACCGGCGGCGGAGCCGGAAGACAGCGGCGGCAGCTTCGTGTGGCTAAGTCCGGGCATAAGTTACGCGCCCAGCCGGTCGGTACAGCTCTACGGTTTCGTGCAGCTGCCGGTATATCAGCGCGTCAACGGTGTACAGCTCACCGCCGACTGGGCGGCGAGCGCCGGTATCAGCGTGCGGTTCTGATCGCTCGCTCGTGGCGCGATAGCGCCGTCAGCCCCAGCTCAGGTCGGGCGCTTCGCCGAATACCTTGCGCAAACCCGCCGACCAAAACTGACTGATATCGCGAAGAGTACGGATCGCCTTCGGCAAAACTCGCTTGAGCGTGACGCGCAGACTGTCCTTCTGATCACCAAACAGGTCGATCGGCATGCCAACCGAGAGGTTGGAGCGCATGGTCGAAAGGGTCGTCCCACTATACGGCTTGCGGTTGGCGGAGACCGACTCTTTCGCCTCGTCCTTACAGTTAAGTCCAACGACCTCCCGATACCGCTCTCGATAAACCGCCTACTGGTGCGGCACCAGCGCCTATACTTCAGGAAACCAAGGATCGGGCTTCGGCCCGGCCGGAACCAGGCGTTCCAGGGGGTTACATGCTTCGCGGCTTGTCGAAGGTTACTCGGCGTGACGGATTGTCGCGCTCGCCACTCTCGGTGGCGCAACCTAAAAGACCACGGCGGTACATATCAAGCGTTTCGTCTTTCGCCGCGTCCGCGACGGTCGCCGAGTTGCCGATCGCCGTGTGCGGCTGGCGGGGTCGATGCCGTTTCCCACGGGCAAGCATCCTATCCGTCTGCGCATTGATCGTTGCCGCGCTCGGTGCGATAGGAGTGCCGATGCCGCTTCGTGCCGAAGCTCCCGTTCTCGACGTCAAGCGCCTCACACTCGAAGAGCTGATGGACATCGACGTCTATTCCGCCGCGCGCCGGCTCGAGCCGATCCAGGGTGTGCCAAGCGCAGTCTACGTTCTCACCAACGAGGACATCCGTCGCTCGCGCGTCACGAGCATTCCGGAGGCGCTGCGCCTGGTCCCCGGCGTGGACGTGGCGCGCGTCGATGCGAACAAGTGGGCCGTCAGTATCCGCGGCTTCAATACCCGCAGCGCCAACAAGTTGTTGGTCCTGGTCGACGGCCGTTCGATCTACGATCCCCTGTTCGCGGGCGTGTTGTGGGAAGCGCGCGACGTCATGCTGGAGGACGTTGATCGCATCGAGGTGATCCGCGGCCCTGGTGGCACGTTGTGGGGCGCAAATGCCGTCAACGGTGTTATCAACATCATTACGAAACACGCACGCGACACGCAGGGAGGATTGGTCAGCGCCGGCGCAGGCACCGAGGAACGCGGTTTCGGCGCCGCGCGTTACGGCTGGCGATCGGGCGACGATCAGCATGCGCGCGTTTATGCGAAGTCATTCGCGCGCGACACCGGCTTCTCACCTGTAGCCAACGCGGCCGACGACACGCGCATGAGCCAGACCGGCTTTCGCTGGGACTGGGACAAGAACGCGCGCGATGCGATGCGCGTCTCCGGCGACGTGTTCAGCACTGCGGCCGGCGAACGTGACACCGCGACGACTACGCAGGACGTCGATCATAGCGGAGGCAATTTGCTCGCCAACTGGAGGCGGCGGATCTCGGACTCGGAAAGCATGCGCGTTCAGTTTTACTACGATCATATCGCCCTCGATAACCTGCAAATCGGCGAAAAGCGCGACACCTATGACTTCGATCTCCAACACAACTTCGCGCCGACAACGGACCACCAGGTGGTCTGGGGACTCGGCTATCGGAGCACGCGCGATAACATTCGCATCGCTTCCGGGCCCACAACCGTCGATCCCGCGCGCCGAACCGATCCGACGGCGAGCGCCTTTATCCAAGATACCGTCGCCCTGACACCTGACAAGCTACAGCTCACGGTTGGTACCAAGGTCGAGAACAACAACTACACCGGCTACGAATGGCAGCCGAACGCGCGCTTAGCCTGGACACCGGACATGCAGCGGACGTACTGGGCGGCGGCCTCGCGCGCCGTACGCGTTCCTTCGCGGCTCGAGGCCGATATCGTCGCCGGCGGGGTGCGGCTGGGGGATAACGTCAGGGCCGAGTATGTGTATGCCTACGAGCTCGGCGGGCGGCGATTGCTGACGCCGAATGTTTGGTACGACGTCGCCACGTTTTACAACGTGTATCAACATTTGCTCACGCGCGAGCCGACCGCCCAGTTCTCGAATCAAATGCACGGCCAAACCTACGGCGCCGAAGTCGCCGTTCGCTGGCAAGCGCAGCCGGGGTGGCGAATCGACGTGGCCTATACCTATCTGCAAATGAATCTGAAGGTGGAAGGATCGAGCATCGGCGGCCTGCAGGGCAGCGCCGATCGGTCGAACCCGAATCACCAGCTCGCCGTGCGATCCGCTCTCGATATCGCGCGCCACCTCGAGGTCGATGCAACCCTGCGCTTCGTCGATGAGCTGCGCGCGCTCAACGTGCCGGCTTACACGGCGCTCGATCTCGGTGTCGGTTGGTTCCCCCGACGCGACCTTGAGCTGGCGCTGGTCGGCCAGAACCTACTCGATAGCCATCACCCGGAGCAGGCGATCGTCAATGCCACCGGCGTGGTAACGGGAACTGAGGTGCAGCGCGGTGTATACACGAAGCTCACATGGCGATTCTGAATAAAAAATTCGCAGCGAGCGGCTTACTCGCGCTGATCGTGTGGGCGGTGGGCGCGCCCGCGCAAACAGCAGCGCTCGAATACCAAGTCAAGGCGTCGTACCTATATAACTTCGCGCGGTTCGTCACGTGGCCCGACGACGTGTTCGCCGGGGATAGCAAGTTCAACCTTTGCGTGGTCGGCGCCGAGCGCTTCGGTCCGGCGCTCGATGCATTCGCCGGCGAGCGTGTCGAGGGCCGCGCGATTCTTATCCGGCGCTTGGAACGCCCCGCGCAGGCGCGCGCTACCTATTGCCACATGCTGTTTATTGGCGGCGCATCGGGAGCGGAACCGACGGCCGCAGGGCCCGAGCGCGGCGTGCTGACGATCGGCGAAACCGCCGGCTTCCTCGATCGCGGTGGCATGATAAATCTCATCGAAGTCCGCGGTCGCATTCGCTTCGAGATCAACCAGCCGGCCGCGATTCGTGCCGGACTCGTCGTCAGCTCCCGACTGCTGAATCTCGCGGCGAAAGAGCCGTGATCGGGCTCGCAAGCGCCTTCGGGCGCATCCCATTACGCTGGAAAGTCGTCGTCATCATGCTCGGCGTCGCCGCGATCAGCCTGGTGCTCGCGGGCGCGGGGCTGCTGCTGTACGAGCGCGCCGGGTTCGAACGCGAGACCGAGCGCAAGCTGGTCTTGCTCGCCGACGTTATCGGGTTGAACAGCACCGCGGCGCTCGCGTTCAAAGATGTCGCGGCGGGGACCGAGACGCTCGCTGCGCTCTCGAGCGACGAGCATGTCGTCGCGGCGGCTCTCTATGACACCAAGGGAGGGCTGTTTGCACGCTACCTGCGCCGGGGCGCCGACCACTCGCTGCCCGAGTCGGCGCCGCCCCTCAGCAACGCCACGTTCGGCGATGGAGAGGCGTCGCTCGTGCGCACGATCGTCCTTAGAGGACAGCCGGTCGGCAAGATGTACTTGCTGGCCGACACCACCGGGTGGAGCGCCACCATGTGGGGCTTCATCGGTATCCTCGCCATTCTGTTCGTCGCCGTTCTGGTCGTCGGGTTGTTCGTCTCCATCTGGCTGCAGCGCTTGATCACGGATCCGATCGCCGAGCTCGCGCAGTTAACGCGACGCATCGGACAGGAACGGGATTACACATTGCGCGCCGTGCCACACACCGAGGACGAGCTGGGCGTGCTGGTGCACGGATTCAACGACATGCTCGATGAGATCGGGAAGAGACGCGGCGAGCTTGAACGCGCGCACCATGAGCTGTACCAGCTCAATGAACAGTTGGAGCAACGTGTGCACGTCCGAACCGAACAGTTGGAAATCGCCAATAAGGAGCTGGAGGCGTTCTCCTACTCCGTGTCGCACGACTTGCGCGCGCCGCTACGCGCGATCGACGGCTTCTCGCGGATTTTGCTGGACGACCACGGTGCAGCGCTCGATGCCGGCGCGCATGACTGCCTGGACCGGGTGCGCAACGCCGCGCAGCGCATGAGCATGCTGATCGACGACCTGCTGATGCTCGCGCGCGTGACCCGCGCCGAGGCCGTCCGCGCGGAGGTCGATTTCAGCGCGCTCGCGCGCCAGGTCGCGGACGCCTTGCAAGCGCAGAACCCCGACCGCCGCGTGCGCTTCGCGCTGACCCCGGGGCTCAAGGTACACGGCGACGCGCGGTTACTGCGCATCGCGCTCGAGAATCTTTTTGAGAACGCCTGGAAATTCACCGGCGGTCGGACCGAGGCTAGCATCGAGTTCGGGATGAAATCCGAGGATTCAACACCTGTTTACTTTGTGCGGGATAACGGCGCGGGCTTCGATATGACCTATGCCGGCAAGCTTTTCACGCCGTTCCAGCGTCTGCACATGGCCGAGGAGTTCCCGGGTACGGGGATCGGATTAGCCACGGTGCAACGAATCATTCATAAACACAACGGCCGCATCTGGGCGGAAGGCGCCGTTGACCAGGGTGCTACATTCTACTTTAGGGTCGGTTAAGGAGGACGGACAATGCCAGACAAGGTGATTCTATTAGTAGAGGACAACCGGGACGACGAGGCGCTCACGCTGCGCGCGCTCCAAACGAACAACATCCGCAACCACGTGGTCGTGGCGCGCAACGGTGTCGAAGCCCTCGACTACCTATTCGGCACCGGTGCGCACGCGGGTCGCGACGTGCGCGACATGCCGGCGGTAGTACTGCTCGATCTAAAGCTGCCGAAGATCGACGGGTTGGAAGTTCTGCGCCGCGTCCGCGCCGACGAGCGCACGGCGCTCCTGCCCGTGGTGATCCTAACTTCTTCCAAAGAAGATCAGGATGTCATCAGCGGTTATCGCCTGCGCTGCAACAGCTACGTGCGCAAGCCGGTAAATTTCGACGAGTTCATCCAGGCGGCGCGGCAACTCGGGCTGTATTGGTTGCTGCTCAACGAGGGGCCGCCCACGTAGGCGGCTTGCGCATGAAGTCGGCGCTACAGGTACTCATCGTCGAAGACTCCGAGGAGGACGCGCTCCTACTCGTGCGGCGTCTGTCGCAGGGCGGTTACCAACCGCAATGGCGACGGGTAGACACGCAGATGGACTTCAAAGCCGCGCTGGAGAACCAGCCGTGGGACATTATTTTCGCCGACTACACCATGCCGCGCTTCAGCGGCACGATCGCGCTCGCCATACTGCGGCAACATGATCTCGACGTGCCGTTTATCTTCGTATCCGGAAGCATCGGCGAGGATACGGCGGTGGAAGCCATGAAGTCCGGCGCCCAAGACTACGTCATGAAGAACAACCTCGCGCGGCTGCTGCCGGCGGTCGAACGGGAACTGCGCGAGGCGTCGCGGCGCGTCGAGCAACGCCGCGCCGAGCAGGAGTTGCAGTTATTGCAAACGTTCGCGGCGACCGCCGCCGCCGCGCCCGATGCGACGTCGGCCATCGCCTTGACGTTGCGCAAGGTATGCGAGACCACGGGTTGGACCTTGGCGCAGGCGTGGGTACCGAGCGCGGATTGGACCACCCTCGAATGCAGCTCCGCGTGGTATGGCCAGGGAAACGGTTTGGAAGAGTTTCGCGCCGCGAGCCTCGCCGTCACCACCGCGTCGGTGGATCTGCCCGGGCGCGTATGGGCTTCGAAGCAAGCGCTATGGATAGCGGATGTCACGCAAGACGCTCAGTTTGCGCGCGCTTCGGTCGCCGTCGAAACGGGTCTACGGGCGGCCGTGGGAATTCCGGTGGCGAGCGACAACGAGGTGCTCGGCGTGCTCGAATTCTTCCTGCGCGAACCGCATGCCGAGGACGCGCATTTGCTGAAGGTGCTCTGCGCCGTAGGCGAGCAGCTCGGCGGCGTGCTGCAGCGCAAGCGCGCCGAGGAACGTTTGCACTATCTGGCGCACTACGACGCGCTCACCGGGCTGCCGAACCGGACCTTGTTCATCGATCGCCTCAACCAAGCGATGGCCGACGCCAACCGCCGTCAACGGCTCGTCGGGGTCGCGTTCCTCGATCTCGATCGGTTCAAGACCATCAACGACAGCCTGGGGCACAGCGTCGGCGATCTCCTGCTCAAGGGTGTCGCGGATCGGTTATCCGATTCCGTTCGCCACGGCGATACCGTCACGCGTTTGGCGGGCGATGAGTTCACGCTGATCCTGGCGGACATGGGCCATGCTAATCACGCCGCGCAGGTGGCGACAAAAATATTGGCGAGCCTCGCGCGCCCGTTCGCCATCGGCGGCCACGAGCTCTTCACCAGCGCGAGCCTCGGCATGACGCTCTACCCCAACGACGAAATCACCGTCGAGGGGTTGCTGCGCAACGCCGACATCGCCATGTATCGGGCGAAAAAGTCCAGCGGCAACACGTACGCGTTCTACTCCGCCGACATGACGGTCAGAGCGCACGAGCGTTTGGCGTTGGAAAACGATCTGCGCCACGCGCTTGATCATGAGCAGCTCGTGGTGCATTACCAGCCGGTGATCGATATGCGCACGGGCGCAGTCGATACGCTGGAGGCGCTGGTGCGCTGGCAACACCCGCAGCGCGGTTTGATCGCACCGGCCGACTTCATTCCGCTGGCCGAAGAATCGGGACTGATCGTCGCGTTGGGCGAGCGGGTACTGCAGATGGCGTGCGCGCAGTTCGCCGCGTTCCAAGCGGCGTGCCCTGGGCTGCGTCTGGCGGTAAACGTTTCGGCGCGCCAGTTCCAGCGGCCGGACCTGGCGGATCGGATCATCGAGATTTTACGCCGCACCGGGTTCGATCCGCGTCTGCTCGATCTTGAGATCACCGAGAGCCTGTTGATGCAGAACATGGAAACGGCGCTCGTTCTGATGCGCCAATTGAGCGATCGCGGGATACGGTTCGCGATCGATGACTTCGGCACCGGCTACTCCAGCCTCGCCTACCTCAAAGGCTTGCCGATCGAACGCGTCAAGATCGATCGTTCTTTCGTGCGCGATACGCCGCAGGATGGCAACGACGTGGCCATCGTTTCCGCGATTATTTCCATGGCGCACAACCTTGGATTGCAAGTCACCGCAGAAGGAGTGGAAACAGACGAGCAATTGGCGCTGTTGCGCGAACGCGGCTGCAACGCGGTGCAAGGCTACCTTTACAGCCGTCCCCTGCCGGCGGCGGAAATCTCGGTGCGGCTGCGGCAAGGCGCACCGCCGTGGGATGGAGAGCTCGAGGCCGGAACGCGCGCTAGTCCGGGCGGCCGAGCTTCTTCTTGAGTAGATCGTTCACTTGCGCCGGGTTGGCCTTGCCGGCGGTCGCCTTCATCACTTGACCGACGAAGTAACCGAAGAGTTTTTCTTGCCCGGAGCGATATTGCTCGAGTTGTTTCGGATTCTTCGCCATCACCTCATCGATCGCTTTCTCGATCGCGCCGGTATCGGTGATCTGCTTCAGGCCTTTCTTTTCGATCACTGCGTCGGCGTCGCCTTCGCCGGCCCACATGGCTTCGAGCACGTCCTTTGCGATCTTGCCGGAAATGGTGTTGTCGGCAAGACGCTTGAGCAGACCCGCCATCATCGGCGCGGTCACCGGCGACTCCGGAATGTCCTTGTTGTCGCGATTGAGAAAACCGGACAGCTCGACGGCGATCCAGTTGGCCGCGATTTTTCGGTCCGCGTCCGAGAGCTGAACCACGCGTTCGTAATACTCCGCCATTTCGCGCGAGGCGGTGAGCACGCCGGCATCGTAAGCGGAAAGACTGTACTCCTTAATAAAGCGCGCGCGCTTGGCGTCGGGTAGCTCCGGTAACGACGTCTGCACGTCGCGCACAAAGGCGTCGTCGATCACGAGCGGCGGTAGATCCGGATCCGGGAAATAGCGATAGTCCATCGCCTCTTCTTTGCTACGCATCGAGCGCGTTTCGTTCTTGTCCGAGTCGTACAGGCGCGTTTCCTGCACCACCTTGCCGCCGGATTCGAGCAGCTCGATCTGGCGCTCGATCTCGAATTCGATCGCCTTCTCGACGAACCGGAACGAGTTGACGTTCTTTATCTCCGCGCGCGTGCCGAGTTTCTTCTCGCCCTTGGGGCGGACGGAGACGTTGGCGTCGCAGCGGAACGATCCTTCCTGCATGTTGCCGTCGCAAATGCCGAGATAAACCACGAGCTGATGCAGCTTCTTAAGGTAAGCGACCGCCTCTTTCGCCGAGCGCAGATCCGGCTCGGAGACGATTTCGAGCAGCGGCGTGCCGGCGCGATTCAAATCGATGCCCGACATCCCACGAAAGTCTTCGTGCAGCGACTTGCCGGCATCCTCCTCGAGATGCGCGCGCGTCACGCCGACGACTTTCTCGACGCCGTCGACGTCGACGGTTACGCTGCCTTTCGCCACGATCGGCAGCTCGTACTGGCTGATCTGATAGCCCTTCGGCAAATCCGGATAGAAATAATTCTTGCGCGCGAACACCGAGCGATGATTGATCTGCGCGCCGATGGCGAGGCCGAACTTAACGGCCATGCGCGCCGCTTCCTTATTAAATACCGGCAGCACGCCGGGCAAAGCGATATCGACCGCGCACGCCTGCGTGTTCGGCACCGCGCCGTATTTCGTCGACGCGCCGGAGAACGCCTTGCTCCTAGTGAGCAACTGCGTGTGGACTTCAAGACCGATGACCGTTTCCCATTCCATATCGCTGTCACACTACAAGAATCACTTGACCCCTCATCTCGTCTAAAACGATGAGCGGAATGAACGGTGCGTGAAACGCACCCTACATTATTCAAAACTTAGTTTCACATGTAGGGTGCGTTCCACGCACCATCAACTATTCGCCAAATTGACTGCCTGTTAGGTCACGCATTGGCCCGCCCCAATCGGCCGGATAAGATCCCGCCGCTACGTAACGATGAAAGGTAGAATGTGGCCAGTCACCAACAGTCCGCACATAACCATGCTTCACCGGATTCCAATGAATATAATCCACGTGATTCCGAAAGTCCGTTTCGTCCCTGATCTGATGTTCCCAAAATCGCCTCTGCCAGAAACTTAATTCCTTTCGTTTCCGACGCGACTCATTCAGTTGTTCTTTGTTTCCAAAACGCGCGCCGCATGATTGGCTGACATGCCGTTTGACTATTGCCCATCGCGCCGCAAAGTTTGCATCACCGTCGGGTAGGGTCCAAACGCAGTGCAAATGGTCCGGCAACAATACCCATGCCTCGCTTTGGAACGGCAGTGTTTTTCTGGCTAGTTGTACACCGGCACGCAAAGCGCTCCTAACGTCTCCGTCCGTTAATACTTTCTGGCGCTCATATGTCGCCACGATGAAAAAGTAGGTTCCTCCGATTACGTTAGCTCTGCGATATTCCGGAATCCTTCAGCTTCTACGTCATGGTGCGTGGAACGCACCCTACATTTATTCGAAACCTTTGGGCACGCGCCGGTGCCAGTCAGTCACTTGCTGATAGCGATGGGCGACGTTCAGTAGTCGGGCTTCATCGAAGTACTTGCCGATAAGCTGCAACCCAATGGGCAATCCTTTGCCGTCAAACCCCGCGGGGATCGACATGCCGGGAATACCGGCAAGATTTACCGATATGGTGTAAATGTCGGACAAATACATCGCCACGGGATCGTCGGTCTTGGCGCCGAGCCTGAATGCCGTGGTCGGCGACGTCGGGCCCATGATCACGTCGCACTTCTCGAACGCGCGGGTGAAATCCTCGGCGATGAGGCGCCGCAGCTTTTGGGCTTTCAAGTAGTAGGCGTCGTAGTAGCCGGCGGAGAGCGCGTACGTGCCGATCATGATGCGCCGCTTCACTTCGGCGCCGAAACCTTCCGCGCGCGTCTTGCTATACATATCGAGGAGATCGTCGTACTCGGGCGTGCGGTAGCCGTAACGCACGCCGTCGAAGCGCGCGAGATTGCTCGACGCTTCCGCGGGCGCGAGCACGTAGTAGCACGGCACGGCGAGCTTCGAATTGGGTAACGCGACGTCGACGATCTGCGCGCCGAGCTTTTTGAATTCGGCGATCGCGGTTTCGATCGCGCGCGCGACGTCGGCGTTCAACCCCTCGCCGAAGTACTCGCGCGGCAAGCCGATACGCACGCCGCGGATATCGTCATTAATGGTGGCGGTGTAATCTGGGACCGCTCTATCGAGCGACGTGGAGTCGCGCGGATCGAAGCCGGCCATCACGTTCAGCAACAACGCCGCGTCTTCGGCGGTGCGCGCGATCGGTCCGCCCTGGTCGAGCGAGGAGGCGAACGCGATCATGCCGTAGCGCGACACGCGTCCGTAACTTGGCTTCAGGCCGGTTAGATTACAGAGCGCGGCGGGCTGGCGGATCGACCCGCCCGTGTCGGTGCCGGTCGCGGCCGGCGCGAGACGCGCGGCGACCGCGGCGGCGGAGCCGCCCGAGCTGCCGCCCGGCACCGAGTCGGTATGCCAGGGATTTTTTACCGGACCGTAGTACGACATTTCGTTCGACGAGCCCATCGCGAACTCGTCCATGTTCGTCTTCCCGAGAATCACCGCGCCGGCGGCGTTGAATTTCTCGATGGTGGTCGCGTCGTAAGGCGCGACGAAATTCGAAAGAATTTTCGACCCACACGTGGTGAGCCAGCCGTCAGCGCAAAAAATATCTTTTTGCGCGATCGGGACGCCGATCAGCGCACCAGTCTCGCGTTTGGCGAGACGGGTAGCGGCGGCCTTGGCTTGCGCAAGCGAACGTTCCGGATCGACGGTGATGAAGGCGTTGAGCGCTTTATACCTATTAATGCGCTCGAGGAACGCGTGGGTCAGCTCGACGCTCGAAATGTGACGGGCGCGCACCGCCTGCGCGAGCTCGGCAACGGTCTTATCGATCATCGCGGCCCCGCTTACTCGATGACCTTCGGGACCAGATAGAGCCCGGCCTCGACCGCTGGCGCGATCGCCTGGAATTTCTCGCGCTGATCGGGCTCGGTGATCTCGTCAGCACGCAGCCGGAGTGCCGACTCGGACGGATGTGCCATCGGCGCGACACCCGTCGTATCGACGGCATTCATCTGCTCGATCAACCCGAGTATCCGAGACAGCGAGTCGGCATACGTCTGCGCTTCTTCCGCGGTAATCCGCAGCCGAGCGAGATGTGCTATTTTCATTACTTGGGTTGTATCGAGCGACATGCACTCGTGGTTAGCGGCAACCGGGCGGCGCGGACGAGCGTCGGACGTTAGCATATCCCATCTTTCGGTTGAACCCACCGCATGCGGTTGATACAGTTAGGCGCCGTTTTTCAACCATTACTCCCGGTACATCATTCCATGTTTAGAGGACTCCGCGGTTTCTTCTCCAGCGATCTCGCGATCGACCTGGGGACCGCCAACACACTCATTTTCGTGCGCGACAGGGGCATCGTCCTGAACGAGCCCTCCGTCGTCGCCATCCGCCACGAGCACGGCTCGCGCAACAATCGCTCGATCCTCGCCGTCGGCCACGAGGCGAAAAAAATGCTCGGGCGCACGCCCGGCTCGATTCAAGCGATCCGCCCGATGAAGGACGGCGTGATCGCCGACTTCACCGTCACCGGCGAGATGCTGAAGTTTTTTATTCGCCGCGTGCACGAGAATCGTTTGTTCCAACCGAGCCCGCGCATCATCATCTGCGTGCCGTGCGGTTCGACGCAGGTCGAGCGCCGCGCTATCCGCGAATCGGCGATCGGTGCCGGCGCGCGCGAAGTGTACTTAATAGAAGAGCCGATGGCGGCGGCGATCGGCGCCGACCTGCCGATCATGGAACCGACCGGCTCGATGGTGCTCGACATCGGCGGCGGCACGAGCGAGGTCGGCGTGATCTCGCTCGGTGGCATCGTCTACTCGCACAGCTTGCGCATCGCCGGCGACAAAATGGACGAAGCGATAATTAACTACGTGCGGCGCAAGTACGGTCTGCTCATCGGCGACGCGACCGCCGAGCACGTCAAAAAAGAAATCGGCACCGCCTGGGAGAACAGCGAAGTGCGCGAGATGGAGATCAAGGGCCGCCATATCGCGGACGGCGTGCCGCGCGCCCAAGTCGTCAACAGCAACGAGATACACACGGCGCTGTCGGAATGTCTCTCCGGTATCGTCACCGCGATTAAAATCGCGTTGGAGCAGACGCCGCCGGAGCTCGGCGCCGACATCGCCGACAAAGGGCTGGTCGTAACGGGCGGCGGCGCGCTGCTGCGCGACATGGATCGCATGCTCGGCGATAAAACCGGCCTCCCAATCATCATTACCGAGGACCCACTGACTTGCGTGGTCCGCGGTTGCGGCCGGGCGCTGGTGGAGTCGGAAACATTCAGCGACGTGTTCGTGCACGAATAGCGACACTTGACGGCCTGCCCCACGGTATAGCCGATATCGACTGACGGAGAGCACGAACCTGTCCTCGATGGCGTTGCGCCCGGACTTCGAACAACATCAGCTCGCACTGCCGAGCTTCGCGTCCGACTTCGCGCGTCAGCCCGGAACAACTCCGTCCTTCTCACCCGTCAATGATTACCGTATTCGGTAAACCGCTTCGCGGACCTTCGTCGCTCACGCGCCTGGTGCTGTTGGTCTTGCTGTCGGTGGCGCTGATGATGCTCGACCACCGCAGCCAGCAGCTCGAGCGCATCCGCGCCGGACTGATGGTCATTTTCTATCCGGTCCAGGTCGTGGCGAGCGTACCGGTTGCGCTGTACCACCGCCTGATGGATGCCCTCACGACGGATCAGGAGTTAAAAGAGCAGAACGACCGCCTCGAAGCCGAGCGCGTGCAGCTGCTCGCGCGGCTGCAACAATTCGAAGGTCTCGAAGTGGAAAACGAGCGACTGCGCAACATGGTGGGTGCGGCCGCGCGCGTCGCCAATCGCGCTCTCGCCGCGGAGCTGGTCGAGGTAAGCACCGAACCGTTCTCGCGCCGGTTGCTGGTGCGGCGCGGGGAGCGTGACGGCGTCTACGTGGGACAGCCGGTGATCGACGCCTACGGGATCGTCGGACAGGTAACGAAGGTCGCACCCTTCCTCAGCACGGTCACGCTCATCACCGACCCCAGCCACGCCATTCCCGTGCTCGACAATCGCAGCGGCCTGCGCGCCATGGTGTTCGGGTCGGGTGATCAGGACAGCCTTACGGTGCCGTATCTGAGCGCGGTCGCGGATATCAAAGAGGGCGACTTGCTCGTAAGCTCGGGGATGGGCGGTGTGTTCCCGGCGGGATACCCGGTCGCGGTGGTAACTAAAATTGACAATAACCCGAGTGAGAGTTTTCTGCTGGTGCGCGCTCGACCGTCGGCGCAGCTCAATCGCGGAAAACAGGTTCTGCTGATTTCGCCGAGCCAAGCTGCGACCAAGGGCAAGGCGCCATGACCATAATCACCATGACCGTGCACACGCGCGGCCGCACCATACTGCTCGCGACCTTCGGCATTGCGATCATTATGAATATTCTGCCGGGTCCGACCTGGGCCGAGCCGTTCATTCCCGATTGGGTCGCGTTGACGTTGATCTATTGGTGCATGGCCGCGCCGCACCGGGTGTCGGTCGGCACCGGCTGGACGCTCGGTTTGATCCTCGACGTGCTCTACGGTTCGCTCCTCGGACAACACGCGCTGGCGAAAGCCGTCATCGCGTTCATTACGGTGAAGCTCCATCCGCAACTGCGCATGTTTCCGCGCTGGCAGCAAGCGGTGAGCGTGCTGGTATTGCTCGCGATCAATCAGTTGATCGTAGTGTGGATCCGCGGCGCAATCGGCCAAGCGCCGGGCACCGTCGGGTATTGGACGCCGAGCATCGTCGGGATGATCGTTTGGCCGTGGTTGTTCGTGGTGTTGCGGGATGTTCGGCGGCGGTGGGTGAGTTGAGTTCTTTGCCTTTATCTATCCTCGTGCAATCCATAGATCTCTACGCATACATCGAGCGCCCGATGGGCGCGTTTTCGGAATTCCCGCTTTCGCGGGAATGACGGAATTTCCGAAGTCGGTCACGCACAACTACACTTATTACATCCGTCAGCTGGCGCCCGAAGGGCGCCTCGCCTAATGCTCAACATCCCAATCAAGGACTATCTCCGCGAGACGCGCATTTTCAACGCGCGCCTCGCTGTCACCGGCATCATCGTCGCTGTATTGTCGGTGTTGTTACTGCTTCGCCTCGTCTACTTGACGATCATCGACTATCGCCACTACGCCACGCTGTCGCAGGCGAATCGCGTGAAGCCGCTGCCGCTTGCGCCGGCGCGTGGGCTGATTCTCGATCGCAACGGCGCGGTGCTCGCGCAGAATTTTCCGGTCTATACGCTCGATATCGTGCCCGAGCAGGTCGACAACATGGCTGATCTGCTGGCGGAACTTAAAAAGCTAGTGCGCGTGACCGATACCGACAAGAAGAATTTCGACAAACAGCTGAGCGAACGGCCCAAGTTCGAGTACATGACGCTGCGTTCGTACTTGAACGAAGAGGAGGCCGCGCGCATCGCCGTGCGGTTGCCGTTCTTGAACGGCGCAGAGCTGCGCGCGCGGCTGCAGCGCCACTATCCGCAAGGCGGCCTCGCGGTGCACGCACTCGGCTACGTGAGCCGCATCAGCGAGCAGGATCTCGAGCGCATCGACAAATCCGCGTATCGCGGCATGCAGCATATCGGCAAGCTCGGCCTCGAGTTCATGTACGAGGACTTGCTGTTCGGTCGCTTAGGCTTCGAAAAAGTGGAGACGAACGCGCACGGGCGCGCGCTGCGCACGCTTGAGCGCATCGCGCCGGCGGCGGGCAAGAATCTCTATCTCAACCTCGATGCGAAAGCTCAGGCCGTCGCGGAGCAAGCGCTCGGCAAGCGGCGCGGCGCCGTCGTGGCGATCGAACCTTCCACCGGCGCGGTGCTCGCGTTCGCGAGCACGCCGACGTACGACGCGAATGCGTTCGTTAACGGCATCGAACCGGCCGCTTATCGAGCGCTGCTCGACGACCCGGACAAGCCGCTCATCAACCGCGCGTTGAACGGTCAATACGCCCCCGGCTCGACGATCAAGGCGTTCCTCGGTCTCGCGGATCTGGAAGCCGGAAGCGGCATCGACATGAACCGGCAAGTGTTCTGCACCGGATCGTATAATTTGCCGGGCAGCGCACACCAATTTCGAGACTGGAAAAAGGGCGGCCACGGCGCCGTGACACTGCATGACGCGATGGTTCAATCGTGCGACGTCTATTTTTATCGCCTCGCCGTCGCGCTCGGGCCGGAGCGGATAAAGAATTTTCTCGCTCCCTTCGGCTTCGGTCGCGCCACCGGCGTCGATCTGCCGGCGGAATCGAGCGGACTATTACCGTCGCTAGAATGGAAGGCAGCGCGCGGTCTGCGTTGGTATCCCGGCGACACCGTCGCCGCCGGTATCGGCCAGGGATCCGTCCTCGTCACACCGATGCAGCTCGCCGCCGGCATGGGGACGATCGCGAATCGCGGCGTGCGCATGAAACCGCTGCTCCTGCGCGGCTACGAGGATCCGCGCACCAAAGAGCGGACCGAGTCCCCGGCCACGCCGGCGCAAGAGGTCCCGATCAACGACAAGCGTCACTGGGACAAGCTGTTCGAGAATCTGATGGACGTCGTGCACACGAATCGTGGAACCGCGTACCGCATCGGCTACAACGCGCCTTACCATATCGCGGGCAAGACCGGCACCGCGCAGGTGAAAACCATTGCGCAAGGAGCGCGCTACGATGAACGCGGTACGCCCGAGCGGCTGCGCGATCATGCGCTCTTCGTCGCGTTCGCGCCGGTCGAAGCGCCGAAGGTCGCGGTGGCGGTGATCGTCGAAAACGGCGGGCACGGTTCGAGCGTCGCCGCGCCGATCGCGCGCAAAGTACTCGATCAACTGATTCTTGGCGGGCCGGCCGATCCTAAGCAGGCGCCCGCGCCGCGGCCGACGCCAGCCGCCGCGCCGGAGGACGACGAGTAGACATGAATCGAAAGCTCCTGCTGATCGACAAGCCGTTGTTGTACGCGCTCATGTTTCTCGCGGCGTTGAGTCTCGCCGTTTTGTACAGCGCCAGCGCCAAGGACGCGAGCGTGACCGTGCAGCACTTCCTGCGCATCGTGCTCGGGTTCGGAGTCCTGATCGGCTTCGCGCAGATGCGCCCGGAGCTGCTCGAGCGCATCGCACCGTGGATATTCGGCGTCGGCTTAGTGCTGCTGATCGCCGTGCTCGGCGTGGGTTCGATCAGCAAGGGCGCGCAACGCTGGCTGGGCTTGGGGCCGCTGCGTTTTCAGCCCTCCGAGATCATGAAGCTCGGCGTGCCGTTGATGCTCGCGTGGTATCTCGCCCGCGGAGGGTTGCCGCCGTCGTGGCTGCGCATCGGCGTGGCGTTGTTGGTGACGGCGGTGCCGGCCGCGATGATCGCCAAGCAGCCCGATCTCGGTACCGCGTTGCTCGTCGCGGCGTCGGGGCTGTTCGTGCTCTTTCTCGCCGGGCTGCCGAAGCGGCTGATGCTGATCGCGGTCGTGGCCGTCGCTGCCGCCGCGCCCGTCCTGTGGAGCCACATGCACGACTATCAGCGCAATCGGGTCCTCACGCTCTTCGACCCCGAAGCCGATCCGCTCGGGACCGGCTATCACACGATTCAGTCGATGATCGCGCTTGGCTCGGGCGGCTTTTACGGCAAGGGGTGGCTCAACAGCAGCCAAGCGCATCTCGAGTATCTGCCCGAATCATCGACCGACTTCATCTTCGCCGTGTTAGGCGAAGAGTTCGGGCTGATCGGCATTCTGCTCGTCATCACGCTCTACGGGTTCATCGCCGGCCGGGCGCTGTTGATTGCTTTCTATGCGCAGGACAGCTTCACGCGGCTCCTCGCGGGCGGGCTCGCGCTCGGTTTCTTCCTTCAGTTTTTCGTGAACATCGGCATGGTCGCCGGCATCCTTCCCGTCGTCGGCGTGCCGTTACCGATGATGAGCTACGGCGGCAGTTCGATCCTCTCGCTCATGGCGGGTTTCGGCATGCTCATAAGCATCCAGACCCACCGTAAGATCGTCGAGTTGTAATCGTGGCGCCGCGCGAATTTCTTACGGCGCGGTCAACCGCGATAATTCGCGGCGTCGTGGTGACGGCGCTCGTTGCGCTGCTCCCCATGTCCGCGGCGGCCGTGACCGCCGAGGAATATCCGGAGCTCGATCCGCTCATCGACACATTGGTTACGCAGCACAACTTCGAACGCGCGAGCGTACGCAAACTATTCGCGGGCGCCACCTTGCGTCCGGAAATCATCACCGCGATAGACCGACCGCGCGAGGCGTTGCCGTGGCACGAGTATCGTCGATCCTTTCTCAATGAAGAGCGAGTGCGTCTCGGGGCGCGTTATTGGTGGCAACATAAGGACGTGCTCGCGCGCGCCGAGCGCCAATATGGCGTACCGCCCGAGCTTATCGTCGCGATCATCGGCATCGAGACGCGTTACGGCACGAGCCGCGGCGAATACTCCGCGCTCGACGCGTTGCTCACGCTCACGCTGATGTATCCGCGCCGCGCGGATTTTTTCCGACTAGAGCTGATTGAGTTCCTGCTGCTGACACGCGAGCTCGATCTCGACCCGCGGACGGTCAAAGGGTCCTACGCGGGCGCGCTCGGCATTCCACAGTTCATGCCGCGCAGCTACCGTGAGTACGCCGTCGATTTCGACAACGACCGTCGGCGCGACTTACTCGAGAACAGCAGCGACGCGATTGGCAGCGTGGCGAATTTCCTGCGCCGCCACGGTTGGGCGACGGGCGAGCCGGTGATCGTTGCGGCGGACGCCAAGGGAACGCTCTACAGCTGGCCGCTGCAGCTCGGCACCGAGCCGGTGCTACGCGTGCGCGAGTGGGTCGGCCACGGGATTTTTCCGCGGCGCGAGCCATTACCCGGAGAAAATGCGGGGGATGACGAACGACCGGCGGCGCTCATCATGCTGGACGGCGAATCGGGTCCGCTGTATTACCTCGGTTACAACAACTTCTACGTGATCACCCGCTATAATCGAAGCAAAAATTACGCAATGGTGGTTTACGAGCTAGCGCAGATGATTCGCCTGCGATACCAAGAAGGGACGTAAGCACTCTCGCCGCGATTCCCGCGATGGATAGTCGTCGAAACGAAATGAACCGAACCGCGGTGCGATTTATCGGCTGGCTCCCTGTCGTCGGCGCGCTCTGGCTCGGCGCGTGCAGTCATGTGCCGCGCGGCGGCTACTATCAGGACGACGGGCCGCACGACCGCCCTCCCGTCGACGTTCTCAAGGTACCCGACGCGGTGCCGCGCGAAGAGCCGCTCGCCGACGCGGGAAACAAGCCGTACACGGTGTTCGGCGTCACCTACGCACCGCTCGCCGACAGCCGCGGTTATCGCGAGCGCGGGGTCGCGTCTTGGTACGGCCGCAAGTTCCACGGGCGGCGCACCTCGAGCGGCGAGCCGTATGATATGTACGCGATGACCGCCGCCCATCGCACGCTGCCGTTACCGTCGTACGTGCGCGTTCGCAATTTGCAAAACGGCCATTCGGTGATCGTGCGCGTCAACGACCGCGGGCCGTTCCTGCAAAACCGGTTGATCGATCTGTCCTACACCGCAGCGGCGCGCTTAAGTATGCTCGGCACGGGTACCGCGGCGGTGGAGATCGAAACCGTCGGGGCCGCAACGCCGGTGACGACCATCGCGAGCAACTCCAAATTGTCCGTGATCGCCGCGGCCGAGGCGGCGACCGGCGACGCCTCTACGCCGCGCCTTTCCGTGCAAGTCGGCGCGTTTACGCGACGCGAAAATGCGATCCAGCTACGCGATCGTTTGGAGCGAGCCGGCTTCAATCCGATTTACATTCAATCGTCCCCGCCGGATCCCGCGCCCGGCGTCAATCCGCTGTACCGGGTACGGATCGGACCCATCGCGACGGTGGAACAGGGCGATCGACTGGTGGCGGAAATAGGAAAGCAAGGCGTCACCGATGCGTTGCTGGTCGTCGAATGAAACGGTTCGTTCTACCGCTACTCGCGCTGCTCGCACCGCCGCTACCGGCGGCAGTCGATCAGCCACCGGAATTGCAGGCGCACGCTTGGCTGCTTATCGACTACTCGACAGGGAACGTGCTCGCCGAACACAATGCAGATCGGCGGTTGCCGCCCGCGAGTCTCACCAAGCTCATGACCGCGTACCTCGTCTTCGAGCGTATAAAGGTGGGGACACTGCGCTTGAGCGACAAGGTTTGGATCAGCCCGTACGCCGCGAGCGCGCGCGGTGCGCGCCTGCGGCTGAAACCAGGCACGGAGATCGCCGCCGAGGATTTGATCAAGAGCATGCTCGTGCGTTCGGCGAACGACGCTGCCGTCGCGCTCGCCGAGCACATCGCCGGTAGCGAGCCGCGCTTCGTCGCCGAAATGAACACCCGGGCTCGCGCGTGGGGATTGCGCGGAACGACGTTCATCAACAGCACCGGGCTCGACGTTCCGTTTCATTTGTCCACCGCGCACGATCTGAGCCGCATCGCCGCGGCGATCATACGCGACTTTCCCGACTACTATGGATGGTTCGGGCTGCGCGATTTCAGCTTCAACCAGATTACGCATCACAACAGCAATGGGCTCTTGTGGCGCGATCACACAGTAGACGGTATGAAGACCGGTTATACGCAGCTCGCCGGGTGGTGTCTGGTCGCTTCGGCGCAGCACGAGCAGACGCGATTGATCGCGACCGTGCTCGGCGCGTCGAGCGATCGCGGGCGCGTGGGAGCGAGCAAGCGCCTGCTCGATTACGGGTTCAAGAATTTCGAGACACGCCTGATATACGCCGCCAACCGGCCCGCGACGGAAACGCGCGTTTGGCTCGGCGACAGTGCGTCGGTGCCGCTCGGCGTGGCCGAGAACTTGTACGTCACGCTACCGCGGGGAACCTCCAACCGCGTTCACGCGCGGCTCTCCATTCAAGATATGCTCTACGCTCCGATCCGCTACGGCCAGCGCCTCGGCGCCGTGACGCTTCAGCTCGACGACAAGCCGCTCGCGGAATATCCGTTGGTCGCGCTGAAGGAGATCGGCGTGGGCGGCGTCGTGCAGCGCGCTATCGATAACGTACAGCTGTGGTTGCGCTGATCCGAGCTCGTCGTCTTATCTGCTGACTCGCGAACATCATGCACAATTTCCGGCTCGTTTACCTGAACGGCGAGTTCCTGCCCCCCGAACGGGCGCTGGTATCGGCGTTCGATCGCGGTTTCATCTTCGGCGACGGCGTGTATGAGGTGATTCCCGTTTTCGGCCGGCGCTTGTTCCGTCTGCCCCATCATCTCACTCGTCTCGAGCGCAGCCTCGAAGCGATACGGTTGTCGAACCCGCTTTCGGCGACGGAGTGGGGGCGCGTGTTCACGCGATTGATCGACGAATGCGACGCCGCGGATCAATCGATATATCTGCAAGTGACGCGCGGCGTGGCGCCACGCGATCATGCCTTTCCGACGCAGACGCGCCCCACGGTGTTCGCCTACGCGCAGCCGCTGAAATATCCTCCGCCCGAGCTGCTGGCTCACGGAGTCGCGGCGGTTACGGCATCCGACAACCGCTGGCTGCGCTGCGATATCAAAGCGGTGTCGCTGTTACCCAACGCGCTGCTACGGCAACAAGCCATTGAACGCGGCGCGACGGAAGCAATTCTTGTCCGCGAGGGCTTGGTGACCGAAGGCGCGGCGAGCAACGTCTTCATCGTACGCCGCGGCACGCTGTACACGCCGCCCAAAGGTCCTTTCATTCTTCCCGGGATAACGCGGGACTTGGTGCTTGAGCTTGCCGCCGCCAAC
This sequence comes from Sulfurifustaceae bacterium, assembly GCA_041485885.1. Taxonomy (GTDB): domain Bacteria; phylum Pseudomonadota; class Gammaproteobacteria; order Acidiferrobacterales; family Sulfurifustaceae; genus JACQFZ01. Next base: position 43,164 of record JBGPKL010000003.1, read on the forward strand.
CGCATTCCGGCAAGCGAGGAGCCCCAACCGGAAGCCGCGCTTTTCGACGCCGACGAGATTTGGCTAACCAGCTCGATGCGTGAAATCACGCCGGTCACGCGCTTGAATGACCGCGCGGTCGGCAGCGGCCGGCCCGGACCGATGTACGAGCGCTTGGTTGCGCTGTATCGAGCATATAAGCAAGCGTTCTGCGAAGGGAAAGCAAGCTAGTGGAACCCTTCACTCCATGCCGCGTGCGGCGCTTAGCTCGCGTGGAATATCTCACGGCGCTGGAGCGCATGCAGGCGTTCACGCAGACGCGCGGGGCGGAGACTCCCGATGAGATTTGGCTGCTTGAACATCCGCCCGTATACACGCTGGGCTTGCGCGCCCGGAATCGATTGCTGCGGCCGGGAAACGACGTGCCGATCGCATGCGCCGATCGCGGCGGCGATGTGACGTACCATGGTCCGGGCCAACCGATCGTTTATGTATTGCTCGACCTTGCCCGGCGCCGACTCGGCATTCACGCGCTGGTACGAGCGCTCGAGCAGTCTGTCATCGATATGCTGCAAGCACTCGGAGTCGCGGCCGCGCGCCGGCCGGGTGCGCCGGGTGTTTACGTCGCCGATCGCAAGATCGCCTCGTTGGGGTTGCGCGTGCGCGCCGGCCGTAGCTATCACGGCGTAGCGTTGAACACGGCGATGGATCTCGCGCCGTTCGAAGCCATCGATCCCTGCGGCTTTCCAGGGCTTCGCGCGACGCAGCTCGCCGAGTGGCGGCCGGATGTTCACGCAGCGGATGCGGGCGAGCGATTGTTGCGCCAGGTGCTTTTGCAGTTGGGATATACTGAGGCCTCAATGCTCCCGCCCAGTCCGAGCGACCGCGTCGACGTTCATCATGCAAGAAGATAAATCAGTCAGGGATGGCAGGGGCGCCGCCAAGACGGCGCGCATCCCGATAAAAATTTCGCCCAAGGAACCGCTGCGCAAGCCTTCGTGGATTCGCGCGCGCTCACCGACGCATCCGGAGGTCGGTCGACTGAAGACGCTGCTGCGCGCGCATCAGCTCAATACCGTGTGTGAGGAAGCGTCGTGCCCGAACATCGGCGAGTGCTTCGCCCGTGGGACTGCGACCTTCATGATCATGGGGCGATTGTGCACGCGGCGTTGTCCGTTTTGCGATGTGGCGCACGGCCGGCCGAATCCGCTCGATCCACACGAGCCCGAGAATCTCGCGCGCGCCATTGCCGCGATGGGCTTGAGGTTCGTCGTCATTACCTCCGTCGATCGGGACGACTTGCGCGACGGCGGCGCGGCGCACTTCGTGGCCTGTATCGAGGCAGTGCGCGCGCAAACTCCCGCTACTTCGATCGAGGTGCTGGTGCCCGATTTTCGCGGGCGACTCCCGGTAGCGCTTGACGTTCTCGGGCGCGCGCTACCCGATGTGTTCAACCACAACTTGGAGACGATCCCGCGTCTCTACAAAGCCGCGCGCCCGGGCGCCGACTATCGACATTCTCTGGAGCTGCTGCGCCAGTTCAAGGCACGCTATCTGGGCATTCCCACGAAGTCCGGCTTGATGGTGGGGCTCGGTGAATCGAACGCGGAGATCGAGTCCGTCATGCGGGATCTGCGCGAGGTGGGATGCGATATGCTGACGATCGGGCAGTACCTGCAGCCAAGCCGCCACCATTTGCCGGTCGAGCGTTTTGCGACGCCCGCGGAGTTCGACGGCTTCGCCCAATTCGGTCGCGAGCTCGGTTTCCGAAACGTGGCAAGCGGGCCGATGGTGCGCTCGTCCTATCATGCCGAGAGTCAAGCGCGCGGCACGTTCTGAATGCTGACGATCGCCAAGGCGGTAGGCGTGTTACTGACGCCGCCCGGTATCATCGTTGTCCTCGTCGTACTCGGTCTCCTTCTTCAGTCGCGCTGGCGCTATTTCGGAACCGCTCTCCTGTGGGGTAGCGTCCTGGCGCTGTTTGTTCTAAGTCTGCCGGTGACCGGTTACTTTCTCCTGCATACGCTCGAAGGCTCTGTTGAACCGCTGTCGATGACCGACACGTCGCTGCGCGAACGGGCGCAAGCGATCGTGGTGCTGGGAGGCGGTCGCGCCGACGACGCGCCGGAATACGGCGGGGATACGGTCAATGACTACACGCTAGAACGCCTTCGTTACGCGGCACGACTGCATCGCGCAACCGGACTCCCGCTACTGGTGACCGGCGGTTCGGTATTCGGCGAGCCCGTATCCGAAGCAGAGTTGATGCAAGAATCGCTCGTTCGGGATTTCCAGGTACGGGCCGCCTGGGTCGAGTCGCGTTCACGCACGACGTATGAAAACGCCGTCTACTCCCGCGCGATTCTTGAAGCGGCGGGGATACGGCGAGTTTTTTTGGTTACCCATGCCCGCCACATACCGCGCGCGCTGTGGGCCTTTCGTCAGGCCGGAATCGAGGTGATTGCGGCGCCAACCAGCTATTCCGTTCGCGGTTCTCGTACTACGGTGCTCGATTTTCTTCCCTCCATGCGCGGCCTATCATCCAGCAGCGCCGCCGCGCACGAATGGACGGGACTTTTATGGTATCGCCTGGTGCATGGTTCCGCGCAAACCCCCGCATCGCCGCCCGGCCAAGCCTCCATCTACAGGTCGAAAGTTTCGTTACCGGTCTAAAGCACTTCTAGCGCCCCCATGGTCGCCGCCGGCTTGGCGCGCGGTGTGCCGGCGAGATCCAGCGCGACCAAATCGATGTGCGATTCGATCTCCGAGCCATTCCCGCTGCCTTCATGACCAATCGTGTTCGCCGAATCTCCTGCGCCTCTTCCATCGCCTCCACACGCGCTTAAGCAAAGGCAGGTGAGCAACACAAACCGAAACCCGTGATCAAGCATTTTTGATCCCCATAGTGTTTCCGCGCGCATTTCACCTTGATGCACTTCATTAGGAAAGACTTGAGGAGCTGCGAATCGCTGAGCGGACTCGGAGGACGGATCAATGGCGCCATGACGGAACGGCGATTGAGGCTCCGAGACAGCCCTTCCCGGACGTTGTGACCGCCGAGCGGGGTATGTCGCTTGGGTTGCGCCGGAGATAGCCGCGGCGTTGGTGCCGCGCTAGGGAAAATCCGCTCCGTGAACGCTACCCGGCCCGCTCACCGCGGTGAGTTCACGTAGCGCCCGCGTCACTTGGATCAGCTCGTTATCGAGGCGACGTAACATTTGTTCTCCTTCGCGACGAAAGTCGAGTAATCCTTTGCCTTCGATGTCGTGGCATACCTGCACCAATCTCAACGCTCCTACGTTGGCGCAGTTCCCCTTCAGTGCATGCAGGAGGTCGCAAAACGCGGCGTGATTTTTCTTTGCCACGGCATCGGTAAGGTCATTCAGCAGTCGCCGGCTTTCGCACTCGAATTCGCGGATGATATGCGTTACGGCGGTTGGATCGTTGTAGAGCCGATCGAGCTCGGTGATGACCTCGGTGTTTAGGGCCGGGATATCTTCCGTTGCCGTTTCTACGCTATACCGGCGAGCAAGATCGTACACTTCGGTCTCTTCGAGGAGTTTTTCTATGGTGCTTACGATGGCGCTGGCGGTCGCCGGTTTCGTGAGATAGGCATCGGCTCCCGACTCGGCGGTCGCGAGTTTTGCGTCTACGGTAGCATTTGCCGTCAACATAACGACCGGGATCTTCGTGCTCCGTCGCAGCATTCGATACTGTTTTATCACGGCGATTCCGTCCATACCGGGCATGTGCATATCGAGAACCGCGGCTCGGTATCGCCCCTTGAGCATCATTTCCAGGGCCTGTTCACCGCCTTCCGCGGCGTCGACCTCGTAGCTCGCGGTTTCGAGGATCTTTCGCAGAATCATTAAATTGGTTCGATTGTCATCCGCGATCAGCAGGCGTGCGCGCCGACGGGTAACTTGTCCCCACACCCACGGCTCGACCCGAATCACTCCACGTTCCGCATCCGTGTTATACAAGCCGCTCGAGTGCAGTGCGTTGAAAAGAACCCCTGGAGCGACGTCATAAGGTACCAGCGACGCATAACCCCATTTCCGCAGCTGCGCCTCTCCCGGCGATACCTCGCCGACAAGAAACGCGGGGGTAAACGACAGCGATGCCTTATTGAGAAAATCGTCTCCGCGGTGTCCCCCACCGCTGGTTAACACCGCGGCACTGTCCATCAATACCGCGTGGATAGGATTACTCAAACGGATACTGCGCCCGAGCAGACCGGTCGCTTCGGCGATTGTAGGAACGATCGTTAGTAATGCCCCGCAGCCGCGCATCAACGTTCCGATGTACTCGCGCACTGCGGCGTTCTCGGAGACCAGTAACGCGCGAAAACCCGCGAGTTGGGTCGAACTCAACCCAGAGGTTGACGGGCGCGCAAATTGAATTTCGGCGTAGAACGTACTTCCTTCGCCCTTCACGCTGGTGACCTGAAGGCGGCCGCCCATCAACTTCACCAGTTGTTCGGAGATCGTGGCTCCGAGTCCGGTGCCGCCACGGCGTCGTGTGATCGTCGTGTCTTCCTGCGAAAACGCTTCGAAAATCCGGCGCTGCGCGTCAGCGTCGATACCGATACCGGTATCGTGAACGTCGAAACGAACCGCCGCCGATCGCTCGTCTTGACGAACCAAACGGGCTTCGAGCGAAACGTGGCCGACCTCCGTGAACTTGACGGCGTTGGAAAGGAGATTCAGCAGCACTTCGTGAAGATGATGCGGATCGCCTATCAGCCGATAGGGTATAGCAGGATCGATCCGGAGCATGAGACGCAGGCTCTTTTCCAGCGCGACGTTTCGTACCAAGCGCGTAGCGCGATTTAACACTTCGTGTAGATCAAACTCGATGCGGTCGATGGTCAGCTTTCCCGCTTCGATCTTGCCGAAGTCGAGCACGTTGTCGATCTGGCGCAAGGAAACGTTTACCGACTCCTTGATCACCTCCAACAACGAGCGGTCCTCGCGCGTGAGCCGCTTATTGGCCGCCAGCAACTCGGTGGTACCGAGGATACCGTTGAGCGGAGTGCGCAACTCATGGCTCATGCGGGCCAGAAAGCGGCTCTTTGCCGCACTCGCTTCCTCCGCCCGCTCGGTAGCGGTAGCCAGCTGATGAATCAAGTGAGCTGCATACGCCGGCAGAACGGTGAGCGCGATAACGACGGCGGCTGAAACGGCGGCCAGCTCATTCCATACGTCGGACAGAATTACGACGGCGGAAAATCCCAGCAAGCTCAGCACGGCGCTTACGAACATAGCGCCAAGCCCAAAGCGGAAACCGTTGCCCAGCGTCATCCACAAATACAGCATGAACAAGGGAATGCCAGCCGGACCCGTGTCGATCATGAGATAACTAATCATGGCGGCGTCAGCAACGTTAGCGAACAACCGTCGCGCCGCGGAAGAACCTCTGCGTGCCAGGACCCATACCAGCACCGATACGCCCAAGTAACCGACCAGGGAGACGAGCCACGTCGGAGGACCGACATCGAAGGCAATCGGAAGCTGAGTCTGTGTAAGATAAGCGAGCAAACAGATCGCCACAGCGATACGCACAGCGGCTTGCCCTTGCTCGCGGGCAGTCTCGTTACGGCCTTCTGGTCTTATGCGCCGAATAAACGCGCGAAAGCCAGGGCCCAAAATTTTCTGAATGGCCTGCGTGATGTGGACGAGCCAACTCTCGTTCATCGTATCAACGCTCTTTGTCGATATGTCTCGTTCGCGTCGATTCTCGTCTGAGCCCGCCGACTCGAATAGGCGTCACGCAGTCGCTGCAGCAGCTCTATCGAACGCGTGCGCATGATGTCGGCTCTAATACCCGTCGACCAACAGTGGCCTCAGGGATCGGACGGCTGCAAAGGACACGCTGTAGTCGTTTCACGGAAACACCGACCCGAGAATCTGGAAGCTTACTTTATTGGCGTTGCAAATCACGTTCGCTGCCCGCCCCTCCGCAATGCGCTCGCACGTGGATAGAAATGTTTGGCCGGGCCAACGAAATCCAGGCAGTTACTCACGACCGCTCCTACCGTTTGCCGACGATGGCCTCAGGGCGACAGCCGTAGTATGAATAGAAACCTCACCTCATACACTAGTCGACAAAAGCCACGTATCTTGGAGCGAATCTGTTGAGCTTCCCTACTCATCGGGAAAATATAGCCGTTCTTGCTCGTTACCGCCCTCTTGAGTGCTTTAACTTAGCGCTAGTTCGTCGTCGCGGGAAGCGGGGGCAACCGTGACAAAACAGCTAGATAGTACGGCGTCTTAAGGATTTCATACCGATAAATCGACTAAACGTCATACACGCCCTTGTGAAAGAAGCCGCGTTCAGTATTTCTCCGGGCTTAGCACCCTGGTGACGGCCTGATGCCAGCCTTTTAGGAGTCGCTGTACCTCATCGCGGTCCATCTTTGGCTCGAATACGCGATCCGACTGCCACTGAGCGGAGATCTCCTGGATGTCGGTCCATATTCCAGCGGCTAGCCCCGCGAGGTAGGCGGCACCTAGCGCGGTCGTCTCGAGGACGCGCGGGCGCACGACCGGTACGCCCAGCAGATCGGCTTGAAACTGCAATAACAAATCGTTCGCCGCCGCACCGCCATCGACCCGCAGTTCCGATACCTTGTGGCCGGCGTCCGCCTCCATTGCGCTCAATAGATCGGCCGCTTGAAAGGCGATCGACTCGATCGCGGCACGCGCGATGTGACCCGCGGTCGTTCCACGCGTGAGGCCGAACATTCCACCTCGCGCGTACGGATCCCAATATGGCGCCCCGAGGCCCGTAAAAGCAGGAACCAAGAATACGCCGCCGTCATCAGGAACTGACAAGGCAAGCGCCTCAACGTCGGACGACTGCTTGATGATACCAAGCCCATCGCGCAGCCACTGAACCACGGCGCCGCTCACGAAGACGCTCCCTTCGAGCGCGAAACGCGGCGCCCCCGCGAGCTGCGCGGCCGAAGTGGTAATCAAGCCGTGCGTGGATGTCCTCGGCTCCGTGCCGGTCTGCATCAACATGAAACAGCCGGTCCCGTAGGTGCTCTTCGCCATGCCGGGCTCGTGGCAGGCCTGCCCGAACAACGCCGCTTGTTGATCGCCGGCGATGCCGGCGATGAGGAGAGGGGCCCCGAGCAGTCCTGCTTCCGTTTCCCCGTAGCGATGACTGGACGGCAGCACCTCGGGCAATAGCGCACGCGGAACGTTGAGTATGCCGAGTAGTTCCTCGTCCCATGTATTACGGCGGATGTCGTACATCAACGTGCGCGACGCATTGCTCACGTCCGTGACGTGCAGGCGACCGCCGGTCAAGTTCCACACCAACCACGTATCGACGGTGCCGAACGCGAGCTTGCCGGCCTGCGCATCGCGGCGTGCTCCCGTCACGTTATCCAAAATCCAAGCGAGCTTGGTGCCGGAGAAATACGGGTCGAGCACCAACCCGGTCCTTGCGCGGAATTTTTCTTCCAAGCCGCGCGCCTTTAACTCGTTGCAAAAATCTGCGGTGCGCCGATCCTGCCAGACAATAGCGTTGCAGATCGGTCTGCCGGTGGCGCGTTCCCAGACGACCGTCGTTTCGCGTTGGTTGGCGATGCCAATGGCCGTAATTTGTCTTGCGCTCAACCGCGCGCGCGAGATCGCCTCTCGAGCCACCTGAATTTGCGATTGCCATATCTCAAGCGCGTTGTGCTCCACCCAGCCGGACGCCGGGAAGATCTGTCGGACTTCTTGTTGCGCCGTCGCGAGCACATTGCCGTTGTGATCGAAGACGATCGCGCGCGAGCTGGTGGTACCCTGATCGAAGGCAAGAATGTGACTCATCGTCCGGAACCTCGCTGATAGTCGTCACTGTGCGGATCACACATCCGGTGACGGATTACGTACATTCTATTTTGCGTCGTGGCTCTGCGTTGCTCGATCAGGCCCGTCTCGCGAGCGAGATCCACGCCGGCGACATACTCCTCGGCTCCGACTCGCAGGCTCTCGTTCTCAAGCGTTAGTCCCATATCGAGTCTCTTGTTTCTTGTTCGCGCTGATGAAAGCAGGTAACGCCGCCGCAAGTTGCCGTACGGTTTGCGCCGAAACGTGTAGCCCGAGCTTTGAGCGCCTCCACAAAATATCTTCGGGCGTCATTGCCCACTCGTGCTTCACCAGATAGTCGACTTCCGCTTCGAACAGGCCGTCGCCCATCTCCATACCGAGGCCGTCAATGCTTGATGCCGCCGCGAGTAGGCGGTGGGTTCGCGTGCCGTAAGCGTGCGCATAGCGGCGCAGCAGATCCGACGGCATCCACCCGTAGTGGCGTTGCAAGTCCGTGAGGAACCCATCGAAGTCCGCATTGGCGATATCGCCCCCCGGCAAAGACGCTTTCGCCGTCCATGCCGGGCGCCGCCCGCCCAACGCCGGTGCCAGCAGCTGCATCGCCTCTTCCGCAAGTCGACGGTAAGTGGTGATCTTGCCGCCGAGTACCGAAAGCAGCGGCGCATGTCCGAGACTCGCGTCGTACTCGAGCGCATAGTCGCGCGTGACGGCCGAGAGATCGGTTGCGTCATCCTCCAAGAGCGGGCGCACTCCGGAGAAGCGCCACACAACGTCGCTCGCGGAAATCTGCTGCTTGAAATAGTGATTCGCCATCGCGCAGAGATACAGCGTTTCCTCCGGCGAAATAGCAGCCTGCGCGGGATCGCCGTCGAACGCGACGTCGGTGGTACCGATCAGGGTGAAGTCGCGCTCGTACGGAATCGCGAAGGTAATGCGCTTGTCCGGGTTCTGCAGGAGGTAAGCGTGGTCGTGCTCGAAAAGCTTCCGCACGACGATATGGCTGCCTTTAGCCATCAGCAGATTGCGCTTGGGCGTTACCGCGAACGCGTGACGAAGTAGATTGGCTGCCCAGGGTCCCGCCGCGTTGACTAAGGTCCGCGCGCGCACGATCTGAACGGCGCCTCCGGTCGTGGGTTGCAGCGTCGCTTCCCAATGATCGGCATGACGCCGCGCAGAAATGAAGCGCGTACGCGGCAGAATGGTCGCGCCCCGATTCGCTGCGTCCATTGCATTCAGCACGACCAGGCGAGCGTCATCAGCCCACGCATCGGAATAAACGAAGCCCTTGGTGATGCGAGACTGCAGAGGACGTCCCAATGGGCTCGACGCCAAATCAACGACCCCAGACCCTGCCAGCAGTTCTCGTTTGCCGAGATGATCGTAGAGAAACAAGCCGGCGCGAATCAGCCAGGCGGGACGCAAACCGGCGTCGTGGGGCATGATAAAGCGCAGCGGCCGGATGATGTGAGGCGCCGCGCGAAGCAGCACCTCGCGCTCTTGCAATGCCTTTCGTACCAAATTGAATTCGTAATATTCGAGATAGCGCAGCCCACCGTGGATGAGCTTGGTGCTGGCCGAGGAGGTATGCGCCGCTAAGTCGTCCTGTTCGCAAAGCAACACGGACAGCCCGCGCCCGGAGGCGTCGCGGGCGATCCCGACGCCGTTGATTCCGCCTCCGACAACAAGAACGTCGTAGTTAGGGCTTTCGGCCATCAATTCTCTCGGTCAACGATCGAACGCGGATAACGACAACGCGACACGTAGATCGGGAAAACGGTGGGCCCGGAAGGACTCGAACCTTCGACCAAGGGATTATGAGTCCCCTGCTCTAACCAACTGAGCTACAGGCCCATAAAAGCGACGGGCCGGTATTGTAACCGGCCCGTCGTGTTACGCGTGAAGGATGAAACCCGCTACCACTTAATCGAGGAAGCTTCGCAAGTGTTCCGAACGGCTCGGATGCCGTAGCTTACGCAGCGCCTTCGCCTCGATCTGACGAATGCGCTCGCGCGTCACATCGAACTGCTTGCCGACTTCTTCCAGAGTATGGTCGGTGTTCATTCCGATCCCAAAGCGCATCCGCAACACCTTCGCTTCTCGCTGCGTGAGCGTGCTCAGAATTTCCATCGTTGCCTGCTTGAGACCCGTGCCGGTCGCCGCCTCGGGCGGCGCCACGATATTCACGTCTTCGACAAAGTCTCCAAGATGCGAGTCCTCGTCGTCCCCGATCGGCGTCTCCATCGAGATCGGTTCCTTCGCGATCTTCAGCACCTTGCGGATCTTGTCCTCGGGCATGTCCATCCGCTCGGCAAGCTCCTCCGGCGTCGCTTCGCGTCCCATCTCTTGCAGCATCTGGCGCGAGATGCGATTCAGCTTGTTGATCGTCTCGATCATGTGCACCGGAATACGGATGGTGCGCGCCTGATCCGCGATAGAACGCGTGATGGCCTGGCGTATCCACCAGGTGGCATAAGTCGAAAACTTGTAGCCGCGGCGGTACTCGAACTTGTCGACCGCCTTCATCAAACCGATGTTTCCTTCCTGAATCAGGTCGAGGAACTGCAAGCCGCGGTTCGTGTATTTTTTGGCGATCGAGATGACGAGACGGAGGTTCGCCTCGACCATTTCCTTCTTGGCGCGCCGCGCCTTCGCTTCGCCGATCGACATCCGGCGATTGACTTCCTTAAGCGCCATGATCGGCAGACCCGCGCGCTCTTCGATTTGATGCAGCTTGTCCTGCGCCGTGAGGATCTCCTCCGAGTGATTTTCCAGCACGCTGACGTTAACTTCGCCCGCCTTCATCGCTCTCTTGATCCAGCGCCGGTTGGTCTCGTTGCCAGGAAAGATCTTGATAAAGTTCTTGCGTTGCATGCGCGCCTTGCCGACGCAAATATCCATAATGACTTTTTCTTGCGCGCGCGCCTGATCAACCAGCGAGCGGACGTATTCGACCAAACGATTGATCTGCTTGGAGACGAACTTTATCTGCATGAATTCGTCGGCAAGTTTCTTTTGGACGCGCCGCACCTCGGGGCTGTCATGACCGTGTTTCGCGCTCGTTTTCAGCAGACCGACGTGGAGCTTGCGGATACGGGCAAAGCGAACGATCGCTTCTTCGCGATTAGGCCCCCCCTCTTCCTCATCGGCGTCGCCGCTGGCGCCGTCGGTCTCTTCGGCGTCGCCGTCGTCGCTCGCGGCGGCAGTCTTAATCTCGGGCGGCGGCAGGTCGGGTGCATTGGGATCGACGAAATCAACCACCAGGTCGGTCAACCGCATCTGGTCGGCTTCGACCAAATCCATCATGCGCACGACTTCGGCGATGGCAGCCGGGCAAGACGCTATCGCCTCGGTCGTCTGACGCACGCCGTCTTCGATCCGCTTGGCGAGTTCGATCTCCCCCTGGCGCGTCAGCAGCTCTACGGTTCCCATCTCGCGCATGTACATGCGCACCGGATCGGTGGTGCGTCCGAACTCGCTGTCCACGGCTGAAACCAGTACCTGCTCCGCTTCCTCGGCGGCCTCTTCATCCTCTTCTGCAGGAGTCGGCTCCGTCTTGAGCAGCAGCGCATCCGGGTCCGGCGCTTCATCGAACACTTGGATGCCCATGTCGTTGATCATGTTCACGACCGCTTCTATCTGGTCGGTATCGTGAACCTCTTCGGGCAGATGGTCGTTAATCTCCCGGTAAGTCAAAAAGCCCTGCTCTTTACCCTGGACAATCAGCTTCTTGAGCTGGGAACGTTGCGTTTCTTGATCCATATCTCGGCCTGATGTCTATGCGGTTACTCGACAAACAAAGCGTGAAATTATAGCTGAACTTTCCATTCACTCCGAATCTAGCGCCTTTCGGTCGGGACCGCGCGGGTCACTCCTACCGGAAGTCGCGTGAGATCAGCCAGTTCTCCTCTTTCGATGGGGGTTAGACCAGAGACTTTCTCTTTTTGCAGCAACAATTCGACCTTTTCCTTTAACACCGTACGGCTCAGCTGATCCATCGCGCCCCGAAATTCAGCGGCCACATCCTGTTCAAGTACGGAATGGCTCCACGTAGCGATCTTCGCGACACTATGTTGGTGCTCACTATCACGAAAATGCTCGACAACGGCAGCCGTATTCAATTCAGGTTTCGCCTTCAAAAGGTTCACGAGCGCTCGAAATAGCGCTATGCCGGGCAGGTCGAGCCCATCGAAAAGCGAAGAGTCGTTAATCTTCGCTGCTAGCTGCGGATGCTGCACCAGCAGAGCCACCGCCAGCCGCATGATAGGCGCGGGGGGTCTCGGCCCGACCCCAACCTCGCGGATGCGTTTATCATTCCTCACCGACAGCCGCTGGTGAATCGCGCGATCCAATTTCAACCGATCCAGCATCGCGTCCCGCAACAGGCCGGGAGGGACCTTGGACAGATAAGGCTGCGCAAGTTCTGCCAGCTGTATACGAGCGATGCTGCGGCCCATATCTACTCGCTGCCTAAGTCCGTCGAACAGAAAATCGGGTAACATCATCGCGGAACGCGTGCGAGCGAGAAACGCTTCTTTTCCTTCCTTCTGTACCAAGGTGTCGGGATCTTCGCCGTCGGGGAGAAACATGAAACTCACGTGGCGGCCCTCGTGTAAAACCGGAAGAACGATATCGAGGGCGCGCCATGCCGCTTCCCTTCCGGCCTTATCGCCATCGAAGCAAAACACGATCTCCGGCACAAAACGGAAAAGGCGATCCAAATGATCGAGTGTCGTAGCTGTGCCCAACGTAGCGACCGCGTTATCGACGCCATATTGAACTAGGCCAACGACATCCATGTAACCCTCAACCACCACCACGCGACCGACTTTGCGGATGCTGTCGCGCGCATGAAACAAACCGTAAAGCTCGCGTCCCTTGTGGAACAGCGCGGTTTCGGGAGAGTTCAGATACTTCGGCTCGCCGGCATCGATGATCCGACCGCCAAAACCGACAATACGTCCACGGTAATCGTGGATCGGGAACATCATTCGGTCGCGGAAGCGGTCGTAGCAGCCGCCCCCTTCTTTATGCACCGCGAGTCCGGCTTGGACCAATAAATCGCGTTCGATGGAAGTCTTGCCTAACAAGCGCGCCAAATGATCCCAGCCGTCCGGCGCATAACCGAGACCGAACGCGCCCGCCACTTCACCGTTGATTCCACGCCCCTTGAGATAGGCAATCGCACGCTCCGATTCGCGCAGTTGCGTGCGATAGTAACGTGCCGCCTCCTCCAAGATTCGCAGCAGTTCCCCCGTGCTTTCGCCGCGTTCGATCGTTCCCTGACTCTCCTTCGGCAAGCTGAGGCCGAGTTTCCCGGCGAGCTCCTCCACCGCTTCCGGAAAGCTCATGTGCTCGTACTCCATGAGAAATCCGATAGCAGTGCCGTGAGCACCACATCCGAAGCAGTGATAGAACTGTTTTGCGGGACTCACGGTGAAGGAAGCGGTTTTCTCGTCATGGAAGGGGCAGCAAGCCTTGTAGTCCTTGCCCGCCTTTTTTAACGGCACCCGGGCGTCGATCACTTCGACGATGTCGGCGCGCAGCAGTATTTCATCGATGAACTGCTTCGGGATGCGTCCAGCCATTCGACTATTCTACCGCGCTCTTCGCTTCTCGGCCGGAGCAGCTGACAAGAAGAGGAATTTAACCGCCGAGCCGCGCCTTCACGCGGGCGCTCACTTGCCCAATGTCCGCACGGCCCTGGAGCTTGGGCTTGAGCACGCCCATTACCTTACCCATGTCCTTGACCGATGCTGCCCCGGTCGCGCCGAGGGCTTCCGTGACGAGTTGCTCGATCTCCGCCGGCGTTAGCGGCTGCGGGAGATAGACCTGCCAAACCGCGACATCCGCTCGCTCCTTCGCGACAAGATCAGCCCGGCCGCCTTTTTCGTAGTGCTCGATCGATTCGCGCGACTGCTTGATGAGCTTGTCGATCACGGCGAGTATCTGCACATCGTCGAGCGTCACTCGCTCGTCGACCTCGCGCTGCTTGATGCCGGCGGTCAGCAGGCGCAACGTATCGACGCGCGCCTGATTCCTATCGCGCATCGCCTGTTTGAGGTCGTCCTGGATTCGGTCCTTAATACTCACGCAATAACGCGCGGGCGATACGGCATCGACATACGCGCCAGCTTCTTCTGCTCGCGCTTGCGCGCGGCGGCGGCCTTACGTTTGCGGATCTCGGTGGGTTTCTCGTAGTGCTCGCGCCGGCGCATCTCGGTAAATACTCCCGCCTTTTCACACGAACGGCGGAAGCGGCGCAACGCAAGCTCGAAGGGCTCGTTTTCTTTAACGCGGACTGAAGGCATCGAGTCTAAACACCTCGCATGGATGGTTGAGGAATGGGAATTCCGTCCGGAAACGGAGTCAGGACCCCGTTGGCCGGAAGGGGCGCGATTTTATCCCGTTACGCCCAGCTTTGTATATCTCGTTGGCTCCGCCAAGGACCCACTAGCCGTAAACTATAGGCCATGCGTGTACTTGGCATCGAGACTTCGTGCGACGACACCGGGGTAGCCGTCTACGACTCCGATGTCGGGCTTCTCTCCCATCTTCGCTATTCCCAGGCCGCCTTGCATCTCGACTACGGCGGGGTCGTGCCCGAACTAGCGTCCCGGGACCACATTCGCAAAATCCTACCCCTTATTCGAAAGATCTTGGATGACGGTGGGACGGGAAAAGCACACCCGGACGGCGTGGCTTACACAGCGGGCCCCGGCCTAGCTGGCGCCTTGTTGGTCGGCGCCGCCGTCGGAAGGTCGCTCGCCCATGCCTGGAACGTACCGGCGATAGGGGTGCACCACATGGAAGGGCATTTGCTTTCGCCTCTACTCGAAGTGGATCGGCCGGAGTTTCCCTTCCTCGCGCTCCTCGTTTCCGGAGGTCATACGCTGCTCGCCGATGTGCGCGCGGTCGGCGAATACGAAGTATTGGGGGAATCCATCGACGATGCGGCCGGAGAGGCCTTCGATAAGACCGCGAAGTTGCTCGGCCTCGGCTACCCAGGAGGGCCGGCGATTGAAAAGGCGGCGGCGAACGGCCGGCCTCGACGCCTTCGTTTCCCTCGTCCGATGACCGATCGGCCCGGCCTCGATTTCAGCTTCAGCGGTCTTAAGACGGCGTGCGTACTCGCCGCTGGCAGTGAAATGTTGAGCACGCAGCGCGTCGCGGATATTGCCAGCGAGTTTCAGCAGGCCGTGATCGATACGCTGACGATAAAAGCTGAGCGAGCGCTCGTACAAACGGGACTCGAACGGCTCGTGGTGGCGGGCGGGGTGAGCGCCAATCGCTTGTTGCGCGAACGCTTGGACGCGCTAGCCACCCGCCTCCGCATTCGATGCTACTTTCCGCGCTTCGATCTCTGCACCGACAACGGCGCGATGATCGCGTATGCCGGATATTTGCGTCTGCGCGCCGGACAATTCGACGGTGCCGCGTTCGAAGCGCGTCCGCGCTGGGAGCTTACCGACCTTCCGCCGATCGACCGCTAAGCCGGATACGCCCTTCGGTACCGGCGATGAGATTGCGGATGTTGGCACGATGTCGCCAAATGATAAGAACGGTCATGACGCCCGCGAGTGCAACATAGGCGCCGATCGGCGCCAGCCACCAAACATAGAGCGGTGCCACGCATCCGGCGACGAGCGCGGCGAGCGACGAATAGCGAAAGGCGACCGCGACGATCGCCCACGTTACCAACAGCAACACACCAGCCATCGGGACCAGGACCATCCAGACACCGAGGGCTGTCGCCACTCCTTTGCCGCCACGAAATCCAAAAAAGACCGGATACAAGTGCCCCAGAAAAACGGTCAGACCGGCGATGGCAATAATCCACGGATCGCTCGCAAAGAAACTCGCAAGCCATGCGGCGGCGGCGGCCTTCGCGACGTCGCCTAACAAAGTCAGCGCGCCGGCAATCTTGCCGCCATAGCGGAGCACATTCGTTGCGCCCGGATTGCCGGAGCCGATAGTGCGCGGATCAGGAAGCTTCAATAAACGGGCGACAAGGATCGCCATCGGTACCGAGCCGATGAGGTACGTCGCGAGAATAATCAAGTAATCCACGACCGCCAATTGGAAGCGGGCCGCGCCTCGCGGTCAAGACATCCAGGAGAGTTTTTGGCTATAGTGCGACGCAAGCAACGGGCGCATCGCTTATGGATCTCATTTACGTCCGCAATCTTCGTGTCGACTGCGTTATCGGGGTGTTCGAATGGGAGCGCCGCGTGCGCCAGACCGTGGCCATCGATCTCGATCTCGCCGCCGATATCGCGGGCGCCGCGCGTACCGACCGGCTGGAGGACACAATCGATTACAAGTCGATCGCCAAGCGCCTGGTTGACTACGTCGGCCAATCGCAGTTTCAGTTGGTTGAGACGTTGGCGGAACGCATAGCGGAAATCGTCTTGACGGAATTCGCGGTGCGGTGGGTGCGAGTCCGCATCAACAAGAAAGGTGCGTTGCGGCACGCGACCGACGTGGGCGTTGTAATAGAGCGCGGAACCAGGGATTGAATGCCGCGCGTGTACGTCAGCGTCGGCTCCAATATCGAGCGGGAAAAAAATCTCCGCGGTGCGATGCGAGCGCTGCGGGCGCAATTCGGCGCGGTAACGGCATCGGCCGTGTACCAGAGCCCGGCCGAAGGGTTTGACGGCGATGCCTTTTACAATCTCGTCGCCGCGTTCGATACGGATCGTTCCCTCGAACAGTTGCGCGAGACGCTAGGCGCCATCGAGGCGGCGCATGGCCGTACCCGTACGTCGGCGCGCTTTGCGCCGCGTACACTCGATATCGACATTCTCTTGTACGGCGACACGATCCGCCACGAAGGCGGATTCGATATCCCCCGACGAGACATCACCGAATACGCGTACGTGCTGCGTCCGCTCGCCGAGCTCGCACCACAGGCGCGCCACCCCGAAACGGCCGAACGATTCGCCGATCTATGGCAACGCGGTGGAAACGAGCAAACATTGCGCAGAGTGTCGCTCGATCTGGATTGAGTCGGTCGCGGCGATCCAGCCGGCGCTAAACGACGACGGAGCGACCACCGTCGACCGCAATGACTTGACCGGTGATATAGCCGCTATCGCGTATTAAAAAAAGCGCCGTGCGCGCAATGTCCACGGGATCGCCCGAGCGTTTCAACGGGGTACGCGAAACTATCCGTTGTTTGGACATCTCATCGACGCCCGTCTGCGGCCATATGATCACACCGGGAGCGATACCGTTCGCCCGCACCTCCGGACCCAACTCTCGGGCGAGCACCTTGGTCAGCATGATGAGGCCGGCCTTCGCGATGCTGTAAATCGCATAGCTCGGCAGCGGTCGATCGCCATAGATGTCGGCGATATTGATGATCGAGCCGTTGTGTTTCTTGAGATGCGGGAACGCCGCCTGCGCTAAAAAGAACGGCGCCTTCAGGTTAATCGCGAGCAGCTCGTCCCACTGCGCCTCCGTGGCTTGCCCGAACTCGGTCGGGTAGAACTGCGAGGCGTTGTTGATCAACACATCGAGCCGGCCGAACGCCTCCACGGTTTCAAACACGAGATTGCGGGCGAGCCGGTCGCCGGCACCGAGATCGCCGCGAACCAACATCACCGACTGCCGCCGCAGTTGATGTAACTCCGCTTGCAGCGCGTGCGCGGCCGCCTCCGAGGAATGGTAGTGGATGACAAGGCGCATGCCCTCGGCATGCAACGTCCGGGCGAGCGTCGCGCCGATACGATGGGCACCACCCGTAATGAGCGCTACCTTGTCTTGTAACGACGTATCGGCCATGCGTTGCTGGGTTGCGGTTCCGCTATACTGCGGCAATTGTTCTACTTCATGTCGTGCCTTGCGGCCGGGCCACCCGTGTCATCCCCAATGGGCAACGACCGCAGTCCCAGCAACGATACTCGTCTGTGCACCCAAGGCCAATAGTTCCATGCCCTCGCCCCCTCGCGACTTAACAGAGCTTCCCGCGCCAACGCGGGAAGAAAGCGCCGTTAGTGCGCGGCTTAGCGAGCTCATCATGCGCGAGATACAAACCGTAGGCTCGATTCCCTTCAGTCGCTTCATGGAGCTTGCGCTCTATACGCCGGGTCTAGGTTATTACGCGGCGGGAAAGCAGAAGCTCGGTGCGGCGGGCGACTTCATCACTGCCCCCGAGTCCTTTCCGTTATTCGGGCGTTGCCTTGCGAACGCGGTCGCCGAAGTCCTGAGGCAAGTGAGCGGTGGCGATATCCTCGAAGTGGGCGCGGGCAGCGGCAAGCTCGCCGCCGCGCTATTGCAGAGACTGACGACACTCGACGCGCTTCCGCAAACCTACTACATCCTCGACGTCAGTGCCGATCTGCGCACGCGTCAGGCGGAAACGATAAAAGCTCTCGCTCCCTGCGCGTTTGAACGGGTTCGTTGGCTCGAGCGTCTGCCGGATCGGAAATTCCGCGGGCTCGTGCTCGGAAACGAATTGCTCGACGCGATGCCCGTCGAGCGGTTTCGCCTTGCCGCCGACGACGTACGAGAACTCGGTGTGACCTTGAGCAACGACCACGTCGCGTGGACGGAGCGGGCGGCAAGCGCGGCGATTACGGAACGCGTCGCCCCGCTCGGCTTAGCGCCCGGCTACGTTTCGGAAATCGGTTTTGCTGGCGAAGCCTGGGTTAGAAGCATCGCCGATATGTTGGATACTGGCGTGGTGCTGTTGATCGACTACGGCTTCCCGCGCGCCGAGTTCTATCACCGGGACCGTTCCAGCGGGACATTGATGTGCCACTACCGGCATCGCGCACACAGCGACCCGCTCGTCCTTGTCGGACTCCAGGACATCACGGCACACGTCGATTTCACCGCAATTGCGGCGGCCGGGATCGAAGCTGGGCTCGATCTGCTCGGCTACACCTCGCAGGCGGCGTTTCTCATCGCGAGCGGGATCGAGCAGATTGTTACCGCCTCAGATCCAACCGCGGCGCGCGCCCATCTCGCGCTCACCGAACAAGTAAAGAAGCTGACGCTACCCCACGAGATGGGAGAGCTCTACAAAGTCATCGCGCTCGGGCGCGGCATGACCGAACCGCTCAACGCGTTCGCTCTGCAGGACCGGCGCTCGCGTCTCTAACAGAGGTCGCGTAAAGATCGTGAGTATCGGCGTGCGCCACCATGACCTCATGAAATTCTCCGGCCGCAATATTCGCCGCATTCTCGACATAAACGACTCCGTCGATCTCCGGCGCGTCTGCGCTTGAGCGCGCGATAGCGATACCCTCTTCGATTTTGTCGACGAGCACGGTTAACGTCCGGCCAACCTTACGCGCGAGTCGAGCGCGCGATATCGCTTCCTGCTTCGCCATGAAGCACGCGCGCCGCTCCTGCTTGACCTCCTCGGGCACCGGATCCGGCAACGCGTTGGCCACCGCACCCTCGACCGCTGAGTAGGCGAAACATCCGACGCGATCGAGCTGCGCCGCGTCGATGAAATCGAGCAGCCGATTGAAATCGTCTTCCGTCTCTCCCGGGAAACCGACGATGAAGGTACTGCGCACCGTCAATTCGGGACAGATCGTGCGCCAGTTACGCAGGCGCGCGAGCGTGTCCTCCGCGCTCGCCGGACGTTTCATCAGCCGCAGCAGGCGCGCACTCGCATGCTGAAACGGTACGTCTAGGTATGGCAGGAGCTTGCCTTCCGCCATCAGCGGAATGACTTCATCGACGTGCGGATACGGATAAACGTAATGCAGCCGCACCCACACGCCGAGCTCGCCGAGCGCACGCGTCAACTCGGTCATGCGCGTCTTGATCGGCCGGCCGCGCCAGAAACCGGTGCGGTACTTGATGTCAACGCCGTACGCGCTGGTGTCCTGCGAAATGACCAGCAACTCCTTCACCCCCGCTTGCACCAGCGCCTCCGCTTCCTGCATCACCTCGCCGATCGGGCGGCTCACGAGATCGCCGCGCATCGACGGAATAATGCAGAACGTGCAGCGGTGGTTGCATCCCTCTGCGATCTTGAGATAGGCGTAGTGGCGCGGCGTCAGCTTGATCCCGCCCGGCGGCACGAGATCCAGGAACGGATCGTGGACCTTCGGCAAATGTGCGTGCACCGCCTCCATCACCTCGGCGGCCGCATGCGGCCCCGTGACGGCGAGCACCTTGGGGTGAGTGCGACGCACGATGTCGCCCTTGGCGCCGAGACAGCCCGTCACGATCACGCGACCGTTCTCTTGCAACGCCTCGCCGATCGCATCGAGCGACTCTTCGATCGCCGCGTCGATGAAGCCGCACGTGTTGACCACGACGAGATCCGCGCCGGCGTAATCCGGCGAGA
The DNA here is from genome assembly GCA_041485885.1 of Sulfurifustaceae bacterium. Taxonomy (GTDB): domain Bacteria; phylum Pseudomonadota; class Gammaproteobacteria; order Acidiferrobacterales; family Sulfurifustaceae; genus JACQFZ01. The sequence goes on from JBGPKL010000003.1 coordinate 63,279, forward strand.
TCGCGTAACCCTCGGCGCGCAACTGTGTCACAATTCGCTCCGAGTCGACCAACGCTTTCGGGCAACCGAGACTCACCATGCCAACGCGCGGCACCGCGCCCGAGGTCGCCAAGGTTTTTTTCGACGTCTTCATCGACTACTCGACTTTGATGTAAGCAAAACCTTGGCGTTGCAGCTCCGCGAGCCGCACGACGCCGGACGGCACGAGGGCAACGCCGGGCATCAGCTTGGCCTCGGGAAGCCGCACCTGCTTGCGCGTGATGTCGCAAAGCTCGAGCGTCACGCCGTACACGTCCTGTAGCGTAATGAGGCGCTCGCGCAGCTCGCGGCGACGCGTCTTGAACACCGCGTCCTCGGCGAACGGCGTCTTCGCCAGTTTGTCGTCGGTCACGAATCGAATGCCATGCGCCACGAACACGATGCGGACGTCGTAGTCGGCGAGATCGGCGCGATACGTTTCGACCATGTTGCGCACGCTTGTCAGCATCGCGCTGAAGCGCCGCGGATCGGCGAAGTCCGCGTGATAGACCGCTTTCGGGCCGTCTAGCGATTGCGCCGACGGCGCATCGCTCGTTTCCGCCGCCTGCAGTCCGCTTGCCGCGAGCCACAGCAACAACGCAACGCCAGGGTGGCGCCGCCCAGTCGCAACTCTTCTAATCGTTCGCATCTGATCTACTCCTGCCGCCTTGCGAGTAACACCTCTTTGATTGCGTGTATCCGACACTCGTGTATACGAGCGCCGACTGCTTCTCCGGTAAGACCTTGCTCGGCCGCTTGCGCGGCGATCGCGGCGGTATCGACCGCGCGCGCGGCGGCGAACGCGCACCCCAGGTCAGCGCGCTGGGGATACGGCTTGGCTTCAAGTCCGGTGCGACCGCGCGCGTCCGCTTCGCAAGCCGCGGCATAAAGCTCGACACGCTCGGGCCGGCGGAACGCATCGAGCGATTCCAAAAGCCCCAGCACGGTGGACGGACGCAGCTCCGCCAGCCGGTGGCAGAGGCCGTGATGCCGCGCGACCAGCAGCGCCAGATCGCGGTGCTCGTTTGGCACGCGCAATCGTTCGCAAAACTTCTCGATCAGCTCGACGCTGCGCGCCTCGTGCCCGATATGGCGCGGCCATTCGCTGCGCGGGGTCGTGCCTTTGCCGACGTCATGCATCAGCGCGGCGAAACGCACACGCGTATCGCTCGAGAGTCGGGCGGCTTGATCGATAACGAGCATGATGTGCACGCCGGTGTCGATTTCCGGGTGATATAGCGGCGGTTGCGGCACGCCGTAGAGCGCGTCGAGCTCGGGGAAGAGACGCGCGAGCGCGCCGCACGCCCGCAATACTTCGAAGAAGCGCGACGGCGTCTCTTCCGCGAGGGCGCGCACGAGCTCCGCCCATACGCGCTCTGGCACGAGATGATCCGCCTCGCCGGCCTCGACCATCCCGCGCATCAGAGCCATCGTCTCGTCCACCACCTGAAACCCGCGCGATGCGAAACGCGCGGCGAAGCGCGCCACGCGCAGTATGCGCACCGGATCCTCGGCAAACGCCGGCGAGACGTGGCGCAGCCGTCGCTGCTCCAAGTCGCGCGCGCCGTCGAACGGATCAATCAGCCGGCCGTCGAGCGTTTCCGCCATCGCGTTGATAGTAAGATCGCGCCGGCGTAGGTCATCCTCGAGGGTCACGTCGAGAGCCGTGTGGACGGTGAACCCCTTGTAGCCGCGGCCGCTCTTGCGCTCGGTGCGGGCGAGCGCGTATTCCTCTTTCGTGGTCGGATGCAGAAACACGGGAAAGTCGGCGCCGACCGCGCGAAAACCTTGGGCGATCATCTCATCGGGCGTCGCACCGACCACGACGTAGTCGCGATCGACGACCGGCAGTCCGAGGCGCTTGTCCCGCACGGCGCCGCCGACCAAGTAAATATCCATCGTTCACTCCGAAATCGCGCCGTCCGCCACGCCGTTCGCGGCGCAGGCGCACTCGTCGGACGAAAGCCGTCGATACTCCGGCCCGCGCCACCGATCTTCCCATCCGCTTCCTAGCTCGTCTGTTTCGCGCGGGCTCATACCATCGACTAAATTCAGGGTATAGCGAGATTGTGACATAGTGCTGCACGCAGGGGGACCGTATGACCGCGCTTCGTTTTCTGCTCGTTGCCTTACTCATTCTGCCTGCACTCGGGTGCGCGAACTTCGGTTATTACGCGCAAGCCCTGAACGGCCAGCTGGAAGTCTATGCGCGAACTCGGGCGATCGAGGACGTCATCGCCGATGCCGGTGCCAACGACAACGTAAAGACTAAGCTGACCGAAGTCCTGCGAGTGCGCGCGTACGCGAGCAGCGAGCTCGCTCTCCCGGACAACGAGAGCTACCGGGTGTACGCGGATCTGAACCGCCCTTACGCGCTGTGGAACGTCTTCGCGACGCCCGAGCTCTCGCTCAAAGCCACGCAGTGGTGCTTCATCATGACCGGCTGCGTCGCCTATCGGGGTTATTTCTCGCAACCCGACGCCGAAGACTTCGCCGCGAAACTTCGCGCCGAAGGCGCCGACGTCTATGTCGGCGGCGTCACGGCGTATTCGACGCTCGGTTGGTTTCGCGATCCGGTCTTGAACACAATCATCAATCGGCCAATGCCGGAAATCGCGGGGCTCATCTTCCACGAGCTCGCGCATCAACGTCTGTACGTAACGGGCGACAGCGCCTTCAGCGAGTCATTCGCGATGACGATCGAGTTCGAGGGCGTGCGCCGTTGGCTCAAGGCGACCGGCGGGAGCAGCGAGTATGAGAAGTACGAGGCGCAGACGAAGCGCCGCGAAGAGTTCGCGACGCTGGTCGCGAAACACCGCGAGCGGCTCGAAGCGCTCTATGAATCCGGCGCGAGCACGACCGAGAAGCGCGCCGGCAAGGCGCTGATTTTTACCGAGCTGCGCGCAGAATATGTGCAAATGAAAGAGCGCTGGAACGGCTACTCGGGCTACGACGGCTGGTTCGCGCTGAACTTAAATAACGCCCATTTGATTTCGCTTGGCCTGTACCAGCGCCACGTCCCCGCTTTTCAGGCGCTGCTCGCACGTCATCAAGGAAACCTCACGGCGTTCTATCAAGCGGCGGAGGAGCTCGGACGCTTGCCGGCGATCGAGCGCATCGCCACGCTCAATGCGTACCTGCCGACGGCGACGCTCGAGCAGCCGCGGTTTTAGCTTCTTGAAAGGAATCCGCGCGGCGCCGAGTCGAGTTAGCGCGGGAGAAAACTCGGGGCAACTTGTTCCATCGGTGTCGGTTCGACACCGAACACCGATTGCAGCGCGTTGGCGCCGGCGCATACGTTATCGCGCGTGAGCGAACGGTAGTTGTCGAGCGAGAACGGCTTCCCGGGAACGTAATCGAACAACGTCGCTTGCAGCCGTGACAAGCGATCGCTCAATCCGACGATTCGCACGCGCCGTCCTTGCAGCGCCGCGATGTAGGCAACGATATCTCGCAACCGATAGATTTTCGGTCCGCAAAGATCGTAGCGCGCGCCGACCGTGCCATGCCGCTCGATCGAATCGGCGAAGGCACGCGCCACGTCTTCCACGTATACCGGTTGCAGGCGGGCGTTCGGACACGCCAGCGGAAAGACACCGGGCGCGAACTTGAGCAACGCGGCGAAACGATTGAGGAAGCTGTCGCGCGCGCCGAAAACGACCGACGGGCGAAAGCTCGTCACGCGCACATCGGGCGCGGCTCCGTGCGCCGCGTCCTCGCCCATCGCCTTGGTGCGTAGATAGTGACTCGGCGCTTGCGGCTGCGCGCCGAGCGCGCTCATGTGCAGCAAGCGTCGCACGCTTTCCTCGCGGCAAGCGGCCGCCACTTTCGCGGGAAGCTCCGCATGCGCGTGCCGAAAGCCGGCGCCCGAGCGTCCGCGTTCGTTCAAGATGCCGACGAGGTTGATCACGACGTCGACACCCTTGAACTGGCGGCGCAAGAACACCGGGTTGTGCACGTCGCCGTCGGTGAGCACGACGCCGGGAAGCACGAGCATATCGCGATGCCGATCGCTGGCGCACGTGGGAATGTTGATCCGATGCCCGGCGGACGAAAGTCGCGCCGCCAGCGCGTGGCCGATGAAGCCGGTGCCGCCGAGCATGCAAATCGTGAGTGCGCTCATGTGCGGCGATGGATTGACTACGATCGCCCGGCCGGCGTGCGCGGCGTCACCGCCGGCATCCGCTCGGTCAGCCGGGTTGGCCGTCGGCCCAAGCGATATTCGTAGACGGCGGCGAACGCGAACACGTTCTTCACGTAACCGCGCGTCTCGCTGTAAGGAATCGTCTCGATCCAAACGTCGGCGTCGCGCGCGTCGGGAGGAATCCAGCCGCTGACGCGATTGGGGCCGGCGTTGTAGGCGGCGGTCGCCAATACCTGGTTGCCCGCATAGCGTTCGAGAACCTCCTTCAGATAGCCGACGCCGAGCCGCACGTTGTGCTCGACCGTCAACAGCGCATCGTTGACGCGGCCGCCGAGCTTGAGCCGTCGCAGGCCATCGCGGCCCGTCGATGGCAGCAACTGCATCAACCCGAGCGCCCCGGCTTCGGAGCGCGCGTCGACGACGAAGGCGCTCTCCTGACGCACGACGCCGTAGACCCAGCCGGAATCGACCTTATACTCGGCGGCGCTCGCCTCGATGATGCCGCGGTAAACGATCGGAAAGCGCAGCTCGAGATCGTCCGGGTGCCCGCTCAACGCGACGGTTTGGATCGCGCGATCGTACCAGCCCCATTGCCGCGCGATGACGGCGGCGACTTGCAGCTCGCGGTTGCTGAGATTGCGGATGGCCCATTGCCATTGGCGACGCGCGTCCGGAATGTAACCGAGCGTATAAAGCTCGCGCGCCGCCTGCACGGTCGGGCGCGACTCGAGCGCCGCGATCTCCTCCCCGCTCGCCTCGACCGAAACGTGCTGCATGGAATACTCGGCGCTCACCCGATCGGCGGCGAGGAAGCCGTAGTAGTCACGCTCGCGCGCGAGCGCGGTATAGATCTCTCGCGCCGCGGCGCTCTCGCCGTTGCGCTCCATGATGCGCGCGTTCCAATAGCGCCAGCGCGTGCTCTTTTGCTCGTCCTCGGGTAACGCCGCGATGAAGCGCCGCGCGGTATTCCATTCGCCGGCCCAGAGCGCCGCATACACGCGCCAAAGCTTGAGCGAAACGTCGTCATCGCGGGCGGAAACGCCGGAGAGCCACTTAAGCGCGAGCGGCGAACGATTCTGCGCGGCGAGGATACCGACGTAACGCAACACGTAGTCGTCGTCCTCGCCGAAAAATTGATAGCGCTGCTTGAGCCGCTCCCACCAGCGCATCGCTTCCTCGGGGTCGCGGTACGCCAGACGAACGATGCCGTGCTTGACGATCATGCGCGCGACCGGCGTTTCGACCGGATAGTCGAGCGCTTCGAGCTCGCGCACCGGATTACGGTGCATCGCCTGCCAGCGTTCCACCCACGCACGCTCCTTCGCCGAAAGATGGTCGGCGACTTCGCGCGCTAGGGAAAGATCGCGCGCCTCCATCGCGAGACGAATGCGCTCCCATACTTTATCGCTCGTCATGTAGCCGGCCTTCTTCCACGCCGCGAAGAGCGGTTCGCACGCACCGGGCAGGCGCCGGCCCGACAGCCATAGTTGCTCGACGCGCGACATGAGCGTCGCCGGAGGCTCGGAACTCTTCAGCTCGCGTCCTAAATGCAGGCATACGAGCTCCGCATCTGCCGGAATCTCCGCGTACTCCCGCATGAACGCCGCCCAATCGCCCCGATCGGCAAGCACATGCAACCACTTTTGCCGCATCATCTCGGCGAGCGGGGTGTGGCCGTTGTCGTCCATGAATTTGCGCAGCGCTTGGGCCGATGACCGATCGACGCGATCCTTCAGATATTCGTACTGCGCGTAGCCACGCAGAATATAACCGTCGAGATGCTTGAGATGCTGTAAGTAACGCGCCTCGTCGTTGACGCGCGCCGCAACGATCGCGGCGGCGTAACTCTGACGCTGCGCCTCCACATCCGGCGTCGCAGAATCGGCCGGACTCGCCACGGCGAGCAGTAAAAACATGCAACCGAAAAGAAATCGAGGCATCATAGTAAAGAATGATAGCCCATCCCCAATTAATTCCCGCAGAAGAGAACTATGGAATCGATCAATCCCGCAACCGGAGAACGGATTAAGCAATTTCCCGGTTGGGATGAACGGACGCTCGAGCGCGCGCTCGCCGACGTCGCCGCCGCGACACCGGCCTGGCAGGCGACGAGCTTCGCCGAGCGCGCCAAAATTCTGCGCGCGGCGGCCGCCAAGCTGCGCGCCAACGCCGCGCGCTATGCGGGCGTCATTACGCTAGAGATGGGCAAGCTCGCGCGCGAGGCCCGTGCCGAGATCGAGAAATGCGCGAGCGGTTGCGACTACTACGCCGAGCACGCCGAAACGTCCCTGCGCGACGAGATGGTCGCGAGCGATGCCGGCAAGAGTTACGTCGCCTACCAGCCGCTTGGCACGGTGCTCGCGATCATGCCGTGGAATTTTCCGTTTTGGCAGGTGTTCCGCTTCGCCGCGCCCGCGTTGATGGCCGGCAACACGGCGCTGCTGAAACACGCCTCCAACGTCCCGCAATGCGCGCTCGCGATCGAAGAAATATGGCGCAAGGCGGGCCTGCCGGACGGCGTCTTTCGCACGCTACTCATCTCCGGCAAACGAGCGCAGCAACTGATCGGCGATCGACGTATTCATGCCGTGACGCTCACCGGCAGCGACATGGCGGGCCGGCAGGTCGCCGGCGCGGCCGGTGCGCACTTGAAGAAGACGGTACTGGAGCTCGGCGGCTCCGACGCGTTCGTCGTGCTCGACGACGCGGATCTCGACGTCACCGCGACGCAAGGGGTCGCGGCGCGCATGCAGAATGCCGGGCAAAGTTGCATCGCCGCCAAACGATTCGTGCTGGTCGAATCTATCGCGAACGATTTTCTGACGCGCTTCACGTCGCGACTGGAAGCGCTGCGACCCGGCGACCCCGCGCGCGAGGAGACCACGCTCGCGCCGCTCGCGCGCGGCGATCTGCGCAACGATTTACACCAACAGGTACAGGACTCGATCGCCGCCGGTGCACGCGCAACGCTCGGCTGCAAACCGCTACCCGGTCCGGGCTTTTACTACGCGCCCTCGATTCTCGACGACGTAAAGCCGGGGATGCGCGCGTACGACGAAGAATTTTTCGGTCCGGTCGCCATCGTGCTGCGCGCGCACGACGAGGCGCATGCACTGCGCCTGGCGAACGACAGCCGCTTCGGCCTCGGGGGCTCGGTGTGGACGCGCGATCTCAAACGCGGCGAGCGCTTCGCGCGCCAGATGCAGGCGGGCTGCTGCTTCGTCAACGGCGTCGTCAAAAGCGATCCACGCCTGCCGTTCGGCGGTATCAAGGACTCGGGCTACGGACGCGAGCTATCGCCGCACGGAATTCGGGAATTCACCAATATCAAAACGGTCTGGATCAAATAAAATCGCGACCGCTTGCTATCCCTGTAGGGTGCGTCCCACGCACCAACAATCTGTTGGTGCGTGGGACGCACCCTACATGCTTTGCCGCACGGCAAACTAGACCTACGCGGTGGATCTGACTTTATTTGTACTACCCGCCCGGTACGCTCTCCAGATGAGCCACGCTCCGAAGAGAACCATCGGCAACGACAAGATTTGCCCCATCGTCACCCAACCGAGCGCCAAGTAGCCGAGCTGCGCGTCGGGGACACGAAATAGTTCTACGATGAAACGGAAGGTACCGTAGCAAACCAAGAACAACCCCGACACCGCTCCGGTGGGCCGGGGGCGCGCCGAGTAGAGCCACAAAACAATGAATAGCGTGACGCCTTCGAGCGCGAACTCATAGAGCTGCGACGGGTGTCGCGGCACGGGACCGCCGGTGCGCGCGAACACCATCCCCCACGGCACATCGGTGACGCGGCCCCACAATTCCTGATTGATGAAGTTACCAATGCGGCCGGCGCCGAGACCCAATGGAGCGAGCGGCGCACAGAAGTCCGACACCGCGAAAAAACTGCGCTTGGTACGGCGCGCGTACAACGCCATCGCGACGATGACGCCGATCAGCCCGCCGTGAAACGACATGCCGCCGTCCCACAGCGCGAATATCTTCAGCGGATGCTGCGCGAAATAACCGAGGTTATAGAAGAGCACGTAACCGAGACGACCGCCGAGAATCACCCCGAGCGCGATATAAAAAAGCACATCGCCTACGTCGGTGCGCTGCCAACCGGAGTTGGGGCGGCCGGCGCGATACACGCCGAGCGCCCAGCCGCCGGCGAAGCCGATGAGGTACATGAGACCGTACCAGTGGACCTTCAGCGGGCCGAGGGAAATGGCGACGGGGTCGATATCAGGGGCGAGCATCGCGCGGCATTATGAAGCAGACGGCGATGCGACAGAAGCGCCCGTCACGCGCCACGTTGCACCGCGAGCGTGCCCGAGCGGCCGTCGACCGTGCCGGGAACCAAGTCACAAACGGGAATGGAAGCGCGATCGCGCAGATAGCGCTTAGCCACGTGATCGAGACGCACGATCCGCACCGCTCGCGCCGTCGCTTCGCGCAGAAACCGCTCGAACCCACCGAGCTTCGCCATGCCTTCGATCTCGGCGTGTGCCGTCAGCACGTTCGGACGATCCGCACGCAACCACGACAGGTATTGCTCGGTCAGCCGCGCTTCCGGGTGCTCCGGCCGGCCGAGCAATTCATCGAGCGTCGGCAGTGTGGTTGGAATTTGCAACGTGCGGAACACCTCGCCACCGACGCGTGGAAAGAACGGAACCGCGCCGCGCGTATCGCTCGCGTAGTCGAGCCGCGCGTCGTCGTAGGCGCTGAGACTGAGCGCATTGGCCTGCCACCCGGCGGCACCAGCGGTGCGCGCGGCGGCGCCGAAGATGCGCTCGAACTCGGCGCGCGCACGGCCGAACTCGGCGTATACCTCGTCGCGCGACATGCGCGCCAAACCGTCTTGCCAACGCACGTGATCGTAGCAATGGATGCCGACTTCATGACCGGCGTCGCGCACCGCCCGCATCACCGCTTCATTGCGCCGTCCGATATGCGGACCCGGGAGCAACACGCCGTTCAGCAGCGTGCGCACGCCGTAGACGCTCAGCACGCTCGTGCGCTGCACCTTGCGGAAGAAGCCTGGGCGAAAAACCCGTTTGATCGCGCGACCGGTGTTGTCCGGACCGAGCGCGAACAAAAAAGTCGCCTTCACGCCGAGCGCATCGAGCAGTCCCAGCAGATCCGGCACGCCGATGCGCGTGCCGCGGTCGGTATCGACGTCGATCTTAATAGCTAGTTCAACCGCCACGAGGAACGACAGATAAGAACGGAACCGCGGATGAACGCGGATGAACGCGGATGAAAAACAAACGCTTGGTTTTCTTTGATCCGCGTTTATCTGCGTTCATCTGCGGTTCCAAAGTTCTTCCCTAACTGGAAAGATCCTGCACCGGTCGCGCCAAGTGGTAGTCGAGCGTCTTGCGCAGCGCCGTGTCGAGATCGGTGGTCGGCTTCCAGCCGAGATATTTCTCGGCGTTTCGAATCGACGGTACGCGCGTCAGGATGTCTTGATAACCCTTGCCGTAGTAGTCGCCGGAATCCACCGGCACCAGCTTTACCTTGTCGGTGAGCGCGGCGTACTTCGGATAGCGCTTCACCGCGGCGATCAAACGCTCGGCCAGCTCGCGCACCGACACGTCGTTCTTCGGATTGCCGATGTTGAAGATGCGGCCGTCCGCGGCGCCGTTCTGATTCGTGAGGATGCGCAGCAGCGCGTCGACGCCGTCGTCGATGTACGTGAAGCTGCGCCGCTGCGCGCCGCCGTCGACGAGCTGGATGTCGCTGCCGCGCAAAATATTTCCGATGAACTGTGTGAGCACGCGCGAGCTGCCTTCTTTCGGCTCGAGAATGTTGTCGAGCTTCGGCCCGATCCAGTTGAACGGCCGGAACAGCGTGAACTTGAAGCCCATCTGCGCACCGTAGGCGTAGATCACGCGATCGAGCAATTGTTTGGAGCACGAATAAATCCAGCGCTGCTTGTGGATCGGGCCGAGCACGAGGTTGCTCGCGTCTTCGTCGAATTCGGCGTCGGTGCTCATGCCGTAGACCTCAGACGTCGACGGAAACACCACGCGCTTCTTGTAGCGCACGCACTTGCGCACGATGTCGAGGTTGGCCTCGAAGTCGAGCTCGAAGACGCGCAGCGGGTCCTGCACGTAGGTCGCGGGTGTGGCGATCGCAACAAGCGGCAGCACCACGTCGCATTTCTTCACGTGGTACTCGATCCATTCGCGGTTGATGGTGATGTCGCCCTCGACGAAATGAAAACGCGGCTGCTCCATCAATCCGTCGAGCTTGTTGGTGCCCATGTCCATGCCGTACACCTCCCAGTCGGTGTCGCGCAAGATGCGTTCCGTGAGACTGCTGCCGATAAAACCGTTCACGCCGAGAATGAGGACTTTCAGACTCATGTTGTGTCGATCTCCTATCGCCCGCCGCCCCCTCCCGTCCCCTCCCCCGCGCGCGGGGGAGGGTTGGGGTGGGGGGAGGACGTATTATTCGGGATCACGGATGGGATATCGAAAACCAAATTAGCGCGAAGTGCGTGCGTATCATCGTGGTGCGGCGCTGGGTCGCCGTGCCACTGCCATTCGGCAACTTCGGCGCTGCCGCCGCCGGCCGCCACCGTGAGCGGCATCGTCCGGATAATTTCCCCCGGCCGGCCGCTCGCCGACGCCGGCCGCGCCTTCCATATATAGAAGCGGCGGCCGTCGATCTCGGTGAACGCGCCCGGATAAGGATGCGTTACCGCCCGGATCAAGTTGCAGACGGCGCGCGCCTCTTGCCGCCAGTCGATGCGCCCGTCCTCGGGCCGGCGGCCGCCGAAGTACGTCGCGGCCGTTTCGTCTTGCGCCAGGCGCGGCGCGGTGCCGTGCAGGAGATTGTCGATCTGACGCTCGAGCACGCGGCGCGCCGCCGCCGTGACCTTGTTGAAAACGTCCTGGGCCGTGTCCTCCGAACCGATCGATACGCGCTCTTGATCGACGATATCGCCGGCGTCCGCGCGCTTCGTCATCACGTGCAGCGTCGCGCCGGTCTCGGTCTCGCCGTTCAGCACCGCCCAGTTGACCGGTGCGCGTCCGCGGTATTTCGGCAGCAACGAGCCGTGCATGTTGTAGCTACCGAGACGCGCGAGATCGAGAATGCGCTGGCTGATGAGGTGGCGGTAATAGAACGAAAAGATAAGATCGGGGCGCAGCGCGCGGATGCGCTCGATCCACTCCGGCGCGTTGACGTTGCCCGGCGTGTAAACCGGGACCGTCTGAGTGCGCGCCAATTGCGCCACCGACTTGAACCAGATGCGCTCCTCGGGATCGTCGGTATGGGTGAATACGCCGACGACTTGAACGCGGCGCTCGAGCAGCGCGGCGAAACACTCGTGGCCGACATCGTGGTAGGCGAATACCAATACGCGCGGCTCACTCATTGCTCGCCGCTCTCGGCAAGTCGCCGCCTTCGATCACTTCGCGGATCACAAAGCGCGGGCGACGCCGCACCTCTTGATAAATGCGTCCGACGTATTCGCCGATGATGCCGAGCCCGAAGATGCCGACACCGACGAGAAAATAGAGGATCGCGAAGAGGGTGAACAACCCTTCCGCTTCGGGGCCGACGATCCAGCGACGAATGAGCAGGAACACCACGAACACAAAACTTATCGCCGCGACCAGCATGCCGAACAGCGTGAAGAGCTGCAGCGGCACCACCGAGAAGCCGGTCATCAAATCGAAATTGAGGCGGATCAAATGATACAGCCGGTACTTCGACACACCGGCCGTGCGCGCGGCGTGCGCGACTTCGACTTCGGTCGGTCGTGCGGCATAACGCACCGCGAGCGCGGGGATGAAGGTCGAGCTCTCGCCGCTGTGCGTGATGGTGTCGACGATGGACCGGCGGTACGCGCGCAGCATGCAACCTTGATCGCGCATGCGGATGCCGGTCATGCGCAGGCGCAGCGCGTTGATAACCTTCGACGCGGCGCGCCGAAACAAACTGTCCTGCCGGTCCTTGCGGTAACCGCCGACGACGTCATGGCCGGCCTCGATCGCCGCGAGCAGTTTCGGAATTTCTTCGGGTGGATTTTGCAGATCGGCATCGAGCGTGACGATGACGTCGCCGCGCACGCGCTCGAACGCCGCCATGATCGCCATGTGCTGCCCGAAGTTGCCGTTGAAGTCGATGACGCGCACTTGCTGCGGCCGGCGCCGGTGGAATTCGCGCAGCAGCCCGAACGAGTTGTCGCGCGAGCCGTCGTTGGTGAAGACGATCTCGTAGGGCTTGCCGACCTTGTCGAGCACCGCGGTCAGCCGCGTGTACAACGCTTCGAGATTTTCCGCCTCGTTGTAGACCGGGACGACGACGCTGATATGCGGCTTGGTCATTGTTCTTTGACGATGATACGAGTTAGGAAACCGCAGATGAACGCAGATAAACGCAGATAACGCGAAGCAACCGATGGTTTTTATTTTTCATCCGCGTTCATCTGCGGTTCCCCGCTGTTTTCCGAACACGTCGCGCATCGCGGCAATGACGCGATCTTGCTCCGCTTCCGTCATCGTCGGGAAGAGCGGCAGGCTCACGATCCGATCGCCGATGGATTCCGCAACCGGAAAATCGCCGCGCTTGAAACCGAAGTGGTCGCGATAGTAAGGATAGAGATGCACGGCCCGGTAGTGCAGCCCGGTGCCGATGTTGCGGTCCTTCATGGCTTGCATGAACTCATCGCGATTCAATCCTGCCGCGTCCGGATTGATCAGCGGCGTGTAGAGATGCCACGCGTGCCGATGCGGATAGCGCGGCGCGCCGGGCAGCGTGAACTGCGGCCAGCCGGTGAGCAACTTTTGATACCGCTGCGCGAGCGCCGTGCGACGTGCGATGAAGCCATCGAGCGCCGGCAACTGATGCAGGCCGAGCGCCGCTTGTAAATCCATCATGTTGTACTTGAAGCCGGGCAACACGATCTCATAGTGCTGGTTGCCGGTTTTACCGAAGCGGTTCCACGCCTCGCGGTCCATGCCGTGGAAGCGCAACAGCGCCAGGCGCTCCGCGAGCTTGTCGTCGCGCGTGGTGATGCAGCCGCCCTCGCCGGTCGTGATGTTCTTGTTCGGGTGAAAACTGAACACCTGCGTGTCGCCGAACGCGCCGATGCGCCGGCCTTTGTACTCGGTGCCGATCGCGTGCGCGGCGTCCTCGATCACGCGCAGGCCGTGTTGCTCGGCAAGCGCGTAAAGCGGATCGAGGTCGACCGGGAGGCCGGCAAAGTGCACCGGTAGGATGGCGCGAGTACGCGACGTGATCGCTGCCTGAAGCCGCGATACATCGATGTTGTAGGTGTGCGGTTCGGCGTCTACCAGCGCCGGGCGACCGCCGGCGAGCACGATGGTGTTAAGCGTCGCGGCGAACGTCATCGGCGTGGTGATCACCTCATCGCCCGGTTTTAAATCGAGCGCGAGCAGCGCGAGATGCAGTCCCGCCGTCGCCGAGGACAGCGCCAGCGCGTGCGGCGCGCCGAGGTATTCTTTCAGCGCCTGCTCGAATTTTTTCACGCGCGGGCCGGTGGTGATCCAGCCGGACTCGAGACACGCGACGACTTCGTCGATCGCTTCCCGGCTGATCGAAGGTCGCGCGAACGGCAGAAATTCCTCGCTCATCTCAGCTCCGCGTCACCAGATAGACGCCGGCACTGATGATGAGAATGCCGGTAACGCGCGTGAGCGACAAATTTTCTTGAAACAGGTAATACCCCGCGACCGCGTTGACGATATAGCCGACGCTCAACAGCGGATACGCGAAGCTTACTTCGACGCGCGAGAGCACCAGCAACCATACGACGACGCTCACGATGTACGCGAGCAGTCCGAGCAGCACGAACGGATTGGCGGCGACTTGCATGCCGACCGGAATCGCATTCGCCCAGGCGAAGTCGAAGTAGCCGACACGGCGCATGCCTTCCTTCAGCAACAATTGCGCGCCGGCGTTCAGCAGTACACCGAGCAGAATCAGCGGAAGATAGTTCACGGCGTCGCCTCGCGATTTACCAGCAGGACCGCGTACGCGGTTTGCGCGAGCAGTCGCATCGGGCCCGGCGGATCGGCGCGCAGCTTATCGTAGTTCGAGCGGCTGGTCAGCAGATACGCCGTGGTCGCACCGTTCCACCGGCGCTGGAACTCCGGCGCCTCGATCATCCAGGCGCGCGTGTCCTCGATGGTGGTTCCGAATTCGAGCTCGCCCTTCCAGTCCACGACGGTGACACGCCGCTCCAAATAAACCGGTAAGTCCTGGTAGTACGTTTCGTACGTGATGACCTCGTCGCCGGGCTTAAGCTCCTGCTTGAGCCGCAGCGCCAGCTCTTTCACCGAGCGGCCGACGTCGAGGCGGACAAAATTGAGATCGAACGACGCGACCAGCACCGCCGCGCCGACGAAGAACGCCGCCAGCGTCATGCGCCGGTCGCGCCGCAACCATGCGAGGAACGGCAGCAGACCGGCCAGAAGTAATCCACCGGCCATTAGATAAATGCCGGCACCGAGTTGCTCGCCGATGCGCGCCACGCTCGGTCGATCAGCCGCCACATGCGGTGCAACGAACAAAGCGGCGGCGAATACGGCGCCGAGGACAAGCAGCGCGACGAACGCGCCACGCCCGCGCGGGATTTCGTGCTCCCATCGTTGCGCCAGCCAGCGGCCGAGCAATAGTGCGAGCGGCGGAAACACCGGCAATACATATGGAATCAGTTTTGAGCTCGACAACGAGAAAAAGACAAAGGGCAAACCGGCCCACAGCAACAGAAACCAGGTGTCGCCGTGACGTTTACGATCACGCCAGAGATCGCGCATGCCGTCGCGCAACGCGTACGGCAAGAACGCTGTCCACGGGTACATACCAACCAGCAATATAGGAATGAAAAACCATACCGGCTGGTAGCGCTGGTGCGCGGTCGTGAGATAACGCTCAAGGTGCTCGTGAATGAAGTAAAACTGGCCGAATTCCGGATTCGCTTGCCAAACGAGCACATGCCACGGCGCGGCGATGGAAAAAAATATCAGCAGTCCGCTCGGCAGATAAATCTCGCGCAACAAGCGCCACTCGCCGAGCACCAAAATCCACGCGCCGATCGCCATGGCGGGTATCACCGCCCCGACTAAACCTTTGGTCAGCACGGCAGCCGCGACGCACGCGTAAAACCCGTAAAGCACAAGACGCCGTCGCATTCCCGGCGGAGCGCGGATACCGACCAGAAACATACCGAGCGCGGCGGTAAGCTCCGCCGCGAGCGGCATGTCGAGCGTGAGAATGCCGCCCATGAAATCGTAAAGTGGACTGAGCGCGAGCACGCCGGCGGCGTAGAGCCCGACGCGCCGGCCGTACAACTCGCGACCGACATAGTAGAGCGCCAGACAGCCGAGGAGCGCGAACAGCGCCGGCCACAGACGCACGGCCCACTCGTTCAAGCCCAACGTTTTGATCGCACCGGCCACTAGCCAGTAAACGAGCGGCGGCTTCTCGAAATATTTGACGCCGTTCAGCCGCGGCGTGAGATAGTCGCCGCTCGCCACCATCTCGCGCGGAATCTCGGCGTAGCGACCCTCGTCCGGCGACCACAACGCACGACCGCCGAGCTCGTAGCCGAACCAGACGGCGAGCACGAGCGCGAGCAGCAACGGTTCGAGCCAGCTCGGCAGGAGCGCCGCTTCGGTTCGCGCGCTCGGCGCCGCGTCGCGCGTGCCGCGCGCGTGCCTGGCGCTGAGCGCTACGCGGGCCATAGGAAGCATTTGCTTGGAGTGGCGGACACGTCGTCGTCACGTGGGAGAGGACGCAATATAAAACAAGTTCGACCAACACTCACGGCCCAACGATGGGCAGACGACACGGTCGCTCGCTTCGAAGTGATGGTGCGGCACTCGGCGATCCGCGGTCGCGACGGAAGAGGGGTGCGCTGCATCTCCACGGGCGGAACTAAAGGACAAAGCTCGGGTCCTTCGGCTATAGTCAGTCGTCCCGTCAGAATCCTCGCCATGGCTCACACCAACCGCCTTAACCAAGAGACCAGTCCCTATTTGTTGCAGCACGCGCACAACCCGGTCGACTGGTACCCGTGGGGCGAGGAAGCGCTCGGGCGCGCGCGAAGCACGGACAAGCCGATCCTCCTGTCGATCGGCTATTCCGCGTGCCACTGGTGTCACGTGATGGAGCACGAGTCGTTCGAGGACGAGGAAGTGGCGCGGGTGATGAACGAGCTCTTCGTCTGCATCAAGGTCGATCGCGAGGAGCGGCCGGACCTCGACAAGATCTATCAGACGGCGCATCAGGCGCTCGCGCAGCGCGGCGGCGGCTGGCCGCTGACGATGTTCCTCACGCCGGAGGACCTCATGCCGTTTTTCGCCGGGACGTATTTTCCGAAGGAACCGCGTTACGGCATGCCCGGGTTCGTCGACGTGCTCACGCGGGTCGCCGCGGCGTACCGGGAGCAGCGTGACGCGATTCGCGCGCAGAACGATCAGCTCCGCGGCATTTTCGCCAGCGTCGATAGGGGCGAATCTACCGATAACGCCGAGCTGAACGATCGCGTATTCGATCGCGCGCGCGCTGAGCTACGTTCGCAGTACGACGCGGACTACGGCGGTTTCGGCGACGCGCCGAAGTTTCCGCACCCGACCTCGCTGGAATTCCTTCTGCGGCGCTATGAACGTTCCGCTCGTACCGCGCAACCGGATGACGAAGCGCTCGCCATGGTGCGCGGAACCCTACGCGCGATGGCGTACGGTGGAATTTACGATCAAATCGGCGGCGGCTTTTGTCGCTACTCGGTCGATCAATACTGGGCAATACCGCATTTCGAAAAAATGCTTTACGACAACGCGCAGCTTCTGCCGCTCTACACCGACGCCGCGCTCATCACGGGCGATCCGCTCTTCCGCCGCGTCGCCGAAGAAACCGGCGCGTGGGTGATGCGCGAAATGCAGTCGCCCGACGGCGGTTACTACTCGA
Source organism: Sulfurifustaceae bacterium (assembly GCA_041485885.1). Classification (GTDB taxonomy): domain Bacteria; phylum Pseudomonadota; class Gammaproteobacteria; order Acidiferrobacterales; family Sulfurifustaceae; genus JACQFZ01. The sequence continues at coordinate 80,389 of JBGPKL010000003.1, forward strand.
CGCTCGATGCCGATTCCGAAGGTCACGAAGGAAAGTATTACGTATGGGACGTGGAGGAAATTCGCGCGCTGCTAACGCCGGAAGAGTACGCGGCCGTCGAGCGCCGCTTCGGACTGCAGCGCAAACCCAACTTCGAAGGACGCTGGCATCTAAATGTGTATGCCGAGACGGCCGACGTCGCGCGCGAACTGAATCTGAACGAAGCCGAAGTCGTCAAACGACTCGAATCCGCGCGCGCCAAGTTATACGAAGCACGCGAAAAGCGCGTGCGCCCGGGACGCGATGAAAAAATTCTCGCGAGCTGGAACGGGCTGATGATCAAGGGCATGGCTCGCGCCGGTCGCCTGCTCGGCCGCCCCGATTTCGTCGCGTCCGCCGGGCGCGCGCTCGATTTCGTGCGGCGTGAATTATGGCGCAACGGTCGGTTGCTCGCCGTCACGAAAGACGGCCGTGCGCACTTGAACGCCTATCTCGACGATCACGCGTTCCTGATCGACGGCGCGCTCGAGCTGCTGCAAGCGCGCTGGCGCACGGACGATTTCGACTTCGCGTTCACTCTCGCGCGCATGCTGCTCGACCGCTTCGAAGATAAAACCGACGGCGGTTTTTATTTCACCTCCGACGATCACGAGCGGCTGGTGCATCGTCCGAAGCCAACCGCCGACGAAGCGCTGCCGTCGGGCAACGGCATCGCCGTGCAGGCGCTGTTGCGCCTCGGCTACTTACTCGGCGAGGTGGATTTCTTAAACGCCGCGGAGCGCACGTCGAAAGCGCTGCAGTCGCGGATCGCGCAATATCCTTCCGCGCATTGTTCGCTGCTCATCGCGCTCGGCGATTATTTACATCCCCCGCGCACGGTCGTGCTGCGCGGGTCGCACGATGAGCTCGCGAGTTGGCAGGCTCAGTTGGCGCGCGCTGACACGCTTCCGCCGATAACGCTAGCAATTCCCGACGACGCTGTCGCTTTACCCCGCGTGCTCGCCGAGCGCAAGAACGTTGGCACGGCGACCGCGTACGTCTGCATCGGCCACGCCTGTCAGCCACCGGTAACGAACGTCGAGGCGCTGGAAATGTTGCTCGCGCAGTAACGAGCACCAGGCGAGACTCGAGTTCGCGAGATAAGCCGCCGCCAGCCGCAGCGTCTACGGTGGTTGTGACAGTTTCGGCGCGTGTGACAACGGAGGCGATAGGAGCCGGAAAAGGCACGTCACCGTGTGTATGTCGCTCATAGGCTCGTCGGCCGGCGACGTCTCGTCGGTAATCGGCTGCAGTTCACGAACGCATTTCGACGGCCCGTCGCATTGGCATCGAACACCGGTGACGGACACTCTAACCTCATGGTTACCTTGCCATAGCGATACAGTCGCCCAATGGTGGGCATCGCGACGAGTCACAAAGCCCCTCTACCGGACCCGTCGCGCCCCCCAAAAAGCCTGTAAGCGTCCTGTCGATTGTTCGGTTGACAGCACATAATTTAAGTCGCGCTCGCTGTCGAGTCCATAAGAGCGCGAAATCTCGTTCATCGAGAACGAGGATTGATCTGAATCGGGGGGACTGCGCGTGGCGCTTGCTGCACCACATTCATTGATGAGAGACGCACGGGCTATCTGAGCTGCAGGAGTGCGAGCTATGGATTTCGTCGTGAACCGCAGCGGAATCATGACGCTCCGGGATCAGCTGGTAATACAGATCAAACTGAAGATACTCGCCGGAGAGCTGGCCGAGGGGCGTCGACTGCCGAGCGTGCGATCTCTCGCGTGCCGCCTTAAGGTTCACCCCAACACAGTGGCCGCCGCCTACAAGGAGCTTGGGCTCACCGGCAACGTGACGACCGGACGCGGCGTCGGCGTGTTCGCGCGCGGCGCGCCCGTCGTTCCACAGGACAAGCGCACATTCGGCGAAATGCTCGAAGCAGCCTTGCAGCTCGCCTTCCGGCTGGGTTTCTCCGGCACCGAGATCCGCGCGGCGGTCGACCGTTGGATCGCGAGTCATCCGCCCGATTGCATCGTGGTGGTAGATCCGTCGCAGGAAACCGCGGAATTGCTGCGCGATGAAATTCGTCGCGCCGTCAACGTGCGCATTTTGGCATACACACTCGATGATGCGACGCGAGATCCGACGCGTCTTTGTGGCGCTTTGATCGTGACGCTGCCGTTTTATGTCGATCGCCTGCGCACGCTTGTCGCCAACATATTTCTCATCACCCTCAAGATGCAGTTTCCCAAAGAGCAAGCGCTGGCGTTACCGCAGAAAGCAAAAGTGCTATTCGTATCGCATTCGCCGCGGCTCCTGCCTTATGCCGTTGGCTTCGTTGATGTTTTGCGCGGCAGCGACGTGACGCTCGACTGTCGTGTGCTTCACGCGCGAGAGGAATGGGAGCCGCTGGCTCGTATCGCGGATACGGTCTTCGTCGATGTGGCGTCGGCGTCGGCGGTGCGTCGAATCCGGTCCCAGGGCATCGTCGAGCTTCAATTGTTGACGTCGCAAACGATCGCCGAGATTCGCTCGGCGCTGGCCTTCGTGCAACCCTCGTTCGCGGTGAAGAATCAGGCGGTCGCTTCGAAGTAGCACGGATGCTCGACTGCCGGCACATGTCGTGATCGCGCGACGGCGAAACCGCGGGCGATCGTTGCCGTGGCTTCAGAACCATCACGAGCGTCCCAGGGTCACACGGTGAAGTTAGGAGGATAGGTACCGGCGCGGGTTTCGCGGTGAGCCGTGTCACCCCCGCGCCGGTGGCGCGTCGCCAAAGTCTCCCCCTAACACGCGATCGCTTCGCGGAGACTCCCCATTTTCGACGACACGATGTTGCTCGGCATACTGCTCAGACGCGTCCACGTCCACGCACGTGCACGTCCTTGCAGCGGATGGATCATTGCCGAGTTAAGAGCTCGGGTCTACCCCGCTTGTGACAGTTTCGATAACTGTCACATATCGGCTAAGAACGATTCTAAGAAACGAGCCGTGCGTCGCACGCCCATTAATACATGTGACACTCGCGCCGAGTGTCACATGAGTCGACACAACGACGCGAATGCCGCATAGAATCGCCCAGAAATCGATAAACGCGTCGCCGAGAGGAATAGAACTATGGACTTCATCGTAAATCGCCGCGGCCGATTGTCTCTGCGCGAGCAGCTGGCAATTCAGATCAAGCTGAAAATTCTATGCGGCGAGCTCGCCGAGGGGCGCAAGCTGCCGAGCATTCGCTCGCTCGCACGACGTTTGAAAATTCATCCGAACACGGTCGCCGCCGCCTATCGGGAACTCGGCTTGAGCGGCAACGTTGCCGCCGATCCGGGGGTAGGCGTATTTGCGCTCGGCGCGCCGGCCACGCCGCAGGACGATCGCACCTTCGAGGAGCTGCTCGAAACGACTCTGCAATCGGCGATCCGCCGCGGCTTCTCGAGCGCGCGCATCCGCGCGGCGGTCGAACACTGGCTGATTAATTCCCCGACCGATCGCATCGTAGTCGTGGATCGGTTTCGCGAAACCGCGGAACTGTTGCGCGACGAGATCCGTTTGCACGTCGACGTGCCGGTCTTGGCGTGTACGCTCGATGACGTGAAACAACAGCCGAGTCGGCTCACGGGCGCCTTGACGGTGACTCTGCCTTTCTGCGTCGACAGCCTGCGCCTTCTCGTCGAGAACGTTTTCCTCATCACGCTGCGCATGCGATTTCCGGAAAAGTGGATCTTCGAGATACCGCCGGGAGCGCGCGCGCTGTTCGTGTCGCACGCGCCGCGGCTGCTGCCGTTCTCCTCCGGCCTCTTCTTTATTCTGCGCGGTGATGAAGCGACGTTCGAATGCCGACCGCTCTCGGCGAGAGCCGAGTGGGAGCGCATCGCTCACACGGCGGATTTGGTTTATGCCGACGTTTGTTCCGCTCCCGCGGTTGCCGAGGTTCGCCCCAAGCGCATGGTCGAGATTCGATTGTTGACCCCCGCAACTCTGGCCGAGATTTGCTCGGCAGCGACGTTCGTTCGCCCGGCACCTGCGCAAGGAGTGTCGACGCTTTCGCGCTGAGATCCAGGCTCGCTCCGATGGACTCCGGCGGTACGGCGACGGCGACGTAATCCGGTTTCTACCGCGGAAAACCCCCTATTTCGTGGACCAGATTTCACTGGCATGAAACATGCTGCTCTTGGGTAGAGACGAACCATGAAGAAGGCCCTATGTCCGCCCATTCGATTTTATCGGCTCAGCTAGAACCGAACGGATTGCTGCGCTACGCGTCGAGTCTCGCTCGTGCCGCTCGCGAACTTCACGGCCGCGAGCGGCAGCGCTTACGCGCGGAGATCGCGCGCGTGCCGGGGTTGTTCGCGCTGCTGATGAAATCCCGCAACGGGGCGCCATGGAGCTTCGCAGAGCGCGAGGAGCTGCGCACGCGGCTGCGTGGAATTGGTCGGCTCTGCGTTTACACCGCCGCGCTGGTCGCGCCAGGTACCGAAATCACTCTACCGCTGCTCGCCTGGTGGTTGGATCGCCGCGACGCGCGGCGTATCGCTACTGCAATGGCGGGCGGCGCGAACGTGTCGATCTAATTCTTCGCCCTTCGCGATCCGCCCAACTAACTCTCAGCGGCGGACTTCCAGGTAAGGTCCAACTCCCGCGCGGCGCGCACCTCGTCGAGACGGCGTACGGGTGTCGTGTGCGGCGCGGTTTTCACGAGCTGCGGGTTTTCCTCGACCTCGCGCGCGATTTCGATCAGTGCGGCTACAAACCGATCGAGCTCTTCCTTCGCTTCCGTCTCTGTCGGCTCGATGAGAAAACACTCCGGCACGAGCAACGGAAAATAGGTTGTCGGCGCGTGGAAACCTTTATCGAGCAATCGCTTCGCCACATCCATGGCGATCACGCCATGGCGATCCTTGAGCTTCTTCAGCGTGAGGATGAACTCGTGCGTGGCACGTCGCTTCGGATAGGCGGCGTCGAAACCCGCTTGTGTCAGCCGCGCCAATAAGTAATTCGCGTTGAGCGTCGAGAATTCGGCGACGCGGTGCATGCCGTCGCGGCCGAGCAGTCGCGCGTAGACATAGGCGCGCAGGAGAACGCCGGCGTTACCCATGTTCGCCGAAAGACGGCCGATGGTTTGCGGTCGATGTTTTTCCGTGAGCCAGTGATACTTCCCTCCCTCTAAACCAACGATCGGCACGGGTAGAAACGGCGCGAGCCGTGAATTCGCCGCGACCGGTCCCGCGCCCGGCCCGCCGCCGCCGTGAGGGGTGGAAAATGTCTTATGCAGGTTCATGTGGATCACGTCGAACCCCATGTCTCCCGGCTTCACTCGCCCGAGGATCGCGTTCAAGTTGGCGCCGTCGTAATAAAGCAAACCGCCCGCGTCATGGACGATCTTGGCGATCTCGGTGATGCGCCGCTCGAAGACGCCGAGCGTCGAGGGATTGGTGAGCATCAGCCCAGCGGTTTGCCGACCGACCGCGGCCCGCAGCGCTTCGAGATCGACGTCGCCATTGGCGTCGGTCGGAATCTCCCGCACCGTGTAGCCGCACATTACCGCCGTCGCGGGATTGGTGCCGTGCGCCGCGTCGGGTACGAGGATTTCGACGCGGTTCTGGTCGCCGCGCGATTCGTGGTACGCGCGGATCATCGCGACGCCCGCGAATTCGCCCTGCGCGCCGGCGAGCGGTGTGAGCGAAACGCTCTGCATGCCGGTTACGTCTTTCAGGATTTCCTGCAACTCGTACATGCATCCGAGAAAACCCTGCCCGGTCGACTCCGGCGCGTGCGGGTGCCGCGACAATAGAGGCGGCAGCATCGCGAGCTTATTGCACGCGCGCGGGTTGTACTTCATCGTGCAAGAACCGAGCGGATAGAAATGCGTGTCGATCGAGAAATTTTTTTGCGAGAGACGCGTATAGTGACGCACCGCTTGCATCTCGGAGACTTCCGGCAACAGGGGGCGTCGGCGGCGCCGCAACTTTTGCGGAATGTCGCTGACATCCGCTTTGGATGACGGCGCCTGTGTGGGGTTACGGCGTCCCGGCTTTGAGCGTTCGAAGATCAACATTAGTCCGGCCTATTGCAATAACGGGATCCCCGCTTTCGCTGGGATGACGAGCGTTTCGCGCGCGTCACTTCAACGCGGCTATCGCCGCTTCGTAGTTCGGCTCTTGCGCGATTTCCGGAACGAGTTCGCGGTAAACGACCTTGTCGTTCTCGTCGAGTACGACGACGGCGCGGGCGGTGATACCGGTGAGCGGCCCGTTCTGGATCAGCACGCCGTAGTCCTTGGCGAAATTACGGTCCCGCATCATCGAAAGTGTCTTCACGTTACCGATGTTCTCGGCGCTGCAGAAACGCTTCTGCGCGAATGGCAGGTCGGCGGAGATCGTCAGCACGGCGACATCAATACGGCTCTTAGCGAAGTCGTTGAACTTCTTCGTGCTGATCGCGCAGACCGGCGTGTCCAAGCTCGGCACGATGTTCAGCAGTTTTTTCTTGCCTTTGAAGTCGGCGAGCCGGACTTCTTTCAGATCCCCGTCGATGAGCTGAAAGTCGGGCGCCTTGGCGCCGACGCTCGGCAATTCGGCATTGGTGTTGATCGGATTTCCGCGAAGCTTGATGGTCGCCATGATTTCTCCTCGGTTAATTGGTGGATCGCGTTTTCGCCGCGCGTGCAGACGCGGGTCCTTGCTGATTCAGGACATGTTTCAATTGCAACTCGTACTGCTCAATATCGTCTGGCGTTCGAGTCTCGGTCGCGCATACCAGCAACGTTTCGCCTAGCTCCGGATAGTACGGCGCGAGATCGAAGCCACCCAGAATACGTTCGCTTCGCAACGACGCCAGCACGTCCGCAACCGGCGCGTCCAGCCGGAGCACCGCCTCGTGAAACACCGGGCGGTTGAACACGCGCGTCACGCCGCGGATAGCGGTGAGCTTATCGAGTAGCGCGTTCATATTGGCGTGGCATGCGGCGGCGACGCGTTCGAGACCCTCCGGCCCGAGCAGCGCCATGTAAAGCGTCGCCGCGGTGACGACCAATCCCTGATTGGTGCAAATATTAGATGTCGCCTTGGAGCGGCGGATATGTTGCTCGCGCGCCTGCAACGTCAGCGTAAAGCCTGGTTTGCCGTCGACGTCAACGGTGCGCCCGATGATGCGCCCCGGCATCTGGCGCACCAACGGCTCCTTGCAACAAAGAAATCCGAAATACGGTCCGCCGGAGGAAAGCGGCGCGCCGAGAGGCTGGCCTTCACCGACCGCGATGTCGGCACCGCGCGCGCCCCATTCCCCGGGCGGTTTTAGCAGCGCGAGCGACGTCGGGTTAACCAGCGCAACCGCGAGCATGCCGTGGGCGTGCGCCCACTCGGTCAGTTCGTCCACGTCTTCGAGCACGCCGAAAAAGTTTGGCTGCGGAATCACCAGCGCCGCGACGTCTTCCCCCTCGAAACGCTTGAGCGACGCCGGGATCGTGTGGCCGCCTTCGGTGCAGTAAGGCAACTCGATTAATTCGATGTTCTGATTGTGCACGATCGATCGGACCACCTCGCGATAAATCGGATGCACCGTGCTCGGCATCAGAATCCGGCGGGCCTTCTTGTGTGCGCGCACCGCCATGAGCACGGCTTCCGCCAATCCGGACGCGCCGTCGTACAGCGAAGCGTTGGAGACGTCCATGCCGGTGAGCGACGCCATCATCGTTTGGAATTCGTAGAGCAACTGCAACGTGCCTTGGCTCGCCTCCGCCTGGTACGGCGTGTACGCGGAATAAAATTCGCCGCGCGTGGCGATTTCCCAAACCGCCGCCGGAATGTGATGCTCGTACGCGCCGGCACCGATGAAGTTAAGATAAAGGCCGTCCTGCGCCGCGCGCTCCTGCATCAGCCGATCGACTTGCATCTCGCTCAGACCTTCCGGCACGCGCGTGAGCTTGCCGCTGCGCAGCTGCGCGGGAATCTCCTCGAACAAAGCATCGATGCTGTCGACACCGATCGCGGCGAGCATCGCCTCGACGTCGGCTTCGGTGTGCGGAATGAACGGCATGGGTCAGTGCTTCTCGGAAGCGACTTGTGCGTCGTAGGCGCCGGCATCGAGCAACGCGTTCCACTCTGCCGGATTCGACGGCCGAATCTTGAACATCCAGCCTTCTCCGTAGGGGTCCTTGTTGATAGTCTCGGGACCGTCGGCGAGCGCGGTGTTGGCAGCGGTGATCTCGCCGCTCATCGGCGCGTAGACGTCGGAGGCGGCCTTAACCGATTCGACGACGGCACATTCGTTACCCGCCGAGACTTTCCGACCCTGCTCGGGAAGCTCGACATAAACCAAATCGCCCATCAAGTCTTGGGCGTGATCGGTGATGCCGACGGTCAACGTTCCATCGGTTTCGCGCCGGACCCATTCATGCGACTTGGTGTACTTAAGACTTCCCGGGGTTTTGCTCATGACGACCTCCTCAGGCTAGACAGCTCTTGCCGTTTCGCACGAACGGATACTTCACTACGCGCGCATCGAGCATCTTACCGCGGACATCGACTCGACAACGGCTGCCGATCGGCACTCCCGCCGGCACGCGCGCGAGCGCTATCGAGCAATTCAACGTCGGCGAAAAGCTCCCGCTGGTTACTTCGCCTTCACCGAGCCCCTCGCACAGCACCTTTTGGTGACTGCGCAGAACTCCGCCCTTGCCCTCGAGCGCGAGTCCGGCGAGCGCACGGCTAGCGCCGTTCGCGCGCTGCTTGTCGAGCACCTCGCGCCCGATGAACTTGCGGTCCGTCGGCTCGAACGCGACCGTCCAGGCGAGCCCGGACTCGATCGGCGTCGTGGTCTCGTCCATGTCCTGACCGTATAGGTTCATGCCGGCCTCGAGCCGCAAGGTATCGCGCGCGCCCAAACCGGCCGGCCGGATATCCACGTCTTGCAACGCCTGCCAAACGTCCTTAACCGCGGTAGTCGGGAGAATAATCTCGAACCCATCTTCTCCGGTGTAGCCGGTCGTGGCGATAAAGAGATCGCCGACCGTGGCCGCGTGAAACGGCTGAAGATTTCCGGCGGCGCTGCGAATCGGATCGCCTAGCGCCCGGCAAACTTTTTCCCTCGCGTTTGGTCCTTGTGCGGCGATGATGGCGAGATCGTCGCGCTCGACGATTTGCACGCCGCCGAACAATTCGGCGGCGTTGCGGATCCAGGCGAGGTCTTTCTCGCGCGTCGCCGCGTTGGCGACTACACGGAACGAAGAGTCGTCGAGAAAGTAAACGATCAGATCGTCGAGCACACCGCCCTCGGTATTCAACATACACGAGTAGAGCGCCCGTCCCGGCGTCTTGAGCTTCGCGACGTCGTTCGCGAGCAGCAAGCGCAGAAAGTCCCGCACCTCGTCGCCTTTCAACTCGAGAACGTTCATGTGCGAAACGTCGAACATCCCGGCATCGTTGCGCACTCGATGGTGCTCCTCGATCTGCGAGCCGTAGTGCAGTGGCATGTCCCAGCCGCCGAAGTCGACGATCTTCGCGTTGAGCGCGAGATGAATTTCGTACAGCGGTGTGCGATGCCCCATGGGTGGTAGCGAACCTCAGTTCACGCGACGATAACCGCGAAAATAAATAAAAAAAGGGCGATGGGAATCCCATCGCCCCTCTGTCCGGTAACCTGAGAGTCTTGAGCCCCTTCGGTGTCCGCCGCAGCGCGCACACGGCGCGCGGGTCGGATCTCTCCAGAGTCGCCTCATGCGGGTGCGCAAACGCAACGCATAAACCCGCGGTCCTTTTGCCTGAGCGATTCCGGGCGGTTGCGCCTTCGGCGCTTGAGCGCTAGATCGAGGAACCGAAACTGCGAACCGTCCGATCCACCGTACGCCGGTAGTCAGGGGCTCGACGATCTAGTGAACAAGCCTCTCCCGCGGGGGTGCGGCGAGGCGCGCACTATATCTCAGCGGCCGGCAGCAAGCCAAGCTGAAGTCTAAAATTCCCATTCAATCCGCGCGCGTAGCAGCCGTTGCTCGCTCGCCTCGGTCAATCCGAAGGCCACGCCGAGCGTCGTGTAGAGACCGCGCCCGAGGCGGAAATCGACGGCGGGCGATATCAAGTGCTTCTGTTCGTCGCGCGGCTCGAAATTCCTGATCGGTCCAAAATCGCCGAACAGGTCGAGACGCGGCTGCCAGTATTCGCTGAGGCGGTAAATAAGCGACATCGCGTATTGCAGCTCCCAACCTTGCGCGCGATCCGGTCCCTTGAGCGCGCGCTCGAAGATGGGGTTGAAGTCAAATGTCCAGCGCCCGAAGTCTTTTTCGAGGATCAGACGCAACTCGCCCTCCACCTCTTTTTCCTCTCCCGTCGCTGTTCGCGGGTACTCGAGCTCGGCATAGGCGCCGATATCGACCGGAAGCTCGCCCTTCTCGAAAAATCGCGTGCGGACGCGATAGCGGCTTGCCGCGTATTCGAAATTATTTCCACGCGTGCGCGCGTAGTCGCGGTAATACGCAATCTCAGTTTTGTCGGTAATACCGTAGGTGAGCTCGAACGTGCTGCGCGTCAGCCCCTTGTTATCGTCCGGCGCGGCCGGTTCTTTCGTCCCTCGGCTGGTATGGGTGGTGAAATTCTCGATCTCGAATTCGCCACGGCTCGCCGTCTTGTAGGGATAAACTTCCAGGTCAAAGTAATTTAGCGCCGAAGCCTCGCCGCTAGCTAACAACGCAACGGCGCCCAACCCGTGAAGCACACTACGCAAATTCGATCGAAACATGATAGGCACCTAACCCTCCAGTGAATGGAAACTTGCTGCTGGCTGGCTAGCACGGCTGTGCGCCGCGTGGCTGGCTGGGAAGTTCTTGTTGTTCAGGCCGTCGCTATCGTCTCATCTGCCAGAGATCAAGCAGTCAAAATCAACTTGCCGGTGCTCGTCTGTCGCAACCTATACTCCCGACCGGCGTGCTCGATGATAAGCTCGCCGCGCCGACCGAGAAGTGCGTCGCTGCGCACGCGCGAAATACCCGCGACGCCGGGCCGCGACGGCGTGTCGCCGCTTAATATCGGCACTGGCTTTGATTTTGGTTCGTCAACATTCATCGATGCATCATTTCAGTTCACCGCGTACGAGGGCCTGTCACTTCGCCGCCTCCAACTTGCCGCGGCGTAACGGAGGCTGCGCCGACGGGCGAGCGGGAACAGAACCATAAAGACGGCCCAATATCAAAATCACGCCGAGGGTAAGAACGTAGAACAAAACTTGCATCCCGGCGGGGCGATCCAGGTAACCGACCAACGCCTGGAGCACGCGTCCCAACAGACTCTGCTGCGAGAGCCACGCCGAAGTGTCCCATAACGGCTCGCCGAGCGACGGAAGAAAATCCGCTTGTATCAGGAACCCCGTCCCTTGCGCGGCCATGCCGGCCGCTAACAGCGCGATTAACCAGCCGGTGACGGTAAAGAGACGCCGCGCGGCGAGTCGAAGCAATCCCAAGTACAACAACAACCCCATGCCGGAACCGAGCGCGAGACCGATAAACGCACCCGCCCACATCGCCGGCGCTTGATCCTGCTGAGCGATCGCGATGCCGTAGAGGAACAGCACGACCTCGGAGCCTTCGCGCAATACCGCGAGACCGACGACGGTCGCCAACAGATATTGCGGGCGGACGCCGGCGGCGATGTCGCGGCCGACCGTTTTAATTCGGTTCGCCAGTTCGGCGCCGTGCCGTGCCATCCAGACGTTGTGCCAACCGAGCATCCCGACCGCGACAAACAATATCGAGGCATTGAAAATTTCCTGACCCATGCCTTGCGCCGCCGAGGCGATGCTGCCGGCAAAGGCCGCTACAATCCCCGCTCCGACGAGACCGGCGGCGACGCCGGAACCAATCCAAAACCCGCGTCCGCGTAACCCGCGCGCGGCCGCCATGACGAGCCCAACGACCATCGCGGCTTCGAGCACTTCGCGCAGAACAATAATCGCGGTCGCAAACATGGTTATCCGCTCCGTCGCATTCGTTACTTCGCGACGATCTGTCCTTTTGCCGTCTTGGGATGAAATTCGCCGAAGAAGCTATAAGTACCGGCCTTTAGCGGCCCGAGAATGATCTCCGCCTTCTGGCCGGCCGGTATCACTTTTTCGCGGTTAAGTTCATGGCTCTCAAACTCTTCGGGTCCCGGCCCTTCGTTGCTAACGACGAGTTTGAATTTCTTCCCGGCCGGAACGTCGACCGTCTCTGGAATGAATCGACCATCCTTTACCGTTAATTGAAACGCCGGCAAATCCGCGCCGTGGACAGCGGTGAACGGACCTAGGAGCATGAGCAGCAGCGCCGCGACGCCGAGCTGTAGGCGGTTTACGTCCAAGAGCTTCTCCTCTGATTGGCCGGCATAAACCGCATTATCCACATCGACAACAGAAACGCAAATCATTCTCATTTAGATTCAATAGACCATGCAGATCCGATTGTAAGGGGGCTTCTGGTGGTGCTTGTTACCTTTGGGGCTGGGCGCCGTGGCGTTCAGTTCAGCTCAAACTCGGCTACTACCGGAGCGTGATCCGAGGGGCGCTCAAGGCCACGAGGGCTCTTGTCGACTACGCACGAGCGGCAGCGCTCGGCCAAAGCGGAGCTACACAAGATGTGATCGATGCGAAGGCCCAGATTGCGCCGGAATCCCCCTTGTCGATAGTCCCACCACGTATAACTCGCCGGCGGCTGCTCAAATCGCCGAAAGACATCGACAAGTCCGATATCGACAATGTCGTGCAACGCCGCGCGCTCTGCTTCGCTGAAGAGCACCTGGTTCTGCCATAGGCGTGGGTCGTACACGTCGCGGTTTTCCGGCGCAACGTTAAAGTCGCCCACTACGGCGAGCAGCGGATAGCGCTCGATCTCCGCGGAAAGATAAGCGCGCAACCCGGCAAGCCAGCGCAGCTTGAACTCGTATTTCTCCGAGCCGACTCGCTCGCCATTCGGCACGTACACGTTGATGACACGTATATCGTCGAGACTCACCGCTACCAGTCGCTTCTGCTCGCCGTCGAGACCGGGTGGAGCGCTCGCTACCGCTGTCGCGAGTTTACGCGTGAGCGTCGCAACTCCGTTGTAGGCCTTCTGCCCCACGTGTGCGACTTGATAGCCCGTGGCATGGATCGGCTCATACGGGAATTCGGCGTCGATGACCTTGGTTTCTTGCAGACACAAGACATCCGGGTGTTGCGAGGCGAGCCAATCGAGAACGTGTGGTAGGCGCGCGCGGATGGAATTCACGTTCCAGGTGGCGAGCTTCACGCGCGAATCATACGCGGAGAAATTCGCGCGGTCCTACGACGCGGGCTTTTGGGTTTCCTCGGATTGGGCCTTGGGATACCCGGCCTGATCGAGCTCTCCCTCGAGCAGCGATTCAAGATAGCCCTTCATGATCTTGGTGCCGATCATGATGGTCGGAACGGCGAGACCGCCGGCCTGCTTGATCAGCTCATCCTGAAGCTTCCGATCGCCCTCGACGTTCTTCTCGGTAAACGGAACGCCACGGGTTTTCAGGTACGCGCGCGCCGTATCGCACGACGCGCATTTGGGCGCGCTGTAAAGAACGACGGGCATCTTCTCCGCGGCGTCGCCGGCTTGACGACTCTCCCGATCGCCCATGTGTTTCTCTTCGACGCGATAGCCGTCGCTCGAAGGCGGTTGATCGTGGTATGAGACGTTACCGTCCTTATCGACCCACTTGTAAAGTTTCCCCGCGTGCGCGAGCGGCGCGCTGAACACCATCGCCGCCACCAGCAAAAGTTTCCATCGCAGACCCATGCTCAGATCCTCAGGTACATGCCCCCCATACGCCGGCGAATCGACTCCCGAACCCAAATGATTCCGCCGATAAAACCTAGCACAAGCATAGCAAAGGCAAATCCGAGCCATAGAAAGCCGAATCCGGAATCAGCCGGCACCTGACCTGCGGAGTCCGAGGCCGGAGCGGCGGCTGCGTCCGCCTTCGCTTGAGCGATCTGCTCATCCTTCTTCTTGAGCTCGCTCTGCACTTGCGCGAGCTGGGTCCGCATTACCGTAAGCTCGGCTTGAGCCTGCTCGTCGGTAAGCGATGCTCCCGACACGGTGCGACTCTTGTCGAGTAACGTCTGAGCCTGCACGAGCTGCGCGCGGGTACGATCAAGCTCCGCGCGCAATCCCTTCGCGAGCACACTCGACGGCGGTCGCGCCGACAGCGCGCCGGCTTCCACCCAACCTTCGATGCCCGTTGCGTCGCGCACGCGCACAAAACCGATCCCCTGCTCGATAACTTCCAGAGAAGCTCCGGTTGTCAGCGTTTTCAACACCGGCGCGGCGGACGCCGGCTCTGCATGGAGGGGAACCGTCAGCTGATCGGTCACATAGTTCGTTTCCGCCAGCGCCGCGAACGGAACCGTTAGAGCGCCGAAAATAAACCAAGCGCTGAGCCGCGTCATGCGGCGAGCCCGGAATGACGGAGCAGCGGCTCGATCGACGGCTTGCGTCCGCGGAAACGGACGAAGAGCTCCATGGGCTCGTACACCCCGCCCTGCTCGAGAATGTGGTGCATGAATTCCCGCCCCGTGGCCGAATCGAATACGCCGTTCTCTTCGAACTTGCTGAAGGCGTCGGCCGAGAGCACCTCGGCCCACTTGTAACTATAGTAGCCAGCGGCATATCCGCCCGCGAAGACATGGCTGAAGCTGTTTTGAAATCGATTGAACGCGGGCGGCAGCACGACGGCGACTTCCGCCCGCACTTCGTCGAGCACGTGTTGCACCGTGCGCGCGGCGTCGGGATCGAAGTCGCTGTGCAGACGCATATCGAACAGCGAGAACTCGATCTGGCGAACGAACTGCATCCCGGATTGGAAATTCTTCGCGGCGTGCATTTTTTTAAAAAGCGTTTCGGGCAACCGCTCGCCGGTCTCGTGGTGACCGCTGACGACATCGAGCGCCGCGCGCTCCCAGCACCAGTTCTCCATGAATTGGCTCGGCAGCTCCACCGCGTCCCAGGCGACGCCGTTAATGCCGGCGACGCCGGGGTAATCGACCTTGGTCATCATGTGATGCAGACCGTGACCGAACTCGTGAAACAACGTGTTGACTTCATCGTGAGTGAAGAGCGCCGGACGATCGCCCAGCGGCGGCGTAAAGTTGCAAACGAGATAAGCGACCGGGATCTGTAGCTCGTCGCCGTGCCGCCGTCGACTCAAGCAGTCGTCCATCCACGCGCCGCCGCGCTTGTTCGCTCGCGCGTAAAGATCGACGTAGAAACGACCCCGCGTTTCGCCGGACTCGTCGTGAATTTCGTAGACACGTACGTCCGGGTGCCAGGTCTCGATCCCTGCGATCGAACTAATGTCGACCCCGTAGAGCCGGCGCACGACTTCGAACATTCCCGATATCACGCGATTCTCGGGGAAGTAGGGGCGCAACTCTTCTTCGGAAAAGGCGTAGCGACGGGCTCGCAATTTCTCCGAGTAGTAGGCGACGTCCCACGCCTCGAGACGGCTGACACCGTCCCCGCTTCGAGCGTATTCCTCGAGCTCCCCGAGGTCGCGCATCGCCGGCGGACGCGCCTTGGCTGCTAAATGGTTCAAAAACTCGAGCACCTGCGGGACGCTCTTTGCCATTCGGGTTTGTAAAGCATACTCGGCGTAGTTCGCGAAACCGAGAAGCCGCGCCGCCTCGGCCCGCAATTTCAGAATTCGGACGATGAGCGCGGAGTTATCCCAGCGACCGGCGCTGGGCCCTTGGTCGCTCGCGCGCGTCGCGTACGCTTCGTACATCTGGCGACGTCGCTCGCGATTGTCCGCGTAAGTCATAAACGCGATGTAAAATGGCCCCTCGAGACCGAATTTGTACCCCTGCTTTCCTTCGCGGTCCGCGGTCTGCTTCGCCATTGCCAACGCCGACGGCGGCAAGCCGGCAAGATCTTCGGGCGCGGTGAGCACGAGTTCCCACGCTTGAGTCGCGTCGAGGACGTTCTCGGAGAACTTGCTCGCCAGGCTGGAGAGCTCTCTCTGGATTTCGCGGAAGCGTTCCTTGTCGTTCGGCGGCAGCTCGGCGCCGGCTAGCCGGAAATCGCGCAACGAATTTTTTATGACTCGCTGCTGCGCGGGCGAGAGACGAGCGAAGTCGGCGCGCGCGGCGATCGACTTATAGCCGGCGTACAAGCGTTCATCCTGCGCAAGCTCGGTCGAATAATCCGCGACGCGCGGGACGCCTTCGTTATACGCGGCTCGCAATGACTCGCTGTTCACGACGGCGTTGAGATGGACGACCGGCGACCAAACCCGTTGCAGCCGTTCGTGCACATCCTCCATAGGGCCGGCAAGGCTATCCCAGGAGTGTGCGGACGTTTGTGCCAACAATTGTTCCCGCTGGCCACGGCTTTCCGTCAGAATGTGATCGAGCGCCGGACCCACGTGCTCGGGGCGAATCGCGCTAAAGGACGGCAGCTCGCCGGCCGTTCTCGCGCTCGCAAAGGCCAGCAATGGATTAGGGGAACTCGAACTTTCCATGACGCGCAACGTTGATTTCGCGGAACGGGTAATGTAGCACGGCGCAGCGACGATGGAGACTACGACACATCCTTACGACGCACTGACGCCGGAGATTATTCTCAGCGCCGTCGAGCAATTGGGGCCGCGCTGCACCGGTGGCCTGCTCGCTTTAAGCAGCTACGAAAATCGCGTGTACCGAGTCGACACGGAAGACGCGGGGCCGCGGGTTGCAAAATTCTATCGGCCCGGGCGTTGGTCCGATGCCGCGATTCTCGAGGAGCACGCGTTCGCTCGGCACGCCGCGGAGCTCGAGATCCCGGTCGTGGCGCCGCTCGTGCACGAGGGGCGCACGCTGCACGAGCACGGCGGATTCCGTTTCGCCGTCTTTCCCTGGCAACCGGGACGAACGCCCGAGATCACGAGTAACGCCGACTTTCACGTGCTTGGCCGCTACGTAGGCCGGCTGCATCTGCTGGGCGGCACCGAGCGCTTCCAGCACCGGCCGCAACTCAGCGTGGGCGAATTCGGCGACGCTTCGCTCGAGCGGTTGCGTGCCGCGACGTTTCTGCCGGCCGATGTGGTCGCGCCGTTCTGCGCGGCCGCTGAACAATTGCTGCCGTTCTTGCACGCGGCGTTCGCGACCGCCGGCGACGTCAAACCTCTGCGGCTGCATGGCGACTTTCATCTGGGCAACATTCTCTGGAGCGCGACCGGGCCGTATCTGGTCGACTTCGACGATTGCCTGACGGGCCCCGCCGTCCAAGATTTCTGGATGGTGCTTTCCGGCGATCAACCCGACGTGGAGCGGCAACTTTCCAGTTTGCTCGCCGGTTACGCCGAATTCGCGCTATTCGATCCGCTCGAGCTGCAACTGATCGAGCCGCTGCGCACGCTGCGGCTGTTGCGCTACAACGCGTGGATCGCCGCGCGCTGGGACGACCCGGCGTTCCCGAAAAGCTTCCCGTGGTTCAGCTCGCCGCACTACTGGCAAGAACAGGTCGTCGCGCTACAGCAGCAGCAACTGTTGCTCGCCGACCCGCCGCGCTACAGAATCGACGCATGAGCGAACGCGATTACGACTTTCTCGTGATCGGCGGCGGCAGCGGCGGATTGGCCGCGGCGAAACGCGCGGCGGGACACGGCGCCAAAGCCGCCGTCATCGAGCGCGATCGCCTTGGCGGCACCTGCGTCAATCGGGGATGCGTGCCGAAGAAAATCATGTTCAACGCCGCCTCGATCGCCGAAGTCCTGCGCGATGCGCGCGATTATGGCTTCGACCTCGGCGCGAACGGCTTCAGCTGGTCCACGATCAAACGCGCGCGCGATGCTTACGTCGATCGGCTGAATGAGGTTTATCGGCGCGGGCTGGTAGCCGAAGGCGTCACCGAGGTCTCCGGTGAGGCGCGCTTCATCGACGCGCACACGGTCGAAGTCAACGGCGCGCGATTGCGCGCCGACCGCATTCTCATCGCGACCGGGGCGCGTCGTATCGCACCGCCGCTCCCCGGCGCGGAGCTTGGCATCACCAGCGATGGATTTTTCGATCTCGAAACGCAACCGCGCTGCGCTCTCGTGGTCGGCGGCGGCTACGTGGCGGTCGAGCTCGCCGGGGTGCTGAAGAGCCTCGGCACAGACGTGTCGCTGTTGCTGCGCGGGGAAACGTTGCTCGCCCGCTTCGACGTGTCCGTGCGCGAGGCATTGATGGAAGAGATGCAGAAGGACGGCATCAGCGTGATGACGTCGACGCGCATCGCGCGCATCGAGCGGGACGGCCACGCCCTTGCCGTCGTTATCGATGGCGGCCAGCGCTTGGGCGGCTTCGATACGCTTCTCTGGGCCATCGGCCGC
Source organism: Sulfurifustaceae bacterium (assembly GCA_041485885.1). Classification (GTDB taxonomy): domain Bacteria; phylum Pseudomonadota; class Gammaproteobacteria; order Acidiferrobacterales; family Sulfurifustaceae; genus JACQFZ01. The sequence goes on from JBGPKL010000003.1 coordinate 98,676, forward strand.
CACGCGAACACGGATGAACTGAACCTCGAGAGCGCGGGCGTCGCACTCGATGCCGAGGGTTTCGTGATCACCGATGAGTATCAAAATACGAATATCGACGGCATTTATGCGATCGGCGACGTCACGTCTCGATTGGCGCTAACGCCGGTCGCGATTGCGGCGGGGCGGCGACTCGCCGATCGGCTTTTTGGTAACCAGCCCAAGGCGCGGCTCGATTATGAAAACGTACCGACCGTTATCTTCAGCCACCCGCCGATCGGCACCGTCGGTCTCACCGAACAGGAGGCGCGCGCGCTCTACGGCGTAAACGAGGTAAAAATATATCAGGCGCGTTTCACGTCGCTTTACCATGGAATCTTGACGCGCCGGCAGCCGACCTTGGTGAAGCTCGTAACGGTCGGTGAGCGCGAGAAAATTGTCGGCTGCCATCTGATTGGGCGCAACGTCGATGAGATTATTCAAGGCTTCGCCGTGGCGGTAAAAATGGGCGCAACCAAAAGCGATTTCGACAACACGGTAGCGATCCATCCAACCAGCGCCGAAGAGCTGGTTACGCTGCGCTGACGCATCTTCGAAAAATCGCCATGCCGATACGAACCTTTCAAGACAAAACACCCCTCGTCGATCCGACGGCATATATCGATGACATGGCGATCGTCATTGGCGATGTGAGCATTGGCGCGGATAGCTCGGTCTGGCCGATGTGCTCGATACGCGGCGACGTGAATTACATTCGCATCGGCGCGCGCACGAGCATTCAGGACGGGACCGTCATCCACGTCACCGGCGGGCGGACCGGGGTCCGTGACGGAACGCAGACGATCGTCGGCGATGAAGTGACCGTCGGGCATCGATGTATATTGCATGGCTGCACGATCGAGAACCGCTGTCTCATCGGGATGGGTTCGACGGTGCTCGATCGCGCGGTATTGCGATCCGGCGTCCTGCTCGGCGCCGGCAGCCTCGTCACCGAAGGCAAAGAACTGGAAGGCGGGTACCTCTGGGTCGGTCGGCCCGCGCAGAGGATTCGCACGTTGACGGAGAACGAGAAGGCGCTGCTGTTTTATTCCGCGGAGCATTACGCCAGGCTCAAGAACGACTACCGCAAGCCCTAGCGAGCTACAGCCACCCGGCGCGGCGGAACCGCCAAAACAAAAACGCATCGATGCCGAACATGAGGGCGAGCGCGAGCGGATAGCCGAATTGCCAATGCAACTCCGGCATATGCTGGAAGTTCATCCCATAGATCCCGCCGATCATCGTCGGAACCGCCACCAGCGCACCATAAGCGGCTAACCGCTTCGTCACTTCACCCTCCTGAAGCGTGATCAACGATAAGTTGACCGAGATCGCGGTCGTCAGCATTTCACGAATTGACTCGATCGCTTGATTGAGCCGCACGAGGTGATCGTAGACGTCGCGAAAATAGTCCGCCATTCCCATACATAACGGCGGCACGCGGCCGCCGAAGAGTCGTCCCACCGCTTCGAGTAGCGGTCCGACGGTATGCTTGAGCATCATTAATTTTTGCTTGAGGCCGTAGAGCGCCTCGATGTTCGCGCGTGGCGATCGATTCGCGAAGATTTGCCGCTCGATGCTCTCCAACTCGACTTCCAACGCGTCAAGCACCGGAAAATAACGATCCACCACAGCGTCCATGAGCGCATAGAGCACATAGCTGGCGCCGTGGCGCAGCAACTCCGGCTCGCGCTCGGAGCGTTTGCGCACGTCTTGAAAGCCGCGCTCGGTGTGATTGCGCACGGTCAGCACGTAGTTGCGGCCGACGAAGATGTCGAGCTCGCCCGTGTGCAGCTCCCCCGGACCGTTCGTCTCGACGGTATGCAGCACCGCGAAGATAGAATCGCCGTACTCTTCGATCTTCGGGCGTTGGTGACCGTGCCGCGCGTCTTCCACGGCGAGCTCGTGCAGGCCGAACTCCTTCTGCATCTCGCGCAGCTCGGTTTCGCTCGGGTCGCGCAGCGCCACCCACACGAAACACTCCGGACGGCTCACATAGTCGGAGATCTCGCGAGGATCGATCTCCTTGAGCACTCGGCCGTCTTGGTAGACAACACAGTTGATCAGCATGCGCGGGTTTCCGGCGACCGGACGCGCTAATGATAGGGTCGCTGTCGATCGTTCCCAAGAGAAACGATGCGACGAGATGGAGTCATTCGCCTATCGACGGCTCTGCCGGGTCTAGCGCGACGTCCGCCGTCACACACGCTTAGCTTCCCTTGCGCAACACGGCAATAACGGTTTTCGTCTCCGGTCGCACTGCACGCCAGACGAAATAGGACTCGGCCGCCTGCTCCACCAACATCCCCAACCCATCGGTCGCGCGTCGGGCGCCGTGAATCGTCGACCATTCGAGGAACGGCGTCGGCCGCTCGCCGTACATCATGTCGTAGGCAAGCGCATCGCGCGTGTAGAGCGTCGCCGGCAGCGGGGGCATCTCGTCGTTCAAACTGGCGCTGGTGCCGTTGATAACGATATCGAAGTGCTTCCCTCGAAGGTCCGCGAAACTGCAAACGTCGATGGGCACCTGATCGTTGAAAGCTTCCGCGACGGCACGCGCTTTGGACACGGTGCGGTTGGCGATAACGACGCGCGCGGGATTACGCCTAAGCAACGGACCTAAGACGCCTCGCACGGCGCCGCCAGCACCGAGCACGAGGATCCGCTTGCCCTTGATCTCCACGTCGAGATTCATTTCGATGTCATGGACCAACCCGATGCCATCGGTGTTGTCGCCGAATAACCGGCCGTCGGCTTCGAATCTCAGCGTGTTCACCGCGCCGGCGAGCTTCGCGCGATCGCTCAAACTGTCAGCCAGCCGGGCAGCTTCTAACTTGAAGGGGACGGTGACGTTCAGCCCTTTTCCGCCGGCCGCTCGGAACTGCTCGACGGCTTGCGCAAAACCGCCGGGATCCACTTGGATCGTGAGGTACTCGATGCGGTGACGAAACTGTCGCGCGAATTGTTGATGGATCAGCGGCGATTTGCTGTGCGCCACCGGATTGCCCATGACCGCGTAGCGATCGAGGCGTTCGAAATCGAAAGGGTCGGCCATGCGGCTAGTGTAGCGCCGCGATGCAACCGAGAGCGAGAAAAGATCGAGGTGAGGATTACGCGGTGGCGCGTGTCGGTGCCGTCGCGCTCGGCAGCACGACGCGTTTGTCGCCGTGCGGAATCGATTGCGACAGATCGAGCAACGGGTCGCGCGACTCGCAGTAGTCCGCCGCTTGGCGCATCCACTCGTCCGACTGCGCCGCTGACGCCTGGTAGCTGTCGTGATCCATCTGCGCCCTGAAGTTCTCGATGCTTTTGACAAGCGTCTCCGCCGTGTCGGCCAGCGCGGGACGATCCGTCGCGGCCTCTCGCAGTAGACCGGGCAACGCGCTTAGTTCGAACGTCGGCGTCTTGCGGGTCGCAGCGAACAACACGGCTTGGCCGGTCAGGCGCGCGATCGCTTCCTGGCACTCGAGCGCGGCGTCGTTGTTGTGCTCGTAACCGAAAGCGTTGCGACAGGAACGTTCGTAGGCCGCTTCGAAGAACAGCGCCGACGCCTGCTCTTGGTTCGCGCCGGCGCACTCGCCGCCGCCGAATTGAAACACCTTGAACGCGCTCTGCTCGCCGTGATCGGATAGTACCGCGGCGAGATCCGCCTCTTCGATTTTGGCGAGATCCGCGAGCAGCTTCTCGAAGTACTCGGCGCCCCGGCGCCGGCTCCAGGCGAAGAACGACTCGTCGCCGTTGCGATCGCTCGCGTAGGCGTCCTTGATACGCTCCACGGCTTCGGGCGAGCGCGCCGCCGGAATCTCCGGGCCGTCGAACGTGAGCGCGCCGCCCGCCATGCCGTCGCCACCGAACTGGAACACGTAGTGCGGGATCAGTTTGCCGAAAAGGCGCCGGCCCTCGCCGTACACGCCGATGTCGCCGGTATCCGGCTGCGCGCAACTGTTGTGGCAGCCGCTCACGCGGATGCGCAAGTCGTTCGGGCCGCCGCTTAGCATGGCGCCGAGCGTCTTGGAGGACGTGATCCCGAGTTTGCAGGTCGAGGTACCGGGGCACGCGACCACATCGTCGCCGACCTTCGGTTCGACGAGTTGAATCTCCGCGAGCGCTGTCCGCAGCGCCGGTATTTTCGTCTCCGGCACGCCGACCACCATGAAGTTCTGATCCTGCGTCGTGCGGATGTCGAGCAGGCCCTCGCGCTCGAGGATCGCGGCGAGACTACGAAGCTGCGACGGCGTGACATCGCCGATCGGGACGGCGATCGGAAATGCGACTTGACCCACCGGCTTGATCTTGAAAATTTTGCGCGGAGCGCCGATGCCGGGCGCCGGGCCGGGCGTGCCGCCCTTCCAATCGCCCTGCGGATACTCTTGATTGATGAACGCCGCCTTGGTGCGAGCGTATTCCTCGCGGTACTTTTCGAGAAAGCCTTCGGCCCCGAAGCGGTCAACCAGAAATTTTACGCGAGCCTTCGCGCGGCGTTTGCGATCGGAATAGCGGTGATGCAACGAGATCACCGCTTCCATGCAGGGCAACAAGTCCTTCTCCTCTAGAAACGGCTCGATGACAAGCGCTTCGTGCGGCTTGTGACCGAGCCCACCGCCGGCCATCACCTTGAACCCGAACTTTCCGCCCTGCCGAGTGGCGACGACGCCGAGATCGTGCATCATGCCCTGCGCGCAATCCGCCTCGCACGCCGAGAAGCTGATCTTGAACTTGCGCGGCAGGTGCTGCGTCAGTGGGTGGCGCAGAAAACGCTTAACGGCGCCATCGAGATACGTGGTGACGTCCACGTGCTCGCGCGGGCACACGCCGGAAAGCGAGCAGGTCGTGATGTTGCGCACCGTGTTGCCGCAGGCTTCGCGAGTGGTCACGCCGTAAGTCGCAAGATGACGCAGCAAATGCGGCGCGTTGGCGGTCGGCACGTAATGCAACTGGATATCTTGCCGAGTGGTGATGTGGGCGACTTGATGCTCGGTGTACTTTTCGACCACTTCGGCGATCCCAACAAGCTGGCGCGGCGTGAGACGCCCGCCGGGTAATTTGATGCGCACCATGTGCACGCCGGCCTGACGCTGACCGTAAACGCCCTGCTGCAATCGGAACGCGGTAAAACGATCGCCGTCGAGCTCGCCGCTCAAGAAGGCGTTTACCGTCTCCTCGAACTTGTCGAGCTCAATGTCGTTTATCAGATCCAACCGCGCCGTCATGGAGATACTCGCACCTAGTCACCCAAGTCCTTAAGGGACTTTAGCAAAGGCGCAGTGGTATATTGAAAGAATAAAACACGCTATTTTAATTCAATTCGAATATAAGGCAATGAAGCTGCAACAATTCCGCTACATCTGTGAGATCGCGCGCGCGGGTTTGAAGGTCTCGGACGCCGCCGCGAATCTCTTCACGTCACAGCCGGGTATCAGCAAGCAGGTACGGCTGCTGGAAGAAGAGCTGGGCGTTCAAATCTTCCGCCGTAGCGGCAAACACTTTGCCGATATCACACCGGCGGGACGGGAGATTATCAAACGCGCCGACCAAATACTGCTGGAAGTTCGGAACATTAAAGAACTGGCGCAGGAACACGCAGACGAAGGTCATGGAAGCCTTTCGATCGCCACGACGCACACACAGGCTTGTTACGCGCTTCCCGATACTATTCAACGGTTCCGCGCTCAGTACCCCAAGATCAGCCTGCATATACACATGGGCACCCCGGTGCAGATCGCCGAGATGGCCGCGCGCAGCGAGGTCGACTTCGCGATCGCGACCGAAGCGCTCGAGCTGCTCGATGATCTGGTAACGCTCCCTTGCTATCACTGGAATCGCTGTGTCGTCGCGGCGCTCGATCATCCGATATTGAAAGAGTCGCCGCTGACACTGGAGCGCCTCGCGAGCTATCCGATCGTCACGTACGTTTACGGCTTTACCGGTCGCTCGACACTCGATCGCGCCTTTGCCGAGAAGAGCCTGAAGCCCGACGTCGTCTTCACGGCCACCGATTCGACGACGCTCAAGACATACGCGCGACTTGGTGTCGGCGTCGGCATCATGGCGAAAATGGCGTTTGATCCGGCGCTCGATAACGGTCTCGGAATGATCGACGCCTCGCACTTGTTTCCGAGCAGCACGTCTCACATCGCGTTCCGGCGCGGAACGGTGTTGCGCAAATACATGTACGATTTCATGCAATGGTTCGCGCCGCATCTGACGCATGACATCGTCGATACGGCGATGCGACTCGAAACCAAGCAGGAGCGCGAACACCTTTTCGAAGCCCGGCTGCGCGAGCTGCCTATACGCTGAGGAGCGCTCATCATCCGGTGCCGAGCGGCGCGCGGAACATGAAGTAAGCGGCGCCGATGAGGCACAACGCGGACCATAGAAAGTCGAGCCGCAGCGGCTCTTTCATGTAGAGGAACGCGAAGGGCACGAACACCACGAGCGTAATGACCTCCTGAATAATCTTGAGCTGACCGAGATCGAACTGCCCGTAACCCGCACGGTTGGCCGGAACCTGCAATAGATATTCGAAGAGCGCGATGCCCCAGCTCACGAGCGCCGCGACGATCCACGGCTTGTCGCGTAGATCCTTGAGGTGAGCGTACCAAGCAAACGTCATAAATACGTTGGAACATGTGAGCAGTAGTATCGTTTTCATAAGGAAGCGTAATTAGATGTCGACATCATTAATATTCCGCCGTGCCGGTCTCCCTGGCGATACTGGCGCGGTTTCGATGCACGGCGGCAATGGGCACGCTGTATGCCCTCGACGGAAACAAAAAGCAAGCAGGTGCGTCGTGTACCGAACCGACTAAACGCTTAAACTACGCGCGGGGGGACGATCGTGGATATCGATGCCACAACTTTTTGGGTAGCGCTCGCGCAGATCATCGGCGTGAATCTAGTCCTCTCCGGCGATAACGCCGTGGTGATCGCGCTCGCGGCGCGATCCTTACCCAAACACCAGCAAGGTAAAGCCATCTTCTGGGGCAGCGGCGCGGCGGTCGTGATGCGCATCCTCCTGACGATCATCGCCGTCGAAATGTTGCGGCTGCCTTATCTGAAACTCGTCGGCGGCGCGTTGCTCGTGTGGATCGGCATCAAGCTACTGGTGCCCGAAGCCGAGGACGACGGTTCGACGAATTTCACGGGCAGCACGTTGATGGCGGCGATACGCACGATCCTCATCGCCGACCTCGTCATGAGCTTGGACAACGTCATCGGCGTCGCAGCGGCGGCGAAAGGCAGCTTGCTACTGCTGATTCTCGGACTGGCGATCAGCATTCCGATCGTGATATTCGGGAGCACCCTGTTGCTGAAGCTCATGCAACGTTTCCCTGTGGTTATCACCGTCGGCGCCGGCTTGCTCGGCTGGGTGGCGGGCGAAATGGCGATCACCGATCCGTTGGTCAAAGAAGGCGTGGATGCGCACGTGCCGTGGTTGCACGCGATAGGCCCGGCGGCCGGCGCCGCCCTCGTCGTCGCGACCGGCAAGTGGCTGGCCCTGATAAATCGGCGGGGAAGCGAAAACGCGGCGGCGAGCGCCAAAACGGGACCAGATAGTAGAGACTAGCGCGAGGAGACGATGCTGCGACTACTATTGCCGATCGACGGCTCGCAAACTTCGAACCAAGCGGTCGATTACACACTGCGGATGATCGACTTGCACAAAGACAAGCCCGAAATTCATCTGCTCAACGTTCAGCCGGCGCTCTCCGGGGGCGTCACGATGTTCATCCGACGCGATCAGATCAAACAGTTTCATCACGATGAAGGGTTGGAAGCGCTAGCGGCGGCGCGTTCTAAGCTCGACGCGGAGAACGTACCGTATCTATACCACATCAGCATCGGCGATCCGGGCGAGATGATCGCGAAGTATGCCAAAGAAAAACGCTGCGATCAGATCTGCATGGGCACGCGCGGGCTTGGCCACGTGGCGGGGATGTTGCTCGGTTCGGTGACGACGAAAGTCATCCACCTCGCCGATATGCCGATTCTGCTTGTGAAGTAGTCGGCGGGCCACGAGGCCTACGCCGGCCGTTGCTCAAATAGCGACGCTGACGATATACGCCAAGTAGCACAACCCGTTCACCAGCAGGTGATAAGGTCGCAACCCTCCGCGGTGCAGCGGCCACAGCACCCACGCGCTGGCAAGCAGCGTCAAGACCAGACCGGCGATCACCTCCGAGCGCACCTCCCACGGCGTCAACAGTATGCCGAGCGCCGGCAGCAGGCTGCCCTGAAAAACCATCGCCCCGGTGATATTGCCGAACGCGAGCGTGTCTTTGTTACGCCGGATCCAGAGGACGCTGTTTACTTTCTCCGGCAGTTCCGTCGCGAGCGGGACGATCAACAACGACAACACCAGCGCGCTCACGCCGAGCGCGGCGGACAGGTGCTCGATACCGTCGACGAAGCCGTGCGCTCCGAGGACGATGCCGATCAAACCGAGACTGAGCTGCGCTACTTCCACGAACAGGCGATCGCGCACGCCGAACCGACCGAGCAGGCGCACCAGCAGCAACGGGTGATCCGCCTCCGTCGCGTGACCTTCGGCGACCAGCTTCGCGGAGGCGCGTACGGTGACCAAGACATAGAGAAAATAAATCCCGACTAAAACGAGCGCTATAACGCCGCGCGCCAGTCGGCCGTCGTGCGGCACGAAGATCGCCGCCGTGCTCAAGGTAAACGCGGCGAGAAACCAGATGAGATCTCGGTGCAGCCCCCGGCGTTCCGGGTGCAGCCGCCCGCTCCACCCGCGGCGAAAGGCGGCAAATAGCCCGACGAGAAACAAGGCGACGGTGGATAGCATCAGCGGCGCGCCGAGAATCGCGCCGACGCCGACCTCCTCGCGCACCTGTGCGGTCGCAGCGCTAGAAAGTATCGCCACGATCGGCACCATCGTCTCCGGCATCGCCGTTCCAACGGCGGCGAAGATGGAGCCGGTGACGCCTTCGGATATTTTGAATCGCTCGCCCAAATGCTCGAGCGCGTTGGTGAAGGTTTCAGCGCTGATGAGGATTACGATCAACGCGCCGCCGAGCAGGAGCAACGTCATGGATTTGTGGAGAACGACATTTGCAGAGGGGCGCGATCGACGATCCGCGATAGGCTCATCCTGTCACCTGATAGTCGAGCGCGAGACCGAAAAAAACGGCGGCCCCGAAGCGGTTGTTGTCGAGAAACGCCTTGAAGCACGCGTCGCGCCCGCGGTCGCGGATGAGCCACTGTTCGTACAGCGCGAACGCGCCGGCGACGACGAGGCCGCCATAGTACAGCATCCCGCGATTGGCGATGCGCCCGGCGATGGCGAGAAGCACAAGCGTCGCCGCGTGAAATACGCCTACCCATAGTCGATCGAATTTGCCGAACAGTATCGCGGTCGATTTCACGCCCACGCGCACATCATCCGGCCGATCCGCCATTGCATAGGCGGTGTCGTACGCGACCGACCAGCAAATGTTCGCCGTGAAAAGTATCCACGCCGCCGCCGGCAAGGCATTGGTCTGCGCTGCGAACGCCATCGGTATCCCCCATCCGAACGCTGCGCCGAGGTAAAACTGCGGGAGATGCGTCCAACGCTTGAGGAAGGGATAGGTTACAGCGAGGAAAGCCCCGACGAACGACAACGCAATCGCCAGTCGATTGAGCGTGAGCACGAGCGCGAAGGCCGCGAGACCGAGAATCGCGAAGAGCGCGAGCGCTTCCTTCGGCCCGACGCGTCCGGCCGCGATCGGGCGCAGGCGCGTGCGCTCCACGTGTGGGTCGAACGCGCGGTCGGCGTAGTCGTTGATGACGCAACCCGCGGAGCGCATCAAAAATACGCCAACCACGAAAACGATCAGGAGCTTTGTATCTGGCCGTCCATTTGCGGCAAACCACAACGCCCACAGTGTCGGCCACAGCAGCAGCAAGCTTCCGATCGGCCGGTTGAGGCGCATGAGCACCGCATAGTCCTTTAGCCGCGCGGCGATTCGCGTCATACGGTTCCATACTCCTCGCGCCGGCCGACCCAGCGGCGGATGATAGGGTCGACGCGCTCGGGATAACGCTCGAGCAGCACCGCCGCCGCGCGCTGCACGCGCGGCAGCAGCGCCCGGTCGCGCGCGATGTCGGCGATATGAAACGCGGCGGCCCCCGTCTGGCGTAGCCCGAGCAGCTCACCCGGTCCGCGCATCTGCAAATCGCGCTGCGCGATTTCGAACCCGTCGTTGGTTTCACGCAAGGCGGCGAGACGCGCGCGCGCGAGGTCGGAGAGCGGCGGTTGATAGAGCAGCACGCAACTGCTCTGGATGGAACCGCGACCCACGCGCCCGCGCAATTGATGCAACTGCGACAACCCCAGGCGCTCGGCGTTTTCGATGATCATGAGCGAGGCATTCGGAACGTCAACGCCGACTTCGATCACGGTCGTCGCGACCAGCAGATGAATTTCGCCGCGCTTGAACTGCGTCATGCTCCGTTCCTTCTCGCGCGCTTTCTGCCGTCCGTGCACGAGCGCGATCTTCAAATCGGGCAGTGCCTCCGCGAGCACCTCGGCGGTGCGAGTCGCCGTCTCGAGGTCGAGGACTTCCGATTCCTCGATCAGCGGACATACCCAATAGGCCTGCCGGCCCGATCCGCACGCCTCGTGCACACGCGCGACCACCTCCGCGCGGCGGCCGGCCGGCACGACGACCGTCTCGATCGGCCGGCGCCCGGCCGGTAGCTCGTCGATGACCGAAACGTCGAGATCGGCATACACGCTCTGCGCGAGCGTGCGCGGAATCGGTGTCGCGCTCATGATGAGCTGATGCGGCACTTCACCACCGTGGCTGCCTTTCGTGCGCAACGCGAGCCGCTGCTGCACGCCGAAGCGGTGCTGTTCATCGACGACGATGAGTCCAAGCCGAGCGAAACGGACGTCTTCCTGAAACAGCGCGTGTGTCCCGACCACGACGGGCGCCTGCCCCTGCGCCACGTCGGTAAGCGCTTGGTGGCGGGCGCGGCCGGTAACGCGGCCGGACAACGCGGTAACCGATACACCGAGCGGCGTCAGCCATTCGCTTAAATTTTTGAAATGCTGCTCCGCGAGCAGCTCGGTCGGCGCCATGAACGCGACTTGATAACCGGACTCGACGGCCAGCAAGGTTGCACACGCCGCGACGATCGTCTTGCCCGAACCGACGTCGCCCTGTATCAGACGCTGCATCGGCTCGGCGCGAGAAAGGTCGCGCGCGATTTCAGTCAGCACCCGCTGCTGCGCGTTCGTCAATCGAAACGGCAAGCTCGCGAGCAGTTTCTCGACGAGCGCGCGGCTGACCGCGAGCCGCGGCGCGCGCTCGGCGCGTAGTCGGTCGCGCACGCGTTTTAAACTTAGGGAGTACGCCAGCAACTCCTCGAACGCCAAGCGCTGCTGCGCGGGAGCACTACCGCTCATGAGCGCGGCGACATCGGCTCCCGGCGCGGGTCGGTGCACCTGCTCGAGCGCCTCCTTGAGGCTCGGCAATCGCAACTCCTCCCGCACGTTATCGGGGAGCCATTCGACGATGTGCTGCAGGTGTCGGGTGAGCGCATCGTCAGTTAACCGGCGCAAGCTCGTCTGACTTACCCCCGCGGTCGCGGGGTAAACCGGAGTCAAATGATTTTCCGGCTGCGGAGTGGTGTCGGGTGCGAGCACGCTGTATTCCGGATGCGCCATTTCGATCCCGGCGGGGCCGAAGCGGACGCTCCCGAAACATCGAAGCCAGCGGCCGCGCGCAAGCTGGTTGCGCTGCGTTGCGTTGAAGTAAAAGAACCGCAAATGCAGATGCCCGCTCTTGTCCGCAATACGACAAACCAGCGCGCGCCGACCGCGATACGCCACATCACACAGCTCGATGCAGCCGGCGACCAACGCTTCGTCTCCCGGCTTCAATCGACCGAGCGGCGTAAGACGCGTGCGATCTTGGTAGCGCAGCGGCAAGTGAAAGAGCAAATCTTGCACCGTCACGAGCCCGAGCCCCTTAAGTTTCTCCGCGAGGCGCGGTCCGACTCCCTTGAGTCGCGTGAGGGGCGCCTGGGCGAGATCGGGAATACCGGCGGCGAGCGCCGGAGAAGGCGGATTCACTTCCCTTCGGATAGAACCAGGATGGCGTCCATCTCCACCGCCGCTCCTTTCGGTAGCGCGGCGACACCGATCGCCGCGCGCGCGGGGTACGGTTCGGAGAAATACCGCGCCATGATTTCGTTAGTCAAGGCGAAGTGGGCGAGGTCCGTGAGGAAGACGTTGAGCTTTACGATGTCTGCTAGATCTCCGCCCGCCGCGCGCGCGACCGCGCGTAGATTCTCGAACACGCGGGTGATCTGCGCGCGCATGTCGCCCGCCTCGAGCTCCATGGTCTGCGGGTTCAGCGGGATCTGGCCGGAAAGATAAACCGTTTGGCCGGCGCGCATGGCTTGGGAATACGTGCCGATGGCCTTCGGCGCCGCGGAAGTAACGATCGGTTGCTTGGAGGACATGAGCTTGCGCTCCTAAATCGACCGCATGAGTGTCTGCGGCGGTCAGCCGGAATGCAAGACCGAGGCCGTGATTCAGCCCTTCTTGCGATTGATGCGCACCACCGTATCGAGCGCGCGGATACGCCGCATGATGCTCGCGAGATGAACCCGATCCTTTACTTCCACGGTGAACTCCATGGTGGTGTAGCGGCCATCGCGGTCGTCGAAAGAAACGGCGTCGATGTTGGCTTCCTGCTCCGCGATCGTGGCGGCGACCGAGGCGAGCACGCCGCGGTTGTTACGCACGTCGACGCGGATAGTGACCGGGAACACACCCTGGATCTGTTCCTCCCAGCGCACATCGATCCATTGATCCGGATGCTTGCGGTATTTCGCGACGTTCGGGCAGTCCTCGGTATGAATCACGATGCCGCGGCCGGAAGAAAGAAAGCCGAGGATCGGATCGCCGGGGATCGGCCGGCAACAGCGGCCGTAGGTGACGACGACGCCCTCGGTACCGCGGATCGCGAGTGCCGTGCCCTTGTTGCCTTTGCTCAGGAGTTTTCGGAAACGCCGCGTCAGCGCGAAGCCGCTCGCTTCGCCGGCGGGTGTAGGCACCGCTTGGCGCGCCACGAGAGCCGCCAGACGATTGCCCAGACCGATATCGCCCACTAGTTGATTCCAGTTCGGCAGCTTCAAGTTTTTGAGCAACTTTTCGCGCTGACCGTCGGTCAAGGCATCCATCTCGACACCCAGATCCTTCAGCGCTCGCTCCAGCAATCGGGTCCCGAGTTCCACCGCTCCGCCGATTTGCCGGCCCTTCAGAAAACTGCGGATGTGCGCCCGCGCCTTGCCGGTCACGACATAATCGAGCCACGACGGGCTCGGACAGCCCGACGGCGACGTCAGTATCTCCACGTGATCGCCGTTCTTGAGGGTCGTACGCAGCGGCACCAGCTCGTGATTCACCTTCGCCTCGACACAATGATTGCCGATGTCGGTGTGCACGTCGTAGGCGAAGTCGATCGTGGTGGCTCCGCGCGGCAGCTTCTTGATCTCGCCGTTCGGCGTGAATACGTAAACCTCGTCGGGGAAGAGATCGATCTTCAGGTGCTCCAAAAATTCCTGCGAGTTGCCGGCCTTCTGCTGAATCTCGAGCAGCTCTTTCAGCCACTGCAGCGCGCGCTGGCGCACGTCGCCACCGGGCTCGCCGCTCTTGTAGAGCCAATGCGAGGCGACGCCGGCGTCGGCGACGCGGTGCATCTCGCGCGTGCGTATTTGCAATTCGATCGACACGCCGAACGGCCCGAACACCACGGTGTGCAGCGATTGATAGCCGTTGGCTTTGGGGATGGCGATGTAGTCCTTGAACCGCCCGGGGATCGGTTTGTACAAGCTGTGCAGCATGCCGAGCACGCGGTAGCAATCGTCGGCCTTGTCCACGACGACGCGAAAGCCGTATACGTCGTAGACGTTATCGAACGACACCTTCTTCTGCTGCATCTTTTTGTAAATGCTGTAGACGTTTTTCTCGCGCCCCGAGACCTCCGCCTGCACGTCTTCCTGTTCCAGTTGTTGCAGGATCGCGATACGCACTTTCTCGACGATCGCTTTGCGGTTCGCGCGGCGGCGGCGAATGGTTTCGGCGAGGATGCGATAGCGCAGCGGGTAGAGCGTCGCCATCGCGAGGTCCTCGAGCTCGCCCGCCCACTGGCGCACGCCGAGGCGATTCGCGATCGGCGCGTAGATGTCGATAGTCTCGCGCGCGATCACGCGCTGGCGCTCGCGCGGGAGAAAACCGACGGTGCGCATGTTGTGCAGCCGGTCGGCGAGCTTGATGAGGATGACGCGGATATCGCTCGCCATTGCGAGCAGCATCTTGCGGAAGTTCTCCGCCTGCGCTTCCTCCTGGCTTTGGAATTCGATGCGGGTGATCTTCGAGACGCCGTCCACCAGCTCCGCGACGTCTTTGCCGAACGCCTCGGCGATGCCTTCCTTGGCGGTCTTCGTGTCTTCGATGACGTCGTGCAGAATCGCCGCCATCAAGCTCTTCGCGTCCATGTGCATGGACGCGAGGATATGAGCGACCTCGAGGGGATGAAAAATGTACGGCTCGCCGCTGACGCGGCATTGACCTTCGTGCGCCTGCGCACTGAAGCGGTAGGCGGCACGGATGTCGGCGATGTCCTTCGGCTCGAGGTAGGTCTCGAGAAGCGCGCAGAGATCGTCGATCTCGAAGCGCGCCGGTTGGGCGCGTTCGCGCCGCGGCAACTCAGCCGTCGGGCCTCGCTCGGAAGCAGCTCCCGCGCTAGTGCGTGGGGGGGGTGTCTCCCGGCTTGGCGAGGTCGGCGGCCGGGGTTTGCTGGATTGCGTCTTCATCTGCCTCGAGTCCGGCGGGTGGGCTCTCCTCGTCCAAGATGGCGTTGGTGACGAACCCGGCCGCGATCTCGCGCAGCGCGAGCACGGTCGGTTTGTCGTTCTCTTTGGCGACGCACGCTTCCGCGCCGAGGCTCAACTGGCGCGCGCGCTTGGCGGCGACCAGCACGAGCTGGAAGCGGTTGTCCACGTTGTCCAAACAATCTTCGACGGTAATACGGGCCATGCGTTACCTCTTAACATGTAGTATGGCAAATAAAGCGATCTTAGTGGGTCGCATCAGCGAACCTACTCTCCCTCTCCCGGAGGGAGAGGGCCGCTCTCGCGCATCCTGCGCTTCGCGGCATTTCGCACGTCCCTGTGCAGCAGAGCGAGCCGAGGCGCGCTTGTCGCGCGCGTTTCGTATGATCGAAGCCAGCGAAGGGGGAAGGCGCGGCTTTCCAGGAAAGGCTATCTTACTGACGGGCAGACGCTATTTCCAGACAAAATCGCTAGTTTTTTAGCAGCTCCTCTACATTGAGCGCTACTTTGCGGCGGGCCTCGGGTTTTCCTTGAACGATGACTTCGAGATCGCGCAACGCTTGGTCGAAGTCGTCGTTGACGACGACATAGTCGAACTCGCCGCAATGGCGCATTTCGTCGATCGCGGCTTGCATGCGCCGGGCGATGACATCGGGCGCGTCTTGCCGCCGGTCTTTGAGGCGTTGCTCCAGCGCGGCGCGCGAGGGCGGTAATAGGAAGATCCCGATCGCATCGGGCGAGGCGCGCTTGATCGCACGCGCGCCTTGCCAATCGATATCGAAGATCACACGCTTGCCGCGCGCCAATAGATCGTCGACCGCGCGGCGCGAGGTGCCATAACGATTGCCGAACACCTCAGCGTGTTCGAGGAACGCGTTGTCTTTGACCATCCGCTCGAACTCCGCCGGCGTCACAAAATAATAGTGCACGCCGTGCTTTTCTCCCGGACGCGGCGCGCGGGTCGTATGCGATATCGAAAGCGCGACATCGGGGAGTCGGCTGGCAAGTGCGTGCGTCAAGCTCGTCTTGCCGGTGCCGGAGGCGGCGGAAATGATGAAAAGATTTGTTTTATTCATTTTGGAACCGCGGATAAACGTGGACAAACGCCTAATCGAATGCGGAAATGTTCTCTCCTTTTTTTCTCGTCCCTATCGGCGTTCATCTGCGTCCATCTGCGGTTTCAAACCGCTCATTCAATATTCTGCACCTGCTCGCGCATTTGCTCGATCAACACCTTAAGCTCGACCGCGATATTGGTGAGGCGCAAATCGACCGACTTCGCGCCGAGCGTGTTGGTTTCGCGGTTCAGCTCCTGCATCAGAAAATCGAGGCGTCGCCCGACCTGGCCTTTGCTCCCGAGCACACGTTCGACCTCGCTCACGTGCGCGCGCAGGCGATCGAACTCTTCGCTCACGTCGGCCTTGGTCGCATACAGCACGATTTCTTGTTCGAGCCGCGTGGGGTCGAGCTGCGCGCGTATTTCACCCAACCGATTTTCTATTCGCAGACGATAATCGCGCGCGACCTCCGGCAGCAGCGTCGACAACCGCGACAGGAGTTCCTTTATGGCGCGCAGGCGCTCCTCCAGCACGCTCCGCAGGCGCTCTCCTTCGCGACGGCGCGTTGCGATAAGCTCGTCGAGCGCCGTGGTCAACAGCTCGAGCGCCGCACCGCCCAGGGATTCGGTGTCGAGAGCAGGAAAACGAAGCACGCCGGGCCAATGAAGCACGTCGCTCACCGACAGGGGAGCGAGCCCCGTGGTCAAGGCGCCGACCTCGTCGGCCGCAGCGAGCAGTTGACTTGCCGCCGGCGCGTTGAGCGAGGGCGTCGCGCCGCCCTCCTTCGGTTGAAATCGTAGGGTCGCGTCTAGCTTTCCCCGTTCGATGCGTCGCGCGATCGATTCCCGCACAGCCGCTTCGGTCGCGCGCAACTCCTCGGGCAGCCGAATGCTGATCTCGAGGTAGCGGTGGTTGACCGACCGCAGTTCCCAGACAAGCCCACCCGCGGGCGCATCGGACGCCGCGCGGGCAAAAGCGGTCATGCTGAGGGTCATAGGCGGGTTGCCGGCACGATTGAGCGATGGTAAACCGAAACCCGCGGGCGGCGAAACAGCCCAGCCACGCCGCAACGGGCTCTATAATCTAAGTACAGACTTCCCCCGCATGAAAACCAAGATGGAAAACGCCCTGCCCCCGGGGTACGCGCTGCGGCAGTACCGCATCGTGCGTACGATGAGCGGCGGCGGCTTCAGCATCGTCTACCTCGCGGACGATCCACAACGGCAACAACAGGTCGTCATTAAAGAATATCTGCCGAGCAGCCAGGCGCGGCGGGGCGACGACGAGTCAGTCGAGAGCCTTTCGGCCGAGACCGACGTGACGTTCCGCCAGGGGATTAAGCGTTTCTTCGACGAGGCGGGCGCGCTCGCCAAAATCAACCATCCGAACATCGTGCGGGTCATTGACTTCTTCCGGGACAACAACACGGTATACCTCGTGATGAACCACGAGGACGGCAAGGACCTCGGCTGGTACATCAAGCGTCGTCGCGGTGGCCTGTCGGAGAAATTCATCCGTACGGTATTTCCGCAACTCCTGCACGGCTTGCGGGAGTTACACGCGAGCAACCTGCTGCATCTCGACATCAAGCCACCGAACATTTTTCTGCGCCCCGGCGGCAATCCGCTGCTGCTCGACTTCGGCGCCACTCAACCCGCGTATCGCGAAAACCGCGTGCTCGGCGCACACACCCTAACCCTCGGCTACGCTCCGATCGAGCAGCATCGCCGCGGTCACTTGGGCCCATGGACCGATCTTTACGCGATCGGCGCCTCGATGTGGGCATGCATGAGCGGCAAATCGCCGCCGCCCGCGACGGAGCGCGGCGAGCGCGACAAGTACAAGCCCGCGGTTCGCGCGTACTCCGGTCGCTATTCGCGGCAACTGCTCGAGGCGGTGGACTGGTGCCTTAAGGTGGATCAACTGGAGCGTCCGCAGACGGTTCAGCAATTACTCGACTTCCTCAATCAGCCGGCGGCGCCCGAGACCGAAACCGAGAGCGGCGTCTTCGGGCGGCTGTGGAAGTTATCGTGGCCGAAGTGACGCCGGCATGAAATATCAAGTCGCACAGCTTTCGAGCCCCGGCGGACGACGCGCGAACGAAGACCGCGTCGGAATTGCGGAGCGCCGCAACGCGGTGCTCCTGGTTGTCGCCGACGGTCTCGGCGGTCACAGCGGTGGCGAGCTCGCCGCCCAAACGGTTGTCGAGACGGTGATTCGATTGTTTCAAAGCGTGAAGCAACCTCGGCTCACCGATCCATTCGCGTTCCTCGCCCTAACGATGCTCAAGGCGCACCAATCCGTTCTAGTGCGCGCCAAAGCGCACGTCCCCCCGCTCGAGGCGCGCACGACGTGCGTGGTCTGTCTGGTGCAGGAGGGTTATGCGTACTGGGCGCATGTGGGGGACAGCCGCTTGTACCATTTCCGCGGTCGCCAGCTCCTGAAGCGCACCGAAGATCATACGACGATCGAGGAGTTGCGCCGCGACGGCGTGATTAGCGAAGAGGAAATGGCGCAGCATCCGCGCAAAAGTTATTTGCTGCGCTCGCTCGGCGGCAGCGGCGATCCGCGCATCACGCTGGGCGAGGAGACGTCGCTCAAGACCGGCGACACGCTGCTGCTCTGCACGGATGGACTATGGGAAGCGCTGGTGGCGGATGAGATCGCCGGGTTTCTCGCGCTGCCAACGGTCGAGCACGGAATGGAGGAAATGATTTCCATCGCCGAAAAACGCATGGGCGATGCGTGCGACAACGTAACCGTGGCCTGTTTGCGTTGGGAAGACCGCGCGGCGCAGCCACTACCGCACCAGCGAGTGGGGGCAACACAGGTTGATGCGAAGCTTTTTTGGCAAGGCGCGGCGGCGGTGAAGGCGGCGGAGAAACGGGTGGCGGTCGAGCCCGAGCAGAAAACCGCCGACAAGCGTGGCAGCATCGAAAGCCGCATCAGCGAACTTGAAGAGTACTTGCGGCAATTCGAGCCGAAGAATTGAGGGCTGCCGCCGCGGCGATTTGCGGCGCGCTCGCGAGCCCTCCGAATGCGTTCTTGCGAACGGCTATAGACCCGCGTTAGTCCCGGCCCACGGCGTTCGTGCTTCGTTGTGGAACGTGTTCCCGAAATCTCCGCCGCGCGCCCTGCTACAATGCGCACTCCTTCATTTTTCCGAGAAAATGCATGCGACCCAGCGGCCGGGAGCCCGATGAACTGCGCGCCATTCGAATCACGCGCCACTATACGCGTCACGCCGAGGGCTCCGTGCTCATCGAGTTCGGAGAAACGCGCGTGCTCTGCACCGCGAGCGTCGAGGAAAAGGTTCCGTCGTTTCTGAAAGGCAAGGGTCAGGGCTGGATCACGGCGGAGTACGGGATGCTCCCGCGCGCGACGCACGAGCGCACGCAGCGCGAAGCCGCGCGCGGCAAGCAGGTCGGTCGCACGCTCGAGATCCAGCGTTTGATCGGGCGCGCGCTGCGTGCCGCCGTCGACCTCGCCGCATTGGGCGAACACACGATCACGGTGGATTGTGACGTGCTCCAGGCCGACGGCGGAACTCGGACCGCGTCGATCACCGGCGGTTGCGTGGCGTTGATCGACGCCATTACTTCACTGCGCGAAAAGAAAGCGTTGACGCGCGATCCTCTGCGGCACTTCGTCGCGTCGGTGTCGGTCGGTCTCTACGGGGGCGTCCCGGTGCTCGATCTCGACTACGCCGAAGATTCGAACGCGCAGACCGACATGAACGTCGTCATGAACGACGCGCACGGCTTCATCGAAGTGCAAGGTACCGCCGAGCGCGAGAGCTTCAGCGGCGAGCAGCTGAACGTCATGACCGATCTCGCGCGCCGCGGCATCGAGCAGCTCATCGCCCATCAACGTCGCGCTCTCGCCGCGCGATGAGGCAGACGATCGTCCTTGCCAGCGACAACGCCGGCAAGCTGCGCGAGATATCCGAACTGCTCGCTCCCCTCGATATCGAGGTGGCGCCCCAATCGCGTTTCGCCGTGCCCGCCGCGCAGGAGACCGGCGCCACGTTCCTTGAGAACGCGCTTCTCAAGGCCCGCCATGCCGCGCAATACACCGGCCATCCAACGATCGCCGATGATTCGGGGCTCGAAGTCGATGCGCTCGGCGGCGCGCCCGGCGTTCACTCCGCACGCTACGCCGGAGCGGGTGCTACCGACGCCACCAACCTCGAAAAGCTCCTCGCGGCGCTTCGTCGTGTTCCAGACGCCGCGCGCACGGCGCGCTTTCAGTGCGTCATGATTTATCTGCGCCACGCACAGGATCCCAACCCCATGATCGCGCGAGGCACCTGGAACGGATGGATAGCCGCCGTCGCGCGAGGTGTGAACGGCTTCGGCTACGATCCGGTGTTCCTCGTGCCCGAACGGGGCTGCACATCGGCCGAACTGTCCCCGGACGAAAAGAATCGCTTGAGCCACCGCGGGCAAGCGCTACGCGTGCTGATCGAGGCCATTCGAAAGTCACACGCGACATGACGAAGCCGGCGGGTTGGAGATTAAAGACGGCGGCGGCCTTCGCGACGGTGTATCTCGTTTGGGGATCGACCTATCTTGCGATACGCGTCGGCGTTCAGAAGTTACCGCCCGCGCTGTTTGCGGGCTCCCGCTTCGTGGCCGCCGGGTTGTTGCTCGTGCTCTACGCACGTCGCGTCGGCCAGTCGTGGCCGCGGAGTTCGTTCGAGTGGAAAGTCATCGCCATCGTCGGCGTGCTGTTGCTCGTCGGCGGCAACGGGCTCGTCGTGTGGGGATCGCAGTGGATCGCGTCCAATCAGGCAGCACTCGTCGTCGCGAGCGTCGCGCTCTGGATCGCGGGGCTAGGGACGCTCGGACGAAACGGCGAACCGTTGTCGCGTCAAGCGCTGATGGGTCTCATCACCGGACTAATCGGCGTCGGCATACTGATGCGCCCTGCGACCGATTTTTCGACGAACGCCATGTGGGGTCAGGTAGCCGTCCTCTGCGCGTCGTTTCTTTGGGCGACCGGGACGATTTACGCCAAGCGCACGCGGCCGACGACGCCTGCGCTCATGTCGGCCGGCCTGCAGTCGTTGGTCGCCGGCGGCGTGCTTTGCGTCATCGGCGTGTTGCTCGGCGAGACGGATGCTTGGCGTTGGTCTGGCACCGGAAGCATCGCGCTCGCTTATCTCACTGTGTTCGGCGCGTTCGCCTTCGCCGCCTACGTCTGGCTGGTGCATGAAGTCACTCCGGCCGCGCTCGGCACCTACGCGTACGTGAACCCGGCGATCGCGGTGCTCCTTGGGTGGTGGGTGCTTGACGAGCAACTGGACGGTGCTCAAATGATCGGCATGGCGACCATCTTGCTCGGCGTGGTGTTGGTAAGCACCGCTCGTGCGCCCGAGGTTCCGGTAACCGCACGACCTTAACGCATTGCTCATGGCGCCCGCTTCCCCACCTCCGCTTTCGCTTTACATCCACCTTCCGTGGTGCGTGCGCAAGTGTCCTTATTGCGATTTCAACTCTCACGCGACGCATGGCGAGCTTCCGGAAGATCGCTACGTCGATGCGCTACTGGGCGATCTGGCGACGGAGGCAACTGCGGTCAAGAATCGCACGATAGAGACGGTGTTCCTTGGCGGCGGCACGCCAAGCCTTTTCAGTCCCGAAGCGATCGCACGGTTACTTGCGGGAACGCGGGCGCGGTTGGCGATCGCGCCCGAGGCAGAGATCACACTCGAGGCCAACCCGGGGACAGTCGACGTCTCGCGCTTTCGCGGCTTCCGAGAGGCGGGCGTCAACCGGCTTTCGATCGGTGTTCAGAGTTTCGAGCCGGAGAAACTAAAAGCGCTGGGCCGCATTCACGGCGTCGACGAGGCTCTCGCCGCCGCCGACGCCGCGCGCGTCGCCGGATTCGCCAACTTCAACCTCGATCTGATGTACGGCTTGCCGGGACAGACCGTGGCGCAAGCGGTCGCGGATCTCGGCACCGCGATTGCACTGCGACCCGTGCATCTTTCGGTCTATCAGCTCACGCTCGAGCCCAATACCCTGTTTCATCAACACCCGCCATCGCTGCCTGACGAGGACACCATCGAGGAAATGCGGCAAGCGCTTGTTCATGCGCTCGAGCAGAACGGCTATGACCAATACGAAGTATCCGCCTATGCGCAGGCTGGCTGGCAATGCCGGCACAATCGAAACTACTGGGAGTTCGGCGATTACCTCGGCATCGGCGCCGGCGCGCACGGTAAGATCTCGAGCGCCCAAGAAGTCACGCGAACCGCAAAGACTCGCCATCCGCAGGCGTACCTGCGCGACACGGACACCGGCGCCGCGCGATCCGTGGTTCGTACTCTCGCGGTGCCCGATCTCGTCTGCGAGTTCATGCTGAACGCGCTTCGGCTGCGCCACGGCTTTCCGACGTCACTCTTCGCCGAGCGCACGGGACTCGCGCTCGACGCAATAGCAGCACCGCTGCAAACGGCGCAGGAAAGAGGATTGCTTGAGCTCGATTCGAACGTTCGGACGACGGCGCTCGGACGGCGCTTTCTCAACGATTTGACGATGCTGTTCTTGCCGTGAGCTTTGCCGGCGAGACACCTGAAGGTAAAGTACCCCTAGCCGTGGAGGTAGCGCGTTTGTTAGCGTATCGAACAATTTTTGCGCGATGTCTTAGCACCGTCGCATGACTTTGAGGAGCTGAACATGAACAAACCCCACCGATATATTCTGGCCGGTGCACTTTTCGGATGCCTGTCTTTCACAACGGCCGCATCGGCGGAGGACAACCCGGTGTACTTCGGAATCAAGGCCGGCGTAATGAAAGCCGACGTAGATGGCTTCGATACCTCCAACAACTTCGGACTCCTGTTGGGTTTCGACGTTTACCGAGACGTCGCCGGCGCGTTTTCGATCGAGGGCGAATACACGCGCAAGCTTTCCAAAGGCAACGTGTCGGGGGGCGGCGATTGGAAAATTGAAACGCTCGCCGCCTATGGCGCCTATCGCACCGCCGGCGATCTATATCTCAAGGCAAAGGTGGGATATTTGCGCGAAGATGTCAGCGTCAGTGGAGTAGGCAACACCAGCGTATCGGGAACGGATTCCGGAGTGTCGTATGGAGCCGGCGTGGGCTATCGCTTTAATCGCAAGACGGGACTCGAGCTCGAATACACGATCATCGAGGGCGATATCAGTTTCCTCAGTCTCGGATACTTCACGCATTTCTAAAAAATTAACTCGCCAGGGAAATCACGTGGCGCGCGAAAAAACGGTCGGATGGCGTTGGCGCTCACGCGCTTCGCCTCTGGTAGTGTTCTCGCTCATCGCAGTCATTGCGGCGAGTGCCGCGTTGCTGCTCCCTGGGCTGCGCTTACGCTCCGCGCCGGCGGTGAGTTTCACTTTGCTCGACGGGCGCGCGGTGGAATTCGCACAGTTGCGCGGCCGGCCGGTGCTCATCGCCTTCTGGGCGACGAGTTGCGCGCCGTGCGTCGCCGAGCTTCCCGACCTCGTAAAGCTGTATCGCGACCTGCACCCGCGAGGATTAGAACTAATCGCCGTAGCAATGCCTTATGATCCACCGCTACACGTCCAAGCTTTCGTGCGCGATCACGCGGTGCCTTATCCAGTGGCGCTCGACGTCGGCGGCGTCGTGTGGCGGGCATTCGACGAGGTCAAATTCGTTCCGACGACCTTTTTGTTCGACCCTCAGGGAGAGATGATTTTTCGTTACGTGGGAAAGCTCGACATCGCGCGTGCCCGGCGCCTGGTCGCTCCGTTTCTGGATCAGACGCCCGTCACGTCCCCGTCCTGATCGGGCACTGCTAACCGGACCCCGCCACCGTTGTGATCTTCAATACATATCGGTTGGATCCACATCAATTGCCCAGCGCACCTGTTTTCTCGACTTCGTTTCATCGAGGCGCGCGAGCAAGCAATCGAGCATCGTATGCAACGGTCCGCGTTTAGTCGATTGAATCAAAAGCTGGGCGCGGTAGCGGCCCGCGCGGCGCTCCATAACCGACGGCACGGGCTCCATCACCTGCACTTCGCTACCCCTCGCGCAACGGCATGCGATCGCGCGCGCGTCGCGCAAAAAGGTGAGCGCGGCTTCCGCCTTCGGCGACTCGGCGCGCAACAACGCGAAATGACAGAAAGGTGGGTAACTCGCCTCGCGCCGTTCGGTGAGCGCGTATTCGGCGAAGCGATCGTAGCCGCGTGCCTGCAGTGCGGCGAACACCGGATGAGCCGGATGAAAGGTCTGTATCAATACTCGGCCGGTCTTCGTCGCTCGCCCCGCGCGCCCGCTCACCTGCACGATCTGTTGCACGAGTCGCTCGGCGGCTCGAAAGTCGCTGCCATAGAGTCCTTGGTCGGCGTTGACGACGCCGACCAAGGTGACGTTCGGGAAATCGTGCCCCTTCGACAGCATCTGCGTACCGATCAGGATATCGGCGTCACCGCGCCACACGCGCTCGAGTTTCTCTTGCAAGGACCCTTTGGCGCGCGTGCTGTCCCGATCAATACGCACGATTCGCGCGTGAGGGAACATCCGCCCAAGGGCCGACTCCACGCGCTCGGTGCCTTCGCCGAGTGCGTGGAGCTCCGCCGCATCGCAAGTCGGACACTTCTTGGGCAACGGATGATCCGCTCCGCAGTGATGGCATCGCAGGCGAGCGCTTGCGCGATGAAAGGTTAGCCGCGCGTCGCAGCGGCTACACGGAGCGACCCAGGCGCAGTTGAAACACATCCAGACGGGCGCGAACCCGCGGCGATTGAGAAAGAGCAACGCCTGCTCACCCTTCTGCAACGTTTGCTCCACCGCGGCACGTAACGGGTGCGAGAGCCCATCCGCTACTGCCAACCGACGCATATCGAGCAGCTCGACGGCCGGCAAATCGGCGCCGCCGGCGCGACTGGGCAACACCAGTTTGGTATAGCTGCCGAGTCCCACGCGATTCAGGGTTTCAAGCGACGGCGTTGCCGAGCCGAGCACGATCGGAATTGATTCCCGATTGGCGCGCATTATGGCTACGTCGCGCGCGGAGTAACGAAAACCTTCCTGCTGCTTGTAGGATGGATCGTGTTCTTCATCGACGACGATGGCGCCTAAGCGCGGAAGCGGCGTAAAAATCGCCGAACGGGTACCGATGACGATTTGCGCCTTGCCTGCCTGCGCGGAAAGCCAAGCGCGGGCTCGCTCTTGATCCGTTAGATCCGAATGCAGCACAGCCAAAGGAACTTGAAAGCGCTGACGAAAACGCATAACGAGTTGTGGTGTGAGGCCAATTTCCGGCACGAGCAGAAGTACTTGCTCGCCGCGCGCAAGCACGCCCTCCACGACGCGAATATAAACCTCGGTCTTGCCGCTGCCGGTAACTCCATAGAGCAGAAACGGCTTGAAACCGCGCGCGGCGAGGATGGCCTGAACTGCAACGACTTGGCTTTCCGTCAGAGAAGGGGCCTGAACCGGCTCGACATTTTGAGGCGAAAAGCCGTCACGCTCATGCAGGCTGATCCATCCCCGCGTAGCGAAGATTTCGACCGCCGGGCGCCAGCCCCGTGAAAGTACCGCAAGCTCACGCGTCGCCAGACCTTGCGGCGCCGATTGCAGGGCGAGCAAGATGCGGCGTTGAACCGGCGCCCGCTTCAGCGCATCCGGGTTCGCTCGAGCGCCGTCGGGCGTGATGCTCCACGACGGCGACTCAGCCGGTTTAAGCGCCTCGCGCTTCCTAAGATGGACTGGCAACGCCGCCGTCATGACTTCGCCGATTGGGTAGTGGTAATACTGTGCAGCCCACTCCAGCAGTTGGAGGAAAGAAACGGACAACAACGGCTCGACGTCCAGAACTTGGGCGATCGATCGGAGCTCACCGATCGGAACTTCGCTTTCATTTTTGACACCGACCGCGATCCCGATCAATGTGCGCCGGCCAAAGGGCACACGCACGCGGGCTCCCAGCGGTACCGGCGATCGATCTGGGGGTAGCAGATAGTCGAACGTTCGACGGAGGGGTACAGGCAAAGCAATCTGAGCAACCTGCACCCGCACTGTCATGAGGGCGAATCTAACACGGGCCGAGATCGGTCCGTGTGTGGAACCGATGATTCACGCTCAATGCGCCGACAACAATATTCGCTAACTCGTTGTCCTGGAAAGACCGCGTGGTTATCAACAGTTTCTGTGGATAACACTGTTGATAATCGCTTGGTCTGTAGTCAGGCTGCCGATAATCGGCTCTCTCTTGTTGAGTTGATTAAAAAATAATCTCACAAAAAACTCTTTTGTGGGGTGGTACTTAGCCCCAGCGAACTCGCCAAACTGACGTTTCCATCGAAGATTTCCGAACGATGGCTTACATTTTACGCCACATGTGAATAAACGCAGTCGTGCGGTGAGACTATGAAGGCTCGGAGAACCGCCTCCGTAAACCGTCAGCAAGCGACGCGGGTAGGAAACCCCCAGATCGACTTGGCCAACCAGGAGGTTAGCTCTTCGCTCGACAACGGCCGGCTTAGATACATGCCCTGAACCGCATCGCATCCGCGTGAGCGCAGGCGCATCAATACACCTTCGTCATCCACGCCTTCCGCGACAACTTGCAAACCGAGATTATGCGAGAGATCGATGCTCGTATAGACGATAGCGGCGTCGTTCTCGTCCCGCGCCATGCCCATGACGAAGGATTTGTCGATCTTGACGGCGTGAACGGGTAGTCGCTTTAGGTACGCAAGCGACGAGTAGCCGGTGCCGAAATCATCTATCACGACCTTAAATCCCATATCGGCCAGCTCGGTTAAGAGATCGTGAGCGCCGGCGATATCGGACATGACCGCGCTTTCCGTTATCTCGAGCTCGAGCCACTCGGCGGCCGCTTGATGCGCCGCCAGCTGCTCCGCCAGCTCTTCGGCAAGGCCGTTGTTCTGAAGGTCGCGCGCCGAGATATTGACCGCGATGGGAAGCTCGAAGCCCTGGCTACGTAGCTCGCTCGCCATTCGCAGCGCTTCGTGCGTAACCCAACTCGTGAGCCCGCGTATGAGACCGGTTTGCTCGAGCAACGAAATGAAGGTGTCCGGCATGACGAGACTACCGCTTGGGTGACACCAGCGCACCAACGCCTCGACTCCTACCACCCGGTTGGTTCTTAGGCCAATTTTCGGCTGGTAGTACAGGACGAATTGCTCTTGCTCCACCGCTTGTCGCAGCTCTCCCATGAGTGTGAGCTGTGCCGGGTGGTGGCGATCCATCTGCGGATCGTAGAACACTTGGCCGCAGCCGCCTTGTTTCGCGGAGTACATCGCCACCTCGGCACGCTGGATTAGCGTGTGCGCATCCACACCGTGGTCGGGATATAGCGCGATTCCGATACTGACGCCGACATCAAGCTGGTGCGACTGCACGACAAAAGGCGACCGCAGGCTTTGTACCAACATTCGCGCCGCCATATCGGCCTGCTTCGCGGTCACTGTCGGCAACAGTACCGCAAACTCGTCCCCACCCATGCGCGCGATCGTATCGGACTCGCGCAATTTGTCGCGCAACCGGATAGCGACCTGTTGTAACAATACATCCCCGATATGATGGCCCAACGTATCGTTGATTTCTTTGAACCGGTCGAGATCCATAATAAACAGCGCGAACGTGCGATTGTCATGCTGCGCTTGGACAATCGCTTGTTCGAGTCTGCTTTGAAAGAAGCTCCGATTGGGTAACTGGGTGAGCAGGTCGGTGTACGTCATACGGTCGAGTTGCTCGTACAAACGCTCGAGTTTGTCGGTCACCGCGTTAAAGCTTTCGGCGATCTGGACCGATTCCGCGTTTCCGCCCACACGAACGCGATTGCCCAACTGGCTTTCGTCACCTCGTACACCGCGCAACTGATCGAGCAAAGCGCGCACGGGCCCTACGGCCATGCGCTCAAGAAACGCTAACGCGACCAGGATAAAAAGCAACGTCACCGCGGTGGCGGCGAAGAAAACTGCATAGCGAGTTTGTTCCAGTCGCGCATAGAACGCGCTTTCATCCTTCGCGACTTGAAACAAAAGCGCTTTGCTGCCGGTAGTATCTACCGTCAGCGACGCCGCGAGCGTATGGCCAACGCTTTCGCTGCTCGGCCAGTTGGCGGATTGATAGATGACAAGGTCATCGGAAACTAGACGCACCGGCAATCCAACAAGCGCTTCCAACACTCGGGCGTTGGAAGCAGCGTCGAAAGTTACTTGCACATAACTCGCGAACGAGCTGGTCAGTCCGAGGAACACGCCGTAATACACGCGCGAACCGACAAAGCAGTAACCGGAGGTCGAGCTTGGCGACACGCGGGCGGCATCTGATGGTGTTCTCAAATAGGCACAGCCCGCTTGCAAGTCCCCGGCAGGTAATTCCGTGGAAAAGCGCTGGCGTCGACCGAGCGTTCGAAGCTCACGATCATAGAGCGCGATCTCGATGGGAGAGAAGTCGTGTTCTGAAGCCGTGTAGTGACCGAGTTCTTTGTCCAACGTCCGTAGAGCGTAATCGCGCCCGCCCGCCGCGCTGCGACCCGTCAACTGCGACTGCAACACACGAGCGATGCCTTCTGCCTCCGTGCTAAGACGCTGGCGCATCGCCTCAACGCCCACACGCGCGCGCTCGCTCAAAGCGGCGCGCTCGTTATCGACTGCATGATCGCGATAGATACGACCGCTGACGGCTGCCATGACAAAGGAAAGCACGCCCATCGCCACGATAGTGACGACCACGCTGGCACGCATCGAAACACGGTCAAGTAGCATTGCGCTTACGGCGGAGAATGTGGGCATATTTAGCGGTGGCGGCCCGCTGGTTGGCGATACGTTATTTCTTGCAATTCCGATGCCACTCCACGCCGTTTCTTGGAAAAATTCAAAGGCTTATTGTGGTCATGGCGCCCGCCAGCATCTGGCCGCGCGCCTTACTAAAAGCCCTGAACTACTAGAAACTACAGGTTGTTATGGAACATTGGACGGCCGTACTTCGCGATATTGGCAAAGCGACCGAACAGAGCCTCGGGCTCGTTCGGGCGCGTCCCGTGGCCGGCGGGAGCATCAATGGCACCGTGGCGCTCGAAACCGACACAACTACCTACTTCGTCAAGCACGGCCATCCTAGCGCGCAAGAAATGTTTGCAGCTGAAGCCGAAGGCCTGCTCGCTCTTCGGGCAACGGGGGTCGTGCGGGTGCCTAAGCCTATCTGCTGGGGTGCGGTCCACGGTATGTCTTTTTTGGCGCTCGAGTACATCGAAATTAAAAACCCGAGCGCAAAAGTCCAGGAAGAACTCGGCCGATGTCTCGCCGCTCTGCATCGAGTGACACAGCCGCGGTATGGATGGCATCGTGATAATACTATTGGGTCCACACCGCAGAAGAATACCTATTCGTCCCGCTGGGTAGACTTTTTTCGGGAGCAACGCCTGGGCTTTCAGTTGGAGCTAGCGGCACGCAACAGATACGCGAAGCTTTCGGTCAAAGGTGAGCGAGTGCTCGCCGGTTTAGAGTCGCTTTTCTCGAACCATGTATGCGAACCATCGTTAGTACACGGAGACCTATGGTCCGGCAACATGGGTGCAACTCCGGCGGGGGAACCCGTGATTTTCGATCCAGCCGTTTATTTCGGCGATCGTGAAACGGACTTGGCGATGACGGAGCTATTCGGCGATTTCTCTGAAGCATTTTACGCGGCTTACCGCGAGGAATGGCCGTTGGCGTCAGGTTACGAGGTGCGGCGCACGCTGTACAACTGTTATCACGTACTCAACCACTTGAACCTCTTCGGCGCGCGCTACCTCGCGCAGGCCGAGCAGATGCTGGACCGGATAATCTCTGAGGTGAGTTAAAGATGCCGCTCTCGCTGGAATATGGGGATCGACCCAAACTTTCCGCCGGCGTCGTCATCGTTCACCGCTACACCGACACGTATCGCTATTTACTGTTGCGCATTTATCGCTATTGGGATTTCCCGAAGGGACTTGTCGAACCTGGCGAGACACCCCTCGATGCGGCGCGACGAGAAGTACATGAAGAGACGGCGCTGGTCCATCTCGAATTTCGCTGGGGCCATCACTACATCGAGACTGAACCTTACGGGGACAGCAAAATTGCGCGCTACTACCTGGCAGAGTCCTCAACGATCGACGTCACTCTGCCGAGGAGCCGGGCGCTCGGAAGGCCGGAACATCATGAGTACCGTTGGGTCGACTATCTCGGTAGCCGCAATTTGGTAGGAGCGCGCGTACGCGCGGTACTCGACTGGGCGCAACAGCAGTTAAGCGATCAGGTTCAGCGGGTCTAGTTTTCCACAGGATTGCGCTCCGGAGTATCGCTACCCTTCGGCACGGGCGCGAGCTCGACTTCCACCCGATTGCGCCCGAGTCGTTTGGCGCGATACAACGCGCGATCCGCACGGTCCACCAACGTCGTATGCGCATCGCCTGGCACGTACAAGGTCAACCCGGCGGAGAACGTGGGCACGCGCACGGTCTTGCCGTCGAAGCGGCAGTCTATTCCTTGCGCGCGTCCTTGTACTTTCGCGAGCGCCGCGACAGCACCGTCGAGTGACGTATTAGGTAGCAACACGGCAAACTCCTCGCCACCGTAGCGCGCTACCAAGTCGTGGTGCCGAAGGATCGATAGGACATCGACGGCGTAGCACCGCAGGACTTCATCACCGGCGGCGTGACCGTGAGCGTCGTTGATCGCCTTGAATTCGTCCAAATCGAGCAACGCAAGCGCCAACGGAAATCCGTAGCGCTGAGCACGACCAATCTCGTCTTGCAGCCGCCTCATGAAGGCACGACGGTTAGGCAAGCCCGTGTACTCGTCGGTAAGGCTAAGCAAGCGCACCTTATTGAGCTCGTCGCGCAGCCGATCACTGTCGGACTTGATGAGGCGCAAGAACTCGCTCGTACGACGTAGCTTCACTTCCAACGAGCGATGGCCATGAATCAACTCCTCGATACCGCCGATCAGAATTTGGCGCAGCGTTTCTATCTCTTGCCCGTTCTCCGCCTGCTGCAGAGCATTCAGCTCGATCTGCAACAACGCACCGAACTCGCGATTCTGCACAACCGCTTCATTTACATTCTGAGCGAAAGCCTCCTGAAGCTTAGCGATCTCGCCCCGCTTGCGGTCGAGATGCAGACGATAGGCGGAGTTGACCCGCCGCTCGATCTGCGAAGGAGGTGGTGCCGCCGCTGAACCTTCGATCGAACTCTGCTGCTCGCTTTCGTGCTGGTCGTCTGTAGCGCTCACCGCAAGCGAATTCTCTTGCGGTGGGAGCGCAGGAGCTACGGCGGCGTCGCTCCCTTCAGTGTCGCGCGTTTCATCAGGCGTCCCGCGCAGCAGCTCGTCCAGAATGTCATTGAGCTCCACTTCTGGCTTAAGATTCGATTCGAGAGCCGTCGCTTCGTCGTTTTGGTCAGCGACGATGGGCACGGCCGAAGCCACGGAGGGCGGCACGGCGCCGGGAAGTAGCAACGCCTGCCGCAACTCGGTTAGCTTCGCGTTGATCTTGTTGATATTGGCGAGAGTAGGATTAGAGGCGTACGCGTCCAGCAGCAGGCGAAACACGATACCGTAAACAGCCTGGACGCTGCGCTGAGCCGCCTCCTGTTCACTCAGAAGTTGGCACAGCTGCCCGTAGATGACTTCTCCGACAGGGGTCTCCTTGAGGCCCTCGAAAACCGCGAGCATAGAAGACTCCGGTTTCGCAGAGTCGGCGTCAGGTACACCGGCCGTCAAGACTTCCCCCTCAACACAGGCACGCAACAACGCGTGGGCCCACTGGCGCGCCTGAACAATGTTACTCTCGGTGAATTCCCCCGCCTGCGGCAGCAGCGCTGTCGCGGCCCTCCCTTGCGTGCGTTTGACTCTAACCCGGCATTTCTCAAATAACAACTGACCAGCTGCGTCACCTGACCGACGGGTGGTGCTCAGCGAAACGCGAAGTGAAGCTTACGAATTGCCATAACTACTTTCGCTAACGCGTTGCTCGATCTGATTGTCTCTCGCGTCCGAGATCAACGATGATACGGACGACTAAGCTCGTGAACGGCCTCCACGAGTACGGCGACGTTTTCGGGATCTATGTCCGGCGTGATGCCGTGACCGAGATTGAACACGTGTCCGCTTCCCTTTCCGTAGCGTTCGACGATGTGGCTTACTTCAACGCGAATGCTCTCGGGTGTTCCGTACAGCGCGGCCGGATCAAGGTTTCCCTGCAGCGCAACGCGTTGGCCTACGCGGCGGCGAGCGTCCGAAATATCGGTCGTCCAATCAAGCCCAATGGCATCGGCGCCAGTCTCCGCGATGGCCTCGAGCCACTGTCCGCCGTTCTTGGTAAAAAGAACAATGGGAACTCGCCCGTCGCTTGGCCCGCCACCCAGACCTTTGATGATATCGCCTAAGTATTTTAGCGAGAACGCGCGGAACGCATGCGGGGAGAGTATTCCTCCCCACGTGTCGAAGATCATGAGCGCCTGCGCGCCGGCGGTGCGCTGCGCGTCCAGATATCGCGTCACCGAGCGAGCGAGGACATCGAGCAGGCGATGCAAGATATCCGGTGCTCGATAAAGCATACGTTTGATCTCCGCAAAATCCCGGCTCCCGCCGCCTTCGATCATATACGTCGCCAACGTCCAGGGGCTCCCGGCAAATCCGATCAAGGGAATGTCGCCGTTCAATTCACGACGCACCAGCCGAATGGTATCCACTACATAGCGCAGCTCGGTTTCCGGGTCCGGGACGTGGAGTCGATCGACATCCGCGCGCGTGCGAACGGGGTGATTGAACTTCGGACCTTCGCCTTCGATGAAATGCAGGCCGAGGCCCATGGCGTCGGGAATCGTAAGAATGTCGGAGAAGAGTATCGCCGCATCGAGCGGGAAGCGACGCACCGGTTGCAAGGTGACTTCGCATGCGAGCTCCGGCGTCATGCACAGTGTTCGAAAATCGCCCGCACGAGCCCGCACCGCGCGGTATTCAGGCAGATAGCGGCCCGCCTGACGCATGATCCAAATGGGTGTCACGTCGACGGGCTCGCGCGCGAGCGCTCGCAACAAACGATCGTTCTTGAGTGAGGTCATCGCCGTCGGACTTCAGTCATCAGCGGTCGGCAAAAACGCATCGTTTCGTTGCGCGCTCGGATGATCGAGTACCGACTAGGGCAACGGCGCTGGTAGATCGGAGGCGCCCATCAAGTACTGATCCACGCCGCGCGCCGCCGAACGCCCCTCGGCAATGGCCCAGACAATGAGCGATTGACCGCGCTGCATGTCGCCGGCGGTGAATACGCCGGGGACGCTCGTCATCCAATTTCGGTCACGCCAGACATTGCCGCGCTCGCTTAGCTTGACGCCCAGCTGCGTCAACATGCCGGGTGTCTCCGGTCCGATAAAACCCATCGCGAGCAGCGCCAAATCCGTCTTCAGCACGAACTCGCTGCCGGGAATCTCCTTGATCATCGAGCGACCGTTTTCCAGCGTCATCTCGACTTTCACCAACTCGAGGGCAGAAACGCGTCCGTTCTCTCCGATAAATCGCTTGGTGGAAGCCGAATATACGCGCTCCACGCCCTCTTCGTGTGCCGCAGAGACGCGATAGATAACGGGCCATTGCGGCCACGGATTGTTGGAAGCGCGCGTCTCGGGAGGCCGCGGCAGGATCTCCAGTTGATGCACGCTCGCGGCACCTTGGCGATTGACGGTACCGAGGCAATCGGCGCCGGTGTCTCCGCCGCCGAGAATAACTACGTGCCTTCCCTTCGCGTCGATTCGCTTGTCGGCGGGAACTTGATCCCCTTCGCAGATCCGATTCTGCTGGGGCAGAAACTCCATGGCGAAATGTACGCCCTTGAGCTCTCGCCCCGGAATCTTTAGGTCGCGCGCTTCGCACGCACCCCCGGTGAGCACGGTTGCGTCGAATTCATGGCGCAATTTTTCGGCGGGCGCGTTCACGCCGACGTGTACGTTGACGCGAAATTCGACGCCTTCTGCTTGCATCTGGCCGAGCCGTTGATCGAGAACCTTCTTCTCCATCTTGAATTCCGGGATGCCGTAACGCAGCAACCCCCCGATGCGATCATCGCGCTCGAACACAGTCACCTTATGTCCAGCGCGACGCAGCTGTTGCGCAGCCGCCAGGCCGGCCGGTCCGGATCCGACGACCGCGACTTTTTTTCCGGTTTCCACCTTGGGCGGTAACGGCTTCGCTTTACCGTCCTGCCACGCGCGCTCGGCGATGGCAAGCTCGATCGCGCGGATAGTCACCGGATCGTCGTTGATGCCGAGCACGCAAGAGCCTTCGCACGGCGCCGGGCAGAGCGTGCCGGTGAACTCGGGGAAGTTGTTCGTTTCGTGCAGACGCTCGATCGCCTCCTCCCAGCGACCGCGGAAAACTAGGTCGTTCCAGTCGGGAATGACGTTGCCGAGAGGGCACCCCTGGTGGCAGAACGGTATGCCGCAATCCATGCAGCGCGCACCCTGTTTCTTGAGGTCGTCTTCCGGGTACGGGCGCATGAGTTGGTTCCAGTCCCGCAGACGCTCGGCGACCGGACGGTAGGGCTGCTTCGCGCGCTTGAACTCGATAAAGCCGGTGATCTTACCCATGCGCCGCTTCCATCACCGCTTTGTCTTCCGGAATGCCGGCTTGTCGTGCCTTGGTGATGGCGGCGAGCACACGTTTGTAATCCTTGGGGATGACCTTGATGAACTTCGATTGGGACGCCTTCCAGCGGTCGAGCAGCGTCTGCGCGACCACGGAGCTTGTGTAGCGCACATGACGCTTCAGCATTTCTTTCACTTCGCCGGCATCGTCGCTCGTGAGCGATTCGAGCTCGATCATCTCCAGGTTGCAACGGCGCTTAAAATCGCCGCTGGCGTCGAGCACAAAGGCAATCCCGCCTGACATGCCGGCGGCGAAGTTGCGGCCGGTTTTGCCGATAACGACCACGCGGCCGCCGGTCATGTACTCGCAGCCGTGATCGCCGACGCCTTCCACGACGGCAAACGCTCCGGAATTGCGCACGCAGAAGCGCTCGCCGGCGACGCCGCGAAAGTAGGCCTCGCCGCTGGTCGCGCCATAGAGCGCAACGTTGCCGATGAGAATGTTTTCCTCGGGCACAAACGTCGC
The DNA here is from genome assembly GCA_041485885.1 of Sulfurifustaceae bacterium. GTDB lineage: Bacteria > Pseudomonadota > Gammaproteobacteria > Acidiferrobacterales > Sulfurifustaceae > JACQFZ01. Next base: position 133,723 of record JBGPKL010000003.1, read on the forward strand.
CTGGCGCGGCGGGTAAATCGCGATCTTTCCGCCGGAGAGGCCTTTGCCGACATAGTCGTTGGCGTCGCCCTCGACCGTAAAGGTAATGCCCTTCGGCAGGAACGCGCCGAAGCTTTGGCCCGCGGAACCGTTGAAGTGGATGCGAACGGTGTCTTCCGGCAGACCCTCAGCGCCGTAACGCTTAGTGACTTCATACCCGAGGAGGGTCCCGACCGTGCGGTTCACGTTGCGGATCGGCAGAATGATGTCCACCGGTTTCTTCTTTTCCAGCGCGTCACGACAGAGCGGCAGGATCGTCGTGCGGTCAAGCGAGCGCTCAAGCGCGTGGTCCTGCGCGCGCACGCAACGAATCGCGACTTCGGGCCCGACCTTCGGTTGATAGAGAATGTTCGAGAAGTCGAGCCCGCGCGCTTTCCAGTGATCGATCGCTTGCTTGACGTTGAGCCGGTCCACGCGCCCGATCATCTCTTCCATCGCGCGGAAACCGAGTTGAGCCATGTGTTCGCGCACCTCTTGCGCCACGAAGCGGAAGAAGTTGATGACATGGTCTGGGTCGCCGGCGAACTTCTTCCGCAGCTCCGGATCCTGCGTCGCGATACCGACGGGGCAGGTATTGAGATGGCACACGCGCATCATGATGCAGCCGAGCACCGTGAGCGGCGCGGTCGAGAAGCCGTACTCCTCGGCACCGAGCAGCGCCGCGATCACGACGTCGCGTCCCGTCTTCATCTGGCCGTCCGTCTGCACGACGATGCGATCGCGCAGCTTATTCATGACGAGCACCTGCTGCGTCTCCGCGACACCCAGCTCCCACGGCAGTCCCGCGTGCTTGATCGACGACAACGGGCTCGCGCCGGTGCCGCCGTCGTGACCCGAAATGAGCACGACGTCGGCATGCGCCTTGGCAACTCCGGCGGCGACGGTGCCGACGCCGACCTCGGAGACGAGCTTCACATGAATACGCGCCTCGGGGTTCGAATTCTTCAGGTCGTGAATCAGCTGCGCCAAATCCTCGATGGAATAAATGTCGTGGTGTGGCGGCGGCGAGATCAAACCGACGCCGGGGGTTGAATAGCGGACTTTCGCAATCGGGGGATACACTTTGTGGCCCGGCAACTGGCCGCCCTCGCCGGGCTTCGCGCCCTGCGCCATCTTGATCTGTAGATCGGTCGAGCTGACCAGATAATGGCTGGTCACGCCGAAGCGCCCGGACGCCACTTGCTTGATGCGCGAATTGCGAATCGTGCCGTAGCGGTTCGGGTCTTCGCCGCCTTCGCCGCAGTTCGAGCGCGCGCCGATCGTGTTCATCGCTATCGCCAACGCTTCGTGCGCCTCTATGCTGATCGAGCCGTACGACATCCCGCCCGTCGCGAACCGCTTCATGATGGATTCGACCGACTCGACTTGCTCGAGCGGAATCGGCTCGGCCGCGAGCTTGAAATCCATCAGCCCACGCAACGTCGCAAGCTGGTGATTATCGTCGTCACATGCCTTCGAAAATTCCTTGAAGAGCGGATAGGAGTTCGCTCGCGCCGCATGCTGCAACTTCGCCACCGTGTCGGGGTTGAGCATGTGCTTCTCGCCGTCGCGGCGCCACTGATACTGTCCGCCCCAGTCGAGGTCGGGGCGGCCGGCCGGGCGATCCGGATAGGCATGGTGGTGCCGCAGCGATGTTTCTCGCGCGACGACGTCGATCCCGATACCGCCGACCCGCGATGCGGTCCAGGTGAAATATTCATTCACAAACTGGCGATCGAGGCCGATCGCTTCGAAGATTTGCGCGCCGCGGTAGGACTGGATGGTGGAAATACCCATCTTCGAGATCACCTTGATGACACCTTTGTTGAGCGCCTTGGTGTACAACCTCACCGCCACGTCTTGGTCCGTCTCGCCCGGCTTCCTCTCCTTCGCGTTTGCCTTCAGCAATTCCTGGCGGAGCATGTCATCGAGCGTTTCGAAGGCGAGATACGGGCAAACCGCGCCGGCTCCGTAGCCGAGCAACAACGCCATGTGATGCACCTCGCGCGGCTCGCCAGACTCCACGACGAGGCCCACGCGCACGCGCGACCCTTCTCGCACCAAGTGATGGTGCACGGCGGCCGTCGCGAGTAGCGCCGGAATCGGCATTTGGTGCGCGTCGACGCCACGGTCGGAAAGGACGATGAACGTGTCGCCGTCCGCTATCGCGTCCGTCGCTTTGCGGCACAGTTCTTCGAGCGCTCTTGCCAGGCCCGCTCCTCCCGAACCCGCGGGGAACAGCATCGGCAGCGTCACGCTGCGAAAACCGTTCTGGTCGAGGCGGCGGATTTTCTCCAATTCCTCCACCCCCAAGATCGGCGTCTTGAGTTTCAGCAGTCGGCAACTTTCAGGGCCGGGCTGTAACAGATTGCTTTCCGGCCCGATCGCCGTCTCGATCTGCGTGACGAGCTGCTCGCGGATCGCATCAAGCGGCGGGTTCGTTACCTGCGCGAACAGTTGCTTGAAGTAGTCGTAGAGCAATCGCGGCCGCTCGGAGAGCACCGCAAGCGCGGCATCGTTGCCCATCGATCCGACCGGCTCCTCGCCGTTTTGCGCCATGGGCACGAGCAGGATGCGCAAGTCTTCATGGGTATAGCCGAACGCCTGTTGTCGCGCGTACACCGTGGCGTGATCGGGCTCCGGTATTTGCGGCGGCGCGGGCAGATCCGCCAGCGGGACGATGTTGTCGGCCAACCACTTTTTATAGGGTTGCGCTGAGGTGTAACGCTTCTTAAGCTCCGCGTCGTCGATGATCCGACCTTCGCGCGTGTCGACGAGGAAGATGCGCCCCGGATGTAACCGCTCCTTGATGAGCACGTTCTCGGGCGCAATGTCGAGCACGCCGACTTCCGACGCCATCACCACCAAGCCGTCCTTCGTCACGTAATAACGCGACGGACGCAAACCATTGCGATCGAGCACGGCGCCGATGACAGTGCCGTCGGTAAAGGCGATCGATGCCGGGCCATCCCACGGTTCCATCATGCAACCGTGATATTCGTAAAAGGCTTTGCGCTCCTCGTCCATCGTCTCGTGACCGCTCCAGGCTTCCGGAATCATCATCAACACTGCGTGCGGGAGCTCCCGGCCTGCCATGTGCAGGAATTCAAGCACATTGTCGAACGCGGCCGAATCCGATCCGCCCTCGATGACTATCGGGAAAATCTTCTTCAGGTCATCACCGAAAAGCGGCGACTCGCAGAGCGCCTCTCGTGCGCGCATCCAGTTGATATTGCCGCGCAGCGTGTTGATCTCGCCGTTGTGCGCGAGGAAACGGTACGGGTGCGCGAGCGGCCACGACGGAAACGTGTTCGTTGAGAAGCGCGAGTGCACCAGCGCGAGGGCCGATTCCACGCGCGGGTCCGACAGATCGGGGAACATGGGCCGCAACTGGCTCGGCGTGAGCATGCCCTTATAGATGAGCGTCCGCGCCGACAAGCTCGGAATATAAAAGAACCGCTTCTCGCTCAGATCCGACTTCGCGATCGCGTGCTCGACGCGTTTGCGGATGATATAGAGCTTGCGCTCGAACGCCGCGTCATCGGCCAGGTGCGCGGCGCGTGCAACGAAAACCTGTTTGAACGCCGGCTCGGCGGCGCGCGCGCTCGGACCGAGCGCGGAGTCGTCGGTCGGCACGTCGCGCCAACCGAGCACGGATTGGCCCTCCTCGCGCGCGAGCCGCTCGAAAAGCGCTTGGCATTCTCGCGCTTGCTGGACATCGCGAGGCAGAAACACGAGACCCGCGCCATAATGCCCCACGCCAGGCAGCCGCAGACCGAGCTTGCCGCATTCGGCGGCAAAAAAAGCGTGTGGGACCTGGATCAAAATGCCGGCACCATCGCCGGTATTTTCCTCGCAGCCGCACGCCCCGCGGTGCTCGAGATTTCGCAAGATAGTGAGCGCCTGCGTCACGATGGCGTGCGACCTACGCCCTTTCATGTCGACCACAAACCCAACACCGCAGGCGTCGTGTTCGCGTGACGGGTCGTACAGCCCGCCCAAAGTTTGCTCGTCGTGCCGGTTCAAGTTAGGTCACCAAAGTCTGATCATCCCCATCCACACGCCGGGGAAAACCCGTAAAAGCAGCGGCCAAAGGGGGGAAAAAGTATACCGATCAGGTTGTGGGGGTTCAATGCAAGCCGAAGAACTCTCGAAGATAAGCACGTTTGGGCGCACGCTCGCCGGGTTGCAGCGAAATCAGGCCTGACCCGCGCTATCCCAATCCTTCACATTGAGCAGCCGCGTATGCTCGCGGATGGCGTAGCGATCCGTCATTCCGGCGACGTAATCCGCGATAATCCGCGCGTCACCCGCATGCCCGCTCTGGCTCATGCGTTCCTGGTACTCCGCCGGGAGCAGCCGGGGACTTTCTGAGAACGTTTGAAACAATTCGCGCACCGTTTTTGCGGCACGAGCGCTCATTTCCTTTACGCGCGGGTGGGCGTAGAGATCCAGCCGCAAGAAGCGCTTTAGCTCGAGTGTGAGCACGTCCATTCGCTCGCTATAACCGACCAACGGTCGCGACTGGTGTCGCACGTCATCGATACTGGCCACGCCCGACGCGGCGATCAGCTTTTGGCTATTTTCGATCATATCGGTCACGGTTTCGTCGATCATGTGACGCACGGTTTCGTGTACACGGCGGCGGATCGGGAGTGTCGGATAACGTCTCACCACCTCGTCGTAGTGGTCGCAGAATAACGTGACTTCCTGTAGTTGCTCGATCGACAAGAGCTGAGAGCGTAAGCCGTCATCCACATCGTGATTGTTGTAGGCGATTTCATCGGCAAGGTTTGCCACCTGTGCTTCGAGGCTCGGTTGCGTCTGCTCGAGAAAGCGCCGGCCAAGCTCTCCCAACTCACGAGCGTGGCGAATGGAACAGTGCTTTAGAATTCCCTCGCGTGTTTCGAAAGTAAGATTCAGACCGCTGAACTCCGCGTAGCGCTCCTCCAGCAGGTCCACCACGCGCAGCGATTGCAGATTGTGCTCGAAGCCGCCGTGCTCGCGCATACATTCATTAAGCGCATCCTGTCCGGTGTGACCGAACGGAGTGTGTCCAAGATCATGTGCCAGCGCGATTGCCTCGACCAGATCTTCATTGAGACCGAGCGAGCGCGCGATCGAACGCGCGATCTGCGCCACCTCGATCGAGTGCGTTAGGCGGGTGCGGAACAAGTCCCCTTCATGGTTGACGAAGACTTGCGTCTTGTATTCGAGACGGCGAAACGCCGCGCAATGAATGACACGATCCCTATCGCGCTGGTACTCGGTCCGGTACCGGGGCGGCGACTCGGCGTAAGCGCGACCATGCGAGTTGCTATCTATTGCCGCGTAACGAGCCAATGTTCGTGGTGTCGGCGGTGGTGTAGATGGCGTGGATGACATGAGCGACTATGGCGGCGCGCAGTGGGCGGCGAGCGTTTCCTCGAGCAGCGCCGCGGGAAAATCGCCCGTAACGACCGCCTCGCCCATTCGCTTCAAAAGGACCAGCCGCAGCTTACCGTTTTCCGATTTCTTGTCGACGGCCATCAGCTCGCGCAAACGCTTTCGATCGACGTCACGCACACGCGTCGGAAGATCCGCCGCTTCAATAAGAGTCTTCACGCGAAGGTCGTCGTCTTCGGTTAGCCAGCCGAGGCGCCGCGATAGATCGGTCGCCATCGCCATGCCGGTCGCAACCGCTTCGCCGTGCAACCAGCCGCTATACGCCACAGCCGTCTCGATCGCGTGGCCGAACGTGTGGCCGAAATTGAGAATCGCGCGCAGGTCATTCTCTCGTTCATCGCGCGCCACTACGTCAGCTTTGATATGACATGAGCGCTCGATGGCGTAGGTCAGCGCCTCGTTGTCGCGCTCGAGCAGCCGCGACAAATTAGACTCGAGCCATGCGAAGAATTCTCGATCTCGAATTATTCCGTACTTGATGACCTCGGCGGCTCCCGCGCGCAGCTCACGCATGGGCAGTGTGCTCAACGTCTCGGTGTCGATGACAACGGCGCGTGGTTGGTAAAACGCGCCGATCATGTTTTTGCCCAGTGGATGGTTGACGGCCGTCTTGCCACCGACGGAGGAGTCGACTTGCGCCAACAACGTCGTTGGCATCTGAACGAACGGTACCCCACGTTGATAGCAGGAGGCGGCGAACCCGGTCATGTCGCCGACCACTCCGCCGCCGAGCGCGATAAGCACAGTGCGTCGATCGCAGTGCGCCTCAAGCAGCGAATCGAATATGCGAACGAGCACCGCCAACGTCTTATGTTGTTCGCCGTCCGGAAGAATGATCTCGATCGGTTGGTGCGCCGCGAGTAATTTTCGAACCCGAGCGAGGTATAACGGCGCCACCGTTTCATTGGTGACGATGGCGACTCGCCTGTCCTCGAGATGCGGTGCCAAAAGATCCGCGCGTGCGAGCAGGCCGGATCCGATATGGACCGGATAGCTGCGTTCGCCCAGTTCAACCCGCAAGGTTCGCATTGCGTTGCCACGAGCGAATCTTACTCGCTATCTCTTGAGCGACGATCGGAGGAGCGCGGTGATCGGTCGCAGCGACGATGTGCGCCGTCGATATATATAGCGGCTCGCGGACGCGCATAATCTCCTCGAACTTCGACCGGCGCTCGCCGTCTTGCAGCAAAGGACGATTGCGATCGCGATGGGTGCGCGACAGCAGCGTATCGATCGGCGCCTGCAGATAGACGACGACGCCCCGATTCTTCAGCGCTTGGCGGTTGGACTCCGCCAATACCGCACCGCCGCCGGTTGCCAGCACCACGTCATCGCGATTCGTGAGATCCTCGATTACGGCGGCCTCGCGGCGGCGAAAACCTTCCTCGCCCTCGATCTCAAAAATGAGCGAGACGCTCGCACCGGTGCGGCGTTCGATTTCGTGGTCGGAATCGAGGAAGTGCTTCTGCAGAAGCTCAGCCAGATGCCGCCCAATGGTCGACTTACCTGCTCCCATTGGGCCGATCAGGAAGATCCGGCCGGTCGCGTTCATGCGAGCGGTATGCCAGCAAGCCGGCCGGAAATCAAGATGGCGGCACCCGCACCGCTACTTTTAGCGCAGCGTAAGGTTCTCGGAAACGATACGCGGGGTTAAGAAGATGAGGAGCTCGGTTTTGTTGTCACGCACGTCCTTCGTTTTGAAGAGCCAACCGAGCAACGGGATATCGCCCAACAGGGGTACCTTAGTAACGGTTTCGTTCTTGTCTTGCTCGTAAATACCGCCGATGACGACTGTCTCGCCATTATCGAGCAGGACGCTGGTTTGTATTTCCTTAACGTTCAACAGGCCTTGAACCGAATCGGCGAAGTTGTCCTTGGTGACATTGACGTCCAAATTAATGCGGTCATCCGGCGTGACTTGTGGCGTTACTTCGAGCTTCAAGGTCGCCTTCTTGGTGACGACCGAGCCTACGCCGAGCACCGATGTCGTGAATACGCGCTCCTGACCCTGCTCGATCTTGGCTTTCTTTTGATTCGCGGTGATCACTCGAGGACTGGATATGACCTTACCGTTCCCCTCCTGCTCGAGCGCCGAGAGTTCTAGATTCAACAAATCGCCGTTCGCACCGAGCTTGGCAAGCGTCAAACCGAGGCCTGCGGCCTGCCTTCCACCTACACCGGACGAAGCCAGGTTGACGTTAAGACCCGTAGTACTGGGGGTGGCAACCCCGAGAGGAATCAGTGAAGAGGAATCCTCGATCGTACCCGAAATTGCGCGGTTGCTTTCGCGCGGCGGGACGTTGTTCACCGCGGTTTTCACACCGAAGCGGACGCCAAGCGAGCGGGCGAAATTGTCAGTCGCCTCGACGAGCCGAGCTTCGATCAGTACTTGTCGTACCGGTTGATCAAGCTTGGCGATTAGCTTGCGAATTTCTCGAATCTTACCTGGTGTGTCTTGAATAAGGAGAGAATTGGATCGTGCGTCGACCGTAACCTGACCCCGCGGAGACAGCAGCGAATTCGACTCGGTCGCGGCCTGGGCGGCGCCGCCGCTACCGGTATAACCGAAGACGGGGTGTTGATCCGCGCCGGCGGTAACGGCCTTGATGGATTTGAGCAATGCCGCGATTTCATCCGCCTTGGCGTAGTTGATTTGAATGAGCTCCGACACGAGCGGCTCGAGCTCGATGAACGACTTCGCGGACTCGAGCGCCGCCTTCTCCTTGGCCGCCACCTCGGGCGCCGGCGCGACCGTGACCACGTTTCCTTTGCGGCGCACGGCGAGGTTCTTCGCGTCGACGATGAGATCGAGCGCTTGATCCCACGGCACGTCTTTCAAGCGCAACGTTAAATTGCCCTTCACCGAGTCGCTCATGACGAAATTGAGGCCGGTGAAATCGGCGAGCACTTGCAACGCCGCCCGCACGTCAATGTTCTGAAAATTGAGCGATAATTTCTCGCCGGAGTAACCGAACTCATCGACCTTCTTCTCGTCAGGCTTCTCGATGATCGGCTTGACGCTGATGGTGAAAACATCTCCCGTCTGATAGGCGACGTGCTCGTAGCGACCTTTGGGAGAAATGACCATGCGCGCATTGCGACCCTGTGCGAACGTATCGATGGTTTGGACCGGCGTGGCAAAGTCGACGACGTCGAGGCGACGTTGCAGCTCGAGGGGTAAGGAGGTATTTAGAAAATCAACGACGATCTCGCCCGTCTGCTCGCGAATATCAACGCCAACCGCAGGATCGGATAACTTGATCACGATCTTGCCGTCCGCCTGTGGCCCGCGTCGGAAATCGATTCCCTTCAAGCTGTACTTGCCGCTCTGCCGACTGCTCGCGAAATGCGTGGTCTTCGGCTGTTCGGTACCTGCAATCGCACCACCCGGCGCGTTGACCGTAATCACATAGTTGTTGCCATCAACAGCGGCGGTATAACCCACGGGCTTTACCAAGCTTAGTACGACGCGCGTGCGGCCTTCCGACTCGATCGCCGCAACGCTCGATACCGCTCCCTCGCGCACCGCGACGCTTTTATTGGCCATGGTCACACGTGTCGCCGGAAAATCGAGCGCGACTCGTGCGGGATTAGTGATGGAAAAAGTGCTCGGCTCGCTCGGCCGGCCGTTCATACGGACGACGATCTGTATACGGCCACCCGGCAGCTTGGCGTAAACAATGTCGGTAATTTCGTTCAGCACTTGCGACGCGGCGGCTGGCTCCGGTGTAGGAGCAGGGACGGCCGCGGGAGCTGGGGCGGTCACTGGGGCAGGAGCCGGCTTCGGCGGGGCCTGCGCGACTTTAGCCGGTTCGACGGGTTTTGATGGCGCTTGCGCGACTTTGGTCGTTTCAACGAACGCGGTATATCCAAACTGCGTCTTCTCGAGGCGCAATTGTCCCGGCTGCTCCAGCACTACGTCCACCAAGACGGTAGTACCGTCCGGACCCACGGATGGATAGACACCTTTCACGTACTGGAGTCCATCTAAGTCGGATGCGTGCGCCCCTAACTTCGTCGCGGGAAAGCTTAACCGCAACCACTGGCCGTTTTCGCGCGGTTCAACCGTATACGTCGCCTCGCCATCCATAAGAATTTCAAGGGCCGGTGTCGGAGTGCCCACCGACCACGACAGCGATTCGATTTCCGCTGCACCGGCAACTCTTGCCACGAGCACGAACGCCAAGCAAAGGAGCCCCATGTACCAGCGGTCGTGATTTCGGATCATGATTGATCTATTCATTTGAGTTCTACCTGTCGCGATCTCATTGTTCGGCAAGCATCATACTGGCCTCGCGCTCTACCCAGTCTCCAAGCGTGCCCTGTATCAGCTCGATCAAGCTAATTTTGTCGTCAGTGACACGCGTAATGGTTCCGAAGTTCTGACCCATATGACCGCCCACGCCGGCGCGATGCACGGTACCGTCCGGGGCCTGGATCACCGCCCACGCTTGTTTGCCCCGGGCGAGCGTTCCCACCATCCGTAACGCGTCCAACGGATAGTCCTCGAGCGGCTCCTTGCGACGATTCATATCGGGTCGCGGCCCGGTTCCGCTCGCCTTGGCCGCTTGAGATTTCAGATTGAAGGCGGCAAATGGATCGACGAGCTTCGCCGCCGCGTAAGCAAACGGCTCTTGCGTCTTGATCTCGGGCAGCGGCTCCACTTTGGGCGTCTTGCCCGCGTGAGCGGTCGCAACGAACTGCCGCAGATCGTCCATGCCATCGTCTCCGCAACCCGCCAGCGCCGCGGTCAGAAGTAGGGTAACGATGAAACGCATCGATGGTATGCGCGCCACTACCGCCTCCCGTTATCGACCACCGCGGCGCGGCGGGCTAGCCTGCGGCTGCGCGGAACCTGTATCGAGATACCGGTACGTGCGGGCTGTTGCTTGCATGGAGAGTCGGCCCGCCTTTTCACCGCCAATGGTGATGTCGCCAAAGGTAACGATGCGCGGCAACGCCGCCACGTCACTGATGAATTGCCCAAGCTCATGGTAAGTACCGGTTACCTGCAGGCTGATCGGCAGCTCGGCGTAAAAGTCGCGCGGCTGCTCCTTCTCGGGTCGAAACAAAGAGAATTCCAGCCCGCGCCCGAGTCCCGCCTGGGTAATGTCCACGAGCAGATCTGGTACCTCGGTAGTGTTGGGGAGCTGGCGGAGCAGGCTGCCGAACGTCTGCTGCATTTCTTCCATTTGTTTGCGGTACACGTCGATGTTCAGCGCCAACAGCTTCTTATCCGAATACGTCTTCTTTAGATTCTCTTCCTCTTGCTGAGCCTGGGCGCGCTGATCCAACTCATCCGCAATCACGAAATAGTACCCAGCGCCGAGAATCAAAGCACACATCACCGCAATGCCTGCGATCTTGATCGGCAGCGGCAGCGACGCAAGATTCTTGATGTCGATATTTCTAAGCTCGTCGAGCGTCATGTGCCCGGGGCCGGCGCGTTCGCCGCCTCCTTCTTCGCTACATTCTTGACTCTCAGTGAAAACTCACTGATGCGATCGCCGCCTCGTTGTCGAACATTGATGACTTCGAGCTCGGGGTCGGCGAACCATTCCGATGCCGCGAAGTTCCGCATGAGCGCGGAGACGCGCGCGTTAGACTGCGCCACGCCGGTTAGGGCCATGCTCGTACCACTCGTTTGCTTGAGACCCGTCAGCTGAACGCCGTCCGGTACGCGGCGTACCAGCTCATCGAACACTCGAACGATGCGTGTGCGGTCCGCCTGCAGTTGCTGGATCACGTTCATCCGGGCGATCAGGTCTTGCCGACGCTTCTTGAGCTCGGCGACTTCCTTGATCTGCTGCTCGACTTTCACGATCTCCTGTTTGAGAAACTCGTTGCGCTTGTTTTGAGTCTCGACCAACGTGCTGACATGAATGTGGCCATAAAAGACAATGACGATCATCAACACCCAAGCACCGATGGCGATCGTGAGCAGTTGCCTATCCTGCTCGCGTCGGCGCATTTCGCGCCAAGGGAGAAGATTAAGACGTGTGCTCACGCGTCGAAGCTCCGCAGCGCAAGACCGCAGGAGATCATTAGGGAGGGTGCATCGTTACTCAGCAGCTGCGGTTTGATGCGCGAGGAAATCGACATGTTCGCGAACGGATTCGCGACCATGGCCGGAACGCCGATGCGCGCCGCAACGAGCTCGTCGATACCGGGAATCTGCGCGCAGCCGCCGGCCAACAAAAGCTGATCCACGCTGTTGAACGGGCTCGACGAATAAAAGAACTGCAACGCCCGCATGATTTCCTGGCACATCGCTTCCATGAACGGGCGCAGTACATCGGTTTGATAATTGTCCGGTAAGCCGCCTTGTTTCTTGGCGAGGCCCGCTTCTTCATACGACAAACCGTAGCGGCGCTGAATTTCCTCGGTTAGTTGCCGCCCGCCGAACGTATGATGACGGGTGTACACGGAACGATTGTTGTGCATTACGTTGATCGTAGTCGTCATCGCACCGACATCGACGATCGCGACCGTCTTCTCCATACCCCCACCGGGCATGTGATTAGAGATCAGTGAATACGAATGCTCCATGGCATAAGTTTCTATATCCACAATGCTCGGTATCAGCCCGCGTCCCTGAATCACGGCGAGATAATCGTCCACCACCTCTTTGCGGCACGCCGCCATGATCACATCCACCTCGGTGGCGTTCGCCTCGGCGGAGTCGAGGACTTGATAATCGAGGTTCACTTCATCGAGCGGGTAGGGAATGTAATGATCCGCTTCCATCTCGATCTGCATCTGCCGTTCTTGATCGGTCAAGTTGGCGGGCATTTTGATCACCTTGGTGATCACGTTCGCCGCCGGCACCGCCACCGCCGCGTGCTTCAGCCGCGTGCCCGAGCGTTTGACCGCGCGTTCGACCGCTTCCGCGACTTGCTCGACTTCGGTGATCGCGTGCTCGACGACGGCGTTCTGCGGAAGCGGCTCAACGGCGTAGCGCTCTACGCGATACTGCTCGCCGTCCCTGCTGAGCTCGAGAACCTTTACGGCCGATGAGCTGATGTCGATTCCCACCAATGGCGGCTGTTTTCTCGCGAAAAGTAAATCGCCGAGTCCTCGCACTACTTTCCCCTTTAATTCAGACGGCTAGAATGGATATAGACAATGTGGGTGAATAACTATACGAACTATAGATCATAGAATTTCAAAATGACAAATGAACTCTAGAGGCTACGACCTTTCGTATATACTGCCCGAAACGCGCGTTTTCCCCCGAAATCGCATAGCCGCTGCGCCTCATGGATCGTCCCACCGGCCTATTTGACCGACTGGCGGTGCATCTGCCGCGCAAGCCGTGGCAGCTTGTCCTGGCAGGACTGCTCGGAGCGGTCGCCGCGGTCGTCGTCATCATCGCCATTATCGCTCTCGCGCTGTTCCCGACGCTCCCCCAGATAGACCAGCTAGCGGACGCCGAGCTCAAGGTCCCGTTGCGGGTGTACACCGCCGATGGAGAGCTCATCGCCGAGTTCGGTGAAGAGAAGCGCATACCCGTTAAGCTCGACACCGTACCCCCGCAATTGGTTCAGGCCATCCTCGCCGCCGAGGACCACAGCTTCTATCAACATCACGGCGTTGACGTGCTCGGCCTGTTGCGCGCGAGCTGGTACAACTTCCGAACCAAGAGCTCGGCACAGGGCGGAAGCACGATCACGATGCAGATCGCGCGCAATTTTTTCCTGAGCCCGGAGAAGACCTACACCCGAAAGCTGAAGGAGCTGTTGCTCGCCTTCAAGATCGAACAAGAGTTATCGAAGGAGCAAATCCTCGAGCTCTACATAAATAAGATCTTTCTGGGGCACCGCGCGTACGGTTTCGCCGCCGCGTCGCAGGTCTACTACGGAACCACGCTCGAAAAACTGACGCTGCCGGAGATCGCGATGCTGGCGGGGCTTCCCAAGGCACCATCGAGAGACAACCCGTTGAGCAATCCGCGAAGTGCGATGGAGCGACGCAACTACGTTCTGCGTCACATGCAAAATCTCGGCTACATCGATCAGGCCACTCTCGAACAAGCGCTCAACACGCCTCTTACCGCAAGCAAGCATGTCGTACGCTACGCACTCGACGCGCCTTACGTCGCGGAGATGGTGCGCCAATACATGTTCCAAACGTACGACGAAAGGGCCTACGCGGGCGGGTTTCACGTTTACACGACGATTCTCAGCAAGCACCAGCGCGCGGCAAACCAGGCGCTGCGTCGGGGGCTGCTTGATTATGACCGGCGCCATGGTTATCGCGGGCCGGCGGCGCATGTTTCGCTGAACGAGCCGCTCGACATGGGCCGGCTAGATGACGCGCTCAAAGACTACCGTATCGTCGGCGACTTGCTGCCCGGTGTTGTGACCGAGGTCGCTGAGCGATCCGCCTCGGTTTATACCCAGGACGGAACCGTCATCGAGCTCGACTGGGCTGGCCTTTCATGGGCGCGGCGGTATATCAACGAAAATGCCGTCGGATCGGCGCCGACGAATGCCGGCGACATCGTGCAGCGTGGCGACGTAATTTACCTTGAGCCGACGGAACAGCCGACGACCAATCCGGCCGGACCGGAATCGCGCTGGCGATTGGCGCAGATTCCACAAGTCGCCGGCGCGCTCGTCTCGCTGCGCCCGCGCGACGGCGCGATACTCGCGCTGACGGGAGGATTTGACTTCTATCACGCGAGTTTCAATCGTGCGACCCAGGCCGAGCGCCAGCCCGGGTCCGGGCTCAAACCTTTCATTTATGCCGCCGCTCTGGAAAAAGGTTTCACTCCGGCAACGACCGTCAGCGGCGCGCCGATTGTGATCGAGGACGTGAACCTGGAAGAGGAATGGCGCCCCGAGAACTACACTCGACAATTTTTCGGTCCGACGCGGTTGCGCAAGGCGCTGGCGCTGTCGCTGAATCTCGTTTCGATACGTCTAGTACGCGCGATCGGACCAACCTACACGGCGCAATATCTCACGCGCTTCGGGTTCGACAGCGAGAAGCTGCCGAAGAATCTCTCGCTCGCGCTCGGCAACGCGTCCGCGACGCCGCTACAAATGGTGTCGGCCTTTGCGATTTTCGCCAACGGCGGTTCGCGCATTCAGCCTTACTTCATCAGCCGAGTCGAAGACGGCCGCCACACGTTGCTGGAACAAGCAGATCCGCTGATCGCGTGTCTGGAATGCGAAACCGACATTGCGGCGGAGGTGACGCGTGCCATGTCGATAAGCACTCCCGGTTCGACGCCCGATGAGAAATCGCAGCCGCGCATCGCTCCCCGCGTATTGAGCCCGCAAATCAGTTTCCTCATGACCAGCATGATGCAGGACGTCATCCGCGAGGGTACCGCCACCGGCGCGAAAGCGCTGGGACGCAAGGATCTCGCCGGTAAGACCGGAACGACCGACGACTATCGCGATGCTTGGTTCACCGGCTTCAACAGCGATATCGTTGCGACCGCTTGGCTCGGCTTCGATCAGGCGGCACCGCTCGGTCGCGGCGAAGCCGGGGCGCGGGCGGCGCTCCCGATGTGGATGGAGTACGCGCGCGTCGCGCTTGACGGCATCCCGGAACGGCGGGTAGTGCCACCCGAAGGCATCATCAAGGCGTATATCGACACGGAAACCGGCGCGCGTGTCGCGAACCTCGGTCCGAATGCGATGGAGGAATATTTTATTCAAGGAACCGAGGGCGGCACCGCACCGGGCGGCGCGGAAACCGGTCCAAGCGCGCCGGCGAGTGGCGGGGCAGCAGCGACCACGGCGACGGTGCCAATTCCCTCTGCTTCGACTGACGCCGACAAAATACGCGAAAAACTTTTCTAAATGGCACCGCGAACGAACTCGCGTCATGGCAAGTCCGGCGCGCGCGCGGAGGAACAGATGCGATTGCGAATCGCGACGGAGGCCGCCCGAATCATGGCGGAGGAGGGCGTAGCGGATTTTCAGATGGCCAAGCGCAAGGCTGCCGCACGGCTCAACCTCTCCGAAGTAAAGAATTTGCCCGGTAACGACGAGGTACAAGCGGCCCTTTCCGAGCATTTGCAGCTTTTCCACCAAACCGAACTTGCGCGCGATACGCGGCGCCGGCGGCAAGTCGCGTTGGACGCCATGCGATTCCTCGCCGCGTTCGAGCCGAGACTGGTAGGAGCAGTGTTGAGCGGGACCGTCACACCGACTTCCGAGATCCAACTGCACGTAAGCGCCGACGCGCCGGAACAGATCGGCCTATTCTTGCAGGAACGTCACATTCCCTTCCGGTTCGGCGAACGGCGCCTGCGTTTCGGCGGGGAACGCTACAAGAATGTTTCGGTATATCACTTCACCGCGGATGGTATCGTGATCGAACTGTGCGTGTTCGATCCGCGCGCCGCGCGCGAAACGCCGCTCAGTCCCGTGGACGGGAGACCCATGCGCCGCGCTAACTTGAAAGAGGTGGAAGAACTGCTGAAGCAGAGCTAGCCGGCAAGGAGCTGCATTCCGACCCGATTGCCGCCGATGGTCTTCGCCGAACGCAATGCCGTCTCGGCCGCTGCGAGAAATGCGGCAGCGTCGGTGCCGGCTTCGCACTGGGCCGCCCCGACCGACACGGTGAGCGACGGGAGAATACTTTCATCCGACATCATTACTACGGCTTCACTCACCGCGTGCCGCGCGCGCTCACCGACGACAACCGCACCGGTGACGTCGGACTCGGGCAGAATAATCGCGAACGACGCGGGACCGTGACAGGCGATGAGGTCGGTGGGCCTGACGCTGTTCATCAAGGTCTGCGCGACGGCGTAGCGAGCGTGATCTCCCGCCGCATGGCCGAACTGCGCGCTGTACTCGGCGAAGTCGTCGATCTCGACGAGTAGCAATGCCAGGGGCGAGTTGTTCTTCGAGCTGCGCGTGATTTGACGAGGCATAATCGAGTCAAGCCACAAGCGGTTATGCAAACCGGTGCATTCGTCCAGCGTGGCATGGCGCTTATAAGACGTCTTCAGCTCTTCGCTACCCCGGATGATGCCGCCGACGCGGGAACGTTCCGCCAGGAGCGCGAGCCAGTTGCGTGCGGTTTCGTGCGACGCGCGAATCAGTTCCCACGCCACCTTTTGGTCGACGACCAACAAACGGGTGGGCTCCACCGCGGAGATCGTCCGGGCGACGGTCGCGTCCTGCATCAGAAACATCTCGCCGACGCTGTCGCCGGCCTTGATCATGCCATCGGGAACCGTTGAGGACGGATCCTGCACCCGCAGGCGGCCGCTCAGTATCAAATAGAGCGCCTGGCAAGAATCGCCGGCGCGTAGCAGCATTTCGCCGTTCGCCAACAGGCGTACCGCGCAGTCCTGCAAAATCGGCACGATTGTTTCTTGATGCGCGTCCTTAAGTAATGTGAGCTCAGCAAGCTCCTTGCGCGAAAAGCGAGTCGTGGCCGATGCCCGGGCCTCACGGCGCATATTCGCAAACGTTCTGTTGGGTTGATCCATAGGTGTTTCTCGTCCCGGCCTGCCGTTACTTGAAGCAAGCTTGATGCCAGCCATCCGCACACGGCCCCGCGCCGCGCCGTAAATTCGTCACGTTGCTGCCATACTTTCCCTTCTCCGCGCTGCGGCGGGCCGGTAAAATCCCCGGTCCACCTCGCCGAAAAGCAACTTGAAACATCACCTTGAGAGTTTGATCGTCCAAGCGCTGCAGCGACTACGCGGGGGGGGAACGCCGCTTCCCGACCCATTACCCGCCGTTGAAATCGATCGCGCCCGCAGCAAAGAACATGGCGACTTCGCCTGCAACATCGCGCTCGCCCTGGCCAAAGCGGCGCGCGTCAAGCCGCGCGAGCTGGCGGAGCGCATCGTTGCCGCCCTGCCACCCTCCCCGCACGTGGCGCGCGTCGAAGTCGCTGGCCCCGGTTTCATCAATTTTTATTTGCGAGCGGACGCGCTCACGCAAGTCGTTCCCACTGTCCTGGCTCTTGGGAACGTTTACGGGCATAGCAGCACCGCACAGGGGCGCAAGGTCATGGTCGAGTTCGTCTCGGCTAATCCGACCGGCCCGCTGCACGTCGGTCATGGGCGCCAGGCGGCGCTGGGCGACGCCCTGTCGGCGCTGCTCGAGACCCAGGGCTACGCCGTCACCCGCGAGTTTTATTACAACGACGCCGGCGCACAGATCCAAAATCTGGCGCTATCGGTTCAAGCGCGGGCGCGCGGGATTAAGCCGGGCGACAGCGGCTGGCCCGAAGCGGGCTACAACGGCGAATACATCCAAGACATCGCGAACGATTTTCTCGCGAAGAAAACCGTGCGCGCTGCGGACAGCGCGCCAATAACGGCCAGCGGCGACGTCAACGATCTCGACGCGATCCGCAAGTTCGCCGTCACGTACTTGCGCAACGAGCAGGATATCGACTTACAGAAGTTCGGGGTGAAGTTCGACAACTATTATCTCGAGTCGAGCTTGTATACCGAAGGCAAGGTCGAGGCGACAGTGCAGGCGCTGATCGCGAGCGGCAAGACTTACGAGAAAGAGGGTGCGCTGTGGCTGCGCACGACCGAGTACGGTGACGACAAGGACCGCGTCATGCGCAAGTCCGACGGCAGTTACACCTACTTCGTTCCCGACGTCGCCTACCACGTGACCAAGTGGCAACGCGGCTATCACAAAGCGATCAACGTACAGGGCAGCGACCACCACAGCACGATCACGCGCGTGCGCGCGGCGCTGCAAGCGCTCGGCCTAGGCATCCCGCAGGGCTACCCAGACTATGTGCTGCACAGCCTGGTACGCGTCGTGCGCGCCGGCGAGGAAGTAAAAATCTCCAAGCGCGCCGGCTCGTACGTAACCGTGCGCGATCTGATCGAATGGGTCGGGCGCGACGCGGTTCGCTTCTTCCTCGTTTCGCGCCGCGCCGATTCGCAATTCGTTTTCGATATAGACATCGCGCTGGCGCAGAACGAAGAGAACCCGGTGTACTACGTTCAGTATGCGCACGCGCGTGTTTGCAGTGTCTTCAAACAGCTCAAGGAGAAAGGGCTGACGCACAATCGCGACAACGGCAACCGCCAACTACAGCGACTGACCGAGGAACACGAGCGCGCTCTGATGAACCAACTGGGACGCTATCCCGAACTGCTGCAGAACGCCGCGGCCGACGCAGAACCGCAGCAGCTTGCGACTTACTTGCGTGAGTTAGCTTACGATTTTCACATCTACTACAACTCGCACAAATTCTTGATCGACGACCCAGACTTGCGCGACGCGCGACTCAACTTGATCGAAGCCACGCGACTCGTCATCGCGAGTGGGCTGAAGCTGCTGGGCGTTTCCGCGCCGGAGAGTATGTAGCCCATGCCGCGCGCGCGCGGGAACCGACGCGGGATAAGAAAAGGGCTGCCCCGTTGGGCGGTCCTGCTGCTCGGGCTGGCGCTCGGCGTCGCCTCGGTTCTGCTCACGCAGCTCGTTATCAACCGCGCCGGCTCCAGCGACGGCCTCGCCGGCCTACTCGCGAAAACGAAACACGTCGAGCCGCCCGCGCCAAAGCGGCCCGAGCCGATAGTCGCGAAACCAAAGCTCGACTTTTACACCGTGTTGCCCGAGGTCGAGACGGTTCTCCCGGACCGCGGCGCGCGCACGAAATCAACCAAGCTCGAACGTACCGAGGAGGGCGAGCGATACGTCTTGCAAGCCGGCTCGTTCGCAAATTTCGACGATGCGGATCAGCTCAAGGCGAAGCTTGCGTTGCAGGGTTTACCGTCGCAAATACAAAAAATCACGATCGAGGGCAAAGGCGAATACCACCGTGTTCGGCTTGGACCCTACGACAGGCTAGACGAACTCGACGCCGTTAGTCAGCAACTCGCGAAGCTCGGGCTGAAACCGATACGGTTGAAAGTGAAGAAAGGGACGGGCTAGTGGACTGTAACGTTTAAATAGATAGTATCATTATACCCGTGGAGGGCGTGATGACACTGACCAAGAGCGAGCACACGGAACTGCAACGACAAGCGGGTGCGAGGAATGGGCGTGCGGATCGGGCCCGGCATGCACGC